>NZ_AP026561.1 GCF_025997855.1 Deinococcus aetherius
GGGATTATTCGATCAGGTTGTTGCAGTGGGCCGCCCTAGCGACCTGAATGTGCTCCACAGGGTGGAGCACGGGAAGTTCCCGGATCGCCGCCCCATAACTCCAGAGCTTGTCGGTATGAATGACCTCCGGAACCTCGTACTCACCCAGCAGTCGGGTGAAGAAGGTCCGCGCCGCCTCCGACTCCCGGTGATGCTGGAGCAGGAGGTCAAGCACCGTGCCGTGCTCGTCCACAGCCCGCCACAGCCCATGTTTAACCCCTCCCACCGGTACGCAGACCTCGTCGAGATGCCACCGGGAACCCCGTCGGGGTTCCCGGTGACGCAGTTGCTCGGTGAGCAGGGGAGCGAACTTGATGTTCCACTGACAGATGGTCTCGTGGCTGACGGTAATCCCGCACCCTTGCAGCAACTCTTGGACGTCACGCTGGCTGAGCGGGAAGCGGTGGTACAGCCACAGGGCGTAGCCGACGATGCTCAAGGGGAATCGGTGGCGGTACGGCTTCCGGTCAGACACAGCTCACCACCCTACTCGCCTTAACTTGCCAGAACCACTACGAAAAAGCCACCCCGCGGGGTGGCTCAGATGACGATGACGCCCGGAATGTCCTTCAGCAGCTGCCGCAGGTCCTGGTCGACCTCGTCAGCGGGAGACTCGCACTCGATCTGGTCGGCCAGGCGCCGGGCCATGCGTTCGGCGTTGTAGGAGAAATCGGGTATGGACCTCAGCGTCTTCTTCGCCGTCTGCCACACCGCACTCTTGAGCAGTTCCATTTCCCCTCCTTACCTGCCGGGCAGGGCCTGTTCCACAAGCTGTGCCCAACTGCCACCCGTAGTCTCACTGTACCCGATGATGGGTGCGATATCAGGGTGGTTGACACCAAGCGCAGTCAACTCACCAGTCAGCCAGGCCTTCACGTCGGGGGTGGTCCTCGACTCCCAGGCCCACGCCAGGGCCGCGCCCGTGCCCCTGCGGCGTTCTCCGAGCCTCAGAACTCCGGTCACCAGGCCCCGGTAGACCTGAATGCGGCGCAGGCTTCCGTCCACCCCGGTCAGGGTTTCGAGCATGCGGTCCGCGAACAGTTCCGCCCCACCCTCCTCCAGACCGTAGACCCGCTGCCTGTCTGTACGAAGGGCATGCCACCATTCGTGAAGCAGGAACCGGAGGCCACACAGCCTCGAACGCACGTCCGGGTGATTCAACATGGCGGTGAGGCCAGGAGTCACGACGATGGCATGCGCGGGCCAGACGTAGAAGGTTGTGGTTACCCTAGCGTCATCGTAGGCAACGCGAAGGACGCTGCACACTGCCCGCAGCACCTGATCGTCCGGAGCAACGAGGAGCTGCGGCACCCCGCGCCCCGGACGGTGTTCCTGACTCAACCTGGTCACCAGGCGGGCGAGGCGCTCGTCCAGCGGCCCATCCAGGTAGGTGCGGTAATCGTGCCGGGGGAGGGGAACGTCCTCGATGGCGGTGGTGTTGGCGTTGGCTCGGTCGATCATGGGGAAACGGTCGCCCCAGTATCGGGCACGCGAACAGCGGACGTTGTCCGCGAAACCACTTCAGGCGTCGCTCCCTGGAGACAGAGGGTGTCCGCAGTGAAGGGAGAAGTGACCGCTCCGCCACCCTGGTGGGTGACCATTGTGGTAACGGTTCTGGGGTTCTGGCAACTTAACGCCGGTAGGGTGGTGAGCTGTGACTGACCGGAAGCCCTACCGCCACCGTTTTCCCCTCAGCGTCATCGGCTACGCCCTCCGGCTCTCTTACCGCTTCCCCCTCAGCCAGCGTGATGTCCAAGAGTTGCTGCAAGGGCGCGGCGTCGTGATCAGTCACGAGACCCTGCGGCAGGGGAACGTCAAATTCGCTCCCCTCCTCACCGAGGAACTGTGCCACCGAGAACCCCGCCGGGGTTCCCGGTGGCATCTGGACGAGATGTGCGGCAAGGTCGGCGGAGTCCATCACTGGTTGTGGCGGGCGGTCGACGAACGTGGGGACGTGCTGGACATCCTCCTCCAGGAACACCGAGATACCGGGGCGGCGGGGTCCTTTTTCGTCCGCCTGCTGAGCGAGTACGACGTCCCAGAGGTCATTTACACCGACAAGCTGTGGAGTTACAGGGCGGCCCTGCGGGAACTCCCCGTGCTCCACGCTGTGGAGCACGTCGGGGTCGTGTCCACGGCCCGCTGCAACAATCTGGTCGAGCAATCGCATCGCAGGGCACGGCAGCAGGAACGCAGTCAGTTCGGCTTTCAACGGCGAAGGCGGACTCAGGAATTCCTCAACCTCCACGCTCGACTCTCGAATCTTCACCGACACTCGAACCACCGTCCCCGCCCTCGTCCGACGAAGCAACCAAACCGCAGCACTTCTCCTCTGCCGAGAGGCGATGCAGCAGGCGGCTTAATTTTCAAGCCGCCTGCTGAGCTACTCCGGCCCCGCTGAGGTTAAGTTGCCGGAACCCCACGGAGCGAGCCGATGATCTTCAGTCAGTTTCGCCCAGTTTTTGGGGGGCAGACCACTTTCCACCCAGACCCTTTCTCGGTAAGGGTTGAAGCGTGTTCACACGGCCCCCTCCCGGTCGAAGCTCTGAATTCCTTACGTCGCCGACTTCTGCGCTCAATGTGCCTGACCGCTTAACTTGCGCTGTTAGTATACATGCTTAGTACAAATCTGTACAGTGGAGGGGTGAGCCAGCCCAAGACACGACCCCGCAACCGTCGCGGTGAGGGTGGACGCCTGCGCGAGGACATCCTGCGCACCGCCGCCGAACTGCTGGACGGGGGAGGTGAGGGGGCCGTGACCCTGCGCGATATCGCCCGGATCGTCGGCATTTCGGCCCCGTCGATCTACAACCACTTCGCCGACCGCGACGCGATCCTGCTCGCCGTGGTGCAGCAGACCTTTGCCGAGTTGGGCGCCGAACTGGGGGCGGCGCTGGACCGGGCGGGGCCGGAACCGGTGACCCGGCTGCGGGCGTTCTGCCAGGCGTACCTGAACTTCTCCCTGGAGCGCCCGCAACGCTACCGCATCCTGTTCGGGGGCCTGTGGAACGCCCGGCAGGCGCCCAGCGTGCAGCCTCAGGCCGCCGACCTCGGGCTCGACGTGTTCGCGCTGCTGGTCGAGACGCTCAGGGCCTGTGTTCGGGCCGGGCGCTCGACCAGCACCGATCCCACGGCCGACGCGGCGGCGCTGTGGGTGGCGCTCCACGGCCTGGCCCAACTGCGCACCGCCGCCTCTCTGTTTCCCTGGCCCGAGGAGTTACTGGAGCGCCTGACCAACCGACTGGCCGGCCTCACCCCCTGGCCCTGATCGAGCGCCAACGTGCCCTGGAGCTGGAAGGTTCCCCCGGCAGGGAGTCGGGGTACGGCTACCGATTCCCCTCGTGGCCGTTGGGGATGTCGTCTGGCCAGGTCACCGGTTCACGTTGGGCCAGCGCGATGTTGAAGAGCTGCGGAGCGGGGGAGCGGTGTCACCCACCGGCGTGCGCGGCCGTCCATGGGGACCGAGCAGAGCGAGAACCTGGGACACGGAGCGCGGTCGGGGTGGATGGCCGTGCTGGGGTAGCGACACGATCCACGCAGAATCGTACGCTTAGCCCTTCGCCCTGGCCTCAGCGGGCGAGCCAACAGATGGGAACGTTCCTGGTATAAACGCCCGGGCCCTTGAGTCACCGCAGGAGCGCAGATGCGGTTGAACGAGGCGAATCATGGGCCCCTTACTCCTTGACGCCGCCCGCCATCGTGCCGCCCACGAAGTAGCGCTGGAAGCCGTAGAACAGCGCCACGATGGGCAGCGCCCCGAGGGTGGCGGCGGCGGCGAAGATGCCCCACTTGGTCGAGAACTGGCCGCTCGTGAAGCTCAGGAGCATCACGCCCACCGTCCACTTCTCCACCCCGGTCAGCAGCACGTTCGCCAGGATGAACTCGGCGTACGTACCGATGAACTGGTTCAGGAAGATGAACACCAGGATGCCCCCCGACAGCGGCAGCACCACCCGCAGGAAGGTCTGCCAGCGGGTCGCCCCGTCCACCATCGCGGCTTCCTCCAGCGACTCGGGGAGACTCTCGACGTAGCCCTTGAAGATCCAGGTGTTGAAGGCGATGGCCCCGCCCGAGTACGCCAGGATCAGCCCGGTGAAGGTGTTGTTCAGCCCGAGGAGCACCATCAGGGTATACACGGCGACGAGCGCGAGAAAGACCGGGAACATCTGGATGAAGATGAAAAACAGCAGGGTCTGGAAGCGGCCCGGAAAACGCAGACGGGCCATCGCGTACCCGGCGGAGGTGGAGAGCAGGATCGCCAGGGCGCCGGTGATGCCCGACACCAGCAGGGTGTTGCGCACCGACAGCAGGAACTTGCTCTCGTTGCCCGGCCCGGTGAACTGCGCGGGTGTCATGAAGACCACCAGCACGGCCAGCGCAGCGATCAATATGCGCATCACCCAGGTGCGGGCGCTCGTCAACCTCGCCGACTCGCCGCCCAGGCGGCCCCTCAGCGTGAGCAGCAGCAGGGCGGCCAGGGCCGCCCCGCCGATCACTGCCAGAACGATCTGCCAGCCCGGGATGGTCACCCCGTCGAAGAGCCGCCGAAAGTTCTCCAGGCTCAGGACGTTCAGGTTGGGCAGCAGCCCCGAACGGTACAGGATGTTCGGGTTGCTGAAGTCCGGGAACGCGAAGAGGCTGTTGCGGGGGTCAAAGGCTGCCAGCAGCACGTAGAAGAGGGGGTAGATCGCCACCAGCACGACCAGAATCAGAAAGAGGTGCGTGAGCTGGTCACCCAGCACGGCCGCGTAGCTGACCTTGCGCCCCGTCCGAGCCTGCCCGATGCGTTGCCCGATCAGGCTGGTGAGGGCCAGCACCCCGCTCGCCGCGAGCAGGAACAGCAGGAAGCGAATCCAGCCGCCCTCGATGAAATAGATCGTGAAGCTGCGGGGCCGCCCCTCCATATTGCGCGCCAGGAAATACCCCAACACGCCGAGGCCGAGCACCAGCGCGGCCAGCACGGTCCAGGGCAGCGCCCGCCGCAGGGGGCCTGGCTCGTGATGAACATATCCGCCCGGCGGCAGGGGAGAGGAAGAGCGGCCCGGCCCGCTGCCGGGAGTGGGCGTCGGCGTGGCGGTCATACGGGGACCTCCTGCGGGAATGGACGCGGGACCCCGGTCACTTGCGGGCCTCCCGAAACACGCCCGCCGCCCGGAAGTTCACCAGCGAGATCGCGAGCGTCAAGAAGAAGATGATCAGCGCAATCGCGCTTGCCAGCGAATAGTTCTGCCCGCCCGAGGAGGCGAAGGCCGTGTTGTACCCCCACGACAGCAGGATGTCGGTGCTCTGCGCCGTGCTCTCGCGCCCCTCCTGCGGGGGGCCGCCCTGGGTCAGCAGGTAGATGATCCCGAAGTTGTTGAAGTTGAAGGCGAAGGCCGACAGCAGAATCGGCGTGAAGGAGGTTCTGAGCAGCGGCAGCGTGATGTTCGTGATCTGCTGCCAGCGGCTGGCCCCGTCGATGCTCGCGGCCTCGTAGAGGTCCTCGTTGATCGTCGAGAGGGCGCTGATGGTGGCCGTCATCATGTACGGAAAGCCCAGCCACAGGTTGACGAACAGGATGCTGATCTTGGCCCACAGGGGATCGCCCAGCCACGGCACGGCGGTCAACCCCAGCAGCCCGAGCGTCTTGTTCACGATGCCGAACTGCTGGTTGAACAGGGCTACCCACATCTGCACGCTGATCACCGTCGGGATCGCCCACGGCAAGAAGAGCAGCGTGCGGTAGATGTTGCGGCCCTTGAGCCGCTTGTTGTACAGCAGGATGCCCAGGATCAGCCCGGCGACGGCGTTGAGCACCACCGTGGAGAAGGCGAACACCACCGTCCAGACGAAGACCGGAATCAGCGCCGTGCTCGCCTTGGCGAAGATCTCCTGGAAGTTCGCCAGCCCCACGTAGCCGTAACTGTTGATGCGCGTCGCCGACACCGGCTGGAAGGTGTCGGGCACCGGGGCGACGAGCGTCAGGGTCTTGCCCTGTACCGCCATGATCTTCACGCGCAACGGGAGGGCGGCCTCCTCGTCAAGCAGCGCCAGCGAGGCGTCCGCGCAGTTCACCGCCTTGCAGCGCAGATACTCCTGAACAGAGGTAGCCTCAGGTGTCTCCGCCAGAGTCACGGTGCGGCGCTCCGGGCTCAGCCGCACCTCCGTACGCACCGCCGAGTCGGGGTTGCCGCTGTTCTGACCGCTGTAGTTGGTGAAGGCGTAATTTACGGTCAGGACCACTGGCAGCACCGTGAAGGCCGCCAGGAACACCAGCGCCGGGAAGAGGTAGTACCAGGTGGTGATCCAGAAAAACCGGCGGGCGACGAAGGGCATCGCCACCACCAGGGCCGCCAGGCCATAGACCAGGATGATGTAGGGCGGGGCACCAGGCAGGAACCGTGCCGTCAGGCTGGAGAGGAGCCAGCCGAACAGCGCGGCGCCTCCGAGCAGCAGCGCGAGCACGAGGACGGCCAGCAGCACCCCGCGCGTGCCCTCGGGGGGCGTGGCGGACTGCCGGGGAGCAGCGGGTAGGGTTACGGTCATGGTTGTCCTTACGAGGTGACGCCGAACTGGATGGCAGCAGAAATCCAACAAAGCTGGCCGATGGCTGCCCTGAGAGCAACTTCCTCTGCTCCGGTCAACACAGTCAGCTTTTGGATAAGGGAAGGGCACTTGCCGCAAAGCGGACGGGAGGGGGCTCTCCCGTCCGCTGTTCCAGGGCGGGCGCCTTACTTGATGCTGCCCTTGATCTCCTTCAGGGCGTTCGCCAGGATCGTGGCGTAGTTGGGGCTCGGCTTCTGCACGCTCTGCGCCACGGCACTGCCCCACGGCCCCCAGACCGCTCCCATCTCCGGCACGTTCGGCATGGGGGTTCCCGCCGAGATCGCCTTGCCGAAGCCCGCCACCACCGGGTCCGCCTTGAGCCGGGTCCGCGCCGCGAGGCTCACGGGAATGCGCCCGCCCGCCTGGTTAAAGGCGAACTGCGCCGGGCTGGTGACCAGCGCCTTGGCGAACTGCGCCGCTGCACCCTTGTTCTTGCTATAGGCATTGATGACGACGCCCTGCACTCCGACGAACGGCCCCCATTTCCCGGTGGCCCCGGGAGGCGTCGGGATGGTGGTGATGCCGTAGTCGATCCCGGCCTTCTTGATGTCGCCCATGTCCCAGGGCCCGGTCACGACCATCGCCAGCCGCCCGTCTACAAAGGCGCTCTTGGCGGCGTCGGCGGACACGCCCTCCGGCACCAGCTTGTACTTGTAGCGCAGGTCGTTCATCAAGGACAGGGCCTTCTGGGCGCCAGCGTTGCCGATCCCCACGTCCCCCACGTTCAGGGTGCCGCCGTTGTTCTTGAAGATGTAGCTGCCGTAGGCGCTGAAAAAGCCGTAGTTGGCGTAGGCGTTGCCCAGATCGACCAGGAAGCCGAACTTGCCGTTTCCGGTGTTCTTCTGGGCCGCGCTGATGAACTCGTTCCAGGTGGTCGGGGCCTTGGGGACCAGCTTCTTGTTGTAGATCAGGGCTACGGACTCGGCGAACATCGGCAGACCGAAGAGCTTGCCCCGGTAAGTCATGGCCTGCACGGCGGTTCGGTCGAGGTCCGTCTTGCTCACGACGTACCTGTCCATCGGCTCGATCACGCCCGCCGCCGCCAGTTGGCCGAAGCGGTCCTGCGGGAGGGTCACGACCATATCGGGCCCCTGCCCCTTGGGGGCGGCCTGGATCAGCTTGTCGGGGATCTGGTCGAGCGGCAGGCTCACGATGGTGACCTTGTTCCCACTGGCCTTGCTGTAGGCGTCGGCCTGGGCCTTGAGCCAAGACACCTCGGCGGCGTCGGTAAAGTGGCTCCAGACGGTGAGGTTGGCGGCGCTGGCGCTGCCCGCCAGGGCCAGGGACATCAGAACGAGCATCTTTTTCATGGCACTCTCCTTGGGGCTCAGTCCCGGACTGCTCCGGGTTCTGGCGAAGTGGGTGGTTAAGTCAGTTCAGGCCGTCGATGCCGACCGTCGCGCGGGCAGCGTCGTCGAACAGGGAGCGGCGTGAGGCGTCGTCATCGGTCCAGTCGGGGGCCATCAGCCATCTGCTGCTCTGGGACCAGAAGGCTCCCCAGTAGAAGATGCCGCTGCCTCCGGCGTTCCGGACGACCGGGGTGAGAGCTTTAAGATAGTCGTACTGCCCCTGCGGGGTCTGCGGGTAGGGCAGGTTGGTGTACCCGCCCTGGTTCTGATCCCAGTAGAAGGCCGTTTCGGCCAGGTACACCTTCGCCCAGGGAAAGTTCGAGCGCAGGGCCGAGATGGTGCTGCCGAGGCCTGAGAAGTCGCCGTGCCACATGGGGTAGTACGACAACCCGATGGTGTCCACCCAGCCGCCCGCGTTGATGAACGCCTGGTACCAGGCTACGGTCTGGGCGGCGTCCCCCGTCTTGGCGAGGTGGACCATGATGGGCGGCATGGTGGCCTTGCCGCCGCTGGCGTCCCGCACCGCGTTCGCCCCGGCGTTGGTGAGCTTGACGAAGTTCGCCATGTTGGCGATGCGCCCGTTCTCCCACAGCATCCCGCCATTGATCTCGTTGCCGATCTGAACCATGTCTGGCGCGGTGCCCTGAGCGCGGAGCCCGGTGATCACGTCCTTCGTGTAGCTGTAGACGGAACTGGCGAGGGTGTTCACGTCCTGCCCGGCCCAGCGGGAGGGTGTCCACTGGTTGCCGGGGTCAGTCCACCAGTGGGAGTAGTGTAAGTCGAGCAGCACCTTCAGCCCGCGTCCCTTGGCGTCCTGCATGACCGCCTTGACATAGGGCAGGTCCTGCAACAGGCCGTACCGACCGTCCGGGTCCACCATCAGCCGCACGCGCACCCAGTTGTACCCGTGGTCGGTGACAAGCTGGAGGGCGGGCTTGACGGTGCCGTCCCGGTCCCTGAACTGCACTCCTGCCGCCTCCGCTCCCCGGGCCTCGGAGACGTCGATCCCCCTGATCCACTCGCTGGGAGCGGTGGCCTGCGCTCTCAGCGCCGCCGGGCTGGACCGCTCGGAGGAGCAGGCACCGAGGGCCAGGGTGAGCAGGCCCAGCACCGACAGATGGGGGCGGGAGTTCAGCACACTCTTCATGCGGGCACCTCCGAGAGCTGAAGTGGGCGGGTGCTGACGGGGGCCAGCTCCAGCCCCTGCCAGGTCACGGCGTGGCCGTTCCAGTTCTGAAGCAGCGTGACCCCGCCGCGCCGGGAGAGGCGCACCCCTTCGGGGAGCCGCGTGGGGCGCAGCTTCACGGCCCTGAGCCGCTCCTCCAGCACCTCGGTGATCAGGGTCTCGCTGTGCGCCCCGATCACCGTGACGTTCCCGTGGCGGATGACCGCCGCTTCCCCATCCAGTGGGCCGCCCCGGTAGCGGCAGAGCGTCTGTGCTCCCCCAGGTTCGTAGCTCTCCGCCCAGTGTTGGGCCAGATGCGGCGGCTGTTCCGTCCCCTCCACTTCCTGACCCATTCCGGGGCGCAGGCTGTCGTAGTTCGAGAGTGAGGCGCCCACCAGCGTGCTCAACTCACCGAACTGGCCCTCCTCGGGCGTGCGACCGGACGAAGTGCGGAAGGCGGTGCGGGGCCCAAAGACCAGTGTGCTGCGCCCGGCGGCCGTCTCCAGATGCCGGGCCCGCTGGGGCGTCATCATCGTCAGGGCCGGGGCCACGATCAGCGCGTAGCCGCTCAGGTCACTCTCCGGGTGCACCACGTCCACGTCCATGCCCAGGGAGCGCAGGGCGCGGTAGTAGGCGAAGGTCTGCGCCCAGTAGTTCATCCCCTCGGCGTGGGGCTGCATGTTGTACAGCCACAAGCTCTCGTAGTCGTGGAGCAGGGCAACCTTGGCGGGCACGTCTCCGGTGGGGAACTGCGCCGTGTCCAGCGCCGCGACCTCTGCGTACCCTCGGTCAGGCCGCTCGTTGTGGCGCAGGAGGCCGGAGTGCAGGACTTCCTGGGCTATGGTCGCCGCGCGCCAGCGGAAATAGCTCACCACATCCGCGCCGTGGGCCCAGGCCTGGGCGGTCCAGAGTTCCACCGCGCCCCGGGCGGGCAGCGGATTGGACGGTGCCCAGTTCACCTGTCCGCATTGTTGCTCCATCACCCAGAAGCCGGGGGGATCGTCCTTCCCTGTGCTCCCCTTCACCATGCCCCGGTACAGGTCGTGGTTGAAGGCAGTCACGTCCGGGTGGCCGGTCCGGGCAAAGTCCAGCATCAGCTCCGGCTCGGCCAGCCCCCACTCCCCCACGGCCTCCAGGGTCCCGGTCGGGTAGCTGTCCCAACTGGCGAAGTCCAGGCACCGGCTCACCCGGTAGTGGTCGAAGCCGCTGAAAAAGCCCATGTAGTTGTGGGTCACGAACCGCCCCGGCGAGCACTCCCGGAGGATGACGACCTGTTCTTCCTGGAACGTGGCGATCTGGTCACTCGAAAAGCGCAGGAAGTCCAGGGCGTGGGCCGGGTTGACTTCGGCCACCGCCTGTCCTGGCAGGGGAATCTGCTCGAAGTCGCCGTACTCCATGCTCCAGAAGACGTTGCCCCACGCCTCGTTCAGCGCCTCCACCGTGCCGTAGCGTTCCCCCAGCCAGCGCCAGAAGGCGGTCAGGGCCGCCGGGGTGTAACTCTGCGCGGTGTCCCCCCAGCCGAACTCGTTGTCGGTCTGCCAGCCCACGACCGCCGGGTGCTCGCCGTAGCGTTCCGCCATCGCCCGGGTGATCCGGCGGGAATGGTCACGGAAGACCGGGCTGGAAGGATCGTAGTGTCGCCGTGAGCCGAAGGTCTTGAGCTCGCCCGCGCGTCCCTGGGGCAGCACTTCGGGATGCTGGGCGATCAGCCAGGCCGGGGGGGCCGCCGTGGGGGTACACAGGACGACCTGGAGGCCCGCCGCCGCGTAGGTCTCTAGGGCCTCATCCAGCCAGGCCCAGTCGTACTCTCCGGGCCGGGGTTCCAGGCGGCTCCAGGCGAACTCCGCGAGACGCACGAACCGCAGGCCCAGCGCCCGTTGTGCCCGGGCGTACCCGGCCCAGCGGTCTTGCGGCACATGCTCCGGGTAATCGCAGACCCCGAGTTCGAGGTGGGAGAGGTAGAGGGGGAACGTTCGGGGCATAGACACCTCTGCGGACCGCCACACCGGGGATGGGCAGTGACGCCGGACCACGGCACGGGCACGGTGATGGAGCAAGGCTGGGAGGCCTGCTTTGCGGACAAACTGATGACCAGAAGGTAGGGGATGTTAAGGCTAACACTCGTGCGCTGACTTACCTTCGACAGGCACGGGTCCTCCCCAGTTCAAGGAATGTTCCATGCGGTTTGGTGAAGCTGCTTAGAAAGCATGACCAGGAGGCCAAATTTGCCCTAATGACTCACGACACCCTGTGGGGTACGCCCCCTTCATGAACCGGACAGCATTGGGCGGTGGGACCAAACCTCGCTTGACCTCCACGACATCAGCTCGTGTGTTAGCCTTAACACATAGAGGCATGCGTGAAGACAGGGGGAAAGGCAGCCACGCTGGCAGATGTGGCCGAGATGGCGGAGGTCTCTCAGCAGACGGTCTCGCGCGTCGTCAACAACCAGGGTCCCGTGGCGGCCCGTACCCGCGCCCGGGTGATGGAGGCGGTGGGCCACCTGAACTACGTTCCCAACCGGCTGGCCCAGGGGCTGGCGCGGCAGCGCAGTCACTCCATCGGCTTCGCCACCAACGACATCTCGCTGCACGCCCCGTCGCAACTCACCTCGGGCATCGAACGGGCCGCGCGGGAAGCGGGCTTCAGCCTGGTCGTCTCCATCGTGCCCGGCTACGGTTTGGGAAAAGTCACGCAGACGGTGCGGACCCTCAAGGAGCGCCAGGTCGATGGGGTCCTGATCAACGCCTCGCTGAGCGGCGCGGACGCCGCCGAGATCGCCCGGCGTTTTCCAGATCTGCCCTGCGTCTTTATGGACGTGCCCGCTGACGCTCCCGTGAGTGCGGCGCTGCTCGACCAGTACCATGGCGCCGCGCTGGCCGCCCGGCATCTGGTGGACCTGGGGCATACCCGCATCGCCTGCATACACGCTCCCCAGGACGCGGTGGCCGAACACTCCCGCTTGCAGGGCTGGCGGGAGGTGCTGGGGGGACGCGGCCTCACCCTCGTGGCCGAGCAGGAGGGCGACTGGAGCCCGGCGAGCGGCTACCGGGCAGCCCTGGCGCTGCTGGCCTCCGGGGTGAGCTTCACGGGGCTGCTGGTCGGAAACGATCAGATGGCGGTGGGCGTGCTCCGGGCCCTCTGGGAGCGGGGCCTGAGCGTGCCCGGCGACGTCTCGGTGATCGGCTACGACGACACGGCCGAGAGTGCGCTGCTGATCCCCCCCCTCACCACGGTCCGGCAGGACTTTCCCACGCTGGGCCAGCGGGCTTTTCACCATCTCAAGGCCCTGCTGGGCGGACAGGACCCACCGAGGATGACGCTGACCCGGCCTGCACTGGTGGTGCGGGCCAGCACCGCCGCCCCCCGCTCGGGTGAGCGGTTGCGACTGCAAGACGCCCTGCACCTCCTGCAACGCCATCTGGAGGGAGCAGGAGGGCAGGAGCCCCCGGGCCGGACTTAACGGGGACACGGGGACGGGGCAAGGTGTTTGGGCACCTGAACCGAAGTACGGCCGGGAGCCGGGCGTGCTGTTCTACACCCATGTCAGCGACCAGTACGCCCCCTTCCATACCAAGGTCATCACCACCAACGTGCGCGACGCCATCCACGTGCTCGACGGGCTGCTGTACCACCAGTCCGAACTCAAGCTTAGGGAACACTCCACCGACACGGCGGGGTACACCGAGCAGGTCTTCGGCCTGTGCTTCCTGCTGGGCTTCCGCTTCGCCCCCAGAATCCGTGACCTCGGGGAGACCCACCTGTACCCACCCGAGAAGCCCTCTGCCTACCTGGGGCTGGAGCCGATGATCGCCCAGCGCCTCCACCTCGGCCTGATCCGCGAGCACTGGGACGAACTGTTGCGGCTGGCCGCCTCGATCCGCGCAGGAACGGTGACGGCCTCGCTGATGCTCGGCAAACTCGCCTCCTACCCGCGCCAGAACGGGCTCGCACTGGCCCTGCGGGAGTTGGGGCGGGTGCAGCGGACGCCGTTCACGTTGGAATGGCTGCAAGACCCGGGGCTACGCCGCCGGGTGCAGGCGGGGTTGAACAAGGGAGAGGCGTTGCACGCGTTGAAGCGGGCGGTGGCCTTTCACCGCAGCGGGGAGATTCGGGACCGCTCCTTCGAGGCGCAGAGCCACCGCGCCAGCGGCCTGAATCTCGTCGTCGCCCTGATCAGCACTTGGAATACGGTGTACCTGGAACGGGCAGTGGAGGCGTTACGGGTGCAGGGGCGGGAGGTGCCGGACGAGGTGCTGGCGCACCTCTCGCCGCTGACGTGGGAGCACATCGGGTTGACGGGGGACTACGCCTGGCGCCCGGAGCATGTGCCAGCGCCGGGAGAGTGCCGGCGGCTCAGGCCGTAGCCGAGTGCGGCGGCGGTGTCGGATGCGGCCCCCGCCTTACCGTACGATTTTGCGCGGATCGTGTCGCTACCCCGTGCTGTCCTTCCCCCAACGGAACGGAGCACCGCGATGACACCTTGCCCCAACCCCGCGTGCTGGGTGATGCTCACCGGAAGTTGGTGCCAGCGGGGCCGCCTGGCCCGGCCCGGTGAGGCAACACCACCCACGCGGTCGTCCTGCGTCCTGCCGTCCTACCCTCTGCAGGGGCCTGGGAAACGGCTCCTCGTGCATCAGCAGCCCAGCCCGACTTCCTATGGCTAATCGAGGGCTGTCACCGAATCACGGTGACGGGCACGCCGGCGCTCAGACTGCTCCAGGCCCGGTCTGCGGTGAGCACCGGCACGCCGAGGCGCTGCGCGAGGGCGAGACAGTAGCGGTCACCGAGGGAGAGCTCAGCGCTCTTGGTCAGGGGCCGGAGGCGAGCGGCGTTCAACGCGTCCTGAACCGTCCCCACATCCACCGTCAGCAGCTTCATTACCCCGCCCGCTTCCAGCACCCCAGTGAATCCTCCGGGAAGCTGCCCCGCTCGGCCAGCCGCGACAGCACCCCTGCGAAGTTCACAGCATGAATGTCCGCTTCCGCCAGTGCAGCTTCCACCGTCTCTGCCCCGGGCTCTTCGTAGACGTAGGCCAGCAGGGCGGAGGCGTCGAGTACGATCACTTGTCCGTCTCCTGACGGCGTTCCTCAATGAAAGCATCTGTCTTGCTTTCTACCCGCTTGAGGTGAGCGAACAGCCCACGCCCTCGCCGTGCAAGGGTCTGGGGTGTGATGACCTCCGCACTTCCATCCTCCCGAACCCGGAAGATCAGGCTCTCGCCTTCTTTCACCCTCAACGCCTCCCTAAGTTCCTTGGGAAGGTTCATACGCCCGTGCTCTTTGATCGACACAGAGAATTGATCTCGTGCCGTGGTTTTGACAGTCTATCCCAATTTTCACTGTTTGAACTTCGCAGTACGCACACTCGGCGAGCTCTTCAGCGTCAGGGGAGCCAGTAACCCTACAGAAGGAAGAGAACACCCTGCTGGGCGTTCTCCGTTCATCACTAACCATGTTGAGGCGGTCAAGTTGAGGGTGTTTCGGTGTTCCGGGATTTTTTGAAGGCAAATCCCAGCGCCGCCAGGGCGGCCAGCCCTAGCAGTGCCCAGGGACCGACGGTTCCGAGGCTGTCGGCGAGGGCACCCAGAGGATTGCTCCACCCCACCCGGTCGCCGAGCCACCCCAGTGACGCGAGGACCGCGAGCGAGGCACCGAGGACGCGCACCGGCGGGTACAGCCTCGTCTGCGCCAGTAGGATCAACCACGGCATCGTCACGGCAATCACCAGGAGCTGCATCGCCTCGATCCCCAGGTTGAAGCCCAGCAGGCTCAGCACCGTCTGCCACGGGCTGAGGTTCAGCTCCGCCAGCGTGTACGAGAAGGCCAGCCCGTGAATCAACCCAAATCCTCCCGCAATCAGGAGTTCACGCCCCGGGAAGATCGGCCGCAGGGCGTGAACGGCCGAGACCAGGATGGAGACGGCGATCAGGGCCTCGATGGGCTGGTCCGGCACGTTGACGATCCGCAGCGTGCCCAGCAGCAGCGTCAGCGAGTGACCGACGGTGAAGGCGGTGGTGATCTTGACGATGTTGAGCAAGGAGCGCCGGGTGCCGCCGAAACCGCCCCAGCGGCCCGCCACGGCCAGCAGTGGGGCGGGGAGCAGCAATGTCAGCAGGAACAGCAGGTGATCAGTGCCTTCGGCGATATGGCGCACCCCGAGCTTGAAGATGCCGACGAAGCCCTGCCACGCGCTGCCCTGGTCCTGATTGACGGGCAGGAGGGGCACCAATCCGGTGCGCGGGTCTGCACGAATGACGCCCACTTCCACATTCTCGTTGCCGCCCTCGTTGTTGAGCCCACGCTCCCAGTCGCGCCGCACGGACACGAGGATGGAGTGCGTCCTGACCTCACGCACGACGGCGTCGTACTTCAGGGTGAAGTCCCGCACACCCGCCCCGGGTGGGGGCGTGAGTCGCGCGGGCACCACGAACTCCTGGTAGGGTCCGCTCGCGGTCTGCTGCGCCTGGGACAAGATGGGCTCACCGATCTCAACCGTCCACGTCCGCCCATTCGTTCCGGTGAGCGCGAGGTGCCGGGCGAGGTACGCGCGCAGCGGCTCCCCGTACTGTGCCAGAACCTGCGGGTTGTTCACGAGCTTCCAGCCCGTCGCCAGTTGCAGCTCGTTCAGGGGCAGGGCGAGTTCCGCCGCGACGTACCCCGAGTGCAGGTCGAGTTGCACCGTCGTCGTCGGCATGGGGTGGGCGAGGCTGCGGCCCGGCAGCAAGGCGAGGACGAGGGCGAGGAGCCACGAAGGCGGAAGAAAGGATCGTGGGCGGGTCAAGGGGTCACCTCCTTGCCCGTTCAGGACCGGGCCACGATGTACTTCACGGTGAGTTGTCGGCCGTCGTTGCTGTGCCCCTGCCCGGTGACCCCGTACTGCCAGCCCGCGCCCGGCAGCAGGAAGATGTTCGCCACCCACTGGCTTTTGACCGGCTGGTAGCGGTTCTGGTAAGTCAGGGTCTGCGCGCCCGGCCTGTCTGCGCGCCTCGCCGTCGCGTAGATCTTGAGGACGCCGCCCTCCTTGAGCAGTGCGACCGGCGGCACCTCCACCTTCTCCAGTGTCCAGGGGACGGCCACCCCGTTCAGGCTCAGGGTGGACTGACCCAGCACCCGCCCGGCGTAGGTCCGCGCCTCCGCAGCAGTGACCTTCCCGTCGCCGTTCGGGTCGAGGGCTTTGATGATGGTCCCCACCACCTGCACCCCGGGCGTCAGGTCCAGTTCGAGTTGCACGGCCCCCGGCGCGAGGGTCAGGTAGGCGGCCTGAACCACCTCGTCCACCGGATGCGCCCCGGCCCAGCCGGACCACAGGGCCAGCAGCGTGAGGGTGAAGCGCCTCATCTCACCGCCTCATTTCGTCAGGGCCGCGCCGTAGTCGTTGCCCGGCTCGCGGTACATGTTGTGCAGGTGGTTGGAGGGATCGCCGCCCATGCTCTGCGGCGAGAACTCGATCAGGACCGTGGGGCCGGTCACCCGGTAGTACGCATTCGCGGCACCCTCCGCCGTCGTCGGGCCGTACCATGCGAAGTAGGTCTGGTCGAGGTTCTTTTGCACCGCCGCGAGCTTGGGGGCCGCGTCATCGGCGTTCAGGATGCCCAGGCGGTCCTTGATCAGGGTCAGGAGCTGCGCCTTTTGGGCGGCGGTCATCGCGCTGCCCGGCAGGCCCTCGGGTTGCAGGGTCTTCCCGTCCTGTCCCGGCCCGAGCACGAGGTCGATTCGCTGCGTGCTGACGACGGCCCTGGCGCGCTGGGTGGTGTTCAGGCTGCTGAGGAGGGCGTAGGCGTCCTTGACCTCCTGCGGCACCTTCTGCACTACGACGACCGTCTTGCCGTTCTGGGTCGCCCTGATCGGCTGCCCGCCGGTGAGGCTGGGGGCGAGGGTGATGTTGGGTCCGACCACGGTCGCGTTGATCGCCAGGTGGTGCCCGCCGAACTGCAAGGTCCATGGCGAGGTGGTCGAAGGCGTGCCCAGGAACGACACGTAATACTCGTCGCTGCCGAAGATCAGCCGCCCGCCTCCGCCGCCGTCCGTGTTCTTCAGCACGTCGTCGGCGTTCATCTGCTGCTTCACCATCGTGAGGCCGTCGGGGCTGAGCACCGTGCCGAGCAGGTTCATCAGGGCCGTGCGCTGCGCGGCACTCAGGTCACCGTACCGCACCCCCGCGCGCTGAAAGATGCCGGTGGGAAAGTTCGACCAGCGGGCCCGCTGCGCGCTGTCCGTGTAAGCGAAGCTCACCGCCTTCTTCTGCGCTGCGGTCAGCGTGCCGAGAAAGGCGTTGGCGGCGCCCACCACCCGGGTAGTCTGGGCGTCTGCCGTCATCTTCGTCGCCGAAGTGGAGGTCGCCGCTCCCTGCGAGACGGCATACGCCGAGTAGGTGCCGCACAGGGCGGCGACGGTCAGGCCGGAAAGAATCCTTTTGTTCACGGGAAGCTCCTCGGGGAATGGGACGTGGGGTCGCCGAACGGTACGGCATGGCCTTCTGGCCAGTGACCGAGCGTCACAGCCAGGAAGCTACGGGGGACCTGTGAAGGTTCTGTTCATACCCGCCTCGCCCTCGGTGCAGGAGCATTCCGGCCTGAGAACCACGAAGCGGGCTGGGAGCCCTCCCAGCCCGCTTCGCGCCGGGCCCTCCTTCGGCGAGGTCCAGGCCGCGCCGTACTCGTTGGTGGAGTCACGGGACATGTACCCGTGAGGCTCGGGGAGAGGGTGATATTCGGCCCGACGACGGTGGCGTTGGTGGCGAGGTGGTGGACGGGGTACGGGGTGCCGACGAAGGACACGAAGTAGTAGTCGCTGCCGAAGCTCAGCGCGGGTCGGCTGCCAGCGGGAGCACCTCCCGCCGACGTATTGCTCGTCCCACCTGTGGAGGCCCCCCCGTGTTCTGTGTGCCTGACGGGGCCGGAGCGGTGCTTGCTGCTCCCGTGGTGGCCTCACCACCACTCGTCGCGGAGGGGGTCTGGCTTCCGGCTCCACGTGCAGCCGCGGCCAGCCTTCAATTAATACAAACAGGACCTGTCCTGGGCTACCCCGCAGCACAACCCGTCGGGAGACCAAATGGGCGGTCGTCAGGTCGAACAGCACACTCGGGCGGACGGTGCTGGTGGCGACCCGCGCGTACAGCCAGCGGATGAGCCGGAACGCCTGCGCGTCGTCGAACGGCCGGTAATCCAGGTGCGTGAGGATCAGTCGCTGATGCTCGAAACGCGTATTGACCTGCCCGAGGTCCTGGGGCAACACCTCGGGGTCGAGGTGCAACTGGTCGGCGACGTTCTCAAGGACGACACTCGGAACGTCGGAGGTCGGCCTCCTGGCTGGACCTGGGCTTTTTGCCCGGAAGGTCTTGTCCAACCAGCGCCGTGAGGACAGCCCGCCCGGGGTCGCGCCTCGGGAGCAATGCAGGCTGCCGGCTGCGTTCGGAGCGTTGTTCCGCTGGCGGAGGGAGGGCTTGACACTCTCCGGTTACGTGTAGATACTCCTACCATGGCGGGGGAAGCAGAACAGGCACCGGGAGTGCAGGGGCAGCTCAACCTGCCATGCGCTTGCAGCCGGCTGCGCAAGGCCGCCCGCGCCACCACCCGCCTGTACGACGACGCCCTCCGTCCGGTCGGGCTGCGCATCACGCAGTTCAACGTGCTCTCCAGCCTCGCCTACCACGGTCCAGTCACCCTGACCAGGCTCGCCGACGATCTGGTGCTGGAGCGCACCACCCTCGCCCGTGACCTCAAACCTCTCGAGCGCGACGGCCTGATCACGGTGGGTGTCGGGCAGGACCGCCGTTCGCGCGTCGTGACCCTCACGGACAGAGGCCGGGCCTTGCTGGACCGCGCGGCGCCCCTGTGGCAGGCGGTCCAGCATCAACTGGCGCTCAGCCTCGGCGAGGAGCGGCTGTCGGATCTGCTGCAAGAACTCCGGGAGGTGGTCAGCGTCACCCGTCGCCAGTAACTTTTTCGGACCTTTTACGTGTAGGTACCCGTATCTGCCTCGACGTTCCATCCCTTCCAGGAGACCCCATGACCTTCCAGACCATCCTGATCACCGGCGCCGGAAGCGGCTTCGGCCGGCTCACCGCCCTCGAACTCGCCCGGCGCGGCCACACCGTCTTCGCCGGCATCCGCGACACCACCGGCCGCAACGCGGGGGCCAGCGGGGAGCTGCGCGACCTCGCCGCCGCCGAAGGGCTCGCCCTGCACGTCCTCGACCTCGACGTGCAAAGTGACGTCTCTGTGGAAAACGCCGTGGGGGAGGCCCTGGGGCGGGCCGGGCGCCTCGACGTCGTGGTCAACAACGCGGGCCTCAGCGCCATCGGCCCCATCGAGGCCTTCAGCTCCGCACAGGCGCACCTGCTGTTCGACACGAACGTCCTGGGCAACCTGCGCGTCATCCGCGCCGCGCTCCCGACCATGCGCGTGCAGGGCAGCGGGCTGCTCATCCAAATCAGCTCGGTCCTCGGGCGCGTCGCCTCGCAGTTCACCGGCCTGTACGCCGCCAGCAAGTTCGCCCTCGAAGGCCTCACCGAAGCCCTGCACCACGAACTCGCCCCGTTCGGCATCGAGGCCGTCGCGCTCGAACCCGGGGCGTATCCGACCGATCTGCTCGCCAAAGGGGTACAGCCGGGGAGCCCGGCCGTCACCGCCTACGCCGCCGGGCTCCAACAGTTCGGCGCCGCGGTCGGGAGTGCGATGCAGTCGGCGGGCGAAGCGGACCCGGGTGACGTGGCGAAGGCGGTGGCCCGTCTGATCGAGATGCCTGCCGGAACGCGCCCCGTGCGCCTCGTCGTCGCGCCCGGCAGGCAAGGACAAGGCCCCGAGACCGTGAACACCGCGAGCGAGCGCGCCACGGCCGAGTTCTTTTCGGCGATGCACCTGACCGCGGGCGAGCTGACCTCGGGGCAGGACCCGTACACGACGCCGACCGCCACCGACTGATCCCTCCCGACGTTCGTCGCCGACCGGCCCCGAGGCCTCCACCCGGGTTCACGGCAGCCCGCGTGCCTTTCCTGACCGTCCTCCAGCGACACACCATCCCACATGCGGCGCCGTCTCTCGGCGTCCGTCTCCTCAAGGAGCATCCATGCGTTACAAACTCTTCGGCCCCACGGGGCTGCGGGTATCGGAACTCACCCTGGGCACGGGCACGTTCGGTACAGGCTGGGGACACGGCGCCGAGAAGGAGGAGAGCCGCCGCGTCTTCGATACGTTCGCCGAGGCGGGCGGCAACTTCATCGACACCGCCGACGTGTATCAGGGCGGCCAGAGCGAGGAATTCCTGGCCGATTTCCTGCGATCAGACCGCGACCACTTCGTCGTCGGCACGAAGTACACCATCGGCCCGGGCGCCCTCTCGAAAAGCGGCAACAACCGCAAGAACATGCGCCGCGCCCTGGAGGCCAGCCTGGGACGCCTCGGGACCGAGTACGTGGACGTGTACTGGCTGCATGTCGCGGACGGCGTGACCCCGATGGAGGAGGTCATGCGGGGCCTGGACGACCTGGTGCGCGAAGGCCGGGTGCACTACGTCGGGCTCTCGGATTTTCCCGCGTGGCAGGCGGCGCAGGGCGCGACCATCGCCCAGTTGCGCGGCCTCGCGCCGCTCACGGCCCTCCAGATCGAGTACAGCCTGGTGGAGCGCAGCGCGGAGCGTGACCTGCTGCCCATGAGCCGCGACTTCGGCCTGAGCTTCCTGGCGTGGTCGCCCCTGGCGGGCGGGCTTCTCACCGGCAAGTACCGGGACGCGGGGGCGCAGGGCCGCAAGACGCAGGGTGGCGGTCCCATCCAGCCCGAGAACGCCCGGACGGGTGCCATCGTGGACGTGGTGGTGCAGGTCGCCTCGGAACTGGGATGCACGCCGTCGCAGGTGGCCCTCGCCTGGGTGCGGCAGCAGGACCTGGGCATCATCCCGATCCTCGGGGCCCGCACCCAGGCGCAGTTGCAGGACAACCTGGGCGCCCTGAACGTCACCCTCTCGGGTGAGCACCTCGCCCGACTGGACGACGTGAGCCGCATCGACCTCGGTTTCCCGCACGCCATGCTGGCCTCCGACGGGATTCGTCGGTCGGTGACGGGGGGCAAGGACGACCTGATCGACCAGCGTTCGGCCCGCCGGTAAGCCGGGTGATTCCCCGACCCTCGCTGTTCGTGTCGCCCGGCTGTGCCCGCACCTGACCGCACGAACCGGGCGCCCTGGTCTCGTGAAACCCGGCACCCGCCCTGCCCCGGAGGAGCCCCATGACCCCACCTCTTGCCGTCATCGTCGGCGCCGGACCCAACCTCGGTCTCGCCCTGGCCCGCCGTTTCGGCGAGGACGACCACGCCGTCGCCCTCGTCGCCCGCGACGGTGACCACCTGGCCGGGCTGATCGGTGAGCTGCGGGCCGCCGCCATCACCACGCACGCCTAACGCCCCGGACAGTTCGAACGCGAGATCGTCGGTAGATCAGGAACCGCGCCGCGGACGCGCGCGTTCACCCGGCCAGACGCCTTCCTCGTTTCCCCATGATCCCGCCTCCAGGAGAATGACACCCAACCCTCGTCGTCGCCGGAGCAGGCCCGGTTCTCGGCCTCAGTCTCGCCCGGCAGTTCGGTCGGCGCGGCTTTCGCGTCGCCCTGATCGCCCGACACCAGGAGGCCCTCGACGACCTGGTGCAGGACCAGGACCTCTCCGCTCACGACATCGAGGCGGCCTTTGCCGGGATCAGGGCGCGGTTCGGCCCGGTGGAGGTGCTGGAATCCAGCCCCATGCCCAACTTCGCCACGGGTCCAGGCGGCTTCGGCGCTCACGGCGGGGCGTGTCCAGGAGACGTTCCAGACCCAGGTCCTGGGCGCGATCAACAGCGTCACCCAGGTGTTGCCCGACATGCGCGTGCGCGGGCGCGGCACGCTGCTGTTCACCACCGGCGCGGCCACCGTGCTCAGCGTCCCGGCCATCAGTTCGGTCGCCGTTCCCCTGGCCGCCCTGCGGAAGTACGCTCTCGACCTGAACGCCGAACTCGCCGACCAGGGCATCTACGCGGCACACGTCTGCATCGGCCGGGTTATCGAACCCGGCACCGAGGGTGACCCGGACCGGCTTGCCGAGGCGTGCTTCGAGCTGTATCAGCAGCGCGACCGTGCCGAGCGGTTGCTGGCCTTTCCGGAGCGTTGAGGCGGTGTTTCCCCCACAAGCGGGGCAGGACCTCGAGTTCATGGTTCAGTTGCGCCATCCCGAAAAGACCCTGGCCATCTTTCCCGGCCTGCGCGACCTCACGCCCGAGGACCACGCGAGGCTCTTCGGCCTCGGGGCGGCGGCGTACGGGCAGACGCTGGAGGACTTCACGGCACGGGTGCGCGGCGTGGCACGGGAGTTGCCGGCGGACCCCGAGTTCGCCGCCCTGCCCCTCGAACCGGGGCAAACCATTCTCGGGCTGGGAGACAGCCTCACCGCCGACCGTCAGTCCTGGTTCGAGGTGTTGCGCCAGGTGCTGGAGCTGCGCCGACTGAACGACCGGTTGCGCCTGATCAACGCGGGTGTCTCGGCGGACACGACGGTGCACCTGCTGACCCGTCTTGCCCCACTTACCGTGCACAATCCCGCATGGATCCTCACGCTGATCGGCACGAATGACGTGCGCCTCCACGGCAAGCATTCCACCAAGCGGCGTGCACAAGAACAGCGGCATTCACAACAAGGCGGCGTATCACGTCATGACGGCCAGAGCCGCCGACGGCCGCTGGCTCTTCGGGGCCGAGGAGCTGGTCCGGCTGTTCTACCTGCCCCTGCTCCAGGGGCTCGGCGAAACCTGGGCTTTTCAGCCAGCCGCCGCGCCCTGGAGCGCGCGGTCCTGACCCTGTTTCCCTCGCCTGCCCGGCAGATCCAGGCGCAGGCCGTTCAGACCGCCCTCGACGCGGTGGGAGTGGTGGGCTGAGTTCACCCGAACCGCGTGTCCGGGGGGCTGTGAGCTGCAGGCCCTGCCCGCCGGGGACACGTCGTTCACCAGCGGGCAGGTGCTGCACCCCGACGGCGGTGAGGTCGTGGGTGGGGAGGGGAGACCAAGAAGGGCGGGCCGGGAACTTCCCGGCCCGCCCTGTGCTCGCGTTCCCTGAACAGGAGAACGTGACAGGAACGTTTTGGTTAGGACCGCACTCCGGCGGTCGCAGGCTGACCACTCAGGTCGGATGAATTCAAGTGATGACCTCCTGTGAATGAGATGCGGCAGGATAGCTCGAACTGGCGGCCGGTTTTGTTCTGGCTTTACTTTGGATGTTCGTGCTGTTCGGTCCGGGGGAACAGCCCTCTTCGGGGAATGCTGGCAGCGCATCAGACGAGGGTCTGGGGCGGGGGCGGGTGCATGGGGGAGGGGAGGGGGCACGAGGTGGGCTGAAGACCTTCTTCCTGCTTGTACTTGTATTAATTCGAGTTGAGCGACGCTGGAGCCCGGGGGCGGTGTGGGACAGCGGTGACGCTTTCGACACGCTCGAATCCGATGGCCACCCTCTCCAACACCCCTCCTGACCCTCGCAGGGGGCCTGATCAAATGACGGGTGGTGAGCCAGATGAAGAGAGGAAGATCCTTAACGGCCGGTGCAGGCGGCGTTCACCTTCGCCTTCGCCGCCGGGTGAAGGGTAGGGGGGCTGTGGGGGCGAGCAGCCCCGGCTCACGGCCCGCACGAGACCGGCCCTCAGGAGGACTCTAGCCATGACGACGTACCGCAGACTGGGCCGCAGCGGCCTGCACCTCTTTCCCATCGGCCTGGGGTCGATGCAGTTCGGCTGGAGCGCCGACGAGGCCACCTCACAGGGCATCATGGACGCCTATGCCGAGGCGGGGGGCAACTTCATCGACACCGCCGACATCTACACGACCTGGACGCCTGGCAATCCCGGCGGCGTCTCCGAGGAGATCATCGGGCGCTGGATGAAGGCGCGCGGCAACCGCCAGGACATCGTGGTCGCCACCAAGGTCCGAGGCCCGATGGGCGAGTTCGGGGGCGAGGGGCGGCAGACGGTCCACCAGCGCGAGGGGCTGTCCCGGCGCTGGATCATGCGAGCCTGCGAGGACAGCCTCCGAAGGCTCCAGGTGGACTACATCGACCTGTACCAGGCACACTGGATCGACAACCAGACGCCGGTCGAGGAGACGCTGGAGGCCTTCACGGAACTCGTGAGGCGCGGCTACGTCCGCTATATCGGCTGCTCGAACTACTCGGCGTGGCGGCTGATGCAGGCCCTGTGGACGAGCGACAAGAAGGGGCTGGAGTCCTACATCAGCATTCAGCCCGAATACAGCCTGCTCTCGCCCACGCGGGCCAACTTCGAGCGCGAACTCATGCGGGTCTGCGAGGCGTACGAGATCGGCATCGTCCCGTGGAGCCCGCTGGGCGGCGGGATGCTGACGGGCAAGTACAGGCGCGGCCAGCCCCTCCCCGAGAGCGTGCGGGCGGACGAGAACGCGCGGCGGCGCTTCAGCGACAAGAACTTCGACATCGTGGAGACGCTGGAGGCGGTCGCGGGGCGGCACGGGGTAGGGCCCGCGCAGGTGGCGCTGGCCTGGATGCTCGCCCAGCCCATGATGACGGCCCCCATCGTCGGGGCGAACAACGTGACCCAGCTCGGGGAACTCCTCGGCACGCTGGGGCTGGAGCTGACCCCGGAAGACCTGGACGAGATCACCCGCGTCAGCGACTGGGAGCGGGCGAGGACAGAGCTGGAGATGTGAGGGGGAGTCGTTCCCTTCCTGCGCGAGAATCGAACGAGAAGCCATGACGGATACACGACAGCCAGTCACGTCGCGGCCCTGGGGCACGTCCCCGGACGGGCAGCCGATCACCCTCTACACGTTGCGGAACCGAAACGGCCTCCAGGCCGACATCATGGATTACGGGGGCGTCGTGGTGCGCCTCCTCACGCCCGACCGGGAGGGCAACCCGGGCGATATCGTCCTGGGTCACGACCGCGCCGAGCCGTATTTCAGCCTGGAGACCTCGCCCTACTTCGGCGCCTTGATTGGAAGGTACGGCAACCGGATCGCGGGGGGACAGTTCACCCTCGACGGAAAGACGTACCAGCTTCCGCTCAACAACGGCCCCAACTCGCTCCACGGCGGCGAGCGGGGGTTCAACCAGCGCCTCTGGACGGGCCGCCCTTCCACCGGCGAGGACGGCCCCGCCCTCGAACTCACCTACCTCAGCCCGGACGGCGAGGAGGGGTATCCCGGCAACCTGTCCGTCCGGGTGACGTACACCCTCACCGAGGACAACACGCTCCAGATCGACTACGAGGCGACGGCCGACGCGCCCACCATCCTCAATCTGACGAACCACTCGTACTGGAACCTGAGCGGGGACGCGGGGCGGGACGTGCTGGGGCACGAACTCACCGTGCGGGCCGACCACATCACGCCCATTGACGAGACGCTGATCCCAACGGGCGAACTGCTGCCGGTGGAGGGCACGCCCTTCGACTTCCGGCACCCCACGGCGGTCGGGGCGCGGGTGGACGGGCAGGGCGAGCAACTGCGCTTTGCTGGCGGGTACGACCACAACTTCGTGCTGCGGGGGGAAGAGGGGTTGAAAGCCGCCGCGACCCTGCACGATCCGCTCTCCGGGCGGCGGGTCGAGGTGTTCACGACGCAGCCGGGGATGCAGTTCTACTCGGGCAACTTCCTCGACGGCTCCATCGTGGGCAAGGGCGGCCAGCGGTACGGGCACCGCTGGGCCGTCTGCCTGGAGACGCAGCACTTCCCGGACTCGCCCAACCAGGCGACGTTTCCCTCCACCAGGCTGCAACCCGGGGAACGCTTCACCTCGCGGACGGTGTACGCCTTCACCGCTCGTTGAGCCCTGGGGCCCGGGCGGGCACACAGCAGGCTCCAGCGGGGACGGCGTGAAAAAGGACGCGCCGACCGACCGGGCCGTAAGGGTGAAGAGAGGGACGGGCCGTCAGGCTGGGGCCAGGTTCGCGCCGACCGGTTCTCCTCGCGGCGCCCGGAGACGCCCTTGCCCATGCCCGCCCCGACCCCGTTTGCCCGTTATCACCAGCTCGTGCAGGTGCTGGCCGCCCTCGCGCGCAGCAGCCGGGACGTGGGGGCGGTGGTCCAGACGGTCCACCGGCAATCGGAGACGCTCTTTTCGACCCACGTGACCCTGCTGGCCCTGCTCGCCTCCCCGGCCCAGTGGGTCTGGGAACTGTACGAGGGCCGCCAGCACACGACGAGCCGCCTGCCCGTCTACGAGGAGGGCATCGTCGAGCAGGTGTTGTGCCACGGCCCCCTGTCGATTCCCGACCTGGAGGCGTACCAGGTGGCCAACCCGGTGCGGGTGCGGCGGGTGCTGAGCCCGGACGAGATCGTCCTCGACGACCACCTGCCGGGGGACGACCCCGAGAGCGTGCGCTCGCTGCTGTTGGTCCCCCTGGAGATCGGGGGGGAGCGGGTGGGGGTGCTGTCTCTCCAGAGTTACCGCACCGGCGCCTTCGACGAGACCGACCTGCTGTTTCTGGAGCTGCTGGGGCAGCACGTCTCCATCGCGCTGGAAAACGCCCGCTGGCACGCCCAGCTCGAACGGGCCACCCTCACCGACCCCCTGACCGGGCTGCCTAACCGGCGGGCCTTTAACGCCCACGCCGGGCGGGCCCTGGACGCCGCCCGCGCCGGGGGAGAGGTGACCACGCTCGTGCTCGTGGACGTCGAGCGGTTCAAGGCCGTCAACGACGCCTTCGGGCACGACGTCGGCGACGAGGTGCTGATCACCGTCGCCGGGGTCCTCGGGCGGGCGCTGCCGCCGGGGGGAGAGGCCTTTCGGCTGGGGGGAGACGAGTTCGCCCTGCTCGTGCCCGGAACCCGCCCCGAGGTCACCCGGCAGGTCGCCGGGCTGAACGCGGCCCTGCGGGGGGCCCCCTGGCCGCCGGGCGTCGGGCCGGTGTGCCTGAACGCCGGGGCCACCGGAGCGCGGCCGGGCGACACGCTGAGCGGCTGGCTGCGCCGGGCTGACCAGCGGATGTACCGGGCCAAGCGGGGCTGCGCCGACCGGGCGGGAACGCGCTGGGGCCTGGACTTCGGCCCGCCCCCAGGGTGAGGGGATGGGGGGGGGGGCACGGCGCCGCCCGGCCTGCCCTGGCCCGGAAGCCAGGCTCAGATTCGGAAACTGCTGGTCACCGAGGCGGCGCGCTTTCCCCTGCCCGGACGGCAGCCAGGGGACACGCCGGAGACGAAGATCGCCGAACGCTTCGCCGCTCTCACCCGTGCCGGTCAAACGCCCTTCGGGCGGCGGAGCACTTCACCGCGCTCACCTTCCTGCTGGCGCTGGATCACCTGGGCCAGAACTCCTGGCGTGAATTGGGCAGTGGTGACGTGGCCGAGATCGACCCCATCCTCGTCGGTGGGGTGGCCGCCTTCCTGCGGGCTTCTAGACCACCTGGGCGCCTCACGCAGGTGACGTGGAGCGGGCGCTTGAGCCTGAGCGGGAGGGCACCGGGAAGTGAACAAGGAAGTTCGTCTGGCCCCAGTTGCGCGGCTAGCGTTGTGTCTTGGACTGCGGGCCGTCGAGTTCAGGGAAGCGGGTGAACTGCTCACGCCGGGCGGGAGTGAACAAAGCCGAGGCGCTGAACGTCAAGGAACCCTCCGGGAAATGTGGCTGGGCTCTCCTCGTCGGTCGTCATGGCCCGCGCCGCCTCAGGGCGATGATGTTGTCCTTGATCGTGCCCCCCTGACCGTCCGGGCTGCTCATTTCGGTCACGGCACGCTCCGGGCTTCCCAGGTAGGCGAGGTCCCACCCGTCAAGATTCAGACCGAGGGTGCCCAGCGCTTCCTGCGCGGTGGGATACTGAATGTTGGGCTCTTTCACCCACGAAGGCGCCGAGGCGTGCTCGATCACCAGCAGCAGGCCGCCGGGCCGCACGGCGGCGGCGGCCCGGCGCAGCACCGCGTCCCGGGGAAAGGCCACGGGGGATTGCAGGTAGAGCGCGTAGACCAGATCGAACTGCCCTGCCGGAAAGCTCACCTCCAGGTCGTGCTGCTCGAAGTGGGTGCGGGCGCTCACCCCCGCACCCTCGGCGTGCTGGGCAGCACGTTTCAGGGCTGTGGCCGAGATGTCCACCCCTGTGACCTGCCAGCCCTGCCCGGCCAGCCAGACGGCGCTGTTGCCTTCGCTGCACCCCAGGTCGAGGGCGCTGCCCGGAGTCAAGGGCTCCACCCACCGCGCCAGGATGGCGTTGGGTCGCCCGGTCCAGGGCCGCGGGTTGTCCTGGTAACGCTGCTCCCAGTACGCCGGGGCAGTGGACGGGAGGGAGGGGTCGCCTGTTTCGTTCATCTGTATTCCTCCTGCGGGTCGGGGAAGGTCATGCCACGACGGACCGCCGAACGCGGCCCGGGCTGCGTTTTGAGGAAAAGTCCCGACGTTGTGGCCCTCAGTCAGTCCGAGGCGACCTGCTCCAATGCAGCCAGCGGCCCGAAGATCAGGGACTGGTGCAGGGAGGCTCCGGCGAACACCCCGTCGGCGGCGGCCATCGAGGCATTGCCGATGCCCGGGGTGAGGTCGCCCGCCGCGTACACGCCCGGCACGCTGGTCTGCTTGCCCGCGTCCGTTTGAAGCAGCGGTCCCTGGGGACCGTCCACGAGGGCGCAGCCCAGTTGCTCGGCGAGGTCGCTGGCCGGGCGGATGCGTGAGGCCAGAAAGAGGGCGTCCACGGGAACGAGGCGACCATCTGTGTGGCGCACGCCGTCCAGCGCTGGGGCTGCACCCTCCAGCCCCAGGATCGGGGCGGGCTCGACCGTGATTCCGCGTGTGGCGAACTTCGCCAGCATTGTGGAATCCGGTGGGGGGCTTCCGTTCAAGAAAAAGGTGACGGGTCCCCAGTCCGAGATCAGCAGCGCCTGGTGGGTGGACTGTGGCATGACGCTCAGGACGCCGAGCCGTTCTCCCCTGACCTCGTAGCCGTGACAGTACGGACAGTGCAGCACCGTCTGTCCCCAGCGTTCGGCCACGCCCGGCAGGTCGGGCAACAGGTCCACGACCCCGTAGGCCAGCAGCAGCTTCCGGGCGCGCAGGGTCTCACCGGAAGCGAGGGTGACGCAGAAAGCGTCCCCGTCACGTCGGGCATGGGTTGCTCGGGCGTCCAGAACCGTCACGTTGGAATAGGCGCAGAGATCGGCGCGGGCCCGGGCGATCATCTGGCGCGGGACCTGACCGTCCTGACCGAAGAACCCGTGGGAATGGGTGGCGAAACGGTTGCGCGGCTGGCCGCTGTCGAGGACGCAGACAGGGCGACCGCTGCGGGCGACTTGCATCGCGCCGGACAGCCCGGCGTAGCTGCCGCCGATGATCAGGGCGTCATAGAGCATGGGTGTTCTCCTGAGGGGCGCAAAGGGACAGTTGGAGTCGGGACTCAAAGTCGCTCGCCAGGGCCGCCAGCGTCAGGGTCTGAAGCCGTGCGGTGATCAGGGTCTCCGCCTCCCGCAAGGTGTCGTCCAGGGCCGCGTTGACGGCCTGTTCGATCAGGCAGGTGGGGCGCTCGGAGCGGTTGCCGATGGCAAAGAGCGTGGGCGAACCCAGGGCCCGGTACACGTCGAACAGGGTCGTTTGGTCGGGGTCGCAGGACAGGCGCCAGCCGCCCCCGTGCCCCTTTTCGGAGGTGACGAGACCGGCGCCGCGCAGTCCGGCCATCGTGCGGCGTACGACCACCGGGTTGCTGTTCAGGGCGGTGGCAAGCCGCTCGGAGGGGATGGCCTCCTGAGACTCCATCAAGTGCAGCAGCAGATGAAGCACGCTGGAGAGCCGACTATCGAGACTCATGACACCCGCACTGTTACATGACGAGGAGAGGCTGTCAAGGGCTGCGTGTGCTGCTGACACGATCCCCCAGACCTTCGCCCATCAGCGATACCCCGAAGAGTGCGTTGTCACCACAACTGCCCGAAAAGAGCCGTTAAGGGGGAACGTGAGTATCGGTGCAGCACATTGTTCCGGGACGTCAAGTCACGGTTCATGGGAGGTGGTCGGCCTCACTTCTCAACCGAATGACTGGCCATCATTCTGCCCACGCAACTGGTGTTGTGTTCAGACTGGGCGGCGCTTCCACTTGGCGCAGTCCGACGATGAGCAGGTCAACCATACGACGGGCCTTGTCGTGGGGGTCGACGGCACCGACACACAGGCTGCCACACCGCGCATCCGGGCGGAGGCCTCTATCTCGGGGTGAATCTCGTCAGCCTCTACCGTGGCCTCCAGCAAGGCGGCGCACACGGGCACCAGGCGATTCAGGAACGAGGGGTGCAGCGCCTGGTAATTGGCGTCGCCGGGCTGCATGCTCGCCGCGAGCCCGTGCTTGGTGGCCAGGAAATCCACGAAGAGGTTGATCCATTGCCTCAGGGCAGCGTAGGGGCTGTGGCCCGGCCTCGGCACAGGCCCCGATTTGGTGGCGGTACACGGCGATGATCAGGTCCGACCGGGTCGGGAAGTGCCGGTAGATGGTGCCCCCATCCCGACGCCCACCCCCGCCGCGATCTCGCGGACGGGCACCTCGACGCCGGAGGTGACGAAGAGGGCAGCCACTGCGTCGGAGTGCTTCTGGATGTTGCGGCGCGCATCGTTGCGTTTGAGTGGAGTCTCAGAGGCTGGCGAGTTCTTCCGTTCAGGAATCGCTGGTGAGTCTTGATCATTCATAGATAGCCGTCCTCGCTTGACAGTCGGAACAGAGTTCCGTATCGTTGTGGAACGCTGCTCCACTTGCTTGAGGCCATCCGTTCTCGGCAGCGATACAGGGGATCACCATGTCAGATCAGCCCGTCGCCCTGATCACCGGTGCCAATCAAGGGATCGGCCTTCAGGTCGCCAAAGACCTCGCCGCACACAACTTCACCGTGCTCGTGGGCTCACGGGACTTTGGGAAGGGGGAGGTGGCCGCGCAGAGCATCGGGGAAGCCGCGCACGCCATTCAGCTCGACGTGACGGATCATGCCTCCATCACGGCGGCGGCGGAGCGTATCCGCACGGAGTTCGGACGCCTCGACGTGCTCGTGAACAACGCGGCCATTTCACATGCAGGCCCGGCGGGCACGCCGATGGAAGAGATCCTCCGGTCCAACCGTCCCAGCACCGCGTCACTCGACGACGTGCGCGCGGTGTTCGAGACGAACGTCTTCGGGGTCATCGCCGTCACGCCGGCCATGCTGCCGCTCCTGCGCGAAGCGCCGGCCGGACGCATCGTCAACGTGTCGAGCGGTGCCGGCTCGCTCACCTTGAACGCGGATCCAGGTTTTCCGTACCGCGCCGGGTTCGGCGTCGTCTACACGGCCTCGAAGACTGCCCTCAACGCGGTCACACTCGCCTTCGCCATCGAACTCGAATCGACCGGCATCAAGGTCAACGCCGTGAGTCCGGGCTTCACCGCGACCGCCCTCAACAACTTCTCGGGGACGGAGACGGTCGAGCAGGGAGCGCGTCAACCTGTGCGCGTCGCCCTCGATGCCGACGGTCCGACAGGCACATTCTCGGGTCCGGACGGCCCGTTCCCGTGGTGACTCCGTCCTGATCCCAGGATTGTCGGCTCCTTCAGACAGACTGGGACAGACCCGCAGCGCTCTGCAAATAATCATCGACGTAGACGTACACCAGCGTGAACAGGTGGGTCACCGTGTCCTGACGCGGCGGAAGCTCTTGGGGAGGCCTACCGGAGCTTCCGCTTTGTTCTGACCCTTCTCCTCCCCTCGCACCCGAGGTTGTGAAGCGCCATCTGCTGCGCCCGGAGTCAGAGGTTGGGCCCCGCATCCCTGGCTGCGCTCCCCGGAGCAGGGGGGCCCAACCCAATCCCCGCCCTTCCCTCACGCCGGCGCTGCGCCGGGCCCGGCGCTGAGTTCCAGCCAGTCCAGTTCAGTCTCGACGAGGTGGTAGGCATCGTCGCCGATCTGGCCGCTGCGGCGCAACTCGCTCAGGGCACGGCGGCTGGCGGCCACGACCCCGTGGCGCAGCACGTTGTCGGGCGAGTTGTGCGGGTCCCCGCCCCCGCGGAGCTGGCCCAGGCCTTCTCTGTACTCCAACCGCAGGCGCTGTGCGGCCTCGGAGTCGTCGCCGTCCAGGGAGTGGAGGGCCGCCTTGAGTGCCATGGCCCGTGCCAGGCGCAGCTCGCGCTCCACGGTCGTGTCGGGCGGCAGGCGCAGCCACAGCAGCAGTGGGCGCAGCGTCAGGCCCTGGATGACCAGCGTGCCCAGCACCACGACGAAGGCGGTGAGCTGGATGAAGTTGCGCTCGGGAAAGCCCTCCGGCAGCGCCAGGGCCGTCGCCAACGTCACGATGCCGCGCATCCCCGACCAGCCGATCACCAGGCCACCGGCGGCGGTCGGCGGGGCAGAGGCGTCCCCCCCGGCGGCGGAACGCTTCCGAGACCGCACGACCCCGTAAACCAGCGCCCAGACGAGCCGCACGGTGACCACCACCGCCAGGATGATGAGGGCTGCCCCCAGCGAGCGCCGCAGGTCGGCCCCGCTCAGCGCGTCGAGGATGGGCCCCAGTTGCAGGCCGATCAGGGTAAAGGCCAGCACGTTGAGCACGAAGGTCACGGCGTCCCACACGGCGAAACTCGGAACCCGCAGCCGCGCCGCGAGCCCCGGGCCGCGCCCGGCGGTGAGCCCGAAGACCACGGTGGTCACCACGGGCGACAGGCCCAATCTCTCGGCCAGCAGCCACAGGGCAAAGGTCAGCCCGAACTGAAAGATGACCGAGGTCGGCGCGTCGTCGATGCGCTCGATCAGCCGCCCGACCGGCCAGGCCAGCGCCCAGCCGACGAGGGCGCTGCCAAAGACCACGAGGCCAAAGGTGGGCAGCGCACCCAGCAGCGAGAAGCTGCCGCTCGCCACGGCCCCGACCGCCAGCGTATAGATCAGCAGCGCCGAGGCGTCGTTGAGCAGGCTCTCGCCCTCCAGCACCTTGCGCAGCCGAAAGGGCGGGTTGACCTGCCGCAGCACCGCCAGCGCCGCCACGGCGTCGGGCGGCGCGACCAGCGCCCCGAGCGCGATGGCGGCGGCCCACGGAAACTCGGGCAGGAGAAGCCGGGCGGTCACGGCCACGGCCACGGTCGTCAGGCCCACCGCCACCACGACGAGCGACCCCACGGCCCCCGCGTTGGCGCGCAGGTCGCGCAGCGAGGTGTCGGCGGCGGCGTCCAGCAGCACCGGGGCCACGAACAGGGCCAGGATCAGCTCGGGCGGCAGGGTCACGCGGGGCGCGCCCGGCAGAAAGGCGACCAGCGTGCCCCCCACCGCCAGCAGGGTCGGATAGGGAATGTTCAGCCGCCGGGCGACCATCGACAGCATGGCCGCGCCCAGCAGCAGCCCGAGCAGGGTTTCAAAGATCAGCATGGCCAGGGCCTCCCACGGGCGGGCGTGCAGGTCGGGCACGACTTTCGTGGCTGACCCCACGCGCGGCCCGGTCTGGCGATGGTGGCGTGGACGCCGGATGCGGGGGCGCTGCGGGCCGTGGTGGGCCTGAAGTGAGCCAACATAGCGATGGAGGACGTCAATGCCCTGATTTCAGCCGTGCCCGCTCACCCGTGCCGCAGTCCGTTGATGAGCAGGTCAACCATGCGGCGGGCGTTGTAGTGTGGATCACTGGCGCCGATGCAGAGGCTGCCCACGCCACGCATCAATTCCTGGGCCTCAATGTCTGAGCGAACTTCACCGGCCTCCACGGCGGCGCTCAGCAGCGCCGTACACACCGGCACCAGGCGGCCGAGGAAATAGGCGTGCAGCGCCTTGAACTCATCGTTGTCCGTTCGCAGCACGGCGGCGAGCCCGTGCTTGGTGGTGAGGAAATCGACGAACAGCCCAGTCCACTGCCGCAGGGCGGCGTAAGGGCTGGCGCTGCTGGACAGCAGGGCGGGACCAGCCTCGGCGCAGCCCTCCACCTGATGGCGGTAGACCGCGATGATGAGGTCGGCGCGGGTCGGGAAGTGCCGGTAGATGGTGCCTGTCCCCACACCCGCCTTGGCGGCGATGTCACGCACCGGCACCTCCACGCCGGAGGTGACGAAGAGGGCGGCGGCGGCGTCGAGCAGCGTCTGTTCATTGCGCCGGGCGTCCGCCCGTTTGGGCGTCGCGGTTGGCGTCGGTTCATTGATGTCGGTCATCCTGTCCTTCTCCTCTTAGTTGACAAACGGAACCATGTCCCATATTTTAGTGGTACGCCGTTCCGTTTCTTAGGATACCCGGAGAAGCGCGTCTTGGACAGCGGCGAAGGAGAACACACATGGACGTGCAAGGAAAAGTGGTCATCATCACCGGGGCTTCAATGGGCATCGGCGCGGCGACGGCGCAGGTCTTCGCGGAGGCGGGCGCAAAGTTGGTTCTCGCGGCGCGGTCGGCGAACAAGTTGGACGCGGTGGCCGCCGGGCTGCCGGATGGCACCGAAACGCTGACCGTGCCGACCGACATGACCGATCAGGCGCAGGTGCAGGCGCTCATCAAGGCGGCCCGGCAGCGTTTCGGCCAGGTCGATATCCTGATCAATAACGCAGGTCAGGCGGCGGTGGGTGCGGTCGCCACCGTCAATCCCGATCACTACCGCCAGATCATCGAGCTGAACCTGCTCGGCCCGCTGCACGCCATGCAGGCGGTCGTTCCGGGCATGCGCGAGCAGGGTGGCGGCGTCATCATCAACATCAGCAGCAACGTCAGCAAGATGGCGATTCCCGGCATCGGGGCCTACGCCTCCACCAAGTACGCCCTCAACGGCCTGACGCTGACGGCCCGGAACGAGCTGGCGGCGGACAACATCCGGGTCGTCCTCTTTCACCCCGGCCTGACCGCCACCGACTTCGGTGCGAACGCCCGGCGCAGCAACCCCGGCGACGGCCCGCGCCCGACAAGTGAGCAGGCCGAGGTGATGCGCCAGCCGGATTCGGCGGAGGACGTGGCGCGGCAGATTCTGGAAGCCGCCATTCAGGAACCCGCCGAGGCCGGAATGCCCATGCACCGCTGAGCGCCCACAACGCTTCAACTTCCCGATGGCTGATTTCGGCTCCTTTGCGGACGCAGGTGATGGCGAACATCAGAGACGTGAAACGCGGTGATCCCCAGGCGACCGCGCAGGCCGTCCTGGAACTCGTGGACGCACCCGAGCCGCCGTTGCGCCTGATCCTCGGCAGCGAGACCCTGCCCATCTCGCGCGCCGCCTACGCCGAGCGACTCGCTACCTGGGAGGCGTGGGAAACAGTTTCAAACGCCGCGCAGGGCGAAACCGCCACCCCCGCATGGAGCACCCCCCCCTCGCCTTAAGGTGACGCGGCTCACCGGGGAGCGGAAGCGCGGTCTCGCCGACCTGAAGAACGAGGCGGTGCAGGTGGAGTGCGGTTCAGGAGGTTCTCGTGGCCCTACCTTTGAGCAGTGCCAGCCGGCTGGAGTTTTTCAGCGACGGTGTATTCGCCATCGTCATCACGCTGCTGGTGCTGGAGATCCGGGCCCCGCAGATTGGCGAACATGCCCGCCCGGCGGCGCTGTGGGCGGGGCTCGGTGCCCTCTGGCCGTCGTACCTGGCCTACACGCTCACGTTCTCCACCATCTTGGTGGCCTGGATCGGTCACAACCTCGTGATGGCGCAGGTGGGGCAGGTGTCGTTGAGGGTGATGCTCGTCAACGGCCTGTTCCTGCTGAACATCTCCTTTCTGCCCTTCCCGACGTCCGTGGTCGCCGAATACCTGCGCTCGGAATCAGCCAGCGCCGCCGCCGCGTTCTACGCCCTGGCCAACCTGTTCGCTGCCCTGACGCACCGCGGCCTGGTGCAGGCCGTGCTGGCCGAGTACCCACAGGGGGCTGCCGCCCTGCTCGATATCCGGGTCAAGTCGGCGTGGTCGATTCCGTGGTGCCTGGCTTGCGCGGCCTTGGCCCTGCTCAGCCCACTGGTGTCGTTCGTGTCGGTCGCGGCGATGTGGGTGTGGCTGGCCCTTCCCCAGTTCGGTCACCCGGTCAGGGAGCGCACCGGCCCCTGAACCACGGTCTGCCGGCTCCTGGTCCAGCGTCAAGCAATGAACTTGGGGCCCACGCTTCTGTCACCGGCGTCACCGAGTCGGAGCACGACCGCCCCGCGCAGTGGTGGTGCACACCGCTGAGGCGGAGCACGCCGACCAGACCAAACATGTGATCGAGGATGTACGCCGCGAACTTCGGCTCGCTGCTCCCAAAGAGAGGCGGCGTACCGTGGATCGGCTCGGCCAGGAGGAGATCGAGCGCCTGATCGAAACGGCGTACCGCCGGAACAGCAGCTCGGGCCTGATGGTCAAAACGCTGTTCTACACGGGAGCACGGGTGTCCGAGTTCGTGAACCTGCGCGTTGAGGACTTGCACCTGGGGCTGGACCCGCCCCAGGTGCACATCGCTCATGCCAAGGGGGGCAGCAACGGGTGCGTACCGATCCTGCCGATGTTGGCCCAGGAACTGCGGACCCATCTCGGAGGGCGCCGCACCGGATACGTGTTCGAGAGCAACCGGCATGATCGCTATAGCACCCGCGCGATCCAACTGGTTGTCCGGGACGTGGCGCGTCGGGCCGGGAAGGCGAAGCGATTCAGCCCGAAGCCGTGCTTGGCCTCTTTGAAAAAAGACTCGATGGCCCAGCGCCGTGCTCCTTCCCGGGCGACCAAGTCGCCCGGGAGCAGTTGGGAGGCGACGGAGAAAAAGGTGCGCTCCCCTCGGTCCACCCGGGCCAGGGTGAGCGTGTCCCACGGCCAGTTGGCGAGGTTCACCCAGCTCCCGTGTTTACAATCCTCCACCGTGACGTGCCCGGGATGGTCGGTGCGTCGAGTGGAACGGACCCCCACCACGAACTCGAAACCCAGGTCCCGCACGCCCTGAAGGAAGGCGGCGGACTCGAAGCCGCTGTCTGCCAGGACGCACACGTCAAAGCGGCGGCTGACTTCGGCGGGCAGAGTCGCCAGCAGGTCCAGGGCGAGACGAACGGGGGAAGGGGTCCCCTTCCCCCGATACACCCGATACCCCACCGGGAACTTCAGGTCCTCGTACACCGCGTACAGCACGACCAGATGAATGCCGTAAACCTCGCCCTGCACACGAACGAAGGGCAGGTCGCGTCCCGAAAACGGGACGCGGGTCAGGTCCACACACAGCCGTAAGCGAGGGTGGTGTGTGCGGCGGGCGGCGAGCAGCAGGGCGTCCCATTGAGCCTGGACCAGCGTCGTCCAGCAAGCTGCTGTGTCCCACTCGTACGCGTTCAGCAAGCGACTGAGCGCACTGGCACTGACTGTGTGGGCCCGGTGCAGCGCCTTTTTCGTCTTCAGGTCGAGAAAGAGCCCCAGCGCAGCCTGGAGGCTGCGCTGCTGATACGGACTGTTGGGGACACAGAGAAGTGCGTCTGCCAGAATACGGGCGCGCTCCCCGCGAAGCTTGAGGTTCCACACACCCCCTTTCTCGCGTCTGGGAGCGCGCTTTGGCTACCTATTCAGGTGCAAGAAATGAGCCTAACCCTACCGCTTCTTTCGCCGTGGTCCGGTCGCTCCCTTGCCGTCGCACCACGAAGTTTGACTCTGACTTCAACAGAGTCGATTAGCGACCATCGTGTGGTACACGTCAGCATTCATCAACTCCCTCTCTTGGAGGGAACCGAATTGGAACGACATGCCTATCGCCCTGGACGCAAGGGAAGTCTCTGCCTGATACACCCCGGGGTCGGCTCAATCGGCCTGTTCGGCGGCCGAGAGCGCCTCAAGCCGTACGTCCGCATCGAGCTTGGCGTAGATCGCGCTCGTCGTCACGCTGGCATGCCCCAGCACGTCCGAGACCACGTGCAGGTCCCGCGTCGCCCGGTACAGCCGCGTCCCCGCAGTCCGCCGCAAGGTGTGCGCTCCCCACATGTCCGGCGGCAGCCCAAGACGCTGGAAGTACCCGTTCACGATGCTCCGCAATCCCGCCGTCGTCAGCTTTCCCCCCAGGTTCCCCCGGTGGAACGAGACGATCAGGGTCAATTGATCCTGGGGAAGGTCGCCCGCCAGCACCAGGGCCTGCCGCATCTGGAGCCACGCGGCCAACACCTGCCCCGCCGCCGGAGGCAAAGGGATGCGCCGAGCCTTGCCCCCCTTGCCATGGGTGACATGCACCTCGCGCAGGCCGAGCCGGACGTCCCCGACCTGCAGGTCGACGATCTCCTGTGCCCGCAAGCCGAGCGTCGCTCCCAGCACCAGGATCGCCCGGTCCCGCGCGGCGGTGGCCGGGTCTGGCTGCCCGTCCGGTGCGGCGAGGAGAGCGCGGTACTGCGCGGGGGGCAGGGCCCGCCTCTTCGCGTGGGCGGGCGTGGGGTCTCGGGGCGCCGCGACTCCCTGGGTAGGATTCTCGCGCACGGCCCCTGCCCAGACGAGGGCACGGTACAACGCCCGAACCCCATACAGGTACGTTGCCACGCTGCCCAGCGTCAGTCCGGTTTTCTTCCCGTCCTGACGCAGGCGTTCCCGGGTGTGGATGATGTACGCTTCGAGGTCGTCAGGCGTCAGGTTCTGCACGCTCAGCCGGGGGGCCTCGGGGGGTCCGGTAAAGGCCAGGAAGTCACGCACGGCCACCCCGTAATTCCGCAAGGTCTGAGGGCTGACGCCACCCGCCCGCCGTGACTTGACCCGCAGGTGGTGGCTCAGCAGGTCGAGCAGCGCGTCAGCGTCCTGGCTCTGGGCTGCCCTCAACGCTTCGCGACGGCGGTTCTCCGGCTGACTCCACTTCGAGGCGAGGACGAGGCTCACCCGCCCATGATACTTACGTTTAGTGTTCTAAACGTAAGTATCGAAGAGGCTCGGATGTCGAGGCGCCCTCTCGGGCATCCAAACTACCTCGCCTCCATCCCTGGACGAGCGGCCATTCATCCGTGGCAGACGATGGTGGCGCTCACCGTTGTAGATCAAGGGCGGTCGGGGCGCAGGGCGTAGAGATGCGCGATGTACAGGAGGCGCGGCTTGCTTATGAGGCGGCCAGTGTGGCGTGTCCGAGTCGGGAGGTGTGTGGCTGAGGCGGGGGTCCGCCGTCGGGCGTGTTGACGGGCGAGGCTGTGCTGGCGCAGGCTGAGGCACCAGAGTCCGAGGCCGCCGGGAGACGTGGCCCACGCAGGGGGCTCAGCCGCCGGGAAGCCGGGACTACGACGGCCATTGGACGGGCAGGGGCACGCGGACACGTAGACGCGCCCCTGCCCCCCGCTTGTGCCCTCACGCGTACTGCTGAGCTAAGCAGGAACGGGTCCTAATTCAGGTGTGGAAGCCCGGCATGAACGGTTGAAGCGGCTGGGCCGAGGCTTCAGGGTCAAGCCCAGGCACAGCGTTACGCCGTGGTCTGCACGAGCAGGCCGGAGGGCCAACTGGTCATGGCTGCCTCCAGGGCCTCCTGCGGGGTGCCGCGCAACCAGGCGTCGAGGTCTTGAGACAACAGCAGGGCCAGCATGCGGTCATGCACGTCCAGATCAGGGACGGGCTCGCGGGTGACGACGGTGACGCTCTCGAGCGGGCCGTCCGGCGTGACCGTGACTTCCCACAGCCCGGCAGCGAGGAGGGGTCGGTGGTCCGGGCGATGCACGCGGTGCCAGCGCTTGCGCTCCCCGCGCTTCGGCGTGCGAGCGGCATCGGGCTCAAAGAACGCGCTCAGCGGCACGATGCAGCGCCGACCCTCCAGGAATGCACCCCGAAAGGTCGGTTTCTCACTTAGGGTCTCCACGCGGGCGTTGGTCGTGGTGAGGCGCTTCAGGTCCTCAGAGGTCTTCCCTGGGGGGATGAGCCCCCAACGGAGCGGTACGGCGGCGTAGCCGTCGTCCTGGACCCGAACCGCCAGGAGCGGGTCCGTGGGGTTGATCCGCTCCCGCGGCTCGGGCCAGGTAAAAATGTCGCCGAACAGGCGCTCCAGGTCCTGCCGGGCATGTGGGGCGAACTGGTCTTCAGCGCGGTTGCACATGACACATCTCCCTGAGAAGCTGCCCCCATTTTACGCTTAAAACATAACCAAGAAAGAACGCTTCTGCATTAGTGAAATACCGTCAAAATTTTCCCTGTGCTGAACGACGTTTTTCATGTGTCCTCTCAGGAGGGCCAGGAAGGGGCCTCGGAATCGTTCTGAGAGGTGTGGGGTGGGTATAGAGAACGAGAGGTGTAGGCTGGCTGGCGTGAAATTTGTGTTCCGCTAAGCCCGACTGAAGAGCCCCCGGCTGCGCCAGGGCACGTCCTCGACCAAGCGTATGTCCGCGGCTTTAAGCGCCGCGACGATCAACAGGCGGTAGCTTTGCCAGAGCCATCGGCCCCCCAGCCGCTCGCCCTGGTGGATGGAAGGAACGCCAGGGGCAAACCACCGGATGCCGCGTTTGACGGTTAGGACGGCGGGGACCATCAGGATCTTCGTGTTCCCAGCTTCAACCAGAGAGATGAGCCAGGCGCGGTACTCGGCTTCGTCACAGAATTTGCGGGCGGGCCTCCCTTTCCTTGGGATGTCAGGCCACCTCCATCACGGCCGCTGCACACCGCCCAGGAAAAAACGCAGGATGAGCGCCCAGGTGTAGCGGGCCGGGATATCCTCCAGTTGTCCGTCCAGCGCGAGGCCGTGGGCACTGGTATTGCGCAGGTTCTCGCCGACCTTCTCCACCAACAACGTCCGCAAGTCGTAGACGAAGGCTTCGCCCAGAACACGCTCAAGCGGCCGAGTGTATTTTTCGTCCGTCAGGAAGGTGTTCAGGTTGTGTTCCTGCTGAACGCCGGATGTATCCAGGCCGGTGGTCTCGACACCCTCGGTGTTCAGCATGTGCCTGAGGCCGGCCTCTAGCTGGGGCAGCAGCATCGGAATCGCGGCCAGGAAGTCACCCGCCAGGCCATACCGGAGGCCCCGCTGCACACTGGCCGCATGCCCGGCGGGGAGCCGGACGTTGCTCGCCACGATGAACGCCAGGTCCTGGGGGCCGATGGAATGCTCCTGGCGCACCTGAGCCACGGCGGCATCCAGGGAGATGACCGCCAGCAAGCGGGCGTTGGCGGCCTGCCGGCTCATCTGGAAAGCCAGGTACTCCTCCTCGCTGTTCAGCGTGACCTGCTGGCGCCCCGCGTGGTCGCCCAGGGTGATGGTGGCGAGGTGCTGAACCACCGTGGTCTTCAACGCGTCCAGGGCCGCTTTCCGCAGGGCCGCCATCGGCGGCAGGGCGGCGATGCGGGTCAGTTGCTGGAGTGCGCCCGTGAACGTCAGGCCCGTCACCTGATCCTGCCCGGCCCGCTGGTGGTCACGGACCAGCGGCGCAGGTACCTCAACGGGGAACGCCCTCATGAACCGGTCTTCCTCTCCCTGAAGGGAGCGAATCTCCCGCAAGACCTCTTGCACCCGTTCGCGTGTCGCCCCGGCGTCCCGCAGCAGCTGCACGGCCCGCATGAGTTCCTTGACCGCCAGAAAGGGAGGCGAGCCCGGCCGGATGAACCCTCGAGCGTACTGAACGAAGGCCTCGGCGGCCGCGAGCTTGGCCGCCTTGCTCTGGTCCGGCTGGCCCGCGCGGTTATGGAAGAGTGCAGCCGTATCCCAGTGCGTCCTGGCCATCGACCAGTTCGCCAGGCCTTCGCAGCGGCGGGCCAGGTCTTCGGCCTGTTCCGCCAGAACCCTGAGGTCGCCCCGTTTCAGCCTGAACAGCACCTTGAGCAGGGCGTGGCTATACCGACCCTGCTGATCGTCGTCCCGGTGCTGGGCAAGCGTACGCTCAACCGCCTGCAACACGTCGTCCAGAAGGGGTGACTTCTTCCCCGTTTGCTGCGCCAGACTGGCCGCCCGGCGCAAGCTGTCGGTGGCGTCCTGAGGATCGTCGTTCACGAGTTCCACGTGGTCCCGCGCCCGCGCGTAATCTACATAAGCAGTGATCGCCTGACGGGCAAACGGGGCCTCTCTCACCAGAAGCCACAGGATGTCGGCGAGCCGGGCCGCCAACCCCGCGTGTTGCACCTGCGTGGCCGCCTCGCGCAAGATCTTTAGCTCCTCATCGTTGTACTGCCCTCGCCGGGCGTTGCCATCCGGCCGGTAGTCCAGGCCGACGAAAAACGGAGATTGTCGTTCGTCCGGAAGCAGCGTCAGGCGGGCGACGCTCCCGATCGTGGCGTACACTTGGCGGGTCTCCAGAGCCACGCTCCGGGCTTCCAGTTCATGCAGGAGGCTCCTGACCTCCGCCATGGAGGCGTCTGGTGGCAGCCGGGTGTTTAGGGTGTCGTAGGTCCCCATGACCTCACGGTACTGACTCTTAACCTGGACCGTCACTCAAATGACCACGGCTGGACACGGCTGGGCATGTGACTGGCGGATCTCCTCACTCGTCGCGGGTATTCCGGCCTCGGCTGTGCGCCAAAGACAGCATGGCCGCACTGGGTGTTCCGCATCATCCCTATCGCGCACTATGGGTTGGATATGGCAGTGTTTTCCGACGCAGGGCGTTGCCCGCCGAGGAGTCAGGACGTGTGGACGCTCTTGAGACTCAAGCGGGCCTTCCCGCCCAGCCGCCGCGCCGGGAGGAGGGCGGGCGGAAAGGAGCTCGCCCTCCTCTCCCGCCCGGCCCAGCGCGGCGTCCCGTCAGAAGCGCTCGAGGCCCAGGGCGAGGCCTGTGCGGAGCGTTCCCGATCGGCGGCGCTCGTCAAGAATCGGAGGTTCCCCTTATCGTTCAGGAAGACCGTCCCGATCAGGATGCTGGGCTGAGGGGTGGCCTGCGCCGGCGCCAGGCTCTGGTCATGGACGCCACCGTCGCCCAGCTCGGGAAGATGGCCCACCAGACTGGCGGGCAGCGGGTTCGCCAGCGCGGGCAATGGCTGGCCGTAGGACCGTGTGCGGCACGCGCAACACAGCCCAGCCGATCCTCGAGTTCCTGGCGGCCTCGAGAACGTGCTGGAGGAGCACCCGACCCTGACGCGGGAGGACGTGCTGGCCGGTCTGGCGTTCTCCTCCCGTCTGCTCGCCCACCTGTTCACCGTTGAGAAGACTGCTTGAAGCCCGATAGCTACCTGCTGGACGAAAACTTTTCCCCAGGCTGAGGGCGGGCTTCGATCTGACTGTGCGGGTGGTCCACGCCAAGGAGTGGGAGGAGAACCCCACGGACCTGGAACTGTAGGCTTACGCCGCCCGGCTCGCTCAGGTGATCGTCAGCAAGGATGCGGCCTTCACTGACCGCGTTCCGCCCCTGGATGTGCTGCCCTGGCTGGTGCGGTCACACTGTGGCAACCTGCGCGCCCGGCCCATACGCGAGTTCCTGAAGGTGCAATGGCCGTGCGTCGAGGCCCCGCTGCCCTACCACCGCCTGATTCAGGTCTACCTGGACCGCACTGAGGCGCCGACCTGAGGGCGGGTAGAACCGCCTCCGGATGGGTGCATACCGCCAACTCGACGTGCGGCTACACGGCTCCGTTCACCGTCAAGAACGGCGACCCGGGCGTCGTCTTGATCAACATGGCCTATGACGACGCCTCAGCAGCAGTATCTGGGTTTGCCAGATGAACATAAAACCGTGGGACGTCACCCGTGGCGGTCAAGTGGAACCGGCTCGTTATGCCGTCCCGCTGTCGAATCTGAGCAACCAGGCCCTTCAGGGGCTGCTCGGCGACCACTTTGTATGGGCCGACTGTAAACCGCGTGTACTGGGCAAAGCGGTCGGGCACTGGCTCCTCCTGGAGAAGGGCCGCTGTTTCCGGGTTATCGGTCGCCACCTCACCGGCCACGCTCGGCTGATAGTTGCCTTGCAGCAGTTGGTCCATCTGCCCCAGTACAAAGGCGTCAAAGTCGCTTAGAGCATCTGGAAGAGGCAGGTGCACCGGGTCGTATCCCGCCTCCTCGATGTACTGCACGACCCGAGCCAGAGCACGGTGGATCCTGAGATGATTAATCACGTCACCTATATCGTCCACCCCAGTTACTTTCAAAAGATTGGACGCCTCGGGCAACTTTTCGTCCTCACCAGCGGAAGTTGTGTATCCCGTAATTGCTACCTGTGTGTCTTCACGCAAGATCAGCAGGAGTAGATCTAGCCAACGCACCTCTCCCCCAGTGAAGACTAGCCCGTCATCCCGAATGACCCAGCTGAGCTGCATTTTCGGCGGCAGGCTCTCAAGAGGTCGATGAATGTGAAAACTGACGTTCAGTTGCTCCGAGCCAAGCCGGAGGACCATCTCTTGCGTGTCGGCATCGTAGGTCAACGTGCCATCGACATGTTTAATGGTTGGTCCCTGCGTGATTTTGCAGCGGACCTGCATCGTCGCGATTGGTCTCTGGAGGATGAGCGACTCGGGGTCACCTTGAATGTGCAGAACCTCTTCAAGAGCAGCGTGACCCGTGGTGAAACCGATCTTCCCCTGGGCCGGTGTGAGCTGGAGGGTTCGGGGAGCATCCACGCCGCCCTGCATCCACGCCAGCATTCGCAGGGCGTTTTCACCCACAAGGTTGAGAGAGAGCCGGAGATCCTGTGCCGAGACTTGGCCCCTAGCGTCATAGGTGAGCTTGAGCTGCGGCTGGCCAGCAGCGGCCGCGATGGCCGAAATGTCCTGCCCCGCCATGCGCAAAGGATGGCGTACTCGCTCGCGGTAATCGCTCAAGACGCGGTGCAGTGAGGGGGCCAGTTGAGCCATGTGCTCGCCGTGTTCCAGGGAGTGATTCAGTCCTTCGGCCTGGCTTGTGGCCGCGCTGACCTGAATCGCTTCGAAGATGATGGCGACCACGAGCTCACGTTCGAGCTGCAGGGAATGGTACGGGCTACTGGGGGCGGGCAGAGCTACCTCGACCAGGGTGCGAATCTCGGTGACGGTATTGAAATCTGACCAGGGCCGTGGCTTGCGGGCCTCTTCTAACGCCTTGAGGATGTGTTGCACCTGCTCACTTGATCCCAGACACTCCTGAAGACGAGTGCGGAGATGCCGGGGGATTGCCTGACGCTGCCGCCAGCGTTTCTGCTGATTTTGGAGCGCTTGAACGCCGCTGCCCAGCGCGACGCCGATGAATAGTTCCGGCCAGTTGATGGCGTCGCTCATGACTGAAGAGTACGCAAGTAAGGATGCGGCGGTTCTCGAAGTCGTCCATGATGGGCTGGGGTGAAGTTCAGGTAGTGACGATCAGCCGGTGGTCCTGCGCCTTCAACACGGCCACCTCTCCAGGACCCGTCCCTCAGTCCCTCCAGCCGCCACGGGCACGTGAGACCACTCCCCTCAACTCACCGTGCAGCGGTACTCGGCGCCCTCGAGGCGAAAGCGCATTCCCAGCACCCGCCACAGACCCAAGAGGGCGTTCATTCCGAACTGGGTGAAGGTCACCTCAAGAGAGGACCGACGTGTCTCACGCCGGGCAGGAGAGACGGGTGTTTGGACATGGTCTGGCCGAGAGCGCGCGGATTCCTGGCTCACGAGCGAAGTTGATGGAGATGGACACTGTGCAGGGCGGGGGCGGCTTGAGTTGGTCGGTCACATGGTGCTGGCAGGCTCGCGTACCGGTGCTGCTCTGGTCGTCCGGATGGGCCCGGGGGGAGGAAAGCCTGGCTCAAGGTGCTCCTCCCGAACCAGGGCAGAAGAGGCCCGCGGAGCAGCGAACACCTGGCCCGCTCCCCTCCAGCCCCGTGAACGCTCTCCCAAGCTGGCGGAGGCAGGGTGCCCTTAAGCAGAGGGCGGAACTCCATGTGAACGAGACCCCAGGGCCAACGGTGAACCAGCGGGTGAGGAGGACCGGCCAAGTGGGTGGGACAAGCTGGACTACCCAGCGTCTTCGCCTGTCCGCCGTCCCGTGGGCGGAATCCCGAGTCAACGCGACCGACACGGCGGGAGGCTGGCCGGAGCCAGCCTGGCCTGGTCCATGACGATGGCGTTCGCGTTCCGGTGTTCCGTCATGCCGCGCGGTGTCAGCATGGCTTCACCGACCTTCCACGCTGAAGTCACGATGCGGGACGGTCGACCTTCCGCTGTCTGACGGAGCAACGCAATGACTTCGGGGCCACGCTGACCCGGCATCAGCCCAGCACCCACCACGACACCCAAGGTGGTGGTCGGGCCCGGTTTGCCGTCCCGGGTGCTGAACGCACTCAGGATGCCGTTCTTGTCGGCGGTCACCAGCCACTGTCCATCGGGGGTGAAGGTCCGGTCGGAGAGGTTGAAGTTGCGCAGCGAGAAAGCCGGACGGCCCTTCTGGGCGTCGTAGACACGGAGTGGTCCGGTCGCCGTCCATTCCAGAAACAGGTGGTCGCCCCCACCCAGCAAGTTGGGCGTCAGGAGGGAGGGATTGCTCCAGGTGTTGAGCGCCCGGCTGCTGGTGATGTCGAACCAGGTGTACGTGCGGTTGCCGTCGAGGACCAACACCGTCTTGGCGTCGCCCGAGAACGTGATGGCCACCGGACCATGCTTGAGGCGCAACGTTTGCAGGAGCGCGCCGCTCGCGGCGTCGTAGACCTTTACCGCGGGTTGGGTGTCCCAGCCCCCGGCCGCGACGCGCGTACCGTCTGGACTGACATCCAGGGTGAGCAGACTGCCGGTGAAGGCGGGCAAGGTCCGCAGGGGGGCGGGCGCGCCCGTGCACCAGGTGAGTCGTCCGGCGAGGTCCCCGGTGACCACGAAGGGTGTCCCGCCCACGTAACCTTCGAGGTGTCCTGTGAGCGTCTTCAGGGCGGTGAAGTCACGGCTGGCCCGGCAGGCGCTGAGGTACAGCACACCACCGTACTGGCTGAAGCTCGCGAAGACGTTGCCGCCCACGCTGAGGAGCGTTTCCCGGGCCGTCTGTGAGAGGGGCTGCGTTCCAGGGCGCCCCAGCAGTTGGGCCTGGAAGGCCTGCGCGTCGTCGGCGGTGCCGGGCAGTAGGGTGACGTCCTGTTCTCCCGTGCAGCGGTACCCGAAGCGGGCCGGGGCGTCGGTGAAGACGGCCTTGAGGTAGTCAGCGCCCACGGGGGTGAGCGAGCGCAGCCGCACTCCTTCGCGCGGCAGAGGAAAGTCGAGGAGCCGGGCCGTGTGGGTGCGCTCGTACGCGTTTTCTGGGAGGCGCAGGGATCGCCCAAATTGGGGAGGTGGTGAGTCCTGTCCGGACGCAATGGGGAGGAGGGTGAGGGCCAGCAGGGCCAGCGTGCGTTTCATCCTCAGAGTCTGTGGGGTTGGGAGGCGTGGCGGGGACGAAGTTGAGGTGCCTTCCCCCGGCACCTCAAGGGTTCGTCAAGCCCAGGGTAAGGGCACACAGACCTTAGGTGGGGTGATTGCCTCCACTTCACCGGGGTGAGGAGCCTCCTCACCGGCGGATGGGGCTAGAAGCTGGTCTTGGGTGCCTCGCGTCCGCATCAGCACACCTGCGCTCTCGTCTGGGAGGGCCCTCACCCGCTGGGGTGAAGCGGTGAACCAGCGGCTCAAGGTCCACCGGATTCAGGGTGACCCGCCTGGCCCTGATGTATTGAGCACGCTGGGGGAGGGCGGCCCTTCCCGGCCCGCACCGTCGAGGCGGTGATGCAGCGCCTCGGTGCCCACGCTGGGTTGGCCCCGGAGCCGTGCAGCCCGCATACGTGGCCGGCACGCGTACGCGACCGCGTTGCTCGTGCGGGACGCCGGCTTGAGGAGGTCCGCGAACTGCTGGCGTACGCCAGCATTGCCCGCTACCACGCAGGTGTACTCGCACGTCAGCGCGGCCCGCCTCGACAGCGGAGCGGCCAGCCTGCCGGACGCGCTCGACGTGGGTATCTAGGTCCTGGTCATCAAAGCGGGGTACTGCTGGTCGGGGTCCCTGAACCCTGTTAGAAAGGTAGACAGGCGGTCAGCGTGCAGGTACTTGTGACTTTAGCGGCTCAAGAGTGAGCGGGTGATCCCTGATGTATCAAGGATCCGTCGGGGTCTCCTGAGCATGATGGAGAGGTGCCCCGACCTGCTCTCCCCCCTCTCCTTGCCCTGACTCTTTCTCTCTCCAGCCCCACGGCCTTGGCAGCTCCGGCACCAAACGGCTCTGGGCTCAATGTTCTGGGGATGTTGCAAGGTGCCGCACCCGTCAGATCCTTCGCTCAGACCAGAACTAGCCTGTACGCTCTGGAACCGAAGCTGCGCCCGGCTGTCGTACGCATTGAGGACTGCCCCTCCGACGGTTGCAGCGTTCCAAACAGAGTGGGGACGGCCTTCCACATTGGGAATGGATACGTGGTCAGTGCCTATCACGTGATCTTCGGTGCGAAGAACCTCAGCGCCCTCACCCTCGACAAGAAACGCTACCCAGTAGAGGTGGTTGGCTACGACGACCGAGCTGATCTTGCCCTGCTGCACGTGAACCTACCTGCCAGCCTGCCCTCTTTGCCACTCGCCACCGTCCGGCCAACCGTTGGGGAGTTGACCCTCACCATCGGCAACGGGAACGGCGAGTTTCTCCAGGCCAAGACGGGTCGCGTCACCACTCTCGAAACAACCTCGGGGCGCCCGGACTTCCCGGCGAGCGTTATGCAACTGGACACGCAGATTCTGCCGGGGGACGGTGGCGGACCGATCATCACCGCACGCGGTGAGGTCGTCGGCGTGGTGAGTTTCCTTGCAGTCAGTGGAGGCCAGAGCCGTCGCGTGACCGCTTACGCCGTACCGCTCATGCAGAACGATGCACGCCTAGCGGAGCTTCGCCGGGGTGTGAAACGGGACGCGCCGAGCAGTGGGGTGGACTTGAAGCTCCTTCCTCCACTGGCGACCGAGGCGTATGCGCTGCCTGCGGAGAAGTTCGTGGAGTTCAGCCAACGCTCGAAGCTCGACCTGGGCACTACGCCAGGCGCCTTCTTTACGCAGGTTGCTCCCGGCAGTCCAGCCGCGCGGGCTGGACTGCAACCGCTCCAATTCGACCGGAAGGGGAAGCGTACGGCGGGTGACATCGTGACAGCCGTGAACGGCCAGCGGGTCGTGAACTTCTCCGACTTCCTCTCTGCCGTCTACCGCTACCAGCCAGGCGAGGTCATCACACTGACGGTTTTGCGAGCAGGCAGGCCGCTGGAGGTCAAGCTGACGCTGGTTGCACGAGCTCAGGCGGGGAATTGAACCCCGGTGGGAGTTGGGACCGTTTGCAATCTGGGGAGGTCCGCCTCGGCAGGGGTTAGCGCCTATCGGGAGGGAGGAAGTCCATGAACGTCTTTCGAATCACCTGGCTGCTCAGCCTGCTCCTCGCGGGCACGACCAGAGCGGGTGTCGCCGAGGGGATAGCCCTGTACGACCAGGGCGAGTACCGGCAGGCCTTTCAGGAGTTTGAGCTGCCCGCGAAGAAGGGGGATGCGGCGGCCCAGTTCTGGCTGGGGTACCTCTACGACCAGGGGCAAGGCGTGCGGCAAGACTTCGCCCAGGCGCTGAACTGGTACCGCAAGGCCGCCGCCCAGGGGGAGGCGGCCGCCCAGAACAACCTGGGCAACCTGTATGAGCGGGGCCTCGGGGTCAAACAGGATTACGCGCAGGCGGCGCTGTGGTACCGCAAGGCGGCCGAGCAAGGTGAGGCGGTCGCTCAGAACAACCTCGGCGTCCTGTACGAGAACGGGTGGGGTGTGCCGCGCGACGACGCCCAGGCCCTGGCGTGGTACCGCAAAGCCGCCGGGCAGGGCGACTCGGCGGCACAGAACAACGTCGGGGCGATGTACGAGCGAGGGCGCGGTGTACCACGCGACGAGGCCAAGGCCGCCGAGTGGTACCGCAAAGCCGCTGAACAGGGCTATGCGGAAGCCCAGAACAACCTGGGGCTCTTGTACGTGCATGGCCGGGGCGTCAGGCAGGATGATCACCAGGCCTTGAAGTGGTTCCGCGACGCCGCGAGTCAGGGGCACGCGGGTGGGCAGAACAATCTCGGTGTCCTGTATGAGCGCGGCCGGGGTGTGCAGCGGGATGTGGTGCAGGCGCTGACCTGGTACCGCAAGGCGGCGGCGCAGGGCTATGGGGAGGCCCAGAACAACCTCGGCCTGATGTACGCGTTGGGCGTGGGCGTGAAGCAGGACTACACTCAGGCCCGGGGTTGGTTTCGCCAGGCCGCAGCTCAAGGCTCAGTCGAGGGGTATTACAACCTGGGTGTCATCTACCTGTCGGGGCACGGCGTGAAGCAAGACGATGCCGTGGCCGTCGAGTGGTTTCGAAAGGCTGCGGAACAAGGTCATGCCGGGGCGCAGAACAATCTCGGCTTTCTGTACCACCACGGACGGGGCGTGCCGCGTGACTACGGCAAGGCCCTGTCCCTCTACCGTAAAGCTGCCGCTCAGGGGAATGTGGAGACGTATTACAACCTCGGCGTCTTGTATGAGCTTGGTCTCGGGGTGAAGCAGGATGACGCGCAAGCCCTTCATTGGTACCGAAAGGCTGCGGAAAGGGGGCATCTGGAAGCGCAATGGAAGTTGGAGAGCCTGAGCGGTGGCGTCACGCGCTGACCCACCTGCGTTGCTCTTGGGAAAGCGGGACCGGCTGTACGCCTACGCCATCGCCGCCGACGGCCGCACGACCTCCCTCACTGGCCCACACCGCGTAGACGACCCACGTGGGTCCCAGGTCGAGGCAGGTTTGACAAGTTTGGATGGCCCGACGAGCGAGGCCAGCAGGCGCCAAGTGCTGCGGCCCAGGCAGGGGTTCAGCCGCTGGGAAGCTGGGACCAGGACGGCCACCCTCCGGGCAGGGCACGCGGCCAAGGAGACGCTCCCCTGCCCCCCGCATGAACGAGCACTCACTGGCTTAATCCGCCGCGTTCGACCGGGAACCCACGGGCAACTCACACAGCCGATCCACCCTGAGGGTCACCGCCCGGCCCCGCACGTTGGCCTCCCCCTGAACGATCAGCGCCGCCGCGTCCCGCAGCAGTTGCCGGTGCGCCGCCCACACCTTCGGGGAGATCACCGCCTGCACCCGCCCCGAGCGGTCCTCCAACACGAAGAAGGCGTACCCCCGCGCCGTCGGGGGTTTTTGCCGCGCGATCACCGACCCCGCCGTCCAGACCATCTGCCCGTGCCGCAACGCCCCGATCGGCACGCACCCCAGGTCCCGCAAGCGGCCCCGGTGCGCGTCCAAGGGGTGTCGGCCCGTCTCCGTGACCCGCTTCGTCTCCAGATCGAGTCGCACCACCTCCTCCGGGGAGAGTTCGGGCAACTTGGGCGACGTGACCGACACGGACAGCAGGCCCCGGGTGCCGGACGGCCGGGCGTGGGCGACCGTTTGCAGCACGAAGAAGGTCTCGCGCCGGTTGCGCCGGGCGTCCACCGCGTCGAACGTGCTCGCCTTCGCCAGGGTCTCCAGCACGTCCCGTTGCACCTCCACCCGGTCGTAGAAGTCCTCGACGCCCGCAAACTTCCCCCCCACCAGCCGTTCCTGCACGATCCGACGGGCCGTCTCCACGCTGACGCCCTCGACGGCGGTCAGTGGCACCCGGACGACTCGCGCCGTCTCCGCGCGATAGCTCACCCCGCTCCGGTTGATGCAGGCGGGGGCCAACCGCACCCCCCAGCGCCGGGCCTCCCGCGCCAGGGTGTCGCGCGGCCACATGCCGGGGGACTCCGTGAGCACCCCCGCTAGGTAGGCGGCGGGGTGGTGCAGGCGCAGCCACGCCCCCGCATAGCAGTGCCCCGCGAACGCATGGCTGTGCGACTCGGCAAAACCGTACCCCCTGAACTTCGCGCACAGGTTGAACACCTCCAGGGCCAGCGCGGGCGAGACTCCACACGTCTCCACCGCCCCGCGCACGAAGGGCTCGCGCAGCCGGGCCAGCTCCTCCTCGTCCTCTGCCCGGCTCAGGTCGCCGCGAAACCGGTCCGCCTGCCCCCAGGCGTACCCCGCGAACCTGACCGCGATCCTGAGAATCTGCTCCTGAAACAGCAGCACCCCCAGGGTCGGGGCCAGAATCGTGCCCAGCGGCTCGGGCCACTCCGGGACCGGCTCCTCCCCCCTGGCCCGCCGAACATACGGGTGCACGCTGTCGGACTGGATGGGGCCCGGGCGAATCAGGGCGATCTGGTGTGCCAGTTGCACCAGGTTCTTCGGTTGCAGCCGCGCGGCGAGTTGGAGTTGGGCGGGGGACTCGATCTGAAACAGGGCCATCGTGTCGCCCTGACCGATGCTCTCCCACACCCGGGGATCGTCCGGCAACTCGCCGAACTCGGTCCACTCCCCGGTGAGGCGCAGCACTTCTTCCCTCGCCCGCTCCAGGGCGCCCAACAGCCGCAGCCCCAGGAGATCGAGCTTGATCAGGCCCAGGCGTTCCGAATCGTCCTTGTCCACGGTGAGCATGCGAATGCCCCCCGAACTGCGGGTCAGGGGACTGTAGTGGGTCAGAGGCGTGGCACTCAGCACCACACCCCCGGAGTGGGGCGCGAGGTGTCGGACCAGGCGTGGCTCCATTCGCGTCAGAAGCCGCAACAGCGTCTCCTTGACTGGGGCCTCCCCGAGGACTTCCGTGAACACCCGCTCCGCCTCCCGGGCCCGGTGGGGCCGCAGGTGGGCGTGGTCCCGCCCCAGGGCGTGGGTCAGGCGGGTGCGCAGCTCCTCGGGGAGGCCGAGAGCGCGCCCCAGGTCCTGGATCGCGCTGGGGAGCCGGTAGGTCACCCGGTTGGCGACCATTGCCTGCCCTGAGCCATCCAGCCCCCAGCGCTCCTCCACCCACGCCAACACCTGGTCGCGCCGGGCACTCGCGATATCGATGTCCACGTCCGGCATGGCCGTCTTCCCGGTGTGAAGGAACCGCTCGAACAGCAACCCGTGCTGGAGCGGATCGAACAGGGTGAGGCCCAGGAGGAAACACAGGACCGAGCCCGCCGCCGAGCCCCGTGCGGCGGCCAGGATGCCGTGCGAGCGGCAGTAGTCGCCGATTTCGGCGGCCGTGAGGAAAAAGCCCGCCAGGTCGAGCGATCTCACCGTCGCCAGTTCCTGCCGGAGGCGGGTGTCCACCTCCAGCACGCGGTGGGACGGGTACTTCTCTCCCACCGCCGCGAACACACGCTCCTCGAGCCGGTCCTGTGCGGTTTGGGCCGGCTGGAGCAGGGGTTCCGGGACGTGCAGCCGTTCGGGCAGAAGGTCCAGGGCGCACTCCCGAGCCAACTTCTCCGCGTTGAGCAGGGCATCCGGGAAGGGCAACCGTTGGGCCCATCCCTGGGGCGTCCCCACATGCCCGCTGTCATTGCGCGGCCTGGCAGCGTGAGGCGTCTGGGTGTCCACGCCGAGACGCGCACACATCAGGGCGTCGAGCAGCGGATAGTCGGCTGCCTCGGCCAGACACACCTGTGGCGCCGCCACCACCGGCAGGTGGAGGTCCCGGGCCAGGCCGCGCAGGTAGTTCACCCGACGGCGGTCGTTGGGGGCTTGTCCGTGGTACAGCCCCACGTACAGGTCGAAGGGAAAGCAGGTGCGCAACATCCGCAGCAACTCTGTCGCCCACGTGATCTCCTGGCGCTCGCCCAGGAGGCTCGGGAACCCGTCACGTCCTCCTGTCAGGCACGTGAGCTGGCCCTGCCCCCGGGCGGCGACCGCTTGCAGGACCGCGAGGGGCACCCCGTCCGGGCTCTCCATATTCAGGTGCGTGATCAGTTCGCACAGTCGGGCGTAGCCTTCCCGCGATTTCGCCAGCAGGACGAGTGGAAAGGCCTCGGTCGCCGTCTGTGATCGAGGCGCCGCGGGGAACAGCACCGGGAGGGTCACGCCGACGACCGCCTGCAGGCCCGCTTCCCGGGCAGCCTCGCTCAGTTCGACGGCGCCGGCAACCGAGCACCAGTCCGCCAGGCCCACTGTGGCGAAGCCCCGCTCGGCGGCCACCCGCACCAGTCGCCGGGGGCTGACCGTGCTGCGGCCGGGCGAGAACGCACTCTGGCAGGTGAGCAAGGCGGACAGGGACCGGGGCATGATTCAGGGGTGGAGGAGCGCGAGGCGTTGCTGAACGTGTTGAAACGGCAATTCGGAGTGAAACGCACCCATGTCGCGTGGTTGAGCCGGCCGGCAGGACAAGCGGTGGCCCGGGTGGGCCTGCTGCACTTTAGGCATCGGGACGGGCAAGTGCCGGTCTGGTCGGGGCGGGCCTGGCGGGACGTGCGGAACCTGCGCGAGCTGGGGTACGTGCTCGCGGAGGCCTCGAACCTGGGCACGCCACCGGAAGGGCATCAGTCCTGAATCCTCGCCAGCCACCAGCGGCCCTCCGGCCCGTCCTCGTGGTGCACCTCGGCGGTAAGGTCACCCGCCTGGACCAGGTAGCAGTCCCGGGGCGGCTCGTCCAGCCACCAGCGGCCCCCCGTCCTCCACTCGTCGAGGATGGTCAGGACCGTGAGGGTCCGGCCCTGCCAGATCACCTGGCGGGGGTGCCCGCCTTCCCGCACAATCACGCGGACCTCCTGCTGCACGGCCTTCATGGGTGCTGGCCTTCAAAGAACGCCAGGATGCGTTCCACGTTCCGCTCCCGGGCCTTTACCAGCGTCGGGGGTGTCCAGCCCCGCCGGGGCGTCATGGCGGTGGGACGGACTTCGCCGGTTAGCCAGTCCACCCAGCGGTATTGCAGGTCGGCGGTGTACGCGAAGGGATCGAGCCACTCCACCCGCACCAGCGCGTCGGGGTAGCGGTCCAGCACGGTCTGCGTCACCTCCAGTTCCGCCAGCCCGGCCCATAGCCCGACCAAGCGCGAGGGCTGGGCCAGACCGGAGAGCTGGACGGTCAACCGCTCCACCCCGAGGGCCAGGGCGTCCGTGTCCCCGAAGGCGAGCCCGGTGACGCGCTGAAGGCCTGCGGCGTCGAGCGGCCACTTGAGTCGGCGGCTGGCACTCAGGCGTCCCCCGGGTGTGTCGGCGTGGATAGTGAGGTAAGCGCAGGTGCGTCCCCGGAGTTCGGCGAACAGGCCCGGCACGAGTTCGGCGAGCACGGCCTCGACGTGGGAGGGCTCGCGCAGCGGGGGGTCGGTGCTCCGGCTCCCCTCGATCACCTGGTCTGGGACGTACCGGGGCACTGCCGTGGTGCGCTCTCCCCGGAGAAAGCGGTTGAGCTGTCCCCCGACGGTGACGCCGAAAAAGGCTTCCCGCTGGGCAGCCGACCATTTCCATACGTCCGCCAGACCACGCAGGCCCAGGTACTGGAGGTGTTCGACGTGCGCGGGGGTGAGGCCCAGGACCTGGAGATGTTCCACTGGGCTGAGTCTCAGGAAGGCCTGCTCCTCCTCCCCAGCGGGGACTTCCCGCACCTCGCCGGGCCGTGCGCGCAGGGCGGCCAGGTGGGCGACCTGGGTGCTCGCGGCGAGCCCGACGGGGGCGTGCAGGGCGGCGGCGAGGTCCCGGGCGGCGGGAGCGCGGGTCTGGAGGAAGGCCACGCCGGGCGTGCTGGAATGGACCCGGTCGCTGTAACGGGCATACAGCAGTTCCAATACCTCCGCCCAGGCCGCGCGGGCGGTGGGTCCCGTGATGACCTGGGCGTGCAACTCCGGGCAACGGCTGAGGGCCGCCACTTCGCTCATGCCGAGGTGCACCCCGGCCGTCATGGCTTCGGGGGTGGCCGCCACCACACGGCGGATGGTTTCTCCGAGGACGGCGACGGGCAGGCCGGGGTGTTGTTTGGCGAGCAGCGTGAGGGGCCAGGGGGCCAGGTGAACGCAGGCGATGGAGGCCGTGCGTCCGGGAACCACCCTCAGTCCCGCGCCTTGCTCACGCGGGGCGCGGCGATGCCGAGCCGGGCAACCATGCGGCCCTGCACCTGGATCTGCTCGGCGGGGTAGGTCATGCGGGCGTAGGTCGGGTTTTCGCTGATCAAGGTGACTTCGTCGCCGAAACGGTACAACCGCTTCAGGGTGGCGACTCCTTGATCCTGCACGAGCACCACGGCGACCTCGCCGTCCAGGACCTCGCTGGTCGGGCGGGCGAGGATGAGGTCCCCGTCCATCACGCCGATCCCGATCATCGAGTCCCCCCGGACTCGCAGGAAGAAGTCACCCGGGCGGATGCCCAGCAGTTCGTCCACGCTGGGGACGATCTCGTCGGGCCGCTGGTCGGCGAACCCGGGGGGGCCGGCGGCGATCTCGCCGTAGATGGGGATGCCGCTGCCCGCCACCATCCGGGCCTGGTCGGTGAGTTGGAGGCCACCGAAGCGCCCGAACTTGGTGACGTACCCCAGGCCGGTGAGGGCCTTGAGGTGAAAACTGACGGTGGAGGCGCCCAGACCGCACGCCTGGGCGAGGTCCTCGGCGCTGGGGGGGACGCCCCGCTCCTGGGTGAGCCGGGCGATGGTTTGGAGGAGGCGGATGCGCAGCGGGGTCAGTCGGGGGGGCATGGGCAGGTCTCCAACTATCGAACTTGACTTCGATAGTTGAAGTTATAGTGAGGCAAGCGGGATTTGGCGTCAATCCTCCCCCTATCGCCTGCCCCTGGAGGAGTCTCCATGCACAAGTCAGTCGTCATTCGGGTGGTGCCGCCGCCCGCCGTCAAGATTCCCCTGACCACGGCGATTCTTCGCATTCGAGAGTGGGACGTGGAGAAGTTACTCGACCACCTGCGGGAGAGCCTGGAGCCGCGGATTCACGCGGAACTGGGGGAGGACGTGGAGGTGCAGGTGGTGGCTGGAAGGCAGTCGGAGATTCGCCTGAACAATGTCAAACCGCGGGGTGGGGTCGTGGAGTGGAAGGAGGCGCTCGGGGAGGCCATTGGGGAGACGATGAGTGAGATCGATCCGGAAATGTTCCTGGCGCCGTAAGGGCGGGCTTCACGAGGCCCGCCGCCGGGGACAGGGGTGGATGGAAGTGGAACGGTGCGCCTGCCTCGCCGAGAGTCGGTCCCTTCTGGAGATCGCTGTCCTCAGCGATTTCTATCGCGCAGCGGGGGTCATGACTTGCGGCTCAAGTTGAGCCCACGCGGCGCACCTTCCTGCGCTACGTTGCGAGCATGACCTCGGAACCGCCCGAGCCGATGCTCACCGGCCGCCTGACCGTGGACGCCCTCGAAGGCCACCTCGCCCGCGTGGAACGGGAAGACGGCTCTCTCCAGGACTGGCCGCTCACGAGCTTGCCCAGGGGCGTGCGGGAGGGCGACGTGCTGCGCTGGCACGTCGAAGGTCGCCACCTAACCTTCGAGATCGATCTCGAAGGGACGAGGGAACGGCGTCAAGCTGCCCAGGCTCAGCTCGACGCCCTGAATGGCGCCGTTCCTGCCGGGGAGATCAACTTATGAGGCGGCTCCTGGCCCTCGCTGCCCTCTCCCTCGGCTTGGCCTTAGCCCAGTCCTCCGGTGCCCTGTCCATCCGGTTCCTCGACGTGGGGCAGGGCGACGCCGTGCTGGTGACCAGCCCCGAAGGCAAGTCCCTCCTGTATGACGGCGGACGGAGCGAACCCGTCCTGCAAGCCCTGCTCCGCCAGTACGGGGTGAAGAGCCTGGACCTCGTCGCCGCGAGTCACGCAGACGCGGACCACATCACCGGGTTGATTCCCGCCATCAACCTCTACAAACCGCGCTTCTTCCTCAACAATGGCATCGCGGGAACCACCCAGACCTGGGGGAAGCTGGTGACGGCCGCCCAGAAGGCCGGAACACAGGGCCTGGTCGCGAGGGATCAAGTCATCAACCTGGGCAGCGTGAAGATCACCGTCCTCCCTCCTCCACCCGGTCTCCCGAAGAACGAGCAGAACCTGAACTCGATAGGGCTCCTCGTGCAATACGGGTCTTTTCGCGCCTTGATGACCGGGGACAGTGAGACTGCGGAGACCGCCGCCTGGCTGAAGAAGTACCCCGCGAGCTTCCTCGGCCCGGTGGACGTGTACAAGAGCATTCACCACGGCGCCAAGAACGGGGACAACCTGGCGTGGCTGAACGCGGTTCGGCCGAGGAACGTGGTCGTCAGCGTCGGACCGAATAACTATGGGCACCCGACGGCGGAGGCGCTCGCCCTCTATCGGCAAGTGGGGGCGACGACGTACCGCACGGACCAGCAAGGAACAGTGACCGTGGTCGTGCAGCCGGGAGGGCGGTTCGCCATCACGACCGAGCGCGGGACACCTGTTCCTGCGAATCGCGCGACCACACCCGCGACCCCAGCCCCTGTTGGCCCGTCGGTCACCACACCCGCACCACCTTCCTACCGGACCTGCGCCGAGGCGCGGGCGGCGGGTGCGGCCCCCCTTCGGCGGGGGCAACCCGGGTACAACCCCGCAACGGACCGCGACGGGGACGGCGTCGCCTGCGAGTAAACGTCGGGTCGGGCGGGAGAGCCCTGGGCCTCTCCCGCTAGCATGACCGGGCGTGGCATGCACACTGCGGCTGGATCGCTGAACTATGGTGACCAGAGCTGCGTGTAGTGCCGGCGCCTCCCCCACACTCGCCCCCATAGTTTCCGATGCCATGTCACCATCGACGGTCGTGACTTTAGTCGTAAAGGTGTGCTTTCCAGGAGCGAGGAAGGTCATGGTCAGGTAGGCCGTCTGCCCCTCGTAGGTGTAGGCGTCGGCCCTGGAGGTCTGCCCCTACACAGCGCAAACACACCACGTCCACGGTCACCTCGGTCCCCACACGCGGCAGCCCACACGTCCACCCTCATCTCGGCGCGCCCCGGCAGCCCTTACTCGCGACGGTCGCTGCGGTGTTCCCGCAGCGCGAGAGCTGGCCACGGAGGACTCCGTGGCCAGCTCTCCCCTGTTCCCAGCGGCAGGACTCCCCGCACTCACAACAGGGCGGACTGCCTGTGCCGTTTGGGAGCTGCCACGAGTTGTTCGTCGATGTTTTGCACGAGCCTCTGCCAGGAAAACACGATGACGGCTAGAACGATCAGGAACGTCAGCACCATCACCAGGGTGCCGAGCAGATCGTCTGATGTGCCGGACAACCGGTTGGCGAGGCTGTCGAGCAGCGCACCCAGGGTGATCAACCCACCGAATGCGCCCCAGAGCGTCAGCAAGGAGGCGAGCAGGTACCCCCACACGGGGCCCGCCTGCCGGTCGGGATGCGCGGCCAAAGAGTGCAGGGTGGCCCGGTACAGGAGCGGGGCGGCCAAGCCGAGCAGGGTGAAGACCACCCCGGTCAAGGTCACGAGTGGAGTGACACTTTCCGCGATCTTCGTGACGCCGCCGACCGTGGTAATCAACCCCGTGATAAGAGCCAAGTTGCTGCCCCAGGATTTTTCTGGTGCCCACTCCGCCGCGAACATTTCCTGCCCCAGCGCTCTCCGCACCCGCAGGGCGACGCCCAGAATGAAGAGGCAAGCGAGGACGAAGGGCCACAGCAGCCGTTGCACGCCCGTTCGACCCAGGAGAGAGGGCTTCTCGACCGCAAGGGGGGTGAGGATGGCTGGGCCTCCCTGGGCGGCGCGCAGCACGAGATGACCTTCCAACACTGAGCGTCGCCCGAGCAGCGTCCCCAATGCGGCAGAGTTCACCTTCACCCGGACGGTCCGTGCCCGTTGCGGCTGGATTGGCGTGAGGGCCGTGCCCGCTGCTTCACACATTGGCACGGCGGGTGCGTCGAACGCCACCGGCACGCTGTTCACACCATTGACCCATTCCCCCTCCAAGGTAGCGGGAGTGGTTCCCCGGTTCATCACCGTGACGAAGGTGCAGGGCGAGGCGGCACGGATGTCCAAGGGGCGAGGAGTTCCCGGCAGCAGTTCAATTCCCTGGGCCCCAGCCACTGAGGTCCCCAGCAGCGCTGCCCATACCAGCGGACGCATCCATCTGTTCATGCTCTCCTCCTAGACTTCGATTTCCGAGTGATTGTGCTGGGCGCGGGACAAGGGCTTACCTCACTTGGGATGCAGAGAAGTTGCCCTGCGCGTCCTTCGTGACCTGGACCTTGAACACGGGAAGGAGTGAAGTGTCGCCGCCACCTCCACGTTCCGGCCCGACGTCCAGACGAACCGGATCGTAGGAGCGGTTCTGTGTGCCCAGGAGGACCGTCGCCGTTCTGCCGCTCGCCCGGGCGTAGTTGTTGAGGCCCACGGCATAGATGCCGGGTTGCAGCTTCGCCGTGTCGCAGGTCGCATAGTAGTGCTCGGGGCCGTTCGCGGCCGTGTTGTCCACGTCGAGGTAGCCCACCGAGCCCACGCCGTTGCCGTAGTACACGTGGCTGCCGTCCGGCTCCGTCACGTGCAGGTCCACGTCCCCCGGGCCGTCCCAGGTGAGGGTGACGGTGAAGAAGCCTGCCGACGCGCCGGAAGCGGGGGCCTGCAAGACCTTGAGTTGGTCATCCATGTACCCCTTCACCAGTGGATAGGCGGGCAGGCTCGCGTTCAGATACGTTTCCAGCATGAAGTGCCCGGTCGGGTCCTCCAAAGGCCGGAAGGGAACATCCACATTTGGCCCCTGCGTGAACCCCAGGCTTGAGCCAATCGCCCCGATGATGAGGTCTTTGCTGTTGAGGACGTAGGGCCCCCTCACCGTGGCGCTGGCAGGGGCGACATGGACAGTCTTGAGGCTCTCCGTCGTTAGGGAGGGCTTCACCCGGTCATACACCGCGTTGAGAAACAAGTTCCCCTGGGAGTGGGCCACCGCGAGAATCTTCCTACGCTCCAGAATCAGGGCGTTCATCTGGGTCACCATGCTGTGCACCAGCGCTTGGTCCGGCGCCTGCCGGATGACCTGCTCGGTGTACCGCTTCGCGGCGTCAGCGACCGTTTGCCGGAGAAATTGCAGCGCCAGATCCTGGGGAGAACCCGGGAGAATGCGGTCACTCGTCCTGCCCCGGAGGGCCTGCCAGATTAGTTCCCACTGGCCGCGAATCTCGGGTGTCTCCCGCTCCTTTTGGCGGAAGGACTCCGCGAGGTCCCCCAGCAAGCCCGCGGTCGGGTTATAGAACCGGCGGTACAGCAGGAGTTCGTTGTTAGGACCGTAGGTCCGGCCGTACAGGTCGTACAGCGCGATGATCACGTTCCCGGCGTCCATGAAGGTGTTCTGCACGCCGTTGAAGAATGCGATGACGTACCCGGAACTGGCGCAGGCGTCTGAAGGTACAGCCGCGGCTTGTCCCCTCAGGCTGGCGGCGGACGAAACCGGGGCGTCGCAGGAGGGCACGTCGTTCAGTACGGCCCCCCCAACGCTCTGCTCGAACTTTAGGTAGGCCTCCACCCGTTCCGCCGTGTTCACGGTGAAGTCGAACACCTCGTCCGTTACCCCGGTGTGGTCAGAGACGGCCTGCGACGCGCAGGCCAGGGTGCGTTGCAGGTCCGCCCCGCGCTCGTAGGCGGAATCCCGGGTCATCGGTGTGGTGAGCAGGCTTTGAACCGCACCGGCGAACGCCGACACACGCTGCTTCTGCACATCGCTCAGCGGATACTGAGCAATGACTCGGTCGACGTCGTCCCGAACACCATTGCTGTTCGCGTCAAGTCCGGCCACAGAGGCTGACCGGTCGAGGTCCACCTCACCCGTTGGGGAGGGGGTGGGGGGCAGGTGGGCGTGGTCGGGACAGGCGGTGAGCAGCAGCGGGACGGTAATGAGAATGGACAGATGGACTGGACGCATGGCCGCTCCTCCGTGGGCAGGTTTGCTTTAAGGCTGGGATCATTGCTCCGTGAGAACGTTGTCCGGCGTATTTCCGCTGACGCTGCCCCCGGCCTGTGAGTAGCTGGCTCTCCTCGTGTTCAAGACACCCCCGCCACGCGTCGTCGCGCTGTTGCCCGTGACGCTGCCTGCCGTAAGGATGAGCTTGCCGTCGTTGTAGAAGCCGCCTCCGTTCGATCCTGTCGCCCGGTTCCCACTCACAACCGCGCCCGACAGGGTGAACTCACCTGCGGGGTCCACGTTGAAGGCTGATCCGATGAACACTCCCCCGCCGAAGGGCGCCGTGTTGCCGCTGATCGTGCCCCCGCTGGCGGTCATCTTCGCCCCGGCATACAGACGTACGCCGCCCGCGCCCTCGTTTCCCTGGTTGTCGGGGACCGCATTGCTGGTGATGGCGCCGCCCGTCATGGTCACCTGACCCCCCACGGTGAGCCCTCCTCCCGTCCGGGCCGAGGTGTTGCCGCTGATCTCGCCGCCCGCGAGGGTGAACTTGGCCGTTCGGTTAACCCGCACGCCGCCGCCGCCGTCCGTCATGGCCGTCACGGTGTTCCCCGTGATGCGCCCACCATCCATGAGGGCGTCCGTGTAGGACCCGAAGACGGCGCCGCCACCCGAATTCCTGGCCGTGTTCCCCCGGATCAAGGCCGTTCCGCCTAAGTGCACGGTGGCCGGGAACTGCTGAGGGATGTTGCTGCTCAGGCCCCCACCGTTTTCCGTGGCGGTGTTCCCCTCGATGACGCCGCCGGTGAGGTCGAGGTCGTGCCAGGTCTGGAGCCCACCGCCGTACATGCTGGTGTTGCCCTTGATCGTCCCACCCGTCACGCTGGCCTTCGCGCGCAGCCACAAGCCGCCCCCGGCGTTGTCCGCCGTGCCGGTCGTCCGGTTGCCCTCCACCGTGCCGCCACTCATGGTAAAGGTGCCGTATAGAAATTCCGTGCAGTCGTTCGTGGTGCAGCGGGCCTGGGCGGCGACGCCCCCGCCGTAGTACGTGGCCGTGTTGTTGCTGATGGTGCCACCCTCGACCGTCATGGTTCCGGTGGTGAACACGCCGCCGCCCGCACAGCCGCTGGCATCTGAAGCCGAGGTCCCGGTGAAGGGCAGGGTGCAGGCGTTGCCGCTGATGCTGCCCGACTTCAGGGTGAGGGTGCCGGTGGTGATGTTGCGGATGCCCCCCGAGGTAAAGGTAGCGGTGTTGCCGTCCACCTTGCCGCCGTCGATGGTCAGGACACCCACGTTATAGATCCCGCCGCCCGCACCCGTGGTCTCGTTCTCCAAGTCAGGGGTCGGGGGGCTAGCGTCGTTACCCGTGACCATGGTGCCGCTGTTCAGGAGGAGGACCCCACCCTGAAGGTTAGCAATGCCGCCGCCGTTGTTGGCCCGGCCACCGCTGACCGTCGTGCCGTCGAGCGTCAGACTGCCCTGATTGGCAATAACGCCGCCATAGGTTGCCAGGGAGGTGGCCTGTGCGCCGATGCCACCTCCGGCCCCCACGAGCGTGATGGGGCTGCCCACCCCGCCCTTCAGCGTGCCTCCCTTGAGCGTCACCTCTGCTCCGGAGGCGACCTCCAGCACCCGGCCCTTTCCGGCGGCGTCGAGCGTCACCCCGTTCGCCACGAGGGTCACGTCCTTGTCTATGGTCAGCGGGCTGGCGAGCGTCACCGTGCCGGAGGTGGTAAAGCGCAGGGTGTCACCGTCTTTCGCGACGCTCAAAGCCTCACGCAGGCTGCCGGGGCCGGAGTCGGCCGTGCTCGTAACGGGGGTTCCCGGCAACCTGGTCGTGGCGCAAGCGGCGAGCATGAGCGTCAGGGTCAGGGCGGGCAAAACGGTCTTCTTCATCGGAGTCCTCCTTATTCCTGCCGGGTCCCAGGGGGAAAGCCCAAATTCAAGGCAGGGGTGCGGCGGGGTGCGGAGGGTGACGCCAGCAGGGCGGAGCGGATTGTGGGCTCAGGGCAGGCTGGGCGGGCGGGGGCGCACACCTCGCGCTCCAACCACTCCAGCAGCGCCAGCGGGCTGTCGAAGCTGAGGGGCCTCGACAGTCCAGAGCCACTCACCTGAGCCCACCACTCCCCACCGATGTCCTGCCAGCGCACTTCGAGGCTGAACCGGGCGCGGCACTCCACGGGTGGCGTCATCTCAGAGCTCCCGGGACGGGTCGGATGACCCGTCGTCCGGCAGCAGCGGCAAATGGGTTTCCTTCATCAGGAACAACAGACAACACACCTCCCTTCGCGCGGACGCCTGGTCTGCGCGGCTGTGGCCAACGGACGACTGGGGACGGGACAGGCGCCTGGAAAGGAATCGCGCCGCGGCTTGGAGAGCCGCATTCACCGTACCGGCCCGGCCGTTGCAGAGCCGTTGCACTCCCGGGGGGTCAGGGGATTACAGTGAACTGTCACTCACGGACACCGGCCCCTCTTTCCGGAGGACCCATGCTCGAGCTGACCGTCCTGGGCCCCCCCCACTGCACCCTGGGGACAAGCCCCCTGCCCCTGCGTCCACGCCGCCTGCTGCTGCTCACCTACCTCCTGCTAGAGGGTCCCCTCGACCGCGGCCCCCTCGCGGCCCTCTTCTGGAGCCACCTGGAAACAGGGGAGGCGCGTGCCAAGTTACGCCTGGAACTGCACCGCCTTCAGCATTCAGTGGTCGGCCCCTGGCTCAGGCTTGCGGGGGAACGGGTCGGCCTGGAGGCGGAATGTGACGCCCGGCGCGTCGAGGAGGCCGTCCGGGAGCAGCGCTGGGAGGAGGTCGTCGCGCTGAGCCGGGGTGAACTGCTCCAGGGGCTGGCCGACGACGCCCCGGGCGTGCAGGGCTGGCTGGAAGCCCGACGTGAGGGGTTCGCCCTGCAACTCCGTGAGGCGCTGGAACATTCAGCCGAACGCGAGGAGCGTGTGGGGCGGGTGGAGGCCGCGCTGACGTACCGTCGGCGACTCCTCGCCCTAGAGCCCATGTCAGAGGCGTATTGCGACGCCCTGATCTTGCGGCTGCGTGCCCTTAGCCGCAGTGGCGAGGCGCATACCCTCGAAACTCGCTTCCGCGAGCGTTTTCAAAAGGAATTGGGGTACGCGCCGCAACTTCGCTCCATGGTGCCCGGCGTCCAGGCGGCTCTAAGCCACGAGGTCCCGGTCCTCCCGCCTCGCCCTCCTGCGCGCCCCAGTCTGCTCGATCCCCCTCTGGTCGGCCGCGAGGACCTGTGGGCGGCGCTCGACCATTGGTGGGCCTCCCCCACCCCCGTGGCGCTGCTCGAGGGTGAGGCGGGCATCGGCAAGTCGCACCTCGCGGCGGACTGGGCCCAGCACCACGCGGCGAATATGACGGTCGTCCTGCAAGGGGTGGAGATGGGGCGCCAAGTGCCCTACTACGCGCTGGTCGAGGTTCTGCGCCACGCCCCGCCCGAACGGCTGCATGACCTGCAACCGGTCTGGGCCCGGGAGCTCGCCCGGGTGTGGCCGGACTGGCCGGGGGCGCTGGACTCGGACCTGGGGGAGCGTCCCCCCGCAGCCGGGACTGCCCTAGGGTTGCTTGAAGCCCTGTCTCAGGCGCTGCAACTCGTGGTGCAGGACGCGCGCCTGGTCCTGCTGGAGGACGTGCACTGGCTGGACGACGCCACCCTTGGCGTCCTTGAACACGTGCTCCGCCGCTGGGGGACGGGAGGGAACGCGCCACGGTTCCTCGCGACCGCCCGGCCGGGGGAACGGGTGGAGTCCCCCCAGCTCCATGCCTGGCTGCTCGACCTGGAGGGGAGGAACATGCTGCGGCGTCTGCCGCTCACCCCCCTGGGCGAGTTGGCCGTCCTCAAGCTGATTCGGCAACTGTCGGGCTCCCCGCACGCCACGGGTTTCGCGCGCCGATTGGCGCGGCTGAGCGGGGGCAATCCCTACGCGCTGCTTGCCTTCGTGCAGGGCCTGTTCGAGCAGGGTGAACTCGCCCTAGCCCCAGGGGGGGAGTGGCTCCTTACGCTGTCTCTGGAGGCGCTTGAGGCGCAGCTCAACCCCAACCTGCGAGAGGTGCTGCTCACCGCTGTTACCCGCCGGGGTGAGGTGGTGCTGCGTTTCCTTGGGACTGCCGCGCTCCTGACCCCGCCCCTCGACTTCGAGGCCGTTCGTCAGGGGGCCGGGCTGGAGGAGGAGCAGGCCCTCGACGCCCTGGAAGTGGCCCTCGCCCACCGGTGGCTTCGGTCCTCGGAGGGTGGCGGCTACCGGTTTGGGCACGACCTGCTGCGCCGCGCGGTGGAAGCGCAGCTCACCCCGGAGCGGGCGAGGCGACTTCACCTGCGCCTGGCCGCCCACCTGGAGCACGCGGGGACCAGCCCTGCTGCCCTCGCCCATCATCTGGAGCAGGGCGGCGAGCGCGCCCGGGCCTACCCTCTCTGGCGCGCGGCCGCCGAGCAGGCCGATGTCGTGTGGGCCCACCACGAGGCGCTGAAGTTCCTGAGTCACGCCCTGGCCTGCACGGACGACGTGGAGCAAAGGACCGACCTGCACTTGGAGCGCGGCCGTCATGCCCGGTTCCTGAACGCCCTCACGACCTGGGAGGCGGAACTGGACCAGGCCGCCGCCCTGCTGCACCCGATGCCGGGGCAGCCCGGCGGGCAGCGCTGGGCGATCCAGCGCACGCACCTGCTGTGGCACCGGGGAGAGCGGGCAGCGGCCCTTGCCTTCAGCACGCCGTGGCTGGAACCACGGGCCTCCGAGGAGGGAGTGACCCTGCTGCATGACCGAGCCTGGATCCTGCTGGAGTTGGGCCGTCCGGCAGAGGCCCAGTCCGCTCTCCAAGCAGCGCAAACGGCGCTGCCCGACCTTTCGGCCCGCCTCAGGGCCAATCTGCTCAACACGCAGGCCTCGGTCTGCTATGAGTTACAGGACGTTCCAGGGGGTCTCGCCTGCGCCCAGGAAGCCATCGCCCTGTTTCGGGATTTGGGAAATCGGCCGGGTATGGCCTCGGCGCTGACCACCCTGGCCTGCCTGCACTATCTGCAGCAAGACGCCCTTGCGGAGCGGAACGCCCTGGTGTGGGGCCTTGAGTGTGCACGCGAGGCGGGGCACCTGCACCTTCAGCGCAGTCTGCTCAACCTTCTGGCGCTGTTCTGCCTGCGGCAGGCCGAGGGGATGGAAGGCCTTTCTTACGCGACGGAGGGCCTGGAACTCTGTGAAGATCTTCAGGATTCCCGGGGCGCGGCGCAATTCTCAGAATACTTACACGCCCTGTCCGGGCTGCGCCACGCGGCTGGAAAGGGGTTGGAAGAGCTAGGAACAGCCGAACCGCGGGTGTGATGACAAGGAGGAAGGAATGATCACGCTGCTGCTGCCCGCCTTGACGTCCACTGCCGTAGCCGGTGGGACGCCATCCGCTATATACACCAATTGTGAAGTGGACCCGGTGAAGTGCAATTGTGAAGTCGACCCAGTGAAGTGCTTAAAAAAGACGGCTGGCCCCGCCGCCACACGTGCCTCTAGTCCCAGGCCTTCCCCTTGCCAACCCGCCAACCCCAATTACGCCTATAAGCAACTCATTGTGAGACAGGCGCCTCCAACTCGAAGTAGTCGCCTTCAAGGATACACACACGTGACCGTGATCCTGAAAAGCAAGGTGCTGGGTAATGGACGGGGTGTTCTTTCCGTTAAAGACACTGTGTTGGGGAAACAGCTGTTGAAAGGATTCACGGTGACTAACATTTTCAAAAGGGATGGACTGATTGTTGTGGAGTTGTGTTACCCGGCTCGTCCCCTACCATAAAGGTCACCCTACGATATGAAGCTCTGCCGAGGCGCGCTTTTTCCCAAGGCCACGCCGCAGGGGTAGTCGCCTGGGGAAGCAAGCAGCCCTGAAACTATCTCCGGGTGCCACAGTGGCCACCTGCGTGACTCGAACATCTGCCCGAATCGCACCGGGCAGATGCAGCTCCGCTGGACTTGGGGCGTGCGACTTGAGAGTGAATTCAAACGTGTCGGGAGCGCTGAGTGCGAGCGGCTCTGCTGAGGGTGGCGACGGGCGTCGTTCACCTGGGCTGCTTCACATTGCACGCCGTAATGGGGGGAGATACTGCGTCTCCCACGTGCTGGCCTGCCTCCTCGCTTTGAAAGGACTGACGATGCCTCTCCCCTCTCCTCATAGGACACTGCGGTGACGTACGTGTCCTGGAAGGGCGGGCGGCTGAGGACGGAGACGGCGAAACCACGAGCGATCCCTCGGCACTTCACGCCGCAGCAACGCGCCTTTGTGGTCGCGGTTCGAGAGACGGAGCGACACCTGGTCCTGCGTGCAACCGCCGGGAGCGGGAAAACCACGACCTTGACGGAAGCGGCCTGGCACCTCGACATCACGCGTCCTGTCGTGTATTTCGCGTACAACAAGCACTCGGTCACCGACGTGGGTCCTCGCTTGCCGCCCCGAGTCTGGGCGAGCACCCTGCACGCTTACGGCCTGCGGGTGCTGAGTCGGGAGCGGAACGCCTCCTTAGACGTGGACGAGGACAAGAGCCTGCGGTTGGCGGGGCTGTTGTACGCGGGGGAGCGCGTGGAACGCCGCGTGCTGCGCGCTGCTGCTCGTGCGTGGGATGCCGCCCGCGAGCAGGCGTTGGACGGTGGTGCGCATGAGGACGATCTCGTGGCGCTGGCCCTCGCCGCCGAGTGGCCTGCGGAGCAAGGTCTCAGCGCTCTCCGGCGAGTCCTGCACGGGATGAAACGGCTGAGCTTGCACGACTGGCAAGCCGGAGGGCGGCCGGACTTCACCGACTTTCTGTGGCTCCCGCTGGAACTCGGGTGCGCCGAAGGCACCCTGGGTGTGGCGCTGGTGGACGAGGCCCAGGACCTCACGCCCTTACGGCAACGCTTCGTCACGCACCTACTTGGTTTGAGCGGCGACAGCCGCCGAGCAGGTCGTCTGATCGCAGTCGGAGACCCCGAGCAGGCCATCTATACCTACGCGGGGGCAGACCCGCAAGGCTTGTGGCGGCTCGCCGAGCGCTTGAGTGCTCAGGAGTTGCCGTTGAGCGTCTCCTTCCGCTGCCCGGTGAGCCATGTGCAACTCGCACGGAATGCGAGTACCTTCATTCAGGCGGCCCCGCAGGCGCGGCTGGGGACGGTCGAGCACCTGGCAGCGGACACGGCGACGTACACGCGTGGGGACGTGATCCTCTCTCGCCTGAACGCGCCACTGGTCCGCGCCGCCCTGCTGCTGATGACGCGGAACGTCAGCGTCAACATTCGGGGTCGTGATCTGGCGATCCGTCTGGAGACGGCCGCGCAGGATGCCTTCCCGCTCCCCTTCACGAAGGACGAGATCAAGGACCTCGTGAACGTCGTGTACGAAAAACGCGCTACGCCCCTGGTCAAGAAGGCCAAGGAGGGGGACCTGGCGGCGAAGAAGGCGTTGGGGGAACTCAAGGACCTGTGCGCCTGCCTGCGCCTGTTGGCCTTACGCGCGGTGAACGTCGCGGGTGGGATGGCCAACGTGACCGACGTGATGGACGTGTTGCGAGGCCTGTACCACGAGGACGCGGACGTGCTGCTCAGCACCGTTCACCGGGCGAAGGGCCTGGAGTGGGAGCGGGTGACGCTGCTGTACCCGGAATTGATGCCCTCCCCGCACGGGGATCCCGAAGAGGAGCGCTGCGTGCTGTTCGTGGCCCTGACGCGCTCCAAGGACACGTTGCGCTTGGCGTACGGAAAGGAGAGTTGGGCGAACGGCTGGAGATTAGAACCTGCCACGCTGCCCGAGAACGAGACGACGCCCCTCCAAGAGGCGGAGATCGTGATGCCGGAGGAAGCGGAGGGGCAGCCAGCTCAGGTGGAGGACGCGCCTCCTCCCCGGCGGTTACCAGTGCGGCCGGTCCCGCCCCCTGCGGTGAGCGAGCGGGTTCACCATGCCCAACGCTTGCGGGAAGTGCAGGTGCCCCAAGACGTTGAAGACCCGCGCGGCTTGCCCTTGTACGGCGGGCCGGATCCCATGCTCGTCCTCGCGCTACGCGAGCGTCTGGAAGTCCTGTTGGAGGAACCCCGCCCGGCGCTGCGGGAGTGGGCGGAAGGCTCGCTCACCCTGCTGCGGACGGTGGGGAGTCGTCAGGTGCGGGTGCACGCGGCGACCTTGAAGCAAGTGGAGCGCGCGGCGAGTCAGGCCCGCCTTGCGGTCCCCTTGATGCAGGCCCTGACCGCCACGCAGGTCCCGGTGGTGGTGTTCGAGGCGCACTTCGCACGGGTGCGAGCGGGGCAGGTGATGCGGCGGGGCGAGCGGGTGTGGAGCGTGACGGTGGACGGGCAGGCCCTGCGCTTTGAGCCGCGCACCGGGGAAGTGTTGGGGGAACTCTTCACGCCGCTTGCCCCGCACTTACAACGGAAATAGGAACGCTGGTCCTGATCGTCCAGCGTCCGGTCAGGCGGACTCAACTCGCGTCCAAATGGGTGTGAGTGTCTCGAAGGGGGGGTCGAACAGGCCGGGCTGGCCGCCCTGCTTGAACACTTGCTGGAAGTTCTCGGGCCGCAGCGCCTTGCGCTGTCAATGTCGGGTTCGTCGTGAGCAGTTTCGGCGGAATGGGTGTGACCACCCCCCTGACGTTTACGGCCGCTGCACCTCCTGACTCGCCTCGCTGTTCCCCAGCAGCGCGCTGGGGAACAGCCCGGACTTTTTCTTCTCCCGCAGGCGATACGACTCGCCCTTGATGTTCAGCACATGGCTGTGGTGCAACAGGCGGTCCAGAATGGCGCTTGCCACCACCGGGTCCCCCAGTACCTCACCCCAGTCGGCGAACCCCTTGTTCGCCGTCAGAATCACGCTGCCCCGCTCGTACCGCGCGGCGACCAACCCGAACAGGGCGTTGGCGGCTAAACGGTCATACGGCCAGACCCCGAACTCGTCGATCACCAGCAGCTTTGGCTTGGCGTAGTACCGCAGGCGGTGTTCCAGTCGATTCAGGGCCTGCGCTTTGCGCAGGTCCTCCATGAGCTGCCCGGCCCGCACGAACAGCACCGTCTCCCCGTGGGTGATGGCGGCCAGGCCCAACCCCACCGCCAAGTGCGTCTTCCCGACGCCGGGCGGGCCCAGCAGGATGACGTTCTGCCCGTCCGCGGCGAACGACAGCGTGCTCAGCTCCTTGACCAGGCGCTTGTCGACACTCGGCTGGAAGGCGAAGTCGAACTGCTCCAGGGACCGCATAAAGGGCAAACGGGCCTGCTTCAACCGCCTGGCACGGCCTTCCTCGTCCCGGGCCGTGACCTCGATCCGCAACAGGTCGGCCAGAAAGTCCGCGTACGGCAGCTCCTTTTTGGCCGCCGCGTCCAGACGGCTCTCCAGCAAGCTTGCCGCATGCGGCAAGCCCAGGGCCAGCAGGTCATCCCGGCACCGCAGGGTGGCGATCATGCCTCACCATCCCGGAACACGGTCGCCAGCACCTCTTCCAGGGTCGCCGTCTCCCCAACGGCGACCAACGCCTCGTACTCGGCCAGCGGGCGTTGCTCGACCCGCATCTCGGGCAGGCCCTCGGTCTGGGTTGCCAGCAAGGCCCGGCGGCGCCGGGAGTCGTCTCCGGGTGTGGGCAGCCCGTCGTACTGCGCTTCCGCCAGGAAGCGCGCTCCCCGTTGCGCCGACCGGGGATGCACCGCGATGCGCATCCCCCCGCTGAAGAGCTGTACCTCCAGGTGGTCAGCCTGCACCTCGACCGTCTGCCCGGCGTAGCGCCACGGGACGCCGTAGAAGTTGCCGCCGTACGACACGAACCCGTCCCAGGCCACCTTGCGCACCTCCCGCACAAACACCGACAAAGATTCCAGTGAAGGGAGTGGGGTCAGTGTCGGGCGTTCCAGGGCGAGCCGTTCCACGGGCTTCTCGCGGGTGGTGCCGTGAGTGCGGACGTTCGCCACATGGTCAAGCCAGTGCCTGGCTTGACGGTTGAGATCGGCATCGTCCACGAACCGTGCCCCCAGCCAGAAGTTCTTCTCGACGTACCCGACCCCACTCTCCACCTTTCCCTTGGTACGGGGCCGGTAGGGGCGGCACAGCCGAATCGAGAAGCCCAACCGCAAGGAGAAGTCCAGAAACTGCGAATTCCAGACGGGCTCGCCGTTCTGATCGCGTTCGAGGACCACCTGTTTGGTGTTGTCGTACAGGATGGTCTGGGTCAGTCCGCCGAAATAGGCGAACGCGTTGAGATGGCAGCGGATGAAGCTGGCGGTATCGGCCTTGCGGATGAACTCCACGTACAGCGCCCGAGACCAGCCCAGCACCATCACGAAGGCCCAGATGGAACGGGTCTGCCCTTCGAGGTTCAGGTAGCTGTAGCGCCCGAAGTCCACCTGCGCCTGCACCGCAGGCGCGGTCTCAAAGCGGGGCGTCACCCGGGTGGCGGACACGGGTGTCCGCCGAAATGGGCGGATAAAGTCCTTGACCACCGTGTACTGCCCGGTGTAGCCCTGGACTTGCACCTCGCGGAAGAGGACGACCGCACTCAGGACGCCCTGCCCGATGCGCTCCTTCAGGTAGGGGACATAGGGGTCGAGCTTGCTTCCCCGTTTGGGACGGGGTTTGGGCTGTGGGAGGCCCGGGGCTCGCAGGTACTTCTTGACGGTGTTGCGGCTGAGGTCGAGGGTGCGGGCGATGCCGCTGATGGTCTGTCCTGTGGCCTTGAGTTCGATGATTCGTCGCACCTGGGCGCCTCCGAGCATCCTGACCTCCGATTCACCGCGAATCGTAGGCCGGAGGGGGCTGCTACCTCGAAGTGGTCAAATCTGTTCCGCCCCTTCTGGTCATGTTGAAACCGCCACCGTCAGCGCAGGCGTGTCGCGTACGCAAGGTGTAGGTGAGCCGCAAGGTGGGTGGCCTTCATGAACGGTTCCTCGTCGAGGGTGGTGCCTGGATGTTCCACCCCACAGTGGGCGAAGGGGCGCGTATTCTCGTAGAACAGCGGTGTGCGAATCATTTGCAGCGCGAATGTCTGGGCGCGTGAAGTAACGCGCGTTGGAGAAGCGTGCTCGGCGGGAAGTTGCCGGGTGTTGCCTCCGCCCAGGGGAGCCGCGCGCCGCAGGCGTTATCTTGCTTTGGAAACTCACCACCTTGCGTTCGGAGAACACGTGCATAACGACGATAAACGGCATTACCTGGAGTCCATCCTTGAGGCGCCCTTCCGAAAGGACGTGGCCGTACCTTTGCTCCGGCGCGTCCCCGGGGTTGAACATGTCACTGACGTTCATGGCCGCAATGAGAGCGGTGCCGACATCATCTACTTCGAACGTGATGCCCTGCACTTCCCGACGTGCGTGGGCGTTCAGTTGAAGGTCGGGCACATTGACTTGTCAACTTCCCGTAAGGGCACCACCTTTGCCGAGGTGAAGAATCAACTGGACCTCATTTCCCGTGCCACGTTTCATTTGACGGCACCAGCCGGAAAGCATAAAATCTCGAAGTTCATCGTGATGACGACGGGGCGCATTTCCGAACGCGCCCGCGAGGAACTCGCGAAGCTCGCCCATGAATACAAGCTGAACATCAATTTCCTCGACGGCGAGCGCGTGATCGAACTCGTCGACAAGCTGTGGCCGGACTTCTGGAGTCACATCGACAAGGGCACGGCCGATTACGCCAGTTCCCTCCGCACCCGGTACACCGAGGTCGAGGATGTTGTCAAGTTGGGTGCGAGGAAATCTCGACCGATCGACACGCTTTACGTTCGCATGCGCTTGCAGGAGATGCTGGACGAACGGATTCTCGATCTCAACGGCGAGCAGGTCAGCGTCAACCCACCAAAGGTCGTCGATGAGTTCGAATTGCTGAACGACCCGGGCTTGACGCTCCTCATCGGGGAGAGTGGCTCGGGCAAGCGGCTGATCCTGCGCCGCCTCCTATTCGAGCAAATCGAGCGCAACAGCCACCTGCCCAATGGTGGGCTCCTGCCATTCCTGCTAGACGCCAAGGTGGTGGCCGGAGATGACGCGGACCTGGAGGTGCATCTACGGCGTGAACTGACCGAGAACAACGGTGGTCAGCTACTCGAAGGGCTGGACGAACGCCTGCGGGACCAGGGGGCGGTGATCCTGGTGGATCGCCTGACACGCGTTGCCGAGCCCGAGCGCGTGCGTTCCGTTCTCAGGCGGATGGAGACGCTGTACGGCCGCTACCCCAAGGTGCGGATGATTGCCGCGTTGCGTGACTCCGAGACGTTTGAAGTAACGGAGTTCACGGCCTTCAAGCGGTGGCAGGTCCAAGCGTTCGAACAGACGCAGGTCGTTTCCCTCGTCAGCAAGTGGTACACCGCACTCGAACACCCGGAAGAGGGACACCTGCACGCCGTCGTCGAGCAGCTCGTGCGGAACGTCATCCAGGGCAGCCTGCCACGCACACCCCTCGTCTACACCCTCAACTTGGTTTTGCTTGAAAACAACCAGCAGACGACTAACCTTGCGGATGTACTGGACAAGTACGTCGACCTGTATCTGGGCAAGTGGGACGACGAGCTGAATGTCCCCTCGGTGTACGACTTTACTTTAAAACGCTCGTTCCTGAGTGAGCTGGCCTTCCGGATGCTGGAGGACGGGGTTGACCGGCTGGACCGGCACGAGGTCATCACGTTCTTTGACAGCCTGTTCGACCGCATGGGGCGCGACCGGGGCAGCGAGGAAATTTACAGCGAGATCAAGCGCGGCGGACTGCTCGTCGAGGGAAACGGCCTCGTGCGGTTCGTCCTGTACGCCTTTCAGGAGTGGTTCGCAGGCCATCACATCTACCGGCGAAAGGACGACGCGTTCGTCATCGAACGGCTCGACGAACGCTTCTGGGGACAGGCCATCATCTTCTACGCAGGGTTGAAGCGGGCCTGCGACGACCTGCTGGAGAGCGTGTACACCCTGAAGGAAGTTGGAGATTTCCCTGTTCAATTCTATCGCTCGTACCTAGCTGGCATGATCGCCGTCAATGCTGACGAGTCCTCCGGGGACCACAAGCGTGAAGCGGTTCGTTACGCTCTGTACGGGTACCTGATGCTGCTGCGCCGACTCGGCTTCATCTTCCGGCGCGCCACGGGGCAGGTCGGGGAATTGTACGCGGGCATGGTCGTGGACTTCATGCTGTATTACGGGGTCGGTTCCGCCCGCCTGTCCCTTCAGTACCGCGAGCTGATGTTCGACAATCCCACTCGGCCCGTGGTGAACGCCCCTGAGGTCGGGCTCACGGCGTTTAACGCCACCGAGGTGGACCTGCCCCGGTTGTTCATCGCGTCGCTCATGACCCGCCTCGGGGTGCCCGGCTACCGGGACGCCATGAACGTCATCCTCAGGAGCAGCAATCCGTACATCCTCATGCTGTTGTACATCCGGCTCAACCACATGATCGACCTGAACCTTCAGCTCACCCCGGATCAGGACCTAAGGGAGTTGCGCTCGCTCCGCCGTGAGGTTCACCGGAAGCTTTCACGCAACAAGGAAGCCGCGCGGAAGCTGCTCGCAAAAAACAAGCGAATGGCGCAGAGCGCTTACATCCTGCCGCCTCTAGAAGAGGTCATGCAAAACCCCGCGCGGTTTCTGAACGCATCGGAAGCCGACGAAACGGTGGCGGAGACGGATTGAATTACTGCCCGCCCGCGAGGCGGTACAGACGTTCAAGTTGGACGGCGAAGTCGTGTATCCTGCGCGGCGAGCCGTTCAACTCGCGTGCGGTCCTGTCCACCGACTGCTGGGGGACGGTGAGTGCATGAAGCACCAGGAACGGATCGCGGGCGCCGCACGAGGCGTTCTGAGTTCCACTGCGTTGTACCTGCATCACCCGCCTGCCGTCCATGTGCCACTCCTTGTCCCCGTCCCCGGGTCAAAATACCCTACCACGCTGCTGGTTCCTCTGGTTTCCCCGGACCACAATCTTCATGGACGGTTGAGGGGTCACCGGAAGGACTTTCCTGCTTGGTTCAGCATGCGCGCTCTACGCTCGACAGTGCCGCAGTCGCCTAGCCTGCCAGGGAGTCCGAGGTGGTAAGGGTATGCCCGCGGGCGGCGTCGGAGATGGCCTGCCACAGGTCGGGGTTCTTGACCTTCTTCCACCCCTTGGCCTGCCACCCCGCCAACTAGCCCTGCTCGAGGGCGTCGATGACGTAGCGGGAGTCGCTAACAACGTGGACCTGGCAGGGGCGCTTGAGGGTCCGCAGCCCTTCCAGGAGGGCGGTGAGTTCCATGCAATTGTTGGTGGTCTGGGGCTCGCCGCCGGAAAGTTCGCGGTTGTGTGCACCGCTGGTGAGGATGCAGGCCCAGCCGCCGGGGCCCGGATTGCCCGAGCACGCTCCGTCGGTCACGAGGCGCACGGCGGTGTGACGAGGCGTGTCTGGCATGGAGCCTCCAGTGTCGAACGCCTAGACCGAGGGCTGAATGTGACTCAGGCCGTGGACTGCTGCACCTGGGGCAGCAAGAAGCGCCCCGTCTAAGGCACTGAAGTGAAACGAGGTTTACTCGCTGGCTGCCGCGTCGCCCGTGCCGCCGAGCGCTCCCTTGAGGGTGTTGGCGACTTTGAACGCGACTTTGCGGCCCGCGGGGATTTGAATTCTCTCGCTGGTGCCGGGGCGCACGCCGGTGCGGGCGGCCGTCTGCTTCACGCTGAGCGTCCCCAGGCCCGGCAGGCCGACACTCTTCCCGCTCCTCAAAGCGTCCACGATCACTTCCATCGCGGCGTCCACGACCTGACCGGCCTGTTTCTTGGGCAGGCCACTCTGTTGGGCGACCCCCTCGACGAGCTGCGTCTTGGCGATCTTGCCGCCCTCGCTGCTCTCGGTGAGAGCTTGCGGAGCCGGTTCTGCTTCCACCACTTGCTGCTTGGCCGAGGTCTTCTTCGCCGGAGCCTTCGCCGCTTTTTTGGTCATGGCCTGCAGCGTGACCGCTGCACTCTCCGAATGCAAGCCGTTGTTCTCGAACGCCTCCAAATCCCGGGGACTCAGGCTCGCGTCGAGTACGAACGTTTCCACCGTGAATCCTGCCGGCACGTCTTCCGCCGCCTGCCGTTCTAATTCCGTCCGCAGTTCTGGCAATGCAATCTCGGTAGGCTAGCGAGCTGTGTCTGACCGGAAGCCGTACCGCCACCGTTTCCCGCTGAGCGTCATAGGCTACGCCGTCTGGCTGTACCACCGCTTCCCCCTCAGCCAGCGAGACGTCCAGGAGTTGCTGCAAGGGCGCGGCATCCAGGTGAGTCACGAGACCCTGCGGCAGTGGAACATCAAATTCGCTCCCTTGCTCACCGAGGAACTCCGCCACCGGGAACCCCGACGTGCCCTCCCAGTGGCATCTCGACGAGGTCTGCGTGCCGGTGGGAGGTGTTAGACATTGGCTGTGGCGTGCTGTGGATGAGCACGGCGCGGTGCTCGACCTCCTGCTCCAGCCACATCGGGACACCCAGGCCGCCCGAACCTTCTTTACCCGGCTGCTCGGTGAGTACAAGGTTCCCGAGGTCATTCACACCGACAAACTCTGGAGCTATGGAGCGGCCATCCGAGAACTTCCCGTGCTCCACGACGGAGAGCACGTTCAGGTGGCCTCGACAGCCCACTGCAACAACCTGACCCTGCAAGCGCACCGGCCCACCTGGCAGCAGGAGCGACAACACCTGGGCTTCAAGCGACGACGACGGACCCAGGAGTTCCTTGCCCTGCACGCCCGAGTCTCGAACCTTCACCAGCACACCCGAACCACCGTCTCCGCCCCCCTGCGACGAAGCCACCTGCAGTGTGCCCTCCAGGTTTGGCGTGAGGTGGTGCGACAGGCCGCCTGAAGTTCAGGCGGCCTTGCTGCAAACGTCGGCCTGCTTGCTGTTAAGTTGCCAGAACTACTGAAAGACATCGTTTATAGAGGACCATCCACTATGTGAGGTCCCCTCTCAAATGCTTTGCTGCGCTTCAGCTTGGCGGGTCAGCAATTTCCTGCCTGAGCACCACAGCACGCTTCAGGATGCTTAGGCGCAGGTGCAGACTGGTGAGCAGGTCATTCACGAGGAACGCCGCGATCGTGAACCCAACCGCAGTACCTAAAAGAACGCCAGACGCCTGCTTTGCTACGCCGACCTCCTTAGCGATGCCGATGTAACCGGCTGTGAGGCTGAGCACGATGGCGAGAACTCCTCCTTGTCGCACGCCACCCAGCAGCAGTGAAACGTTCTGCTCAAGGACGCCGACACGCTGTTCCAGCTGCTGAGTGGCGTGTCGCAGCGTACGCAGGGGAAGGAGCAGCAACTGCTCGAGAATCTTCGTTTCACGTTGGCTGACCGTCACCATCGTGTCCATCACATCATGGACGGAATGCCGTACGTCAGACCAGAGCCGAACGGTGCCGACGATGATGGCGAGGAGCAGCCACAGCACGGCAACTCCAACACCCCACCAGAAGAGGGTCAAGCTGTTGAAGATAAACGCTCGCGCGATGAGGACGAGTGCGGAGACAGGGAGAGCCACGACCATCAACACCACCGCAGCGAGGCGCCTCGGATTTACCTGCCACTGCGCTGGGCTCCGAAGCAGCGTTGCGATGGGGTCGGGGCGCACTGGGCGTAGCGTCTCGTAGACCGTCGGGACTTGGTCTAGCTCCTCTTTGACAGTAGCGACGTCCAACATCAGGTCACCACCAGCGTCCGCGCGACGAGGGCGCGGAATTGCTGGATGGTAGCTCGGCGCTCGGTGCAGGTACAGCGCTGCCCCCGTGCTAGGTCCACGGTCACGCCGAATGCCGGGCCGCGGAGCACGTCGAACTGATAGCGCGGAGCGAGGGGTGACGGTCGTCCCTCGACGTGCCGGACAAGTTCGGCGACCACCATGCAGGCGCTGAGGCAGGCGACGAACGGCACGGAAGGAGCGAAGCCCTCGCGCTGCTGGTCATCGGTGAGGGTGCGCATGACGCCCTCGGCGACCACGGAGCAGATAGGCCGCCCCACCTGCCCGGCGAGCCAGGCGCGTTGGTGCTCCGGTGCAGCGTGGACGTCCGCGTCCGTCACCAGATCGTCCGGTTGAGCGAGCCGCAAGGGAGCAAGACCAGTCGCACGGACCTGCTGGGTGGCGGCATCGCGGACTGGCAGTTCGAACAGGCACAGCAGGCATGCCACGTCCTCGTCCGCCGGGTGGCAGCTCACCTGGCACATCAACGGGCCAATGGCCCCGTCAATGACCACGTCCGGCCAGAGTTGTTGCTGCACGCTGTGACGAGCCTCCACGTTGTCGAGGCCGTTCAGCACAACCCGGTGAATCGGCAGGCCGTCCTGGCTCCCGAACGACAGGTCCTCCAGGCGGGCTTCGTGCGCGTACACCGGTGAGGAGGGAAGGCGTGAACGCAGGAACCCGGCGAGTTCCCCGGCCTTGGCCTTCCCGAGCCCGTCTGGCCCCAGCAGCAGGCAGGTCCCGAGGTTCTCGTCACCGTACGTTTGCCGGTCAACGATGTCGATGCGGCCGTGCAGGGGCAGATCGGCCAGCAGTGCCGCGATGCCGTTACCGATGGCGCCCGCGCCGGTGAGGAGCAGCGAGACGTGCAGTTCCGATGGAAGGGGTGGCCCGGGGTCGTTCCCACCCGTCTCAAGGCTGTCGAGCGAGAAGGTAAGGTTGTCGAACATCGCCGCCCGGTCAGGCTTCACGGGCAGCAGGCGCTTGAACACCTCGGCCGCGCCAAGAGACGCGGCAGCCAGCGCACCAACCGGGTTCCACTGGTCACAGGTGTTGTCCAGAGGCGTTGGACCTGAGGTGACGCGCGCGAGCCAACCGTTGCTGTTCACGGACGTCCACGGCAGGTCAGGACGGGCCGAGCTGCCCACGTTCAACACTGCTGCGAACGCCTGCGGGTTCGGGGGGGTAGTCACGAAGCGCACGGTTGAGCCGAACTCGATGTGCCGTGCGAGGGCGGTGCTGGTCGCAGCCAGTTCGGCAGCTTCCGCAGGCAGGAACACGGTGAGATTCAGGGTGGTGCGGACAAGCAGACGCAGCGCATGCTGGAAGGAGGCCGCGCCATTACGCGTGAGCAGCACCTCAGGTTCGCCGGTCAGGAGAACCTGAGCCTGGATGAAGCGGTGGAGGTCACCGGCTTCCGGACGGGTCGTCGCCGCAGTCTTCACCAGCCGGCTGAAAGCGAGGTCGACGTCGACGCTCATGCGCTCCCCTCCCCCACGGTCAGCACCTCAACCTCCCGGTCGTCCGGGAAGAGGATGCGGGCCTGCATTTCGTGCGCGTTGAGCAGGCGGTACCCCGCCCCGGGTTCGTACACGTGGAACCCGAAGTCACTCGTGCGGGTGTGCGGATTAAGAGCGTAGTCGGGCGCCACGGCGGACAGGTATGACGGGACACGCAGACCGTACGCGTGGTCCACCCGGGAGAAACGCACGCCAGACCCGGGGCCATGCGAGTGCACCTGCCCGACCAGACGGACGCCGAGGTCGTAGGCGAGGTCCCCGACCTCCGCGAACAACTTCGGGTCGATGGTGAGCAGATCCGGCGCTTTGGACACGAGGGAACCGCGCAGGACGGCGACGTGCGTCACCTCGGCCATGCCCTCAGTGCGATGGCCGAGCCACAAGGCGACGCCCTCGTTGCCGCGGCGCCCGTCCCGGGCCATCTCTGCCAGGGACGTGCGGACGGCGGCCTCGGGTAGCACCCACGTCGTGATGGTCGGAAAGAACGAGGTTGTCATCCGGCCCTCCCCGCGAAGGTGTGGTCCAACGTTTCCTGGAGGGTACGCAGGACTTTGAGGAGGACGTTGCCGTGGGCATGCCAGCGGTAGTTGGGGTCGAGACGCCACTCCTGGTGCAGGGCGAACCCCTCTGCCGTGTAATTCGAGCAGATGTCTCCTGGTGGCCGGAAGCCCTGAGCGTGAGGCCAGGCGCGGGGTAGGTCTTCCCGCTGGGTTTCAGGGTCACGGAACTTCACGGAAGGAGCCTCGTTGGGGTAGTCCGTCCAGCGGAGGACAGCATGAAACGTCTCGGTGGGAGTACTGGCGGGCGTGAGGGAAGCGAGAACCTCCAGCGGTGCGGGGCACTGGAGGTTCCACTTCGCCGCTTCCGCCAGCTCCTGCACCCTGGAGAAGTCCTCGTCCAGGGTGAGTTGAGCGAAGCTGGGGATGGTCACGGCTCAGCCCTGAGTGATGAACTGGGTGAGGGTGAACTTCGCCTCGGGGTGCCCGCCGAGCAACTGCCCCAGCGTCTGGTTGGGGTCGGACAGCTTGGAGCGCTCGTAGACCAGCTCGTAGTGAACGGTACCGCCGTCCTCAGCTGCCCCGTCCATCAGCCCGAAGGTGCGGAGCACCTCGAGTTTGAGCTGACCGACCGTGGTGGTGGGGTCGAGGTGCGCGTGGTACGGCTTTTCGGCGGCGGGGTACTGCACGCGGACATTCACTTCGTGCGGTTTGGCCTGATGGGGGGCGAGCGTCTGATTCTGGCTGGTCATTTGTGAACCACCTCTTTCGGGCGTGACCTTGACGGTGGGTACAAGGCCAGGTAGGGTGGTTGCATCAACAGCATCCACCGGCGACTTCGGTCGACTGGTCGTCACCTCGCTTCGAGCGGCAACTCGGGCGGGGTTCGTCGTTGTGCCTCTACGGCGCGGGTCCACTCATGGCCTTCTTGTACCACGCCCGCAGCACGGATTGCAAGAAGCCACATGGGTGAGCGTTACTTCTGGTCCAGAAAATGCCCTTCAGAGCGGAGAAACGTTTACTACGGCCACTAGCTTTTCTAACGCTTTTCGTGTAACATCACTTTGGGGAAGTGTAGAACGCATGACCCTGAGGGGAAAGGAGATGACGACCATGGACTTGGGCAACCGCTTGAAAGAGCGCCGGGAACGCGCCGCGCTGACCCAGGAGTACGTCGCGAAGCAGCTTGGGCTTTCGCGCGAGGTTTTATCGACCTGGGAGACAGGGACTCGAAAACCGAATGACAAACAGCTTGAGAACCTTGCCGTTCTGTACCGCACGGACCTGGCTTACCTGAAGCTCGGGCGCAGTGCCGGAGACAAGGACCGCCAGTTGCTGCTTCAGGACTTACCGCAAGACGACGCGGTGATCAGCGCTTTCACGCGTTGGCTCGATTTCCTCGACTCGTGGGCTGGCTTCCTGCAAGCCCAAGGCGACCCTCTCCCCGGGCCAGGCAAGCCTCCGCGTGCCTTGGACCAGGGCGGCAATGTCACGGACGCTCGAAAGGCACCCACCTTCGCTCTGGAAGCACGACACGAGTTCAAGCTCGCCTTTGACGCTATCCACGATCTGGAAACGCTTCTCGACGAGCAGAACGTATTGGTATATAAGACGCCTATTGAGAGTATGTCGGCTTCAAACGAAATTGTTTCGGGTGCCTTTTATAATCATCCACGACTAGGTTACTGTATCTTCGTTAATACCAAGCAACACGATGCAAGAATAAGATTTACCCTTGCCCATGAGTTTGCTCATGCTTTATACCATTATCGTGCGGGAGGAATTATAAGTCGCAATGGTGATAGAAACCCGAGAGAAACATTTGCAAATGCGTTTGCATCACATTTTCTCGTTCCGGGGAAGGCCTTGCGAGAACAAGTTAATGAGATTGGAGGTAAGGAGTATTTAGACAGCATGCAGGCCTTCAGACTAGCGTGGCACTTCAATGTCAGTTATGCCATGATGCTTTTCCGGTTGCATAATGAAAAGTTGATTAGCATGAATGACATGAACGAATGGGCGTCCTACAATGTAGGTAAACTTGCGAAGAACTGGGGGATTCGTGCGAGTGATAGCTATTTTGCTATCCCTGCAAACGCCGCCAACGAAATTGCAAAGTATCCGATCTCCGTCCTGAAGCGCGTCAAGCTTGCTTGTGATAAACATCAAATTGAGCCGGATGGAGCGGCTGCCCTCCTCAGTGTTTCAAAGGAGTCTCTTGTCGAAGGTTTGTTGCAACAAAGACGTGTCGACAAGAGCGATGACCTACTTGAACTTCACGAGCTGCTCGCTGTCCGTTGAAGAATGAGCGAATCAACTGTATGCGCCCACACCTCTACGCGACCAGCCATGTCGGACCTCTCGATCACGGCAACTCTCACGCGCAAATCCTGCTCGACGAAAATCACGTTGCGTGGGTTGTGAAGTCACTCGCCAGCGCTCAGCAAGGACCCACCCGCGGCCGCGCCCTATTCAACGATTACGTCGCCACGCGCGTTGCGGAACTGCTCAACCTACCAGTACCTCAAGTTTCGGTCATCCTGGTGGAGGACGTCCTGCTCGACGCCTTTCCCACGTTGCGTACGCAAGCATTCGGTACATTCACCCCCGGGTTTCACCTGGCTATTCGTTACCATCAGGGCGTCACTCTCCGTGACTTCCGCAGCGCTGGTCTCTCAAGCCTTGCGGATCGGAGGGTAGTGAACAAGCTCGCTGCGAACGCGGTTGTGACCTTTGATACCTGGACCTGCAACCCTGACCGAGCAGTTGAAACGGATCTCGGCTTGTATGAGAACGAGGGCAATTTACTCTTCGAGACCTCGCGACCAGGTGAATTACGCCTGATGATGCTTGATCAGGGGCAAGCTTTTGCAGGAGACTGGCACGACCAACCGGATGGAAACCCATTCAGTCGATTGGGAGCATGGCCGCTCCGCTTAATGGGACACCTTAACCTCTTCGTGCGCGGACGTTGGCTCGACCTCGAGTCCTGCTTGGAATACGTCTCCCACATACAGCACGTCCCGCTCGTCGATCTGCGGAGCATTGTTCACGAGGTTCCGTGGGCATGGCGTGAAGGAATCAGTGAAGCTGAAATCGAAGAGCTTCTGCTGTACCTGATTAGACGTGCGGCACACCTTGAAAAGCCCATGTACCAGGAACTCACGGCTCTCCCCGAACGCATGCACGCTCGCAGGAGGCTCACATGAACAGTGTCATGCGCGCTCACTACGCCATGGTGCAGTTCATTCCAGACCGGGTAAGGGATGAGCGTGTGAACGTTGGCGTTGTGCTTCAATCACCTGATTATGGCTACGCTGCCATGACATATCGTCGACACATGGACGCCGCTCTGCGTGCCGTGCATCCACAAGTCGACGCGCAACTTGTTCGGCTGCTCGTGCAAGGTCTTTGCGCAACCTTCGCGCCTTATGACAGCGAACCGCATTTCCCACGTCTATTCCCACTTCAACTGGGTGAAGAACACCCAACCCACCCGACCTTTCTCGAGCGGTTCAACACACCGCACGGTCAGGTGCATTTCACTCCCCCGAAGGTGGTGCTTGTCAGCGATGCTCAGGGCTTCACAGCAAAACTACGTCAATTGCGGGAGCGCTTGCTTGACGTACCCAACGTTGCCGTGGAACGGCCGACCATCACCAAAGGCGAACTGGAGAAGAATGTCGTGGGTGCCCTTAAAGCACGCCGTGTGCCCCTGGTGACTGAACCCCCAGCGTTTCCAGGTGAGAGATGGCCTCACAACCGCTTTGATGCACTGAACTTGCGTAGCAACCGACGACACTTGCAGTTCCTCTCGTACGACATTGCAGATCCGCCCACCGCCGCTGCTAAGGGCTTTGTCATGTCTGTCATGGACCTGAAGTCCGGAGGACACCGCTACCGTGATGATCAGTTCGGCGTGATAGTCCAGAGACCGGAACATTTCACCTCAAACAAAGATGACTACGAGGCGCTGCTGCGCATCTGCCGCTTCAACGGCATCACCGTTTTTGAGAATCACCGGGACGATGTTGAACGCCTTGCGGCTGGGCTGCTCAGTGAGCATGGCCTCGCGGTGTGACTGGGGAATTCCGTGGGGTAGCCGGACTGGGGACGCGTGATTCTTGATCAGAGCACCGAGGAGTTGACACGTGTGTCAACTCCTCGGTGCTTTAGCAAGACTTTGTCAGAAGTGGAGAAAGAGGTCGACAGAAAGGCGCACGAATAGCGATGGCTCCCCAACCGCCGAAAAGTTCGATCGGGAAGGCAGGGGCGGGCGGTTCTGGCAAGTTAATGCCGGTAGGCTAGTGAGCCGTGACCGACCGGAAGCTCTATCGCCACCGTTTTCCCCTCAGCGTTATTGGTTACGCTCTGCGGCTGTACCACCGCTTCCCACTCAGTCAGCGTGACGTTCAGGAACTGCTCCACGAGCGTGGTGTTCAGGTCAGCCACGAGACCTTGCGACAGTGGAACACGGGGTTCGCGCCGCTCCTGACCGAAGAACTGCGTCACCGAGAACCCCGGCGGGGTTCTCGGTGGCATCTCGACGAGGTCGGCGTCGAGGTCGGTGGAAAGAAGCATTGGCTCTTCAGGGCGTTGGATAAGGACGGGGCTGTGCTGGACATCCAGCTTCAGGAACACCGCGACACCAAGGCGGCCAGGTCGTCTCCACCGCCCGCTGCAACAACCTGGTGGAACAGTCGCATCGGTTCTGGCAACTTAACCTCAGCGGGGCCGTAGTAGCGTAGTGGGCGGCTTGATTCTCAAGCCGCCCACTGCATTGCCTCTCGCCAGAGGAGGAGTGCTGCGGATTGGTTGCTTCGTCTGAGGGCAGCGGGGACCGTGGTCCGGGTGGAGCAGTGAAGGTTCGAGATTCGGGCATGTAGGGCAAGGAATTCCTGCGTTCTCTGCCGTCGTTTGAAGCCGAGCTGGCTGCGTTCCTGCTGCCGGGTCGGTCGATGCGACTGTTCCACCAGGTTGTTGCAGCGAGCAGTGGAGCACGGGAAGTTCCCGCAGAGCTGCCCCATAGCTCCACAACTTGTCGGTGTGAATGACCTCCGGGACGTCGTATTCCCCCAACAGGCGCACGAAAAAGGACTTAGCGGCCCCAGTGTCGCGACGTTCCTGAAGCAGGATGTCCAGCACTTCCCCACGTTCGTCCACTGCCCGCCACAACCAGTGGTTGACCCCGCCGACCTTGACGCACACCTCGTCCAGATGCCACCAAGAACCCCGACGGGGTTCTCGATGACGCAGTTCCTCGATGAGGAGCGGCGCGAATTTGATGTTCCACCGTCGGAGGGTTTTGTGGCTGACCTGAACACCGCGCTCGTGGAGCAGTTCCTGAACGTCACGCTGGCTGAGGGGGAAGCGGTGCTAGAGCCGCAGGGCGTAGCCGATGACGCTCAGGGGAAAACGGTGGCGGTAGGGCTTCCGGTCAGGCACAGCTCACCACCCTACCGGCATTAAGTTGCCAGAACCGCATCGCCTGTTGGACGATGTTTCGCCTTCTCGTTAATTTTTGCACCCAGCGCATCTCAACGGACTTTTGAACGGGAGTCAGGTGCTTGGGTCTGACCGTCACGCTGCACTTCGCGCACTCCAACATGGGGAGCCACTGCCGTCAATTTTCCTCATCCGCCAGGCGCAGCTTAAGAAGAGAGCTAACCAAGCCGCCGTACCCACTCCTAAAAAGCTTTGACGGGGCTGACGACAACTCACCTCGCGTCAACGGGTCTGCCGTTCTCAACACCCGACTACAACAACTCTCTGAGCGGCACCCCCACCCCGGCCGCCAGCAAGTGCATGTTGTCCACACTGATATTGCGTCGCCCCACCTCGACCTGGGCGATGTAGGACCAGGTGATCCCGCTGGCCTCGGCCAGGTCCTCCAGCGTCATCCTCCTCTTCTGACGTTCCTCGCGTAGACGCCGCCCGAAGGTCAGTCTCGACTCCGTCGGGCCCTTGTCCGTCTTCGCCACCGCCCCAGGCTGGCGATCCCTCTACACAAGGGCCATTCAGTTAAAGCCATGTTGATTTAAGTCATGTTAGGTTCTGAGCACCGCGTTCAGGAGGTGCTCCACCTATGGGAAGAAGGTCTGTCCTGCTGATCCTCTCCACCCTCGCCACGGCCCACGCTCTCCCACCGGCCGATTGTAGCCAGTACGTCTTCGTGCGCCCTACCAGTCTCAGCTACCTGTCGCTGCCGCAGTTCCCGAACGAAGCCGAGACCGTCGCCATCGACTTCCTCGAACCACAGGGGGCGGCCAAGCCGGTCAGCCTCTGCGGCTTCACCTTCAAACCCGACGTCGTGAACCGGGTCCTGACGGTCAGTGCACCGCGGCTGTCCAAGTTCTCGACCCTCTTTCGGGAGAAGACGAAGGCAGCAAGCAAGATCTTTTTAGAGAACGCTTACCGGGGGGCGGGGGGAAGCGTCCCCATCGAGGACTCCTACGTGGTCTTCGATCCGGCCTCCTACGTCCTCACCTTCCAGCTCCCGCGATACCAGCAGGCACCCTCTCGCTTCACAGTGGGGGTCAAGGTCGATGGGGGTCCGATTCAGCCTCTGTACTTCAACCGCAAGGTCCAGAAGGTCAACGTGCTGAGGACCGCGAGGGTCGTCGACATCTACGCCAAGGGGGGGCCGAACGATTCCGTGAGCTGGCAGCGCGTTCGGATGGACCTCAAGGGCGCCGTGATTGAGATGTACCGCCAGGCGACTTTCCCGACACGTTGACCACGAGGGCGTGAAGGAGCCCGGAATCGGCCCCTTCGTCTCGTCGCGTCCCCTTCGCTTCCCGAGGGAAGCTGCCGCAGGGCGGCTCGGCAGCAGAGAAGCGTCCCCCGGCTGTCCCCTGTTCATGGAGGCCTCTCATGGCCCCAGCCTGTCCCTGAAAGGAGGGCCTCATGCCACGTCGACCGAGCCCTGAAGGAGAACGGGCACTCCGGACCGTCCTCGCGGGCGGATTCACCTTCTACGGGTTGATCAGCGCGCTCCCTGAGCTGCCGGTTCCCCTCCCCGAGTGGGTTTACCGGGAGGTGGTGGGGGACCAGCACCTGTCCGTCCGATGTCAGGCCATCGGGGTGCTGCCTCACGGACACGACGCCGTGGTGCTGCAGGCGCTCCTGAACCTACATGGACAGGCTCCCCTCCCACACGGACAGGTGGCCTGCACCAGTGACGCCCTGCGCGAAGCCACCTCGTCCCTCTCCCCCGACTTGTCCTTGACGGATCGGCAACTGCATGACTCGCTCAAGCGCCTGAAGTCCGCCACGCTGACCGTGACGCGGCAGCAGGGGCCGCGGGGCAGCACGGCTCACCTGAGTTTCCTGGACAATCTCGAGTTCGACATTCGAGAGCGAGCCGACGTCTTTTTGCTGGACACCGTGAGTGTCCGGCTCCCGGAGCGAATCCTGCGACTCGGGCAACTGGATACCCCCAATCGACGGAGCGTCCCTGTGGAAGAGCTGCTGGAGCTGAAGCCGTAAGAAAGGGCCGATCTGCAGATGAGTGACCTCCTGCTTATCTGTCCCCAAAAGAGCCATCATCAGTGTTCTGACGCTGACTCCTTGGAGAGAACGTACCCCAACTAACCTGGCCGTTTCAGGCTTCGCTCGGCTTCACCTCCTGGGGCCCCATCTGATGGCGACTCAACGCTCGTCGCCCGCACAGCAGGGACTACAAGCGCTCTGCTACTGATGGATTTTATTATAAATCTGTACGGTTGACGCCGACTCCACTCGAGCCTGAGTACATTTCGCCTGCCGATTTGGCCACCAATTACGCTACATCACGAAAGTATCTTTCCCACCTCGCTGCCACAATAGGTGCAGGCCACTCGCGCGGCTTATAGAGACCCATACGCTCGCAAAGCTTCAGGAGAGTGGCGGGTTTAAGACAAACACCGGTAAGCACATGCCAGCGCCGAGCTAGTTCCCTGTAGGACGGCGTGACGCAGACGGCCGTCGAGGTATCAAAGAATTTCAGGAACAAGGCGTGCTGCTCGGCCGGGACGATGGGTGGACGCCCTTGCTTCCTGGGCACGAGGGAACGTCCCTCGCGCCGCATTCGTGCCAGACGCTCCACCGAGGAGAGGCTGACGCGGTGGGCACACGCCACATCAGCCTGCCGTTGACCTTGGTCAAGGTCGGCCAGGATGCGCTCACGAGTTGACATTGGAATGGCCCGCATAACCGTACCCCCAGAGTACTTTATCCCCTTCAATGTTTGTCAGCATGTGAGCGCAACCGCTCCTGGCGCGGAAAAACTTGCTTTCGGCCTTCGGACGAAGTACCATCACGGCCAGGTCAAGGAGTCGGGTCAGGCCTGAACAAGGAGGGCACACCCGGCACCCCATCCGTCTGGAGCCTCGGTTTCCCTAACACGTTGCTGGGAGCCTGGGGTAACGAGCCTTCCGCCACATCCACCGGTCACCACTGAATTCGGCGCCTTCCGGACGTCGCTACTCCTGTCATGTAGGCCAGTTCCCCAAGAGGCTGGGCTGCGACGGATGAATCGTGCTGTTTCAAAACAACAGGCCAAAGCCTTGACGGAGGGGGACGGATGAACCTAAACCAGCTGATCGCCACCAAGCCTCAGCAGTTGTCACCGAGGAACAAGCGGGTCCTACGTGAACAAGGAGCACGGGCCTGTCCGGCTCAATGAGGTGCCGTTTGGACATTGGTCAGCCCCATCTGTGGGAGGCCCGGGATTGTACGCGGCGAACGAGGACTGCCAGGGAGGTAATCCCCAGCAGGGAACGCAGACCTTCGTCGCAGGGCCATCTCGGCCCCGCCGAGTTCGAGCAGTCAAGGCGAGTCACTTCACTCTCTGCCCGCCGCTGCGGGTCAACTCCAGCTCAAGAGGACAGGTTCCGGAGAGAGTCCTCCGTGGGGACACTATGACCACGACGAACGAGTACAAACCCGGGCGGACCGTGTACCTGGGCGACGAGCCGTACGTTCTCGTGTCGGTGCTCGACTTCGAGCACGTGCATGCTCGGCACCCGAACACAGGCGTCCTCAGGGTGTTAAAGCGTGTCGACATCATGTTCCGCCCGCCGCAGACTCCGCCGCCGCAGCTTCAGCACGAATCAATGTTCACTGACGCGCAGTGGGCCGAAATGCAGCGCAAGCGTGATGCGGTCGCGCCGATTCTCGCCCACCCCAAAAATACGGCCGCGCGCCACGGCGCCATCAGGGCTCTTTCCAAAGAACTAAATGTAAGTCACGTAACAATTTATGAGTGGGTACGCAACTTCGAGGAGGCCGGCATGCCCGGGCTGGCCCGCAAGGTGAGATCAGATCGGGGTTCCCGCCGGATCAAGCGCCAGAACGGCGAGAGGTTGGATGCGTCGGCACAGGCCGCTTTTGACACGCTCCTGAACGACCTCATCAAGACGCACTATACCGACCACCCCCTCACGTCCAAAAAGACAGCCATCGCACGAATCCAGGCCGGGCTGAAGGCCGAGGGGTGGGCCGACGCGCCGTATCAAACTGTCTGGAAGTGGCTGGACGCCGCGCGGCAAAAAGAGCCGGAAGCTTTTGCTGCCAAGGAACTGGGCGAAGAGGCTGCCGAGAACCGGTATGCAGACAAGCAGGGGACGGTCCCGGTCGGCGAACATCCGTTGGATTTGATGGACATCGACCACGTGTACCTCGACCTCGAACTGGTCGTGGGACAGAAGCGGCTGCCCGTCGGCCGCGTATGGATTACCCTCCTGCTCGACACGCGGACGCGCATGGTCTGGGGGTTTTACGTCTCCTTCGATCCGCCGAGTGTACAGTCGCTGGCCATGTGCCTGCGTCATGCCGTCCTGCCGAAGGAGGCATGGTTACGCGAACTGGGAATTGAGGGGGTGGAATGGCCCTCCTGGGGATTTTTCAAACGGATTCGACATGACCACGGTCGGGAGTTCTACTCGAAAAGCTTCGACCGTTTCCTTGACAAGTACAGCATCGAGCGCGTGCCGCGCCCCCCGTCGAGGCCACGCTGGGGGGCATACATCGAGAGGTTCGCCGGGACGCTCAACCGTGAACTCCACGAGGTGAGGGGCACGACCTTCCACAACGTGGCCACCAGAAAGGCACACCGTCCCAGACACGAGGGCCGACGGGACGCGGTCTTCGTGATTCGGGAATTGGAAAAGTGGCTGGCCGTCCTGATCGGCCAGGTGTACCACAATCGGCCTCACAAGGGGCTGGGGATGTCGCCGCTGGAGCGATTCCGGCGAGACGTGTTCGGAGAGGGCGGCCAGCCCGGAATGGGTCTGCCAGCGCAGATTGACGACCCATGGACCTTTGCCATCGACGCTCTGCCCACCGAGGAACGCGGCGTCCAGGATGGTTCGGTCGTCACCCTGAATTACCTGAAGTACCATGCTCCCTGGCTACGGGATTTCCTGGGCAAAAAGGAACCGCTGGCATTCAAGGTCAACAGACACGACATACGTACTCTGTACTTCTTTCATCCCCAATGGAAAAAGTACGTGCCTTTACCGTGTAAGCTTCCAGATTTGCCACCCATCACCATCTGGGACATGAATGAAGCGAAACGGATAGCACGAGCCAAGTTTGGAAATGATCTGGATCAGGAGAAAGTCGTCGCGGGCTATTACCTGATGCGCTCCCTGGAAGAGCAGGAGTACGAGAAGTCTGTCGCCGCCCGCCGGGCCGGCGCCCGTCGTGACGAGGCCACCCGGCATACCGAGGAACTGAACAACCTCGCACCACCCGAGAGCGGGGCAGAGCAGGAATCGGCCGACTCAACGATGCTGGGTTGGTTGGATGAGGGCGACATTGAGGCTTATGCCGAACGGCCGATGAGTGACAGGGACCGGTAATGTTCGAACATCTTGGACCCGAAGCCCGAGCCGTGCTGGAACTCGGTGACGAGGAGCGGATCGCCTACATGCAGCGGCAGCGTTGGTTTGACCACGACCACGCCAAGCTGATTATGAAACGCCTTGAATCATTGCTCAAGCACGAGCGCAACAACCGCATGCCCTGTGTTGCCATCACTGCGGAAACGAATAATGGGAAGACACTCCTGCTGGAGCGGTTCGAACAGGATCACCCACCGATGATCGTCCCGGTTCCAGGGGGTCATCGTACCGAAAGACCGGTGCTTCGTGTCAGCCTAGTGGAAGACACAACCAACATACATATTTATAGACAGATTTTGACTGCGGCTGGAGTTCCTTATCCAAGACGTCCAGATTCACTCGAATTGCTAAAACAAATTCAGCATACGATCGAAAATATCACAAAGACCAGGATAATAGCTATTGATGAGGGTCATAACATCAGGAAATACCCGCCAAGGCAACTTGAAAATGCCCTGGGAGCGCTTCGCTCCATCGCCACAGAGTGTAAAGTAACCCTGGTTATGGCCGGACTGCCAGAAATGCTGTTCATGTTAAACAGTGATCGTCAGCTAGAAAATCGATTCAAGATTGTTTATGAATTGCCCCGGTGGACTGAAGGCCTTGGCTTTCAACAACTACTGAAGGCTTTCGAGCAAGGCCTGCCCCTCCGCGAACCCTCAAACTTGTTCTTGCCGCCTCTCGCTCCTCGATTATTAGAATTGAGCGGTGGTCTGATTGGAGAGCTCCATGAAATCCTGGCACGTGCTGGCGAGGAGGCCATACACAACAAGAAAGAGTACATCAATGTTGCGCTTCTGGAGGAAATGGGATTCGTGTCCCCGATGGCACGTCGGGTCGCGAAAGAAAGTCAGGTTGGAGTTGCTGTTAATGAACGCATTGCCGAAGAAGCTAAGGCTCAGTTGCAGGACAAGGAGCGCCGCAAGAAAAAAACGCGGAGAGCTCAATCTATACCTCCTTCTAAAAGCGCAAACGAGGCCCCAAAAAATTAAATGCATTGCTGTTACCTGTTTGGTAACAGGAGCCTAACTTGGAGGCTAATATTCGTTTTTAATTCGATAATTTAAACTTAATTGTAAAAACCACACCGGCGGAGGTGGAGGACGGGGGGCACCGAAGAATTTTACAATAACAATCCTTATTGTAAAAACATGGTCGCGTTCAGGCCGGGTCAAGAGCGAGGGGGGTCACCCGGGCAGGGATCATCGCTCTCTGACGGGAAAGACGGGAGGATGAGAGCTGCGGCATCGAGCGATGTCAAGGCCAGCCGGGGTACAACGGGGAATGACCCGAGACGACCGCGCGGCCCGCATCGCCGCCGAGTACGCCGCCCTTCCCGAGGTTCTCGCCGTGGCGCTGGGAGGCTCGCGCGCCGCCGGGAACCGGGACGAGCACTCCGACATCGACCTGTACGTCTACAGCCACCATGAGGTGCCCGTGCCCGCGCGGCGCGCCCTGGCCGAACACCGGGGGGAACGTGTCGAGGTGGACAACCGCTGGTGGGAGCCCGGTGACGAGTGGTTGGAACGTGGAGACGGCCTGCACGTCGACGTGATGTTCCGCCGCGCCGCCAGCTTCGAGGACCACCTGACCGCCCTGCTGGAACGCCACGAGGCGCGGCTGGGCTACACGACGGCGCTGTGGCACAACCTGCGCACCTGCGAGGTGCTCTTCGACCGCGAGGGCTGGCTCGCGGTCCTGAAGCGGCGGGCGGACCAGCCCTACCCGGACGGGCTGGCGCGGGCGATCATCGCCCTCAACTTTCCCCTCCTGCGCGGGGCCCTCGGCGCCTACCCCAACCAGATCGCGCTCGCCGTGCGGCGGGGGGACCTCGTGGCGGTCAACCACCGTCTGACGGAATTCCTGGCCTCGTCTTTCGACGTGCTCTTCGCCCTGAACCGGACGCCGCATCCCGGCGAGAAGCGGCTGCTCACCCTGGCCGCCCGCCTGCCGCTCGTGCCCGAGGACTTCGCGGGCCAGGTGGAACGGCTGCTCGCCTTCACGCCGGGGACGCTGGGTGAGGTGCCGGGCCGGGTCGAGGCGCTGGTGGACGCCCTTGTCCGGCTCTTGCAGGAGCGCGGCGAACTCCCGGCACCTCGGGGAACGGAGGCCCGGGCCCTGCCCTGAGACACTCGACGTGAATCGCGAAACGGGTGGTCAGGGCGCTTTTGTCGTCCGGGAGCAAGGAGGAAAAAGACCCCGGTCGAGGGGGCGGGAAGACCTTCGCCCCCGCCCTCCGTTCGACCAGTCGTCCTGCGCGACGGGCGCGGCGCTGTTCCTGTGCGGGAGGAAGGGCGGAAAGGGTCTCCCCTGCCCGCCCGATTCCGATACGCCCGCACCCCGGGTTCTGCTCGTTCACGTCTAGGGACAGGCGACCCCCGAGGAGTCAGGTGTGTGCGAGGAGTTGCCCCGGCCGTGTGCCCCCTCCCTACAGACCCAGCCCTCCAGACCGGGCAGCGCCGCCACGCGGACGGGAGAAGGCGACGGAACTTCGAGGAGCCGGGGATTGTCCTCCGCCCGCCGCTCCCGGATCATCCCGCTGCGTGCCCCACCCACCCCGACCTCAGTCCGCCGCCAGCCCCCTGCGCAGCCCCTCGGGCACCCAGTCGCCGTGCTCGGCGAGCAGGTCGTCCACCAGCGCCCAGATCTGGTCGAGGTCGAGTTCGGCGGCGGTGTGCGGGTCGAGCATCGCCGCGTGGTAGATGTGTTCCCGGTTGCCGGTCACGAGGGCCTCCACCGTCAGCGCCTGAACGTTGATGTTCGTCTGCATCAGGGCGGCGAGTTGGGGCGGGATCCGCCCGATCCGCGTGGGCTGGATGCCCTGACGGTCCACCAGGCACGGCACCTCGACGCTGCACTCGTCGGGCAGGTTGGCGATCAGCTTGCCCGCGCTGCCATCCGAGGGACTGTTCATCACGTTGCCGTACACCACGCGCGGCTGCCCGGTCACCATACTGTGGATGATCAGCGACCCGTACTCCACGGAGCGGTGAACCTCCAGCGGGGCATCGGGGTCCTGCAACTTCGTCCGCAGTTCCTCCCAGCCGCCGATCTGCGCCTCACAGCGGCGGGGGTACTCGTCGAGCGGCACGTTGAAGCGCTCGACCAGATCCTCGCGGCCCCGCTTGATGAAGTACGGCACGTACTCCGAGAAGTGCTCGCTCGACTCGGTGACGAAGTAGCCGAGTCTGCGCAGCATCTCGTAGCGCACCCGGTTCCAGGCCGGGACCTGGCCCGACTCGGCCAGTTCCATCAGCCGGGGATAGAGGTCCACGCCTTTGTGCTCGAACTTGAGGTAAAAGGCCATGTGGTTGATCCCCGCGCAGAGGTAGTCGATCTCCTCCACCGGGATGCCCAGATCCTGTGACAGCTCATAGGCCGTGTGCTGCACCGAGTGGCACAGGCCGACCGTCTTGATGGGCGTCTGCCGCGCGAGGCCCCAGATGTTCATCGCCATCGGGTTGACGTAGTTCAGGTGCAGGGTGTCCGGGCACAGCCGCTCCATGTCCCGGCTCATGTCGAGCAGCACGGGCACGGTTCGCAGCGCCCGCATGATCCCGCCCACGCCCAGCGTGTCCGCGATGGTCTGCCGCAGCCCGTAGCGCTTCGGGACCTCGAAGTCGGTCACGGTGGCGGGCTTGTAGCCGCCGACCTGGATCATGTTGATCACGAAGTCGGCCCCGTCGAGGGCCCGCTCGCGGTCGGTGGTGGCGGTGACGGTGGGCCGCGCGCCGACTGAGCGCGCCACCCGCCCGGCGACCTGCTCGGTCACGTCGAGGCGTTCCTGGTTGATGTCGAAGAGGCGAACGTCGGCCCCTGCGAGTTCGGGAAAGCCGAGGATGTCCCCGAGCAGGTTCTTGGCGAAGACGGTGCTGCCCGCACCGATCATGGCGATTTTGGGGGAAGTCATGGGACACCTTCTGAAGGAGAGTGGGAGGCGAGGTGGTTTTGAACGTTCAACCCTCGCGCGGTGGAAGGAGGGCCCCCAGCGAATTCTGGGAGCCCCCGTGGGCCGCGTTTACTTGAAGAGGGCGTTGACCTTGGCGTTGGCGTCCCCCAGCACGTCCGCCGCCTTGGCCTGGCCGAGGAACACCTTCTGCATGGTGCTCGTCATGATGTCGTTGACCTGCGCGGCGGCGTCGGTGATCGGGAAGAGGAAGGTCCCGCCCTTGGCCTTGGCCTGGTTCACGAACACGCTGGAGTCCACGCCCCGGGCCTTGTGCGCGGCGACAGCGAGGTTGGTCGCCGAGGGGATGGCGGGCAGGACCACGCCCGTGCGCCCGACGACGTTCTGGCACTCCGCCGAGGCAAGGTACTTGACCCACTTCCAGGCGGCGTCCTGGTTCTTGGAGCCGACCCAGATGGAGTCCGCCAGCCCGTTGAACATGCTCTTGCGGGTGCCGTCCGGGCCCTTGGGCAGCGGGGCGATGCCGACCTTGAAGGGCAGCTTCGAGGTGTAGTCGCTGATCATCCACGAGCCGTTCGTCACCATGACGGCCTTGCCCGCGCGGAACAGCGAGTCGCCGCCGCTCGCCTGCACCTCCTGGAAGCTCGGGATCAGGCCGTGCTTGAGGTTGAGGTCAGCGAGCCACTGGATCGTCTGGGCGAAACGGGGGTCGTCGTAGTTGTACTTGGTCCCGAACAGGCCGTTGTTGTGCTTCCAGCCGGTCGTCGCCGTGTAGAAGGCCCACTCGGTCTGCCCGTTGAAGCCCGCCCCGTAGGGGGTCATGTAGCCGTACTGGGCGACCTGCTTCTTGTTGAACTTCGGCGACAGACCGTTGTTCCCCTGCTTGTCGAGGGTCAGCCGCGCAATGGTGCGCTGCCAGGTGCCGCCGTCTTTCGGGTTCCAGGTTAGGTTGGCGAGGTCGGCAGGCTTGAGTCCGGCCTTCGCCAGCAAGTCGGCGTTGTAGAAGATGGCGACGGTGTCGAAGTCCTTGGGCAGCCCGTACCGCTTGCCGTCCTTGGTCCAGAGCTGTGCGAGGCCGGGGTAGTAGATGTTGGTGGCGACCTTGTCCCGCTTGATCAGGGGGTTGATGTCCACGAGCTGATTGTTGCGGGCGAACTCGGGGAAGTACGCGAGGTGGTTCGTGAACACGTCCGGCGCCGTGCCGCTCACGAAGCCGGTCGTCAGGCCGGTCCAGTAGTCGTTCCAGCCCTTCTGGGTGATCTTGACCGTGATGTCGGGGTTCTTCTTGGTGAAGTTCACCGCGCACTGCTGGTAGGCCGGTTGCTGGTTGGCGTCCCACAGCCAGTATTGCAGCGTGGTGGCCGCACTCGCGGTGCTCGACAGGGTGCAAAGGGCGGCGGTCAGGGTCAGGAGCTTTTTCATGGGGTTTCCCTCCGGGGAAGTGGGGAGTGGGCGGGGAGACGCGGGGCGGACGACGACGGTGGGTGGCTGCGGTGGGGGTGGCGAGCGGGTGCCGGTCACGTCTGCCTCCCCTACTTGGTGCCGCTGAAGGCGAGCGACTCGACCACCCGGCGGCCCAGGAAGACGAGCAGCAGGAAGACGGGGATCGCGGCGACGAAGGTGCCCGCCATCAGGCCGGTCCAGTCGGGGACGCCCTGGGGGGTCTGCGACTTGAAAACCTGGAGGGCCACAGGCAGGGTAAAGGACGCCTCGTCCTTCGCGATCAGGAAGGGCCAGAAGAATTCGTTCCACATGCCGATGGCGGTCAGGATGGCGAGCGTGGCGAGGGGGCCCTGGCTCATGGGCAGGGTGATGCGCCAGAAGATCGTGAAGGGCCCCGCCCCGTCGAGAAAGGCCGCCTCCTCGGTCTCCCTGGGCAGCGACAGGAAGAATTGCCGCAGGAAGAAGACCGCGAAGGGCGTCATCAGGATGAAGGGGGCCACCATGCCGGGAATCGTGTTCAGCCACCCCAGGTTCTTGATCGTGATGAAGTTGGGGATGAACAGCACGATCCCGGGAATCATCATGGCGACCAGGAACAGGGTGAAGATCGCGTCCCGCCCCGGGAACTTCAGCCGCGCGAAGGCGTAGGCTGCCATCGCCGAGAAGAAGGTCTGCCCGAGCACGATCAGGCCGGTGAAGATTACGCTGTTTTTCATTGCCGCGAGGAAGTTCACCGCGCTGCCCGAGCCGCCCGCCGCCTGCGCCTCCTCCAGGCTCACCAGGCCCAGGACCCGCTTGAAGTTGATCAGCGTGGGCTCGCTCGGCCACAGCGAGGCGGCCTCGGTGAAGAGGGACCGGCTGCCCGTCAGCGCCGTCTTGAGCACGATCCAGATGGGGAACAGCGAGATCAGGATGACGAGCGTGAGGGCCAGGTAGGCGAGGAGCCTGCCGAGGGGAAAGGGTTTGCGGGGGCGGTGGTGGGCCGTCTGGGTCGTCGGTACGGTGGTCACGTTCGTCTCCTTGAACTCGGGAGCCTGAACTCCTGTCGGGCGACTGGAGGCTGGCGGCTGGCGACTCAATCCAGGTCCGACTCGCCCGCCCTCAGCAGGCGCATCTGCACGAGCGTGAACAGGATCAGGATGGCGAACAGCACCATGCTCATCGCGGTCGCGTAGCCCATCCGGAAGAAGCCGAAGGCGTTCTGGTAGATGTAGTACACGAGCACCTTGGTCGCGTCCGCCGGGCCGCCCGCCGTGGCGACGGCCACCGTGTCGAAGATCTGAAAGGAGCCGATCACCGAGGTCACGAGCACGAAGACCGTCACCGGTCTCAAGAGGGGCAGGGTGATCCGCCAGAAGGTGTTCGCCTCGCTCGACCCGTCGATGGCCGCCGCCTCGTACACCGTGCGCGGGATCGCCTGGAGCCCCGCGTAGAAGAGCAGCGCGTTGAAGCCCATGTGCTTCCAGACGTTCACGAGCGCGATGGTGGGAATCGCCTGCTCGGCGGAGTTGAAAAAAGGCTGCTTGCCGATGGGCGTCAGATCCAGCCACTGGTTCACGATGCCCAGCAGGGGGTCGAGCATCCACAGGAAGATCATCGCCACGAGCACGTTCGAGAGCAGGTACGGCACGATCAAGAGGCCCTTGACGAACATGCTCTTCACCAGCCGGTCCATCGCCACCGCGAGCAGCAGCGAGAGAATGGTCTGGAGCGGGATGTTCCACAGCACGTACTTCACGGTGATGCCGAGAGCCGACCAGAACCTGGGATCGCGCACGACCTCCTGGTAGTTGGCGATCCCCACGTTCTTCGGCTCGCTCAGGAGGTTCCAGTCGGTGAAGCTGATCTGGAGGCCGCGCAGCGCCGGGTACAGGTAGAACACCACGAAGCCGATGATCGCGGGGAGGATGAAGAGGTAGCCCACCATCCAGCTCAGGGAGCGGCGCCGCGCGGGCGCCCGTGCGGGAACGACGAGGGTCTCTCTCTGGACGGGAACAGTCATGGGGGACCTCCGGGCTTACGCGGACTCGCGCGGGACGAGGGTGACGGGAAGCTGGACCTCGGGCGGCCCGTGACCGGGCACGCGGCCCTCCATACGGCCCAGGAGCCGCCGCACGGCCAGGCGGGCCATCTCGGCGTAGGGGACGTGAACGGTGGTCAGGCTGGGCCCGGTGTAGCGCGCGAACTCGAAGTCGTCGAAGCCGCTCACCGCCACCTCGTCCGGCACCCGCACCCCCAGCGTCCGGGCCGCGAGGAGCGCCCCCGCCCCCATGCGGTCGTTGCCGCACAGCACGGCGTCCGGCCGGTCTCCCCCCTCCCACAGGTGGCGGAAGGCGAGTTCGCCCGCCTCGGCGGACCAGTGCCCCCCCAGGAGGCGATGGCGCACCTCGTGGGCCCGCGCGGCGGCGAGAAAGCCCTCGCGGCGCAGGATGGCGCTGCTGCCCAGGTCGTCGCCCGGCACCACCAGGGCCAGGTCGCGCCGCCCGCGTGAGACGTGGTGGGCGACGAGCCCCGCCATCCCTCCCACGTAGTCGGCGGTCACCGAGGGCAAGAACCCCTCCGGGTCGGCGCGGTCGAACAGCACCGTGGGAATGTCCCACAGGGCCAGCCTTCGCATCCACCCGGTGGGCAGGGTGGTGCTCATCACCACGACGCCCCCGAGGCTGCGCTGCTTGAACGCCGCGTGCAGCGCCTCGAAGCCCTCCGGGTCATCCCCTCGCAGGAACGCCGTGGTGATGTTGTACCCCCGCGCGTTCGCCTCCGCGATAAAGGCCGACTGCACCAGGTTGCGGTAGGGGTCACTAATCTCGTCCGCCGCGTGCCCGTAGAACGCGCAGCACAGCGTCGTCACGCGCGACTCGCGCAGCGCCTTGGCGGCCGCGTTGGGGTGGTAATCGAGATCACGGATGGCGGCGAGCACACGCTCCCGGGTCGCCGGGCGAATGGACGGGTGCTCGTTGAGCACGTTGGACACGGTCTGATGCGAGACGCCCGCGTGCGCGGCGACATCCCGGAGCGTGGCTCGGGTCATCACACCCCCTCGGCTTCTTGATTTGATCGTTCAAAAGAAATTTGACAGGTTGGTGTGAAATTGTCAACGCCCGGTGAAGGGCGTTTGGACCGGGTTCAAAAAATGGGAGGCGCCGGGCTGGGACGGCGCCTCTCCTGCCCGGTCAGTCGTGGGGCGAGGCGGCCGGCCCCCGCCCCTCCCCGCGCCGGGCCGCCCACTCGTCGCGCCTGTGCCGCGCCTGCCGCGCCGCCGCCGCCCAGAAGGCCTCCTCCGCCTCCACCAGCCCCGCCGTTCCGTCCCGCACCTCGCGGGAGGAGGCGTCGCCCCGGTAGTCGGTGACCTCCAGACGGGCGAGCAGGGAGCCCGCCGACGCGTCGCGTTCCAGCCGCAGGGCGGCGGCGAGCACGTCGGCCTCCCGGCGGCCCGAGGCGAGACGCACGAGCGCGGCGTAGCCGTGCGACAGCGTCTGGAGGTCGGCCACGCTGGGCGCGTAGACCCAGGGGCCGAACTCGCCGAGCAGGCTCAGGAAGCCGCTCCATTCCGTGTCGAAGACGGCGGCGAGCACCTCCCGCGCGCCCTGCCCGCCGCCGAGCCAGGGGCGGGCGCGCAGGAGGTCGGGGGCGAGCGTCTCCTCCCGCGCGAGTTGCCCGCCGAGTTCCCGCGCCCGCGAGGGCAGCGACACGTCGTGGAGTTCGACGAGGTGGGTGAGCCTGCCCCGCGCGGCGGACGTCAGCCGCACGCTCCGGGGAGAGGGGACGCCGAGCAGGGCCCAGGCGACCCGCGCGAGCGCCCCGGCGTCCAGCGCGACGCCCTGTTCCCGCAGCGCGCCGTCCAGCGTGGCGAGCGGCTGGCCGTCCTCCCCGGCCCGGAAACGGGTCACCACCTCCAGGGCGGCCTCCTCCCCCACCGCCCGGCCCTGCTGGCGGAGGGTGTGCCCGAGGATCTGTGCCCGGGCGCTCAGCGTGTTCGTGTCCATCGCTCTCCCCGGGTGGGCGGGGGCCAGAGACCCCTCTCCACGCCTGGGCCAGGGTACAGCGGGCCGTGAGGCCAGCCGCCCGGGAATGGCCTTCATCGGGAACGTCGGTCCGCCGCCTTCCCCCGCCTCCGGCCCTGTAAGAGGCCCGACAGGCGGGCAGGAACAGGATGAGGCGTGATCAGCCCTTTCGACAACGCGGCGGGTTTGGGAGGGGCCGACACCCGGGCACAGGTGGACGCGCTGGTCGAGGCGGCGACCGCACTGCTCAAGATCGACGACCTCCGCGCCCTGGAACTTGCCCGGGAGGCGGGCCGAAGGGCGGACGGTCCCTACCCGCACGGCCTGGCGCAGGCCCGGGTGGTTCAGGCCCGCGCCCTGATCGAGCAGGGGGAGAGCAGTCAGGCCGTCGCCCTGCTGGAAGACGCGGCCAGAGTTTTTGAGACCCTGCGGGACGACCGGCGCCAGAGGGAAGCGTTGGAGGCGCTGGGCAGGGCCTACCTCCATCTCGGCGAGACGACCGTTGCCGAGAAACACCTGTACGCCGCCCTCTCCCTGTGTGCCGACCGAGGGCCGGAGATGGCCCAGCTTCTCAATCTGATCGCCGGGGTTCATCACCGGGGCGGCAACTACCTGGGGTCGCTGGAATCCCTCAGCCAGGCCCTGGGCATCTACGAGGTGCTGGGCGATCCTCAACAGATGGCGAGCGCCCTGGGGAACATGGGGATTCTCAACACCAGTCTGGGCAACTACCCGGAGGCCCTCTCCTATCTCACCCGGGCGTTCAGGATTCTCAACGAGGGGCGACAGGACGAGAGGATGCGGGCGTTCGTCCTCCAGAATCTGGGGCATCTCTACCTCGATATGGGAGAGCCCCTGAACTCCATCCCGTACTTCGAGGAGGCGCTCGGGCTGGCGGGCAAGTTGCAAGACCGGCTCACCGTGGCGGCCGCGACCCTGAACATCGCCGCCGCGATCAGCCGCTCCGAGAATTACGAGGAGGCGGAGCCCGTGTTCCGGGATGCCCTCCGAATTTCCCGGGAGATCCAGTACCGACACGGGGAGGTTTCCGCCCTCGACGGGTTAGGCGGTGTGCTCGCGCGGCGGGGTCAGTGGCGGGACGCGGCCGCCGCCCACGCGGAGGCGGTGACCATCGCCCGGGAGATCGAGGACTTCGAGGGCGAACTGGACGCCCTGCACCACCTCGGGCAGGTGCAGGCCGAGCTGGGGGACCTCACCGGGGCGCTCGCCTCGCTGGAACGCACCCTGGAACTCGCGGGGCAGGCCGACCACAAGAAGACGGTCTACGAGGTGCACCGCGCGCTCGCCCGGGTCTACAAGCGGGCGGGCGACTTCGAGCGGGCGCTGCACCACCACGAGCGCTACCACGGGGCGGAGCGGGCGCTGTTCAACGAGGAGCGCGACAAGAAGACGAGCGAGCTGACGGCGCAGTTCGACGTGGAGCGCGCCCGGCACGACGCCGAGATGCAAAGGCTCCAGCGCGAGGTGGCCGAGACGGCGCGTGAGCAGGCCGAGGCCCTGGTCCGCGAGCGCACCCACGAGCTGGAGCAGGCGCAGGTGGAGATCGTCACCCGCCTGGCCGTGGCGGCCGAGTACCGCGACGACCTGACCGGCGAACACACGCAGCGCGTCGGGCATGTCAGCGCCCTGATCGCGCAGGAACTGGGCCTGCCGCACGAGGACGTGGCCCTGCTGCGCATCGCCGCCCGATTGCACGACGTGGGCAAGATCGGAATTCCCGACGCGATCCTCCTCAAGCCCGGCAAGTTCACCCCCGAGGAGTTCGAGCGGATGAAGGCGCACACCTTGATCGGCGCCCGCATCCTCTCGGGCGGGCACTCCCGCCTCCTGCGCATGGCCGAGGAGATCGCCGAGTCGCACCACGAGCGCTGGGACGGCACCGGCTACCCGTACGGGCGGGCCGGGGCCAGCATCCCGATCACGGGCCGGATCGTCTCGGTGGCCGACGTGTTCGACGCCCTGACGAGCGAGCGGCCCTACAAGCGGGCGTGGCCGTACGAGGAAGCCCTCGCCGAGCTGCGCCGCAACGCGGGCATCCAGTTCGACCCGGAGGTCGTCGAGGCGGGGGTGCGGGTCTTCACGCAGACCAACTTCCTCGGCCGGAAGCGTGGGGACACCGGGGAACCCACCTTGAAGCCGCACTGAGCCGGGAAGCCGCACTGAGCCGGGCGCTCCCCGACGTCGTCCACTTTCGCCGCGCGGCGCGGTTGCCGCCGCTCTCCCCGCCCGCGCCGGTCACCCCGCAACTCACCGTGAGGCTGCTGGCTGGAGGTCAGCCCGCCCCGGGAGGAGGTGCCCCTCTCCTGGGATGATGGCGCTCACCTGCCCGCCGTGGGCCTTCGTCGGCGCCCGGAAGAGGGCGAAGCGCGTGAAGACAGGCTCACGGGGCCCTCTGGGAACGCCCGGCCCGTGGCCCCTCGTCCAACGTGGAGCTTTTACGTAGGGAAGCGTCTCTCCGCCCTTATCGGTGTGGATGGGAAATATTTTCTGCTCTGCCGCCGGCCTCGGCTGTCGCTCCTTTGAAAGCCTTTTCATCCCCTCGCTGCCTGACGGAACTCGTCCCGGATACTCTTGATCTGGGAGTACGGCAAACGCCAATTTTCCGGGAGATGAGGGCGCCTGCGGGACGTTCACAACAGGCCGAGTTGGAGACCATTTGACAGCGCTTTCAGAGTGTGGGTATCCTTGCATTAAGCACGTATGGAATCTTCTGTCACGCTCGCGCAAGTGGCGCGTGCGGCCGGGGTGTCGGCCAGCACGGTCTCACGGATCCTGAACGGCACGGCCAACGTCAGTGTCGAGAAACGGGAGGCCGTGGAGCGCACCCTCGCGCAGCTCAACTACCAACCCAACGTGCTTGCCCGGGGGCTCGCCGGGGGCCGCACCATGAACGTCGGCGTGCTGACGCAGGACATCTCCAGCCCCTTCTACGGGGAGGCGCTGCGCGGCGTCGAGCAGGGGCTGGCGGGCAGCGGGTACGTGCCGGTGTTCATGAGCGGCCACTGGCACGAGAAGGAGGAAACCGAAGCCATCGATCTGCTTCTGGCCCGCCGGGTGGACGCGATGCTGATTCTCGGCGGCGTGACCCCGGACGCGGGGCTGCGCGAGGTGGCCGGACGGGTGCCGCTGGTCGCCATCGGCCGGTCCCTTCCAGACCTTGGCCGCCAGTGCCTGCGGGTGGACAACCGCCACGGGGCCTTCCTGGCGACCCGGCACCTCATCGAGCTGGGGCACCGCTCCATCGCGCACATCGCGGGTATTCCCAGCCACCGGGACGCACAGGACCGGCTGGAGGGGTACCGGGAGGCCCTGGCGGACGCGGGCATCGGCTTCGACCCGGACCTCGTGCTGGCGGGGGACTTCCTGGAACACTCCGGCTTTCTCGCCACGACCCGCCTGGTCGAGGGACGCGGGTTCTTCACCGCCATTTTCGCCGCCAACGACCAGATGGCGTACGGCGCCCGGCTCGCCCTGCACCGCAAGGGCCTGCGGGTGCCCGAGGACATCTCGCTGGTGGGCTTCGACGACCTGGCAGGCTCGGCGTACACCTGCCCGCCCCTCACGACCGTTCGCCAACCCGTCCACGAGATGGGACGCGCCGCCGCCCGGTGCGTCCTGCGGATGCTCGCCGGACAGCCACCCGCGCTGCCACCGCTCCAGGTTCAACTCGTCTTGCGTGAATCCACCGCGCGGCGCCGCGCGGGTTGATTCACCCATGCCGCTCCCGCAAACGCCGCAGGAGGTCCCAGGGCAGAGATGAAAGCGCTTTCAACCCCCGTCGCCCCGCGTTCCACGTCCCCCGGCCTCAAGGAGGCTCCCATGAAGAAGCACGTCTTGATCGTCAGCGCCCTCCTCCTCGCCTCCGGCGCCCTCGCCCAGCAAAAAAAGACCATCACGGTCGGCGTGTTTCCCGACCTCGACAGCGTGGTGAAGGCGGCCCTGCCGGGCTTCTACAAGACGCACCCGAACATCGAGGTCAAGATCAACTCGCTGGCGTACGCCGACCACCACAACGCCCTCACGACAGCGCTGGCGACGGGTAACGGGGCCAACGACGTGGAGGCCATCGACTTCGGGTACGTCGCCAAGTTCGCCGAGGGGGGCGGGCTGGTCGACCTCTCCAAGGCGCCCTACAACGCGGCCCAGTACCGCAACCGCTTCGTGGCGTACACCTTCCCGCAGGCGATGACCCAGGACGGGCGCATGGTCGCCATGCCCACCGACATCGGCCCGGGCTCGATGTTCTACCGCACCGACTTCCTGAAGAAGGCGGGGGTGCAGCCCACCGAGCTCAACCGGAGCTGGGACTCCTACATCGCGGCGGGCCGGAAGATCGTCGCGGCCAACCCCGGCACCTTCCTGATCCCCGACGCCTCGGAGGTCGCCACCATCATCATCCGCACCGGCCTCAAATCAGGCGAGGGCCTGTACTTCGACCAGGCGGGCAAGGTGCTGGTGGGGCCGGACAACCCCCGCTTCGTGCGCGCCTTCACGGTCGCCAAGCAGATTCGGGACGCGAAGCTGGATGCCCGCGCCGGGGCCGCCTTCAGCAGCGACTGGACGACCGCCTTCCAGAAGGGCAATCTGGCCTCGGAGGTGAGCGGCGCGTGGCTGGTGGGCCACATGCAGAACTGGCTCGCCAAGGACTTCGCGGGCAAGTGGGCCGCCCAGCAGCTTCCCGGCAACTCCTACACCTCGTACGGCGGCTCCTTCTACGGCATCCCCTCGCAGAGCAAGAACAAGGCCGAGGCCTGGGAGCTGATCAAGTACCTCACGACCGACCCCAGCCAGCAGATTCTGGCGTTCAAGACGACGGGCGCCTTCCCCGCCCTGCGCGCGGCCCAGACGGCGCCCCTCTTCAACGAGGGCGTGCCCTACCTCGCGGGCCAGAAGGCGCGGGTCCTGTGGCGGCAGGCGGCGAACCAGATCAAGCCCATCGACGTGAACCGCCTCGACCCCGTGGCCGAGCAGATCGTCAGCGACTCGCTGAGCGCGGTGCTCGACGGGTCCAAGACGGTCGAGCAGGCCCTGGGCGAGGCGCAGCGCCTGATCCAGCGCCGCGCCCGCTGACACTTACCTCTGGGGGTCGCGCGTGCGGCCCCCGCCTGTCTTGGCCCCACTCGTCCTGAAGGAGAGGCCCCCATCGTGAGAGCCGGGACTTCCGCCGCCACGCCGCGTCTTTCCCTGGGAGCGCGCTGGAACAACTTCCAGCGGCGTTACGCGCCCTACATCTTCATCAGCCCGTTTTTCATCCTGTTCGCCGTCTTCGGGCTGTTTCCCATCGTGTTTTCACTGTACCTCTCGTTCCACGAGTGGCAGCCCGCCGCCGGGCTGGGGAGCATGGAGTTCGTCGGCTGGCGCAACTTCACCGACAACCTCACCGACCCGACCTTCTGGCAGTCGCTGAGGAACACGGCGGTCATCGCCCTGGAGTCGGGCATCCCGCAGCACCTGATCGCCATCCCGCTCGCCTTCGCCATCCACATGGGCCTGCGGCGGGTGCAGGGTCTGGTTACGGCGCTGTACTTCCTGCCGTACATCACGTCCGTCGTGGCGATCTCGGTGATCTTCGTGACCATCTTCAGTTGGCAGTACGGGGTGCTGAACGTGCTGCTGACGGGCCTGCGTAACCTGCCGCTGATCGGCGGCCTGTTCCCGGCGGAGAAGATCAACTGGCTGGGCAACCGCGAGTTCCTGCAACCCGCCGTGGCGAGCGTGGTGGTGTGGCGTTACGTCGGGTGGAACGTCGTGCTGTACCTCTCGGGGCTCCAGGCGATCCCCCGGGACCTGTACGAGGCGGCGAGCGTGGACGGGGCGACGACCTGGCAGCAGTTTCGCCACATCACCCTGCCGCTGCTGCGCCCGATCATGTTCGTGGCGGTCACGCTGACCCTGATCGGCAACCTGCAACTGTTCGAGGAGCCGTACATCATCGCGGGCGACTCGGGCGGCATCGGGAACATGGCCCTCACGACCGTCATGTACATGTACCGCACCTACAACTTCTACTCGGACGCGGGCCTCGCCGCCGCGATGTCGTGGCTGCTCTTCATCCTGATCGGGGGACTGACCTTCGTGAACAACCGTGTCTTTGGCCGGGGTCGCCTCTCGGGGAGCGACTGAGATGGCCGTCGCCACCCCCCGCCCGCGCCGGGCCGCCGCCTCTCACCGGCGTCCGGGGACCATTCCCCTCTCGCGCGGGGCCGCCGTCGCGCTGCTCGTGCTGGGGGCGCTGATCACCGTCTTGCCCTTCTACTTCATGTTCGTCTTCGCCACCCACACGCGCGGCGAGATCTTCAACCTGCCGCCGCCCGTGTGGTTCGGGGACAACCTGGGGCAGAACTACGGCAGCCTGCTGGAGCGCACGCCCTTCTGGCGCAACCTCTGGAACAGCTTCTACCTCGCGGCTATGACCACGGTCACCACGCTGTTCTTCTGCTCGCTGGCGGGCTTCGGCTTCGCCATGTACAACTTCCGCTTCCGCGAACCCCTCTTCGGCGTGGTGCTGGCGACGCTGCTGATTCCGAACGCGCTGAACATCGTGCCCTTCGCGCTGATCATGCAGGCGTTCGGGTGGATCGACACGCCGCGCGCCCTGTGGGTGCCGGGCATGGCGAGTGCCTTCGGCATCTTCCTGATGCGGCAGTACATCGGCAGCGCCATCCCCCGGGAGCTGGTGGAGGCGGCGCGCATCGACGGCGCGACCGAGTTCGGCATCTACCGCCGGGTGATCCTGCCGCTGTGCGGGCCCGCCCTCGCCACGCTCGGCTTGGTCACGTTCATCAACTCGTGGAACAACTTCCTGGGGCCCTTGATCATCTTCCGCAGCGCCCAGACCTTCACCGCGCCCCTCGCCCTGCGCAGCATGCAGGGGCTGGTGAACACCGACTGGGGGGCCCTGATGTGCGGCGTGGCCCTCACGGTCGTGCCGCTGCTCGTCATCTTCTTCTTCGCGTCCCGCCAGCTCATTGAAGGACTCACCTCGGGGGCGCTCAAGGGATGAGGGCGCTCCTGGCGACCCTGCTGCTGGGGGCCCAGGCGGCACCGGCTGTGCCCGCCACCCTCACGCTGGGAGGTGAGGGCACCCCCCTCTCCCCCCTGGCGGTGAACGGCTTCAACGCGAGTTGGCAGATGCCGGTCGTGGACGCCCTGGGCGCGGTGCGTTCGGTGGCCCCGACCTCCCTGCGCTTTCCGGGCGGCAATGTCGGCGACGAGAACGACCTCACCGAGCAGGCGCTACGGTATTTCAAGGCGAACCTCGACCTGACGAGACCGGGCACCGCCGCCGTCGTGCAGACGAGGGTCTTCGCCACCCGTGAGGGCGCCCGCAACCGGCCCGAGGACGCGGCGCAGGCGGCCCGCGCGGCCGGGGCCCTCGGGTTGAAGGTCACTTACTGGGAGATCGGCAACGAGCCCGACCTGTACACGACAAGTCGCGGGGACCCGAGCTGGACGCCGGAGAAGTATTGCCGGACCTTCCGGGCCCAGCGCGAGGCCATTCTGAGGGTCGACCCGGGGGCGAGGTTCGCCGGGCCCGCCGTCTCGAAGGGCACCGGCGCCGCAATGCACTACCTGGAGGGCTTCGTGAAGGCGTGCGGGGACGTCGTGGACCTGCTGACCTGGCACGAGTACCCGACCGACGGCACGCTGGAGGACGAGGCGGCGCTGGCGACGGCGCCGACGGTGACCGGGCACGTGCAATTCGTGCGCGACCTGCTGCGCGACCCGGAGCGAAATCCCCTCGGGCACACGCGCGACGCCCGGCTCGGCGTGACGGAGTACAGCCTGTCTTGGAGGAGTGACCGCCCCAGGCACCTCGCCGACCAGGTGGGGGCGCTGTGGGCCGCCGAGGCCGCCCTGCGGCTCGCCGAGGCCGGGGTGAGCCTCACGAGTTACTTCGCGGTCATCGCCGCCGGGAGTCACGGCCTGGTGGACCTGGCGGGCGTGCCGCGCCCCACCCTGTACGCCTTCCGGCAGGTGCGGCACTTCCGGGGCACGGCGCTGCCGGTGCGGTCGAGCGACCCGGCCCTGTGGCCCCACCTCGCGCAGGACGGGCGGCTGCGCACCCTGCTCGTGACGAACACGGCGGCCGAGGACCGCCTGCTCGCCACCGACCTGCCCGGGTACGCCCTCATCGGCGCGAAGACCTTTACCGAGAAGACGGTGCAGGACGAGGCGGACTTCATCCGGCTGACGCTCGGCGCCACCCTCGACCTCCCCGGCCGCTCCCTCACGCGGCTCGTCTACAAGCGCCTTTCCTAGCTCCCAGGCGGAGGACCCTCCCCATGACGATCACCCGCAACGACTTTCCCGACGGCTTCGTATTCGGCGTCGCCACATCCTCCTACCAGATCGAGGGGGCCGCCCGCGAGGACGGTCGCGGGCCCAGCATCTGGGACACCTTCTGCCGGGAACCGGGCCGCATTCGGGACGCCTCGAACGGGGACGTGGCTTGCGACCACTACCACCGCTGGCCGGGTGACCTCGACCTGATCCGGGGCCTGGGCGCGGACGCCTACCGCTTCTCGGTCGCCTGGCCGCGCATCCAGCCGGACGGGAAGGGCCGGGTCAATTCGGCAGGCCTCGACTTCTACGAGCGTCTGGTGGACGGGATGCTGGAACGCGGCCTGGAGCCCCACGCGACCCTCTACCACTGGGACCTCCCGCAGGCCCTCCAGGACGCGGGCGGCTGGGTCAGCCGGGACACCGCGTTCCACTTCGCGGAGTACGCCCACGTCGTCGCCGGGCGCCTGGGGGACCGCGTAGTGAGCTACGCGACCCTGAACGAGCCGTGGTGCTCCTCCATCCTCAGCTATCAGATCGGCGAACACGCGCCGGGATTGCGGGACCGCAGGCTCGCGCTGGCCGCCGCGCACCACCTGCTGCTCGGGCACGGGGAGGCGGTGGCGGCGATGCGAGGCCTCGTGCGGGAGGCGGGGCTCGGCATCGTCCTCAACCTCCAACCGGCCTACCCCGCCTCGGACCGAGGAGAGGACGTGGCCGCCGCCCGCCTCGCCGACGGGACCTTCAACCGCTGGTTCCTCGACCCCCTCCTGCGGGCGGAGTACCCCGAGGACATCTGGGAGGCGTACGGCGCCGACGTGCCCGAGGTTCAGCCCGGTGACCTCGCCCGCATTGCCCAGCCCACCGACTTCCTGGGGGTGAACTACTACAGCCGCAGCGTGAACGGGGCGAGCGGGAACGTCCGGCCCGCCGGGTCGAGCTACACGCAGATGGGCTGGGAGGTGTACCCGCAGGGCCTGACCGACCTGCTCGTGCGCCTGAAAGGGGACTACCCCGACCTCCCGCCCCTGTTCATCACGGAGAACGGCGCCGCGTACCCGGATGAACCCAGCGGCGACCGGGTGCACGACCCGGAGCGCGTGAGGTACTTCCAGGCCCACCTGGAGGCGGTGGCCCGGGCCGCCCGGCAGGGGGTGGACGTTCGCGGGTACTTCGCCTGGAGCCTGATGGACAACTTCGAGTGGGCCTACGGGTACACCCGCCGCTTCGGCCTGGTGTACGTGGATTACGAGACACAGGCGCGCGTTCTCAAGGACAGCGCCCGCTGGTACCGCGCGCTCCTCACCGGCCAGCCCAGCGACGTGCCCGTCGCGGCCGACGACTGACCGCCCCTTTCGCCAGGTCGCCCGGGAAGAGGGTCTGCCCAGCCCCATCGCGGGCGACGCTGTTCCCTCCCCGCCCGACCTTCCCGGGGCCTCCCGCCGCACCGCACTCCCCGACCGGGATGAGGGCGACGCGGGGGCACCGGGCGGCGGAGGCGGGGCGGGCGGAGGGCGAGCCGTCATGGGACGTGTCTGCCCCACCCCTCGGGGCCGGGCACCCGCCCGGCTCACCAGAGCTTGACGGGTTTGGACAGGGGGACGCGTCCCTCAAGTTCGTCCAGCCGCCGCTGGGCCTGGCGCGTCCACTCCTCGACGCCGACCTCCCGCAGCAGACCCAGCGCCTCGCGCATCGTGTGGGCGGCCCTCCCCCGCTGCCCCGCCGCCTCCTCGATCTCCGCGCGTTCCACCGCCACGATGGCGCGGTCGCTGAGGTTCTTTGAGGCCCGCGCGCTGTTCGCCGCCCGGCGCAGTTCCTCCTGCGCCTCCTGGAGCCGCCCCTGCAGGCGGTACGCGTGGGCCAGGTTCACCTCGATGTCGATGCTCCCGCCGAAGTCCATCAAGTGGGCGAAGTCGCGCGCCCGCAGACTCCAGCGGACGGCCTCCTCCAGTTGCGCCCCGGGCGGCTCGCGCGGGTCCTGCGCCTCCTCGTGGAGCCGGAAGTGCACGGCGGCGAGGTTGTTGTACTGCGCGTGCATCGCCCACGGCCAGTGCCCGCGTGTGAAGTGACCCAGCGCCGCCCGGTAACGGCGGGCCGCCCCCGGCAGGTTCCCGTCCTGCTGGGCGAGATACCCCAGCCCCGCCTCGATGGCCCCCCACTGGCGGTGATGCCCACCCCCAGCAGACGCGCGGCTCGGGCGTAGGCGGTCCGGGCCGGTTTGGGCCGCACCTTGCGCATGTGAAAACGCGCGGTCTGAATCCAGGCCAGGGCCTCGACCTCGCGGCTGGGAAGGGTCGAGGCGTCCTCCCGGTAGCGGCGCAACTGGTCTTGCAACGCCTTCACGGCGGCCCAGCCCTCCTCGTGGGAGGCGCTGACGGTTTTGACTCAGGCGACCATCGCCAGGGCCCGCAGGTGCTGGTCGGGCGACGGCTCGGCGAGGAAGGCGGCCCGCGCGTGCTCCTCGGCGGCCTCGTAGCGGCCCTGCTCGAAGGCGGTCGCGGCGAGCACCAGCAGCCGGGCCGCCTCCAGGGTGTCGGGCCGCATGGGCGTTCCCTCGTTGAAGGCCCAGGCGGCGAACTCCTCCGGCCCCGCCAGGTCGTGCGAGACGGGGCCGGTCTCGGCGACGTTGAGGGTCCAGCGCTTGGTCTTCTCCCGGGGCGCGAAGGTCACGAGCGGGGCCCCCAGTTCGCCCAGGCGCATGAGCAGGCGGGAGGCGGCGTTCTTGAGGACGGCGTCCCCCAGGTGGGTCCAGCCCCGGGCCCGGCGAAACTCGCCCACCTCCGCCCCACCCTCGCCCCGAAGCGTCAGGGTGCCGCCTCTGGTGTGGAAGTGCAGGCCGCTCGGCTCGGTCATGTCCTTCGATGGTACGCAGCCTGGACAGGGACGGCACCGCCCTGAGAATGAGTGAGAAAACGGGCGCCCGCGCGGTGGTCAGGTCGCCTGGGGCTGGCTTCATCCCCGGATCAACAGGGGTCGAGCTGTCCTTGGCGTACCCGGGAGGTGTCACCCTGACAGCGAGGGGTCCCCTCCAAGGAAGAGGAGACGCTGCGCCCCGCTCGGCACGACATCCTTGTTGTGCAGGGTGTTCCAGGGAGGGTTCTGGGTGAGGACTGGGAGGCCAGCGGCACGAGCGCTGCTCTCCCCGCTCAGCCGCGCCCTTTCTCACCCGGTTTCGCTCCCAGGCGTAGCGAACCCGAGTGCGCCTTCACCGTCCCCGGGCGCACCTCACGAGAACCAGCGACGGGCCCGGGCGAACCGGCTTCGGGGGGCCGAGTCGCCCGACCTGGCCGTGAGTTCACCGTACAGGGCGTCGAGACGGCGCCAGGTGTGCTCGATGTTGAATTCCTGTCGTGCCCGCTCGTAGGCGGCGTCTCCCAGCCGCCGCCGGAGGCCCGGGTCCTCCAGGACGGAGCCGAGGGCGGCGGCGAGGGCCGCGTCGTCCCCGGGCGGGACGAGCAGACCGCTGGCGCCGTCCTCGATCATGTCGGGAATGCCGCCCACGCCCGTCGTCACGATGGCGACTCCGCGCGCCATCCCCTCCATCAGGGCGAGGGGCTGCCCCTCGAAAAAGGAGGGCAGCACGAGGACGTCCGTCTCCTCCAGAAGCCGCGTCCCCCGCTCGGCGTCGACCCAGCCGAGGAGTTCCACGCTCTGCGAGAGGCCCAGCTCGGCGACGAGGGCCTCCACGGCGGCTCTCTGGGGGCCGTCGCCGGCCAGCAGGAGCCGCGCTTCGGGCGGGCGCCCGATCCGCGCCCAGGCACGCAGCAGGCCGAGGGGATTCTTGCGCTCGATCAGCAGACCCAGGAACAGGATCCGGGGCGGCCGGTCGGGGCGGTGCGGCGCGGGGCCGACCGCGACGCCGTTGGGGACGGAGGTCACCCGCGCGCCGGGCGCGATGGCCGTCACGGCGCGGGCCAGGGAGGGCGAGAGGGTGACCACCCGGTCGGCGCGGGTCAGGGTGGCGCGCACGAGGGGCCGCAGGGGGCGCGGGCAGCGGGCGTAGAAGTCGGCGAACTCCCCCGCGTGCAGGTGCAGCACCGTGGGGACGCGGAACACGAGCCGGGCCACCCACAGCAGCAGCCCCTTGCGGGCGAAACTGCCGTACGCGGCGGAGTGCAGGTGCACGATGCGCGGGCGGGCCGTGAGACAGCGCCGGACGAGGTGGGCGGTGCCGGAGGCGAAGAGGGCGAGCCGTCGCCGCGCCGGACCGTCGTCGTGGGTGACCACAGTCTCGACCCGCCAGCGGGTGAAAAGCGGGGTGGCGCGCAACGCGGCGACGTACCCGGCGATGCCTCCCCGCGCGGCGGTCGTCACCCACAGGACCCGGGGCGGGGTCATGGCCTCACCGCCGCCGGGCTGCCCCGCTCTCCCCTACCAGGAAGGCCGGACACGGGTCCTCTCCCCTTCCGGGCGGGAGCGCCCCGCCGCGCGGAAGAACACGTCGCGGAACTGGGTGACCATGCGCGCCGTCGAGAACACGGCCTCGGCGCGGGCGCGACCGGCCGCGCCCAGGCGCCCGCGCAGCGCCGGGTCGGCGGCGAGTTCTCGCAACCGGGCCGCGAAGCCCGCGAGGTCCCCGTCGGGCACCAGGAAGCCCGTCTCCCCGGGCACGACGATCTCGTTGGGGCCGTAGTGGATGTCCATCGCCACGACCGGCAGCCCGCACGCCATCGCCTCCACGAGCACGTTGGCGAAGCCCTCGGCGCGGGAGGTGAGCAAAAAGGCGTCGTGCTCCGCCAAAAAGGCGTGCGGGTCGTGGACGTACCCCACAAAACGCACCACGTCCTCCACCCCGAGTTCACGGGCGAGGGCCTCCAGCGGGCCGCGCTCGGGTCCCTCCCCCGCCACGTCCACCCGGAAGTCGGCCCCGGCGCCCCGCGCGAGCGCGGCTGCGCGCAGCAGGCGGTCGAAGCCCTTGCCCGGCACGAGGCGGCCCATCGCCGCGAAGCGGGCCGGGGCCGAGGCGGCGCGGGGCGCGGGGAGCGGCGGGATGGCGGTGGCGTTGTACACCACCCTGCCGCGCCCCGCCCGCGCCCCCCCGCGCACGAACTCGTCGAACAGGCCGCGTGTCGGCACCACCCAGGCGTCGGCCTGCGCGATCACGAAGCGGCGCAGCAGCCGCTTGGCCCGGCCCCGGTCGTCCAGGTTGTCGAGGGCGTTCTCCTCGTTGGCGACGTGGATGAAGCGCCCCCGGCGGGGCAGGCTCGCCACCGTCAGCCCGGCATACCACAGCCGGGTGTAGACGATATCGGGCCGGAATTCGCGGATGCGCGCCGCCAGAAGCGGCCGGGCACGTTGCAGGTTGCGCGCCGCGTGCAGGGCGCCCTGCTCCCCGTCTCGCAGCGGGGCCACCGCCAGGTCGCGCAGAGGCAGCGCGCCCACGTTCAGGCGCCGTTCCAGCTCGGGGTCGAGCCGGGCACTGAAGAGCGTGACGAGTTCGCACTCGAATTCCTCGCGCGGCAGGCCGTGGAGCAGTTGGGCGAGCTGGACCTCGGCGCCGCCAGGCGCCAGGCCGGGCAGGACGGCCATCAGCCGGAGCGGGCGGGTCACGGGCTCCTCCTGGAGGGACGGGGATCGTTCATGCAGTGTCTCCTGTGGGGTCGCCCCCGTGGTCCGGGAGGCCGGGCCGGGGCCACCCACCGAAAGGACTCCGCCGACGACCAGGGCCCTTCGGGCGTACCCGGAGGAGGCGGGGGGCGTCGGGCGTTGGATGCGGCACCTCCGGGAATGTGAACGAGACGAAGCGGCGTAGGAAATCCTCCTGGGCGCCCCTGCCCCGGACGCGGCCAGGACCGAGTGGGCCTCTCAGCAGTGTTGTGCTTTTGCCACCGGATGGAAAGATCACCCCCTCTGCGCAACCGCTATCCAATGGGTGATCAACGGTTGTGCAGCCCCGGCGCACCATGCCTTCGCCCCCATTCGCCCTGGTAGGGGCAACACCGCCATCGGCCTCTTGAACGCTGCGACCACGGCGAATAGTTTTGGCGTCGGGGTGATGGGCTCGTTGCTGCCGCCCAAGCTCATCGAGGGCCACACGATCAGAACCGTCGCCACCACGGCCACCAGGACCGAAGGTGCCAACAACGTGCTTTCCCAGAGGAACTCCGTCAACGGCTACCGGCTTCACAGCATCAAGATCACGATCCTTCAGGGTCACGAGACCGACATGCTGACCATCTCGAACGGCGTGATCAAGAACAATACCTTGCAGAGCGCAGTGGGGACGACACCTCCGTCTCCTTACGGCTGAACGCGCCGGACAGCGTGGTCGTGCAGTTGAATTCCACCGGCAGCCAGGTCCTGACCAAGGGCAGGCTCAACGTCTTTTCTACCTCACCGGGCAAAACCGGCACATATGCCTCTCCCCGAACCTGCCGCTGAGCGCCCCCTCGACAGCCCTTCCAGCACCGCCCGGAGGCGGGCTATCCGTGTCCTCGCAGCCTTGGTCAACCCTTGAAATTGGGCGGCGGCACGGGCACCGGGACGAGGCTCCGGGCAAGCTGGGGCACAGGGAGGACCGATGTTGAAGCAGACAAGGCACGAAGACCTCGTGATCTACACCTCGGATGACCCTGAGCAGCGCACCCGCGCCGTGGTGGAGGACGGGGGCCGCTACACCCTGGTAGAGACCCTGGAGGCGACCTACACCGAGAACGAGGGGGCCGCCTACAACCCCGAGCAGTTCCTGGAGACGGTCACCGACTACTACCGGCAGGGACGCGGACAGCCGATCGAGAGCCCGCAGGCGGGGCTGGGCGAGGGCGGGTAGGCCCACGTTCCCCACCTGTGGAAAAGCAAGGCGCCCACCCCTCTTGCCGGGTGGGCGCCTTGCTACGGCCTTCAGGGTGCTTGCAACCCCGTCCAGGCCGTGTCGTTCTGGCCCCTGCGGTAGATGATGTTGTCGGTGCCGCGCGCCAGGGTCATCAGGCGCCCCGAGGCGTCCGGCATCGCCCCGATGAGCGAGACGAAGGAGCCGCCCAGGTTGCTCCAGTCTCCCCAGCCCCCGTTCGGGCCGGTCTGTTTGATGCTCTGGACGCTGCCGCCCACGCTGCGCACCGACACGGCGATGGTACCGTCCTGATTGCTGCCCGCTACCGGGGACCCGGTGAACTGAACGTCGCCGAGCTTGCTCCAACCCCCCCAGCCTCCCGAGGGCGTCTGCCAGCGGTGGTACAGCTTGCCGTCGCTTCCCCGCACGAACACCTCCAGGCGCCCGTCCTGGTCCCGCCCGGTGACCGGGTGAACGTCGGTCCCGAAAGAGCCGCCCAGGGACTGCCAGGCTCCCCACCCGCCGCTCGGCGCGGACTGGGAGACGGTGTAAATCGCCCCGTCGCTGGCGCGGACGAACAGCACCAGGCGGCCGAAACGGTCGAGGGCGACCGCCGGGCTGGAGGTGAACTTCGGCCCGCCGATGCCCGCCCAGCCCCCCCAGCCGCCGTTCGGCGCGAGCTGCGACTTGATGTACATCTGGCCGTCATTGCCGCGCACGAAGACGACCAGGGTGCCGTTGGCCTGCTGGGCCGCCACCGGGATCGAGGAAACGACGCCTCCCAGATTGACCCAGTCCCCCCAGGCCCCACCGCTGCTCACCTCAGTCTTCACCATCACCTGGCCGCTGTTGCTGCGCTCGAACGCGGCGAGGCGACCGTCCGCCATGTTGACCACCGTGGGCGGCGCGGGGTAGTTGCCCCTCAGGTCCTCCCAGGCGCTCCAGGTGGAGCCTCCCGGCGTCGTCTGCACCATCTTCAGGGGGCTGCTGCTGCGGTCGCCGATCACGAAGGCGGCCAGACGGCCGTCGGCGAGGCGGGCCACGCTGCCGCCCTGGGTCACGTCGACGTGGAAATACTGCCGCCAGCTCCACTCGACGTAGAACCCGCCGGACTCGCCCGGGGCGACGCATCCCACCCCGCCGCTGGGGGGGCAGATGATCGGGTCGTAGTTCGCGTACGTCTTGAAGGCGCCCACCTTGGTGTTGAACTGGTCCGTCGTCACGTTGTACGGCTCCACGCCGATGTTGTAGTCCCGGTGCTGCACGGTGACGTGGGGGGCCGTGTAAGCCTTGTCGGCCGCCTCGCCAAAGCGTCCGGCGGCGATGTGGTCGGGGTGTTCGGACCGGGTGCCGTAGACGATGGGGGCCGTGTCCTGGATGTGGACGTACTTGGCCTCGGAGACGGTGAGCACGTTCGTCAGGACATTGAGCACCTGCTGACGGGTAAAGGTGTTCGAGTTGTCCATCGTCGGAGCGACGAGGGTGGGGTCCGAGCTCTCCCACAGGGCGCGCATGCTCACGCCGCTGCTGTTACTCTCGCGCATTCGCAAGAACATGAGGCGCACCCGGGGATTGCCCTGCAACACCGAGGTCCGAATCGCCTTGCCCGCGAAGGTGTAAATCTGCTGGGTCCAGGTGTTCGGCACGCCGGACATCCGGGCGTACGCCTCTCGCTCGCCGTCCTCGCGGTTTCGCCAGTACTGCTGGTAGTCCAGGCCGTACTGCTGGGTCCCGTACTCGTTGTCCCCCGCCGTCAGAAAGACCGTGACGACGCAGTGGTTTTGCGAGACCGCCGTGGCGATGTCCGGGTTCATAAAGAGCAGGTCGTCGTCCTGGTGGGCGACGAAGAAGACGTCCTGCGCGTCGTTGCACAGGTCGGGGGCGAAGCTGAGCGAGTTCACGAAGGGCAGCGACGTGATCTCAAAGTTGGACGACGAGTTGGAGGGCATATAGGCCGACAACCCGCCCTTCGCCGAACCTCCGGCGGAGTTGGAGGGCACGTCGGAGGGGTTGCTGCAAGCCCCCAGAAGCAGGGCGGTAGCCAGCGGCAGGGCCAGGAGACGCAGACGAGGCATGGGACAATGACCTCCCGGAGGGGAACAGAACGTCCGGGTCCGGTCTCACCATTCGCTCTTCCGCTCCCGTTGGTGACCGACGGTAGGAGCGGCCTCGTTGCTACCCGATGCCTCACTCTAAACTAACTGGCACCTCATGTAAATACTTCACAAACTCGGTTCCACCGGGGGAAGTGGGGGCATAACGACCTAACGGTCCCCAACCACCCTTCATCGGCCCTTTACTCACCACGGGCCATCTCCTCCAGGTGCGGCAGCATCCGGTCGACGACGCGCTCCCAGGTGAACTGCTGCCGCACCCGGTCGTAGGCCTGGCGCCCCAGCTCCTCGGCCAACCCGGGACCTTGCAGCAGCCGCAGCATGGCCGCCGCCAGCGCCGGGGGGGAGCCCTGGTCCACCAGCAGGCCGGTCTGGCCCTGTTGCACGATCTCGGAGGCGGGGCCGACGTTCAGCGCGACGCAGGGCAGGCCGTGGCCCATCGCCTCGCAGAAGACGTGGCCCCAGGGCTCGAAGGACGGCATCACGAAGAGGCGGGCCCGGGCGTAGAGGTCGGCGAGCACCGCCCGGTCGCGCACCCGCCCGATCCAGCGCACGCCCGGCTGGGGCGGGGTCTTGGGCAGGCGGGGGCCCACGATCCAGAGTTCCGCCTCGGGAAGCTGGGCGCGGACTTCCTGGAAGGCCCGCAGAACGTCCAGGCCCCCCTTGCGCTCGAAGTCGATGCCGACAAAGAGGGCGACCGGCTCGTCGTAGCGTTTGTGCTCCAGGGACGAGGCCATCAGGTTGGTGCCCGCCCCGACGCGGACGACCCGCGCAGGATCGCAGCCGTAGTCCTCGATCAGCGAGCGGGCGGTGAAGTCGCTCCAGGGAAACAGCCGGGCCGCGCCCCGGTACACGTCCCGCTCCAGGCGCAACCACTCGGCCATCGCCCCCCTGGAGAGGGGATGGTCGACGGGGTAGTACCGGCGCGACATCTCGAAGGTGGCGTCCAGATACACCGCGTAGGGTTTGGGGGCCGAGCCGGGGGCGAACTGCAGGTAGGTCTGGAGGATGACGTCGTACTCCCCCCGCTTGGAGTCGAGGTAACGCTGCGCCACCGCCGTCCTCTGCCGGAAGAGGTGGGGGTTGAAATGCATGTTGCGGCGCCAGTCGGTGATGTTGGGCCGGAACTGCCTCAGCTTGTTCACGAGGTCGGCGGCGGGCGCGAGGGTGGGTGAGGTTCTCCCGACGACCTGGACCCGCTCGTCGAGCGCGCGGTAGAGGGCCGCGTTGCGCGAGAATTCCCTCTTGTAGTCGGTGATGAATTCGAGGTCGAGGCCCACCAGGCGCAGCTCACGCGCCGGGGTCCGCCCCGCTTCGGGGGCGCCGGGCACACTCTCCTTCAACATGGGCCACGACCCGGAAGACGGAGGGGGAAAGAGAATCCCGCCGCCCCAGGAGGCGCGAGTTCCCGGATAGCCGAGACCGCCCCGCCCCCGGGCAAGGGAGGCCTCCTCTCGCAGCTTGGAAGAGCACGCATCTGGGCAGACTGTATCGCAAGACGTCCGAGGCCGGGGACCTTTCTTACGACCACCCCCCCTCGGGGGAACACGCCCGCGCGGCAGGCAGCCTCCGCTTCATTCTGGGGAATGATCCGTGGACTACGGCGACAGCAGCGGCACAGGAGACGGGTGGCGGCTCAGCATTCGTTGGAACGGCAACCGTTCACCCGTCCCACGACGCGCTGTGCCACGCCCACCCCGAAGGAGTTGCCGCCGACGGTCGTGTCGGAGTTGTCGTTGTCCGCGTACACGCCCGACCCGGAATTATTTGCGAAGCGGTTGTTCTCCACGCGGGTGCGGGCCACGCCACTGTCGAGCAGCACGCCGATGACGGGCCCGTCGAAGGTATTGTTCGCCACGCTGACCCCGTTGGCAGATACGATCAGGCCGGAGCGTGCCCAGGGGTCCTGGCCCCGCACCGTGTTGCCGCGAAAGACGGTCCCGTCCGCCTCCAGGCGCACCCCACGGCGAGTGCCGACGATCTCGTTGCCCTCGATGACGATGTCGCGCGAGGGCGGCCCTTTCGAGAAGGTGTTCACGCGGACGGCGTCTTCCTCGTAAAAGTGCCCCGGGCGATAGGTGCTCTCGATCTTGTTGCCCGCGACCCGGCCGCCTTGCACCGAGTGGAACAGGATATACGAGGTGCCGTCGGCCGCCCACGGGTGGCGGTTGCGGATGGTGTTGCCCTCAACCACTGCACCGGCCACCGACGTGCTGTAGCCGGGACGCGGCATGATCTTGATACCGTCCTTGCCGAAACCGTCGATGGTGTTGCCCCGGTAGGTCGTGTTGGCGATGCCCTCCGTCTTCGTGGCGGTGTTGGTGATGTTCCTCAGGACGTTGCCCTCGGCCAGAAAGTTCTTGCCGCCCCACCCGAAGATGCCCAGGCCCGGCGGCTCCTTGTAGTTCCCGCTGCCCGGGTCACCGAGCCCCGTGACCGTGTTGCGCAGGATCTTGACGTTGTTGCTGTTGCCCGTGCCGATGCCGTTGGCGTAGGCCCCGCTCACAGTGCTGTCCTCGATGACGACGCCGTCGCTACCATCGGCGCTGATCCCCACCGAGTGGGTGCGCTGTACGTTCAAGCCGCGAACGTGCACGTCCCGGCTGTCCTCCACATGCAGCCCGTCAGCGCGTTGGTCAAACGGCGCGACGTCGTAGCGGGCCCGCCCGACGATGGTGAGGTCGCGAACGGTGAGGTCCTGGGCGTTCGTCAGCGTGAGCATGCCGAGGGCGTCCCCGGCCTGGAAGTCGTCGCTCGCCCGAAGGGTGGCGTTCGAGCCGTAGATCGTCTGGTGCTTCAGCCCGTCGAGGCGGACCGGCCGCCCGATCACGTAAGTCCCCGGCGGGAAGTAGATGTCTTTGCCGCCCGCGTTGCCGATGCGCGCGAGGACCGCCGAGTCGTCCGTCACCCCGTCCCCCTTGGCCCCAAAGCTCTTCACGTCGAGGACGTCCCCGGGAGTTCGCCCGGCGGGCGGGGCAGCGTCCTGGAGGGGAGTCAGGGCGAGCTGGTCGAGCACGGCGTTGCGGTCCCTGTCCTGCGCGCCGTCGTACGCGTCATTGACGAATACGATGTCGAGCCGCTGCCCCGGCCGCAGGGAAACGTTCGCCAGGGTCTGCAGGGCGTACTCGCCGTTCGTCACCGTGACGGCCCCGACCCGGCGCCCGTCCAGGCGCAATTCGACGGTCGGCCAGCCCTGGTACGCCTCGCCTCGTGCGCGAATCCCCACGGTGTAGACGCCGGGTCGGAAGGACCCGGGCAACACCTGCCCCACCGACCCGCCGTTTGAGGCCAGCAGCACGGCACGCCCGTCACTCGCGGCCTTATCGGAAATGATCCAGGCGGAGTCCGCGCCCTGGCGTGTGGGCAGCGGCTGGTCGTTGTGCCCCCGCGCGTGCTCCGCCTCTATCTGCCAGGGCGTGAGGTCGGCTGGAGCCTGAACCGCCAGGGCAAACAGGGCGCCTCCCACCAGACTTCCTGACATGAGCGCGAGCGGCCGAAAGCGGAATCTTTTGGAATTGGACATAGGTGCAAAACCTCCAGGGTCGGGATCGGGTGCGGCGCGGTGACAAAGCGGGGGAGCGTCCACCCCTCCTCTGCCGATGCTCCTCCATGCCGAATGTGCTTCGGAACGCACGGCCGCGCTTTGAGAAGTTTTATACACTTGAAAATGCATTTCAACATGAAGAAGATGTGGCCCTGTCCGTGTGGTGGGCGCTCTGCCGCCCTTTCCCCAACCAGGTTGTGGCAGGTTGTTAGGGGAGGGTGGCGCGTTGTTGAGCGGTCAGAAGCTCCCGGGCTACCGCTTTTCCCTCGCCGTGATCGACGACACCGTGTGGTTGTACCACCGCTTCACGCTCAGCTCCCGAGCCGTCGAGGAACTCCTCCTGGAAGGGGGGATTGCCGTCACCCGTGAATCCACTCGGACCTGGTGCACGGGGTGCAGTAAGCTCTTCGCTCAGGACCTCCGCCACCGGGAACCCCGACGTCCCCTCCCGGTGGCACCTTGACGTGACGGTGCGTGGACATCGGTGGGATCGAACATGGGCTGTGGATGAACACGGAGCCGTGCTGGACGTTTTCTTTCAGGAACACCGGGAGACCGAGGCGGCCAAGTCGTTCTCCCGCCGACGGTGAGGGGAAGACGACGTGCCAGAAGTGGTTCACACCGACAAGCTCCAGTGCGGTGCAGCACTTGGGAAACTCCCCGTGCTCCACGGTGTGGAGCACGTTCAGGTCAGAGCTACGGCCCGTCGCAACAACCTGACCCTGCCATCCCATCGACCGACACGACGCTGTGTTCGGCAACAGCGAGGGTTCCGATCACGATATTGGGCGCAAGGCGTTCTCGACTTGCACGCCCGAGTGACGAACCTTCACCAGCCTGCCCGCTCCACCTCCCCTGCTGCCGAGCGTCGAGAACACCAGCAAGAAGCCTTCCAAACCTGGCGTGAAGTGGGGGTACAGCAGCCCGCCTGCCTTTCCGAAGCTTCTCCGCCTCCCGGAAGCTAACAACTTGCCACAACCGGACACGGTGGAGGTGGCGGCGCGCGGCGCGGACTCCGGCGGCTGGCCTGCCGTTGGCCCACGTTCGGGCGGCAAGCTGCCGGGGATCACCGACGGCCAGACGGACACGTTCTCACCCGGGCCCTCGGCACCCTCACCTTTGTGCCCGGCCAGCCGTCAGAGGACGGCTCCACCAAGGATCTCCATGCGGGCCCCAACAGGAGCCGCGAGGCCACCGCCGCCGACCTGCGGCTGCTTTCGGTCGGCCGGGGCGCATCCGCGACGCCTCTCCGCCTCATGCCGCCGGAGACTCGATCACCGACGGCTACAGCATTCCGGGCGGCTACAGGATCGAACTGTTCCGCAAGCTCTCGGCCCGGGTTGCCGGGCTGGACTTCGTGGGCTCGCAGGAGAACGGCCCGAGTGCCCTGCTCGACCGCGACCACGAGGGGCACAGCGGCTGGCGCATCGACCAACTCGCCGCGCAGGTGGACGGCTGGCTCGACGGTCACCCGCCGCACACCATCCTGCTGATGATCGGCACGAACGACCTCATCCAGAACCGCGACCCGGCGAACGCTCCCGCCCGCCTGGGCGCCCTGCTCGACCAGATGAGCGCCCGGCGGCCAGAGGCCCGCATTCTGGTGGCCTCCCTTCCGCCGCTGGCGAACGCGGCCCAGAATGCCTGGGTCGAGCGGTTCAACGCGGCCCTCCCCGGGGTCGTCAAGACGCGGGCGGATCAGGGCAAGAAGGTGGCTTTCGTGGACGTGGGCGCGGCGCTCACCCTCGCCGATCTCGCCGACGGGGTCCATCCCGACGCGGGCGGGTACAGCAAGCTCGCCCGCGTCTGGTACGAGGCGTTGCGGCGGACGCCGGGGACCCCGGGGCCCTGATCTTCACCCCTTCCCCGCAGACGGCAGCCGAGGCGCCACCGCTCCCAGGTCGCGGGAGTGGCGGCGCCTCGGCCGGGTGTCGGGGCTCAGGGAACGAAGGACCCCGTGTTGAACCGGACGTCGAACTGCCCCCCGCTCAGGATGGTGGTGACGGGGGCGGTGGTGTCGAGGGTCAGGGCGTGAACGGCGATGTAGTACGTGTTGCCGGGCGTCAGCCCCGGCGCGGGGATGACCGCCGTGGGGTTCTTGACGTACAGGGGCGGCTGAAAGCCCGCGACCTCAGCAAGGTAGCTTCCATTTGGCATCACGTTGTCCCACACGGCCGTGACGGCCGAACCGTCGTACCCCGTCTTCCGGATGTTGGTGGGGACGGCGGCCGAGTTGGTCAGCGAGGTGATCTTGGTCGTGGAGGTCCACTCCTCGCCGTCGACGTTGAACTTCACCGTGTAGTCGCCGAGCACCGCAGGAATGACCCCCGTTTTGGTCCAGCCGAACTCGAACCAGTGGAGCCCGCTGCCGTCCCCCCTGGGGAAGTAGGTCGAGACCGCCGGGTCGAATGAGGGGCTCTGGCCGCCGTTCCAGCCAGAGGGACCGCTGACGGTGAAGCTGACCTTGGCGGGGTTAAGCCCCGTCTTCGTGCGGTAGCGGAAGAACATCGCGGTGTCGAAGCCGTTGTCGCGGACGCCCGCGAAGACCTCCAGGCCGTAGGTTCTCAGGGTGGCCGTCTTGTTCCCCGCCACGCCGTCCACCGTAGCGCTGATGGTGGTCTCCCCGAAGTGCCTCGCCGTCACCACGCCGTTCGCGTCGATGGTCGCCACGTCGGGGTTGCTGGACTTCCAGGTGACGGTCTTGCCGGTCAGGGCGGTGCCGTTCGCGGCCCGGGCGACGGCCGTGAACCGGGTGGTCGTCGCCGCGTCGTTGAGCTTGACGTTGAGGTCGCTCGGCGCCGTCACCTCGACGCTCGCCACAGCCGAGGGGGTCGGAGTGCGGGTACCGTTACAGGCGGCCAACAGGAGGGAAACGCTGGTCAGGAGGGCGAGGGTGCGGTAGTTTTTCACGGTTGACCTTCTTTCGGGGAGGACGGTGCGAAGGGCGGGAACGGCCCGAACCGCTCTGGCTCGGCCGGGTGCCGAAACGGTGGGAGGGCTGGGCCGGGGGTTCGTGAAGGCTGTCGCCGGGTCTCGTGAACCCCGTCCTTCCCGTTCTCAGTTCCCGCTCACGTCCCCGAAGTGTAGGGCCGGGCCGAAATGAGCGACGGTAACTCAGCCGCCGGGCCCGGCCTGCGGTGGGGAAGGGTTCTCCTCTCACCGTGGTGCCAGAAGGCGGCCTCCCCACGGGGCCGGAGCGGCGTGGGGAGGCCGGGGGGTGGGGCTCAGAACTGGTAGTAGAGGAAGGTGCTGTTGGCACCGTTCATGAAGAGGTAGGCGAGGAGCAGGCTCAGGGCGTACACGGGGGCCCAGCGCACCGTCTTGGGGAAGCGGATGTCCCAGGTCTCGGGCAGGGTGTTCACGGCCACGAAGCACAGCACGCACAGCACCATCAGGGTCTGGGGGATGTCCCCATTGCCCGTGCCGATGCCCACCATCTTGCCCAGCCAGTCGAGGGCCATGGACAGGCTCTCGGAGCGGAAGAACACCCAGCCCACGATCACCAGGAGGAAGGTGCCCCAGCGGTACAGCAGGGGCGGCCAGCGCTTCAGCCAGGGCTGGAGGGCGCGGTCGATCACCAGCAGAATGCCGTGGTAGGCTCCCCAGATCACGAAGGTCCAGTTCGCCCCGTGCCAGAGGCCGCCCAACAGCATCACGATCACGAGGTTGACGTTCGTGCGGGTGGGCCCCTTGCGGTTGCCGCCCAGGCTGATGTACAGGTAGTCGCGCAGCCACGAACTCAGGCTGATGTGCCAGCGCCGCCAGAAGTCGCCGATTCCGAGCGCCTTGTAGGGCGCGTTGAAGTTCTGCGGGATGCGGATGCCGAAGAGGTAGCCCAGGCCGACCGCCATATCCGAGTACCCGCTGAAGTCGAAGTAGAGCTGGAAGGTGTAGCCCAGCGCGGCCACCCACGCGCCCAGCATGGAGAGGTCCCCGTGGTTGGCGAGCATGGGGTCGACCAACCGCGCGATGGTGTCGGCGATCACCACCTTCTTGATCAGGCCGACGGCGAAGAAGCCGACGCCGAGCGCCATCTGGTCGGTTTGGGGCGGCTTGTCGATCCGCTCGAGGTCGGCCTCGATCTGCCGGAAGCGCACGATGGGCCCGGCGACGAGCTGCGAGAAGAGGCTGACGTAGGTCAGGTACTCGAAGATGTTGCTCGTGGCGCGCACCCGGCCCGCCGCCACGTCCACGACGTAGGAGATCGTGTGGAAGGTGTAGAAGCTGATGCCGATGGGCAAGATGATGTTCAGGAGGGGCGGCGCGATGGCGGGGTCGACCGCGTGCAGGCTCTCGGCGAAGAAGTTGTAGTACTTGAAAAAGCCCAGCAGCGCCAAGTCCACGCAAATCGTGCCGATCATCCAGGCCCGCTTGGTCTTCTGGTCCTGGGCCCGCTGGATCATCAGGCCCGAGCCGAAGCTCACCAGGCTGGAAAACAGCATCAGGAAGCAAAAACGCCAGTCCCAGTACCCGTAGAAGATGTACCCGCTAATCGTCAGCAGGATGTAGCGGGCCTGCTTTTCCCGCAGCAGCCAGAACAGCGCGAAGACGACGGGCAGGAATGCGAAGAGGAAGATGTCGGAATTAAAGACCATTGGGGTTCCCCTGGGGACTCAGCGGTCGCGCCCGGAGCGAGGTGGGCCGGTCGAGGACGGGCGCGCCGCCCTCCTCGCCCAGCAGGCGGCTGCTCAGCAGCTCCGCTCCCCGGTTGTCGATGTGCGCGCAGTCGTACCAGTCCTGCGCGTTGCTGCCGAAGCGCTCGGGTGAGGCGTAGTCGCGCACGGTCACGCCGGTGCGGCGGCCGAGGTCCTGTAGGGCGGCGCGGGTCTCGGCGAGCAGCCTCGTGTAGCGGGTCTGGCTGGCGAGCAGGCGGGTGGTGGCCGGGTGCAGCGGGGAAATCCAGATTTCCACCTGACCGCCGTCTGATTGCACCTCGCGCACCAGGGTCTCCAGGTACCCCCAGCGGCGGGGCGAGAGGGACCGCATTCCCCCGTAGGTGGTGAGATAGCCCGGCAGGCAGGCGTTCACTTCGCGCGTCAGATCGAAGGTCCCGGCAGCCCGCTGCTGTTCACGGCCAGGGTAATGCAGGTAGCCGTTGGCCGTGAACTGCATGAAGGGCACCCGGTTCTCAGAGCGCGCCCTCGCCGCCACCACCTTGAAGGTGTCTCTCAGGAAGTCGACGGTGAACATGTCCTTGACACGGCTGGCGTTCGCTGAGAGACCCACGAGCGCCGCTCCTCCCTGGTCGCGGTTGAGCATCCCGCGCAGCTCCGCGTTGGTGCGGAAGTTCGGGAAGAATTGGTCGTCGTTGTGCAGGGCTTCCACATCCAGCCCCAGCATGACCCGTCGAATGGGGGCACCCTGCGCCTTCGCCCAGCGGTAGATCGCCAGGTAATCCTCCGCCTTGGCCGCGTCCACCGTGAAGTTGAAAAAGCGCAGTCCGGTCTTCTCGCTGAAAACCTCCGGGTCGAGCTTCATGCTGCGGCTTGATCCCAGGATCAACCCCTGAACCGGGGCCTGCCGCTGATAGGCGCGGAAGAAATCCATCTTCTGCCGCCGAGCGTCCAGGGTGACGGTGGGAAAGCGGCCTCCCCCGAACTGGCCGTGGGGGTCCACATACCAGAGCAGGCCGCCCAACGCGATCACGAAAACCGCCAACCAGCCGAGCACGGCGCCTAGAAAGCGCATGGCCACCCCACTCCGGGATCTCCGCACGCCCGGCGGCGGGTGCGTGGCTGTCTACCAGGCTGTAAATACGTCACACTCATGTTCACCTCTGGGGTTGCCGGAACGCCCAACACTTACGGGAAGCCCGGCAGGCACAGGAAGGGGCGGTGAAACGCCCAGGGCCCCGTTGTCGTCGGGAAGGCCACCCAGACGCTGCGCCTGCGGTCCAGTCAGTATTCATCTCTAACAACCTGAGCCACGGTTGCTCAGCAGCCCAGGACCTGGCCCCTTCAGGGGCATGTCGAAGGCGTCTGTGCGCCGCTTTCGGCATGCTTTCGAAAGAGGAGGACTTCCCCATCTCCTCAACGTCTTAATCTGGCAGCTCCCCCTCTTGGCGCACCCCTACCCCTCCTCCCCCGTGCCCGATGAGCGTGCAAAGTCGCCGAACTTGGGCTCCCACACAGAGTTTATCGTTTTTCCCTCTGCAAGAGAGCTGGGGCTCTCCTCCTCCTGAGGGCGACGCGAAGAACAGCACAGACCTTAATTTCTTAACCTGTAATTAAGCTGAAATAAAAGGGACATTAACTTAGCGGCACCGGGATGCGATGAACCTCGACCACTGAACCGGGCACCTGGGTCGAGCGGAGCAAGTGGTGCGACCGACCTGGAGGCAAAACGTGTTGTATTTACCTATGTTTGAGGGTGGAACTCTCGGCGCGAGGCGCCTGGGAATTCCGAACGAGAGTGGAAAACGAAGGGAATGGGACTGGTGGGCACAGACCGGCCGGGGATCAGCGCCCCGTGCGGTCGTCCGGGCCAGGGAAGTACGGCGACGGCTCCCATGTGAGGCCATCGGCCGACACGCCTAGCGGTGTGACCCAGATACGGGGCGAACGATTGCCCCGCTCGACCGAGCCCAGAACGTAGCCCCGCCCCGACCAGCGGGCGAACTCTTCCGCGCAGGTCAGTGCCGCAGCGTCTCGCTGCCCGCACGTCCTTGCTGCTGGACCTTCTAACCCAGGAGTTTTCCATGACCTCTTTCCCCATTCGCACGAGCACCACCCTGTTCAAACTCACCCTGCTCGGCCTGCCCCTGCTGCTGGCCGCGTGCTCGAACTCGGATTCCACCCCGCCGACCCCAGAGACGACGCTGACCGCCCCCGCCTCCAGCTCGCCCGCAGCGACCCTCGAGGCCGAGCAGGGCCAGACCCTCGTGCTGCCGGGCACCGACCTGTCGGCGCAGGCTGCGGTCGAGCCCGGAGCCCCCACGGGGGGGCAGGTTATCAGCGACTCGAACGCCAGCGGGGGTCAGGCGGTCAGCCTGCTCTCGACCGGCAGCGCCGTGCGCTTCACCGTGCCTGCGGGAGCCGCGTCCGGGAACTACACGGTTCGGGTGCAGGGCCGCGCCGTGGCTTACAACGGCAACCCCATCGTCGCCGTGCAACTCAACGGCAGTGAGAAGGGCCGGGTAGAACTCACGACCACCTCCTACTCCGCCTTCACAGTGGGCACTTTTGCGCTGAAGGCGGGCGACGTCCTCACCGTGGTGTTCACCAACGACGCGTACGGCGGCACGCCCTCCACGGACCGCAACGCCGTGGTGGACTATTTGATCCTCGACCCGGCGAGCACGGGCTCCACCTCCGGCGGCACGGCGGTGAAGGTGGACGCGGTGCCGGGGGCGGGCGCGAGGACCAGCGGAAGCTACGTCACGTTGCTCGGCAACGGCGCCACCGCAAACCTCACGGTTCCCACCGGGGTGAGCGGCACCTACCGGCTGCAACTTCAGGCCAAGGGAGACGTGTTCCAGGGTGAACCCGTGGTCGAGGTTCGCAAGGGCGGCGCGGTCCTCGGCAAGGTGACGGTGGGCGCCACGGCCGGGCTGTACGACGTCGGCAACCTCTCGCTGCAGCCGGGGGACCAGCTGAACGTGGTCTTCGTCAACGACTACTCGACGGGGCCTTGGCCGAACGACCGCAACGCCATGATCGACTACGGCGTGTTCACGCCCGTTACCACGGCGGCTCCCGCGCCGGTGGCGGCCCCCACTCCTACCCCCACCCCCGCCCCCACCCCCACGGCGACGGTCACGACAGGCACCGACGTGAAGACGTTCGGCGCGAGGGGAGACGGCCGCACCGACGACACGGCCGCCCTTCAGCGGGCCGCCGACAGCAAGCAGAGCCTCTACTTCCCGGCGGGCACCTACGTGGTCTCGAAGCCGGTCGTGTTCAACTCCACCTCGGGGCAGGTCATTACGGGCGACCCGGCCGCGCTGATCAAGATCTCGAGCGCCTGGAACAACGGGGGGGCGAACTTCGGCGCGCTGACCTTCAGAAATCCGACCAACCTCACGGTGAAGTCGCTGGCCTTCAAGGGCTTCACCAACCTGGGCGACACCTGGGGTTCAAGTCGGCAGGAGGGCATCCAGGTGTACGGTGGCAGCAACGTCACCTTCGACGGCATCACGGTGGACAGCGCCCATTCCTTCGGAATCAACGGGGACGACGTGAGCGGCTACAAGGTCACGGGCAGCAAGATGACCTATATCCACGGCAGCGGTATCGGCTGCGGCAACTGCACGAACGTCGTGGTTTCAGGCAACTACGTCACGGGGACCGCCGACCCGAGTACCCCGATGGATCAGGGCAACAACACGTCTGGCATCGGCATCTTCCTCCAGAACGGGAGCGGCGCCCTGATCGAGAACAACACGATCAAGAACCAGTGGGACACGGCGACCAAGACCGAGGGCATGAGCAACGTGACCTACCGGGGGAACACGGTCGATACCTTCGGCAAGGACGCCATCAAGGTGATGTACCTTCCCAACGATCAGGGCGGCAGCGGCCAGGTCGTCAAGAACGCCCTGATCGAGAACAACGTCGTCAGGAACTTTACCCACTGGCGCTACGACGGCACGGGCGGCCTCCTGGTTGCCGGCGTGGACGGAGCGACCCTGCGCGGCAACACAGTCTACGGCCCCGGCAAATCCATCGATTCCAACGGGATCACCGTCGCCAGCTTCTCGGACAACGTCCCCCAGAACCGCAACGTCACGGTCGAGGACAACACGGTCTTCGAGGCCCGCAGGGGCATGGTGATCAAGAGCGACACCGCCACGGTGGCCCGGCGCAACCGCTTCTCCAGCACGAGCGGCGCGATGACCCGCTGCGTCGACCTGGATCGCGGAAACGGCACGGTGCTGGAGGACAACACCTTCGAGGGCTTCACGAACATCTGCGTCCTGGCCTACAACAGCATCGACAATATCACCCTCCAGCGCAACACCTACAAGAGCGGCCAGGCCGGGCTGTGGCTGAACGCGAACGATTCCACCGGCTTCAAGGTTCTCAGCAACTCCTTCGAGAACGTGCCCGAGCCGCTGCCCTACCAGGGCACCGTGGCTCAGTGCAGCGGCAATACAGGCACCGGCGTTCGTAGCGAGTGCCGTTAAGGCCAGCTCCCGACCGACCCTGCCCCCGCGACCCCTCCCCTGCTCCCGCTCACACCGGGACGGGAGGGGCCTTCGCTTGGTCCGCACAAGCGCCCCTCATCTCAACGGCGGATGGGATTTGAGCCACGGGCCCAGGCCGCCACTCATCAAATCTTTTCCACATCCGGTCTGCTTATAGTCTTGAACGGCCAAGACGTAGATGGCCGCTGTTTCTTGCTGTGTCGCCTGAAGCGAACTTCCTGTTTTTAGGGAAGTTGACGTTTTGTCTTCGTCATCTCCATCAATCTCCAACCGTCATAAATGACGGTTGGAGCATTACTGCTTTTTGAGCAGTAGTGTTTTAATTTTCCTTAACAAAGGCGAAGTTTTTCATTTACAAAGGCTTCATTCCAAAGTAAGGTTGCTGACGTTATGAATCAGACTCAGGTTGCTTCCCGTTCATCATTCGCTCTGCTCGTCACCGCCGCGCTGCTGGTGGGGTGTGGAGTTTCCCGGCCGGGGGGCACGTCGGGCGGAGAGGAAGTCGCCCAGCAACTGGAGGCGGAGCGCGCCGGCACCGTCTCGCTGTCCGCGAACGAGGTCCAGGCGCTGACGGTGGTTGACTCTGGGGTGCCCAACGGGGGGAAGGTAATCAGTGACGCCGCCGCGAGCGGGGGGCAGGCGGTGAAGCTGCTCAGCAACGGCAACGCCGTGCGCTTCACGGTGCCTGCGGGGTCGGCGGCGGGGAACTACACGGTGCGGGTGCGGGGGCGGGGGGACCTCTGGGGCAACCTCTACCGGGAGAGCCCCATCGTGACCCTGCGGGTGAACGGGGCGGAGAAGGGCAGGGTTGAGCTGAGCAGCGCGACCTACGCCGTCTTCACGGTGGGGACCTTCGCTCTCAAACCGGGCGACACCCTCGACGTGACCTTCATCAACGACGCCTATGACGGCGCCAACGACCGCAACGCCGTCATCGACTACCTGATCATCGACCCGGCGGGCACGACCTCGGCGCCCACCTCCCCGAGCACCCCCACTCCCGCGCCGGGCACCGTTTCGGGGAATGCGGTGGATGTCAGGAGTTTCGGTGCCAAGGGTGACGGGGTGACCGACGACACCGCAGCTCTGAACCGCGCTGCCGCCGGGGCGGCCGGGAAGGACATCCTCTTTCCGGCAGGCACTTACCTCGTGAGCGGCCCCGTGGTCTTCGCCAACCTGAACGGGCGGACAGTGAGCGGCGCGGGGGCCACGATCAAGGCGGCGCCGAGCTGGGTTCAACGCGGAAGGGACATCGGCATCCTGACCTTCAGGAACGCGCGCGACGTGACCATTCGGGGGTTTACCCTCCAGGGCTTCGCCAACCGCAACATCTCGGCTTTCGCCTACCGCATGGACGGCCTGATCGTGGAATACAGCCAGAACGTCACCGTGGAGGGCACGGAGGTGCGCGAGGTCCAGTCCGTCGGCATCAACGGCGAACATTCTCAGGGCTTCAAGGTGCTGGACAGCCGAAGCCTGCGGGCTCACGGCCACGGCATGGGGTGCGAGGACTGCCGCAACAGCGTGTTCCGGGGCAACACCATCGTGGGCGATGCCGACCCGAACGCCTCAGTGTCCAACCAGAACACGGGCATCGGGCTGATGCTGCAACTGGGAGACACCGTCCTGATCGAGAACAACACGATCAAGAACCAGTGGGACACGGCGACCAAGACCGAGGGCACGAACAACGTGACCTACCGGGGCAATACCGTGGACGTGTTTGGCAAAGACGGGATCAAAATCCAGTCCTTCCCGAGTGGCGGCGTCAACCGGGTGTACGGCGGCGTGATCGAGAACAACAGGGTGAGCGGTGGCCGGCGCTGGCGTAAGGATGGGGGCGGACTCGCACTGCTTCAGGGCGTGGTCGGGGGCAGGATCAGCGGCAACAAACTCTACGGTCTGGGCAACCCGAATGTTCCGGACACGGGCATCGTGCTCAACACGTTCGGCAGCCCGACGCGGGACGTCGTGGTTGAGGACAACGAGGTCAAGAACGCGTACGTCGGTCTGATGCTGGCGGCCGAGAACGGCACGGTGGTCCGCCACAACACCTTCACGAGTGACGCCCGCTCCATGAAGACCTGTATCGAGATTCCCGGCAGCCCGAACAGCCTGATCGAGGGAAACACCTTCAGCGGGTTCCGGGAGATCTGCACGGTGGTCTACGGCGGCCGGGACACGACCATCGGGCGCAACACCTACCGTGACGGTGACACTGGAGTTTTCGTCAACGGAAGCACCCAGCCGGGCTACCGGATCCTGAACAACACGTTTGACAGCACAGTGTCGCGTCCCATCAACATCCAAGGCAGCCCGACCTGCTCGGGTAATACCGGCGCCGTTCCGAAGGTGTGCCAGTAGGATTCGAACGCTGAGTCCGACCCGTTCGCAGCGACTTCCCAAGCAGCCAGGTCAGGCTCCGAGACAGGGGGCGCAGGAGAAACGGCAGGTCGCCTTCCACCGGCCACCTCACTTCGACCGCCCACCATCCCGACTTTTCGCCTCGCCCGGGCTGGAGGGGTTGGAAGTTCCTCTCTCCGGGGCTGCGGGGAAACCGGAGAACGAGCTTCCCCCGATTCGTCAGCGAAAGCCCCGCCCTCTTTCGGCGGGGCTTCTCCTGTCTTCGGCTCAGGCGCTTGCGCCCGCCGGGTCCAGCCCGTCGATGATCCGGCGCAGCGCCCGCCCCGCCGCGTCCCAGTTAAGGCGCCGGGTGTACTCGTCGTACGCCGAGCGGCACAGGGAAGCGTACCCGGCAGGGTCACCCCACAGCTCCATTACCTGCCGTGTGATCTCGGCGGGCGGGGTGCCGAGTTCAACCAGCAGGCCGTTCACGCCGGGGGTGATGGCGCTGGGGATGCCGCCCACGTTCGTGCCCACCGAGGGCAGGGCAAAAGCACTGGCCTCCGCAAAGACGATCCCGAAGCACTCGGCCTGGGAGGGCATGAGGAAAAAATGGCTCTCGCACAGCAGGGCGGCCAGGCGCGCGGTTCCCTCGGGTGTGTTCTTGTCCAGAAAGCCGTGGAGCTTTACGAAGTCCGGAAGGGGGCCGGGGGGCGTGACGCCCACCACATGCAATTCACACGGCACCCCCGCGTTCCGAAGAAGCCCCGCGACCTCGAGCACGCTGGGGCCGCCCTTGCGCTCCCACTCCACCCCGATAAACAGCAGCTTCACGACCGGATCGGCCAGCCGACGGGCGATGAGCGGCCCGAGGTCCGACGGTGAGAGTTGCACGTCGAGGTTCGCGCCGAAGGGGACCACGTGGACCTTGGCGGGGTCCACCCCGTAGAGGGAGATGGCCGACCGCGCCGCCCAGTCCGACGCGTAGATCACGGCCGCCGCCCGGTGCAGCGCCAGGGACTCGAACCGGTGGCCGAGCGCCTCGGATTCCCGGCTGAGGCCCCGCAGGTCCGGGTAGAAATTCAGGAGGGCCCCGAAGGTGGCGTCCCCCCAGCACACGATGGGTTTACGCTCCCGCAGCAGCGCGACGGGCATGCTGCCGGCGCTGAACACGAAATCGTAGTCGAGGGCGGCGGCGCGCTCCTCAATCTGCCGCGCGTACCGCCGCAGGGTGAAGGGGGTGCGGTCCCGCACATACTTGCGCCCATTCACGCGTGCCCAGGCGGCCTTGGCGCGGACCAGGGGCGACGTGAAGGTGGCGAGCCCGTCCACGCACGCCACGTCGTACCCAGCGGCCTCCAGGCAGCGCCGCATCCGGAAGGAGGTGCCCGACCAACTTCTCTTGTCGCCGCTGTCTTGGATGCTGATATACAGCGCCCGTTGCAGCGGACGGCGGGCAGGCGCCGAGGGCCGCCCGGCCGTGGCCGTCACGCCCCCGCCCCGGAGCGGCGAAAGCCCTGGAGGGCCCCCCGCGTGACAGCGCGCGCCCTTCCCCACTGCCCGCGCAGCACCCGCTTGAGCAGGTGAAAACCCGGCCCGGCGAGGATGGGCACGGCGGGCAGGGGCGCGTGCTTGCGAAAGAAGCGCACGGCGCTCCGGGTGAAGTTCAACTCGAAGGTCTCGCTCTTGGTCGTCCGGGTGTTGCCCTCCCCCATGCTCGCGCTGCCCACGTGCCACACCCGCGAGCCGTCCGCCACCGCGAGCCCCCAACCCGCCGCCCGCAGCCGGAAGCCGAAGTCGGCGTCCTCCCAGTACATGAAAAAGCGCTCGTCGAACAGCCCGACCTGCTCCAGGGCGGCGCGGCGCACCAGCAGGCTCGTCCCGCCCAGGAAGTGCAGCCGCTCGCGGGCCACCGGCCCGAAGTACATATCGGCGTCGCCTCTCCACAGCCGCACGAAGCCGCCGCCCCAGGCCTGCACCTGTTCGGGCACCCGCATATCGTAGAGCACCGAGGCGACGGCCCCCGTGCGCGGCTCGGCCTCCAGGGTGTTCACCAGCTCGCTGAGGGCGAGGGGGTCGACCACCGTGTCGTTGTTCAGGAACCAGACGTGCTGGGCGCCGTGCTCCAGGGCCCGCCGCGCACCCACGTTGTTGGCGGCGGTGAATCCCACGTTGCGCGCGATCTCGATGAGTTCGAGGTCCGGCCAGCGCTCCCGCAGCTGGGCCAGCGAGTCGTCGGTGGACCCGTTTTCCACCACCAGGACCCGGAAGGCCGGGTACTTGAGGTCGCGCAGCGAGGTCAGGCAGGCGTCCGTGAAGCGCCAGCCGTTGTAGTTGATCAAAACGATGGTGACGGGGGGGTGTTGAGAAGAGGTCTCCATAGCACGAGCTGCCTTTCTTAATACCTTTCGTGGCGCTTTACAGGGAAACCGCACCGGACGGCGCGGCCTGGAGATCGGCCGTCTCACGCCTGGAGGAGGGCTGCCGCTTCCAGGCGCGGGCGTTCAGATACGCGGCGCACAGGCACAGCGCGAAATTCCAGTCGGGCGTGGTGAACACGATGGTGTACGCGCCGACGAGCGCGATGTACAAGGTGGTAAAGGCGAAGGGAAGGACCAGTTGTCCGCGTGCCCAGACGGCGCGCACGAGCGGTTGCACGATGCCGAAGGCCACGAGCAGCCCCAGCCCGACGTACCCGAAGGTCCACAGAATCGAGTGGTACGAGTAGTGCAAGTCGTTGGTCGCGCCCGTGAGCAGGTCGGGATTGCTCGGAATCAGGGTGTGGGTACCCACGCCAAAAAGCCGCCGCTCCTCCGTGTTCACCAGGCTGAAGGCAAGTTTGACCTGCCGCTCCCGCCAGTCGATGTTGGCACGGTCGAGAGTGAGGCGGTCGGAGTGCGTGAGGCCCGTCAGGGACGCGCCGAGCGACGCACCGAAGGACGAGAACGTGAAGACCAGCGCAAGGGCGTTGACGGCGACGAGCCCCCCGAGCGCGACGCGGGCCAGGCGCAGGTGGGCCACGGGACGTTGCAGGAGCCTGACCAGGACGTACAGCGAGGTCAGAAGCAGGGCGAAGATAATCGAGCCGCGCGAGAGCGTGACGAGCAGGGCCGCCGTGAACAGGGCCACCTTGAACACCTCGGGCCACACCCGCAGGGTCCGGGCCGACAGGACACGTTCGAGCGAGATCAGCAGCCCGAGAAACACCAGGGCCATCCCCGGGTAGAACACCCGGGCGAACCCGCCGACGCGCTCGTAGATACCGAAGTCGTCTGCGAAGGCGAGCGCGCCCGTTCCGGCCGCCCCGGGATGCACCCCGGGCAGGGCGAAGGCGAGCAGGGCCCGCAGTGCGGTCACGAGGCTGAGCAGCATGATGACGCGCTCGACCTGCGCGTCGTCGTGGCGGCGCACCCACAGCCAGACGAAGGGGGCGAGCAGGAAGCCGCCGAACTTGTAGAGATAGATAGAGGCCCCGACGGTGGAGGCTCCGGTCACCACGAACACCCCGTAATGCACGAGGGGCAGCAGTCCCAGCAGCACCAGACCGAACAGCGGCACCCCCCGGGTGCGCAACGCGGCATAGGCCAACAACGCCAGGCTCAGCACGAGCAACCCGAACAGCGCGGCATTGCCCAGGGCGTCGTTCACCCGTTTGGCGAGGCCAAAGACGGACAGCGTGCCCAGGTACAGGCTGAAGATGCCCGCGTGCAGCCAGAAGTCGACCTTACGACGTGACAGATGCACGTTCCACCTCCTTTTCCGGACGGGCACGCAGGGTGTTGCGGCAGACCAGAAGCAGGCTCACGAGGATGGCCACTTCCGTCAGGACGACGGCGCTCGCCATCCCCAGTGGGCCGTACCTGGGCACCAAGACGACGATCAGGAGCGCGCTCAGGGCCGTGCCGCCGATCACCACGGTGTTGAAGGCGCGGTCTCGGCCCAGCGGCAACAACCACAGGATGCCGAGCACCAGATTCAAGGACACCACCAGCGGCAGGAAGGCCAGGACGCGCAGCACCGGGACGGACGGCAGGAATTCAGGTCCGAGCAAAATCCGCACCCACAGCGGGGCCCCCAGCGCGGCGGCCAGGCACAGCACCACCCCGGCGCCGCCCACCAGGCGCACCCCGCTCGGCAGGAGCGCACGGGCTTCGGCCATGCTGTGGTGCGCGGCGCGGTTGAAGCGCGGGTACAGGGCCCGGCTCAGCGGTTGCAACACGCCCTGGAAAGCTCGCGCGATTCGGTCGGCGCCGTTGTAATACCCCAGGAGACGCGGCTCCACGAACAGCCCCAGCAGGAAGGCGCTGCCGGTGGCGGAAACGCTCGACGCCGCCGAGAACACGAACAGGCTCCACCCCCCCTTCAACGCGGCAAGCGCGCGGCCCAGGCTCGGACGCAGCAGCGGCACGTCCCGGTGGGCGATCCGCAGGGCGAGCACACTCGACGTCAGGGCGGCCCCGCCGTTGAGCACGGGCACCCACCACAGGTCGGCGGGGCCGCGCACCAGGGCGAAGATCCCGGCCGTCGCCAGCACCTTCGCGCCCACATCCAGCGAGGAGGCGACGCCCGCGCGTTCTATCCCCACGAAGTACCACATCAGGTTCGAGGCCTGGGCGAGCGTCCAGAACACGCTCGCCCACAGCAGGGCCGGGTGGTCGCGCAGGGTCGGGATGAGGACCGAGGCGCCCAGGGCGAGCAGGATGGCGGGCAGCGCCAGCAACAACTTCGCGCTCATCACCCCGGACATCACCTCGGCCAGCCGGGACGAGTCGTCGCGGGCACGGGCCACCTCGCGGTTGGCGGAGAAGTCGAAGCCGTACTGCACCAGCATGCCGAGCAGGCCCGCGAAGGCCTGGGCGAAGACCAGCAGGCCCAGCGCCGCCGGACCAAGCACGCGGGCCAGAAACGGCGTCGTGAGGAGGGGCAGAACGAACGTCGCCGCATGCACCGCGTACAGGGCCACGAGATTCCCCACGAAGCGCCGACCCGCGCCAAGCACGTTCATCTGGCCCGGGCCTCCGCGCCTGCCCGGACGCTCCGCAGACGGCGGTGAGGGCGCTCCCCCCGGGTTGGGAGCTGGAGCAGCGCGGCCCGCACAATAGGCCTCACAGGACCCTCGACTCGGGCTTGGGGGCAGCGGCCGGGGTGGAGCGGCGGGCGTAGCCGTAGCCGTAGCGCGCCACCTGGCCGCGCGGGTTGACCTTGTTCAGCGCCACGCCGAGCACGTTCGCGTTCACCAGGAGCAGGGCGTCGAGCACGCGCTGCACGCTGGCGACCGAGGCGCGCCCCGCCTCCAGCACGAGCAGCACACCCGCTGCATGGGGAGCGAGCACCAGGGGGTCCGCCACGGCGAGCGCGGGCGGGCCGTCGACCACGATCAGGTCGTACCCGGCGCCCCACTGCGTCATCGCCTCGCGGAAGCGCTCGGCAGGGAGGTGGGCCTGGGTCTGGGCGTGCATTCCGGGCGCGGGGGCGAGCAGATGTAGGTTGTCCCGCAGCCGCCGCGCCTGCGCGGTCACGGGGCGGTCCAGGGCGCCGAGCAGGTCGCGGCTTTCCTCGCCGGGGAAGGGCACGGCGCCGGGCAGGTCCACCCACTCCGCCGTCTGGGCCCCGGCCTGCCAGATGCTCGCCTGGGAGGGCCGGCGCAGGTCCGCGTCGATCAGGAGCACCCGGTCGCCGCTCGCAACGCGGGCGTCGGCGATAGCGGCGCTGATGTTCGACTTGCCGTCCCCGCTGAACAGCGAGGTCACGAGCAAGACGGGCGGCCTGCGCTCGCCCTTGGGCAGGACGCTCTTGACCCCGGCGGCGAGGAAGGCGACGCTGTCGGACCAGCGGCCCTGCCTCAGCGCCACAAGAAGCGACTGGCCCCGGCGCAACAGCCGGACGCGCGGCACCTCGCCCAGCAGACGCAGGTTGAGGAACTTGAGGTCGGCGTCGGAGGCCACCATGCGGTTGACCGAGGACCACAAGACCAGCAGGGCGCTCAGCAGCAGCAGGACGAAACCGCCGACGAGCACGGCGTTGCGCAGCGGCTTGGGCGCGACGGGCTTGAGGGGCACGGCGGCGGGCGCCACGACGCTCAGCGAGCCCACCACCGTTTCGCGCAGGGCGGTGAGGTTGTTCAGGGCGTCGAGGCGGTTGGCGCGCTGGGCCAGCAGCGTCTGTTGCAGGCTGGTCGGTGTGCCCACCACCGGGCCCGCCGCCGCCAGACGGCGCTCGACGTCGGCCAGGCGGGTGCGCAGGCCGTTGATGGCCGCGTTGACCTTCACGAGCCCGCGCTCGGTGTCCCAGTCAACGAGTGCGTCGGCCGCGAGGTTCGCCAGGCGGGCAGCGACCACCGGGTCGCGGTGGGTGGCGCTGAGGGTGTAAGTGCCGTTGCCGTAGATGTCCTGCTGGCCGGACACGTCGAAGACCCGCCCCCGGCCGCTGGCGATGTCCTGGGCGAGACGGTCGGCGAGCACGATGCGCTGGGCCCGGGTCAGCTCGGGAACCTCCGCCAGGCGGCGGCGCACCACGCCGAGCACGTTCTCGCTTTGCAGCGCCCCCTCGATGGCCCCCGCCGGGAGGGGCGGGGGGCTGACCACGGTATTGCCGACCGAAGGGTTGCTGGTCTGGCTCCCCGCCGAGAGGATCAGGGTCTTGGCCTGGTAGACCGGCGTCTGGCGGCTGGAGAGCAGGTAGGTCACGGCCCCGGCGGCCAGGGAGAGCAGCAGCACCAGCCACGTGAAGCGCTTCAGGGCGCGGAGGGGACGCGAGAGGTCGAGATCGTCATTCATCGGGGGCATGGGGGTGGGTCCTCCTGGACGGCGGCGAGAGCGGGCGGGAAGGGTCGCGCGGCGGGGTCACGAGCTTCTGAACGGGGATGGGGGCGGCGGGAGGAGGCGGACGGCTCCGGCCAGCGCGGAGACCGCCGGGAGACCCGCTGCCATCCAAACTCTCGACATGAAGACTCCTTCCCCCTGGCGGGGTGCTTCCCATGATGCTCAGGCCCGCGAAGTGATCAGCCGTTGCTCAGATACGGGGTGCGGCAAGATGCGGCCATGAGAGACGGATGGCCGGGCCCGCACGCCCCCTGGAGGCTGGCACCTCCGGGCCGACTGTGCGTCAGCCGCTGTCACAGCCCCCTCACATTCTGCCGCCCTCACGAGAGTTCAAAGGAGAGCCTGTCCATGACCCATCCTCATCCCGCCCGCCTGCCCGGGAGCCCCGCGTGAAAGCCGTCATCCTCGCCGGGGGCCTGGGCACCCGCATCAGCGAAGAGAGCACCACCCGTCCCAAGCCGATGGTCGAGATCGGTGGGCGCCCCGTGCTGTGGCACATCATGAAGATCTACTCCGCCCACGGGGTCAACGACTTCATCATCCTGTGCGGCTACAAGCAGCACATGATCAAGGAGTACTTCGCCAACTACTTCCTGCACATGTCCGACGTGACCTTCGACATGCGCACGCAAAACGCCACCTACCTGTGCAACCAGGCCGAGCCCTGGCGGGTGACCCTGGTCGACACCGGCGAGGACACCCTCACGGGCGGGCGCCTCAAGCGGGTGCGGCACTACCTCGGCGACGAGACCTTCTGCTTCACCTACGGCGACGGGGTGGGCAACGTGGACATCACCAGGACCATCGAGTTCCACCGCAGCCACGGTAAGCTCGCCACCATGACGGTGATGCAGCCCCCCGGCCGCTTCGGCGCCGTGTCCATCGAGGACGGCGGGGCCGTCACCTCCTTCCAGGAGAAACCCGACGGCGACGGCGGCTGGATCAACGGCGGCTTCTTCGTGCTGGAGCCTTCTGTCATCGATTACATCGACGGCGACCAGACGACCTGGGAGGCCGAACCCCTCAAGGGTCTCGCCCACGACGGGCAACTCGCCGCCTACCGCCACCCCGGCTTCTGGCAGCCGATGGACACGTTGCGCGACAAGCATTACCTCGAAGACCTCTGGAAGGCGGGCAAGGCCCCCTGGAAGACGTGGTGAGAGCGTGAGATACGACTTCGCGGTGATCGGCGGGGGCATCGTGGGCCTCGCCACGGCCTACGCCCTGGGACGGCGATATCCCGACGCCCTGATCCTGGTGCTGGAGAAGGAGGAGGCGCTGGCGCGGCACCAGACCGGCCGCAACTCGGGCGTGATCCACAGCGGCATCTACTACGCGCCCGGCAGCCTCAAGGCGCGGCTGTGCCGGGCGGGGAACGTCAGCATCCCCGAGTTCTGCGACGAGCACGGCATCCCCTACGACCGCTGCGGCAAGGTGATCGTCGCGACCCGCCCCGAGGAGCTGCCCGGCCTGGAGAAGCTGCGGCTGCGCGCCGGGGAACACGGCCTGCCCGTGCGGTCCCTGAACGCCGAGGAGGTGCGCGAGATCGAGCCCCACGTCGAGGCGCTCGCGGGCCTGCACGTCGCCAGTACCGGCATCGTCGATTACACCGAGGTCTGCCTCGCCCTCGCCCGGGAGGTGGAAGCGCGCGGCGGCAGGATTCGTCTGGGCACCCGGGTGGAGGCCCTGCACCGCGACGAACGCGGCTACCGCATCGAGACCAACGCGGGCCCCTTCGCTGCCCACTACCTCGTGAACTGCGCGGGGCTGCACAGCGACCGGATCGCGCGGATGGCGGGCTCGGACCCCGGCTGCCGGATCGTGCCCTTCCGGGGCGAGTACTACGAGCTGCGGCCCGAGAAGCGCCACCTCGTCAAGCACCTGATCTACCCGGTGCCCAACCCCGACTTCCCCTTCCTGGGGGTGCACTTCACCCGGATGATCGACGGCTCGGTTCACGCGGGGCCGAACGCGGTGCTGGCCTTCGCGCGCGAGGGCTACCACAAGACCAAGGTGAACCTGCGCGACCTCGGCGACGCGCTGAGCTACTCGGGCTTCCTGCAACTCGCGCGCAAGAACGTGGGCGAGGGGGCGAAGGAGATGTGGCGCTCGGTGTCCAAGCCCGCCTTCGTGCGCAGTCTCCAGGCCCTCATCCCCGAGGTGACGGAGAATGATGTCATTCCCAGCGAGGCCGGAGTGCGTGCCCAGGCGCTCACCCCCGACGGGAAGCTGGTGGACGACTTCCTGCTGATCGACGCTCCCGCCGCCCTGCACGTCTGCAACGCGCCTTCCCCCGCTGCCACGTCGTCCCTGGAGATCGGGAAGACCATCGCCGCCCGGGTTCAGGCGCCCGCCCACCTCAAGCCCGTTCCGACTCAAGGGCTCGCCGCCGAAGGAGTGCTCGCATGAAGATTCTCGTCACCGGCACCGAGGGCTACCTCGGCTCCCTGCTCGCCCCCGAACTCCTGCGCCGGGGCCACACCGTCCTCGCCGTGGACACCGGCTACTACAAGGCGGGCTGGCTCTACAACGGCACCGACACCACGGCCCTGACGCTCAACAAGGACCTGCGGCAGATCACGGCCCAGGACCTGGAGGGCGTGGAGGCGGTCGTCCACATGGCCGAGCTGTCGAACGACCCCCTCGGGCAGCTCCTCCCCAACATCACCTACGACATCAACCACGCGGGCTCGATCCGGCTGGCGAAGCTCGCCAAGGCGGCGGGCGTCACGCGCTTCGTGTACATGTCCTCGTGCAGCGTCTACGGGGTGGGCGGGGCCGACTTCGTGGACGAGACTTCCGAGGTCAACCCCCAGACCGCCTACGCGGAGTGCAAGGTGCTCGTCGAGCGCGACCTGCGGGAGATGGCGGACGACACCTTCACGCCGACGTACCTGCGCAACGCCACCGCCTTCGGTGCCTCGCCCCGGATGCGCTTCGACATCGTGCTTAACAACCTCAGCGGGCTGGCGCGGACGACTGGGGAAATCCGGATGACCTCGGACGGCACACCCTGGCGGCCCCTCGTCCACGCGCTCGACATCGGGCAGGCGATCATCGAGGTGCTCGAAGCCCCGCGCGAGGCCGTCCACAACGAGGCCTTCAACGTGGGGAGCACCCAGCAGAACTACCGGGTGCGCGAGATTGCCGAGATCGTGGCGGAGGCCTTCCCCGGTTGCAAGCTGTCGTTCGGCGAGAATGGGGCGGACAACCGCAGCTACCGGGTGAATTTTGACAAGATTCACGCGGCGCTGCCAAACTTCCGCTGCGCGTGGGACGCCCGGCGCGGCGCCCAGCAGCTCGCGGCCCTCTTCGAGAGAATTGACCTCCAGGCCTCCGACTTCGAGTCGCGGGGCTACACCCGGCTCAAGCAGCTCGAATACCTGCTGCGCACCGAGCAGATCGACCACGACTTCTACTGGCGGCCCACCCCGGTGCCCCAGCCCGTCCTCGAAGGGAGGGGCGCGTGATCTTCACCGAGACCAAACTGCGGGGGGCCTTCATCATCGACCTGGAGGTCCGGGAGGACGAGCGCGGGGGATTTGCGCGCACCTTCTCGCAGGATGAGTTCGCGGCGCACGGCCTGAAAGTGGACGTGGTGCAGGCGAACCTGAGCTACAACCACCGTGCCGGAACGTTGCGCGGGATGCACTACCAGCTCCCGCCCGCCGCCGAAACGAAGCTCGTGCGCTGCACGCAGGGCGCGATCCTCGACGTGATCGTGGACCTGCGGGAGGGTTCGCCCACCTACCTCCAGCACATCGCCGTCGAGCTGACCGCCGAGAACCGCCGGGCGCTGTACGTCCCCGAGATGTTCGCGCACGGCTACCAGGCCCTCACCGACGGGGCTGAGGTCGTGTACCAGGTCGGCGAGGCGTACACCCCCGGCTATGAGCGCGGGCTGCGCCACGACGACCCGCAGTTGGGCATCCAGTGGCCCATGCCGGTGACGGTGATCTCGGCGAAGGATCAGGCGTGGACATTGCTCTCGGAGCGTGAAGGGGTGACGACATGATCATTGTGGACACCGCCCTGCGCCGCCGTGAGGCCGAGGGACGCCCGGTGAAGGTGGCGATGATCGGCGCGGGCTTCATGGGTCGGGGCGTTGCCAACCAGATCATCAACTCGGTGCCGGGGATGGAACTCGTCGCCGTCTCCAACCGCAACGTCGCCAGCGCGGAGCGGGCGTACACGGAGGCGGGGCGCACGGACTTCGTGCGGGTGCAGACGCAGGAGGGGCTTGAGGACGCGATCCGCCGGGGCCAGCCCGCCGTGACGGAGGACGCCCTGTTGCTGTGCCGTTCCGAGCAGGTCGACTGCGTGATCGACGTGACGGGCGACGTGGAGTTCGGGGCGCAGGTGACGCTGGAGGCCATCGCGCACGGTCGGCACATGGTCACCATGAACGCCGAACTCGACGCGACGGTGGGGCCGCTCCTCAAGCGCCGGGCGGATGCAGCGGGCGTGATCCTGACGGCGGCGGACGGCGACCAGCCGGGCGTGCAGGCGAACCTCTACCGCTTCGTGCGGAGCATCGGCCTCACGCCGCTGGTGTGCGGGAATATCAAGGGCCTGCAAGACCCCTACCGCACGCCGACGACGCAGAAGGCCTTTGCCGAACGTTGGGGCCAGAACGTGCAGATGGTGACGAGCTTCGCGGACGGCACCAAGATTTCCTTCGAGCAGGCCATCGTGGCGAACGGCACCGGGATGCGGGTCGAGAAGCGCGGGATGCGCGGCACCGAGTTCCCCGGGCACGTGGACGAGCTGACGAAGATGTACGACGTGGACGAGCTGCGGCGCCTGGGCGGCGTGGTGGACTACACGGTGGGAAGCAAGCCGGGTCCCGGCGTCTTCGTGCTCGCCACCCACGACGACCCCAAGCAGCGCCACTACCTCAACCTGTACAAGCTCGGCGAGGGTCCCCTCTACTCCTTCTACACGCCCTACCACCTCTGCCACTTCGAGGTGCCCTTATCGGCGGCGCGGGTGGTGCTGTTCGGGGACGCAGTGTTGCAACCCCTCGGCGCTCCGACGGTGGACGTGATCGCCACGGCGAAGACCGACCTGCCCGCCGGGACGGTGCTCGACGGTCTGGGCGGCTACCACACCTACGGCCAGTGCGAGAACGCGGACGTGGTGGCGGCTCAGCAACTGCTCCCGATGGGCCTCGCGGTGGGTTGCCGCCTGCGCCGGGCCGTCACGCGGGACCAGGTGCTCACGTACGACGACGTGGAGTTACCGCAGGGCTCATTGGCCGTCGCCCTGCGCGCCGAACAGGACCGGATGTTCGCGCCGGTCGCGGTGAGCTGACGCCAGATTTATAGCTTGGAGAGAGGGTGGCGGAGTAGTCGCCACCCTCTCTCCTTTGTCAAACCCACCGAATAAAGGTCAGGTAAAAACTGATTAAGCTGGTCAGACCTGACGTGTTATGAGAATTTCATATTTCACATTTCAGTGAAAATGAAGTACGCTCGATTCTGTGCTGCTGTGCTCCTCATCGGGGAGAAGCTACATGAAAGCGACCGCCGTCTCACGGCGTCTGAACTGAGCTGATCGTTTCCTTACTATACCTCAACTCGACAGGAACAAGGTGCGTCAGGCACCGGCGGGGGCCAATTTGAAGAAATCCATTTCCAACCGGGATGTGGAGCGTATTGCCCATCACGCCGGGTTGACGACCGAACAGGTGCGGGCGGCGCTTGCCATGCGCGGCGACGTGTTTCCGGAGTTGCAGGACCGGGTGGCGGCGAGCGCGAGCGAGTTGCGTTACACGATCACGGTGCGCGACCGTGTGGCGATGGCGGCCGGGACGTCGGTGGCGACGGTCAACCGCGCGTACCGGCCGGAGGCCCGGCATCTCGTCCGCCCCGAGGTCTTGCAGGCCATTGAGCGGGAGGCGGCCCGGATGGGGTACACCCCCGACCCGGTGGCGCAGGCGCGGCGCACCCAGCAGAGCACCATCGTGGCGATCTGCCCCGAGATGACGCACCTGTCGAGCCCGTACCACGCGGCCCTGATCCGCGCCCTGACCGAGGTCGTGACCGAGCGCGGGCTGTACCCGGTAATCACGCCCATTCCACAAGACCGGTTGCTGCCCGACATCGCGCAGTCGAGCATCACCAGCCTGGTGGTGCTGTGGGAGGGGCCCCGCACGAACCAGCAGGCGGCGGCCCTGCGCGCGGCAGGACGGCAGGCGGTCCTCATTGGGCACCACGAGCGGCTGCCCAGCGTGGCGCCAGACTGGACCGAGGCCTACGAGCGGCTCACCCACCGTGCCCTGGAGCAGGGCTACGACATGCTGCACCTGGGGTACTACAGTGAGCAACGCTGGGCGGCGAGCGCCCGCCTGGAGGGCATGGCCCGCGCGCTGGCGAGCAGCCGCCACCAGCCGCGCCTGAGGCTCTGGCTGCACCCTGACCTCGACCTCACGCGGGCGGTGGAGGCGCTGCACGCGCAGGAGATGTACGCCGCCGCCACCCTGCTCACGGTGCTGGCCGGGACACCGGGCGCCCTGGAACGCCGCCCCCGCCTGGGACTGGAGGGCATCATCCAGGAATTGACGGAGGAGTTGCGCCGTCTCCAGAAGGACGGCAGCCAGCGCGTCGCGCTGCTCGGCTACTCCGACATGACGATCCGGCAGCTCATGTGGCAGCTCACGGCGGACGGCTCCGGGCTGCGGCTGGGCGACCACCTCGGGCTGGCGGGGCACGACAACCTCGAACCCATCATGCGCTACCTCAACCCGGTGCTGACCACCATCGCCTACGATTTCAGCGACTTCGCCGGGCAGCTGATCGACCAGATCGACCCCGAGAACGAGGGCGGCTTCACCGGTCTTCCCACCGAGCTGATCCTGCGCGAGTCGCTCTGACCCGAACCGGCCCCGCCCCGCTCACCCCCGCAAGGAGGAGCGTGGGCGGGGCCGGTTTGTGGGTTCAGGAGCCCGCTTCGGAGCCCAATCTTCCCAGCGGCAGGGGCGTTCCCGTGCCCAGCGCCCGCGCGTAGGCGGCGCGCAGGACCGGAACCTGATGCTCCCAGGCGAGCTGATCGCGCATCCGGCGCAGCCCGGCCTCCCCCATCGCCGCCCGTCGCTCCGGGTCGTCGAGCAGGGTGAGGAGTTCGTCGGCGAGGGCCTGCGCGTCGTTGGGGCGGGCGTACACCGAGGCGTCCCCGGCGGAGGCGCGGCCCTCCTTGAGGTCGAACTGCACGATGGGTTTGCCCAGCGACATGTACTCCACGATCTTGTTCATTGAGGAGACGTCGTTGAGGGGGTTGAGAGGGTCGGGGTTCACGCACAGGTCGCAGGCGGTGAGGCGCTCCAGAAGGTCGTCGTCGGGGATGCGCCCGGTGAATTCCACGTACTCGCCGATCCCGAGCCGCTCGGCCAGGGCCTTGAGGTCCGCCAGGCTGGAGCCGCCGCCGATCAGCATGACCTTCACGTCGCGCCGTCCCCGGTCCACCATCTCGCGCACGGCGTGGAGGAGGTAGTCCACCCCCTCCTGGGGCCCCATCACGCCCAGATAACCGACGAGGTATCGGAAGCCCGCCCGGTGCCGCTCGCCGCCCGGCCGGGGCCGGAAGCGCTCCAGGCTGGGGGCGCTGCGCACCACGAAGACCCGGTCGGGCCGCTTGCGCCCGCGTGTGAGGGCAATCTTGCGGTAGGACTCGTTTGTGGAGATCACCACGTCGGCCAGCAGGTAGGTCAGCCGCTCGGCGAGCACGAGGGCGCGGTAGGGCAGGTCCTGACGCCCGAACTTCGTGATGTACAGCTCGGGGTTGACGTCGTGCTGGTCGAAGATGAAGCGGGTCCCGTACAGCAGCTTGAAGGGGGCCGCGACCAGAAAGATCAGGTCGGGCGGATTGCAGGCGTGGATGACGTCGAAGCCGCGTTCGCGTCGCACCCGCCAGGCCAGGCGCGTCTCGTGCCACAGGGCGGCGAGGTACTCGCGCACGAAGCCCAGGCCCGCGTTGCTCTCGGGGGGCAGGGGGTGGCGGTACACCGCGATGTCCTCGATGGTCTCGAACCGCTTCTCGTACCCCTTGCCGGTCGGGCAGATCACCGAGACGAGGTACCCCGCGTCGCGCAGGGCGGTCGCCTCCATCCAGACCCGGCGGTCGAAGGGGACGGGCAGGTTCTCCACCACGATGAGGACCCCGCGCTTGAGTGCCCCGGGGGCGACGCCTTGGCTCACCAGGCCACCCCACGGATATGGAGGTGCGCGGGCGCCCCCTTCAGGCTCGCCACGTCGAAGACGGGCACGTCCGGCCCCAGGCCCTCCAGGATGCGCGCGAACTCGGGGAGATTCTGGGTGACCACGACCGCCTGGGCGTCGTGGACCAGTTCCTCCGGGTCGTCGGTGAGCAGGCGCGAGACGTGGGGCAAGCGGCGCTCGATGTACTCCTTGTTCGCGCCGAGGAGCTTGGCGGTCTGCACCGCCTGATCGAGGATGCGGACCTCGCACCCCTTGCCGATCAGCCGCTCGACGAGTTCGACCGCCGGGCTCTCGCGCAGGTCGTCGGTGCCCGCCTTGAAGGCGAGGCCGAGCACGGTGACGCGCCGGGCGCCGGTGGCGAGCACCGCGTCGGCTACCCGCTCGATCTGGCTGCGGTTGCTCTGCGGCAAGGAGGCGAGCAGCGGCACGGGCACCTCCTCGCGGCGGGCGAGGTGGAGCAGGGCGCTGACGTCCTTGGGCAGGCAAGAGCCGCCGTAGGCGAAGCCGGGGCGCAGGTACGCGGGCGAGATGTTGAGCTTGGTGTCCTGCACGATGAGATTCATCACCTCGCGCCCGTCCACGCCCATCGCCTTGGCGAGCAGGCCGATCTCGTTGGCGAAGGTGATCTTGAGCGCGTGGAAGGCGTTCGCGGTGTACTTCACCATCTCGGCGACGCGCGGCGCGACCACCAGCAGGGGCGCGGGCACGTCCGCGTACAGCTCGCGCAGAGCGGCCTCGGCCACGGGGTCGTCGCTGCCGATGATCGTGTACGCGGGGGCGTCGAAGTCGCGGATGGAGCTGCCCTCACGCAGGAACTCGGGGTTGAAGGCGACGTGGACGTCGGTGCCCTGAGCGGCTTCCCGCAGGATGCCCAGGCAGGTCTCGGTCGTGCCGGGCAGCGCGGTGGAGCGCAGGACGACCACGTGGGGGCGGCGGGTCTCGGCGAGAGCCTCCCCGATCTGCTCGCACACGCGGTACACGTACGAGAGGTCGAGCGCCCCGTTGGGCTGGCTCGGTGTGCCCACCGAGACGATGCTGAGGTCGGCCTCGCGCACCGCGCCCAGCACATCGGTGGTGGTCCGCAGCCTCCCCGACTGCACGCCCTGGAGCAGCAGCTCGTCCAGCCCCTCCTCGACAATGGGCGAGCGGCCCGAGGCGATCATCTCGCACTTCTGGGGGTTGACGTCCACCCCGATGAGGGTGTGGCCGCGCTGGGCGAGGCAGGCGGCGGTAACCGCTCCAACGTATCCGAGACCGAAAACGGCGACTTTCATAGAACCTCCAGGGTGGTGTGCAGGGTGACGGGCAGGGTGGCGGTGAGGGTGGCGCGGAGAGAGGGGCTGGCCTGCCGGGCCCCGTAGCGCGGGGAGTACCAGCCGAGCGGGGTGGTTCCGGAGGCGGGGTCGGTCTCGCCCTGGTCGCAGCGCACCCGGAGCCGCCCGTCGAAGCGCACCCGCAGGGCGCCGCCCGGCCAAGAGACCCGCCACGCGTCCGGGGACTCGGGCTGGACCTCGCAGTCAGGGTGCAGGTGCAGGTGCAGGCGCAGGTGGTGGCGGCCCCGGCCCCCGATGTGGTCGGTGACGCTCAGGAGTCGGCCGCTCAGGTCCAGCTCCCGCTGGTGGACGGGCGCCCCCAGCAGGCGTTCGTAGCCGTCGTGCGAGGCCACGAGCCGCCCCCCCTCCTCACGGGGCTCCCACAACTGGGCGATGGCCCCGACCCGGTGGGCCCACAGGAAGGCGCCCGCCTGGGTGCTCTGGTCTTGCAGGTCCACCTCGACGGTGTTGTGCGCGGCGGTCGAGCGGAAGTAGCGCCGCCACTGCGCATCGGCATGGTAGGCGGACGTGCCCGGGTCCACCACCACCTCCTGGGGGCCCACCGACAGGGTGAAGTGCAGCGCGTCCGCGTGCCCGTGGTCGCCCAGGGCCGTGGAGCCCAGCGCCCCGACCGCCGTGAGCACCCGCACCTCGCGGGGGGTGCCCTGTCCTGACCCCAGCACGTACAGCCCCGCGTCGGGGTAGGCGAAGCTCGCCTCGAAAGCCTCCGGCTCGTAGCGCAGGGGCACCCGGTCGTCACCGAGCAGCAGGGTCGCGCCGAGTCGCCCGCCCTGGGGCTCGGGCACGGGCACACCGAGCCAGTCGCGGCCCACCCGCAGCAGCCAGTCCACCCGGGGGGCGCCGCGCGGCTCGAACTGCACCGCCAGCGCCTCGTCCGAGTCCCCGTAGCGGGGCAGCAGGTCGCCCGGGCCGCGCAGGCGGTCGATCACCCGGATGGCCCGCGCCAGCCGCGCGAGGTAGGCCGGGTGGAAGGCGTCCCCGCAGCGCTCGCCCAGCAGGGCCGGGAGGAGGAGGAGTTCGGTGGCCCAGACGTGGTGCCCGAAGCTCAGCTCGCGGTTGACCCCGCTCTCGAGGAGTTGCAGGGTGGCCTCCCGCGTCAGGGCCGCCTTGGCCTCGCGCTGCCACCCGGGGGAACCCGAAAAGACCGGCCAGGTCACGCTCGCCACGTACTGCCCGGCCAGGGCCGCGAGCAGGCTGGCCCCGCCGGACGCCCCCGGCCGCGTCTGCTCCTCCAGGAACTCCTGGTGGCGGTGCACGCTCGGCCACAGCGGGGAGTCGGGCCCGAACCACACCCCCCACTGGGGGTGGGCACGCAGCAACTCGTAACACCACGCCCAGGCCATGAGCCGCAGGCCCGCCTCGGCACCGCTCAGCCAGTTGACGCCCCTTTGCGGCGGGTTCGCCAGGATCCAGTCGGCGATTCGGGCCGCCGCGCCCGTGGCGTAGCGGTCCTCGCCGGTCAGCGCGTAGGCGATGGCGAGCACCGTCGTGTGGTGGTGTCGGCTCTTCTCCCAGATCGTCCTCAGGCGGCCCTGCACCTCCGGGTCGTGACTGCTGGACGCGGGCCCGCAGGCGTCGGGGTCGGCGTAAAGACCCGTCACCTCGCAGCGGTGCCAGTCGGTGAGGCCGCCCGGGGTGGGATCGGAGGGCGCGTCCGCGAACGTGAAAAAGCGCCAGCGGCCCTGCAAGATCTCCCCGGCCTCGCGCAGCAGGGCGGCGCGGGTCGCCTCGTCCACCGCGCGCCTCAGACGGGGCGGGCTCAGCGGCAGTCCGTAGAAATGCTGACGGTGCGGGCGCTCAAACAAGACGTTCTCCACTCTTCCCGCCGCCTGCTGGCGTCCGCGCGCTCCGGCCTGCCCCCGCCCGACCCGCCACGCTCCCTCCTCCGGGGTCCTCTCCCGTCTCGCCCGCCTCGCCCCCTGGGATCCGGTGCTCACGCCTGCCCCCGCGCCGCCCTCATGCCATCACCGCCCGCGCCCGCACGGCCTGCAACCACAGCTCCAGGCACACGGCGGTCCAGGCGAGCTTCGCGCCGCCCGTCTGCGAGAGCGCCGCCGGGGCGAGCAGGGCCTCCAGTTCGGCCGCCGACATCCAGGTTCGCAGGCCCGCCGAGGGGGAGAGCAGCAGGTCGCGGGTCATGTCCCGCAGCGCCGGATTTGTGGTCATCCACTCGCCCAGCGGCAGACGGAAGCCGCTCTTGGGCCGCTCCAGCACCGCCTTCGGCAGCCGGTCCCCGAAGGCCTGGCGCAGCGGCATCTTGCCCCGCAGCCGCTGAATCTTGACCCGGCCCGGCAGGGCGACCGCCCAGGGGGTGAGCCGCACGTCGAGCAGGGGCACCCGCTGCTCGATGGACGCCTGCATGGTCGTGTAGTCCCCACGGTGGAGCAGGTTATTGGGCAACCACGCCTCCAGGTCGAGCACCTGCATCCGCTGGAGGTCCGACCATCCCTGCGGGTACCCCTCCAGGCGGTCCTCGACCCAGTGCCGGGCCCGCTCGGGGCGCGCCCCGGCGCTCACCAGGGCCCCCACCAGGGAGGGCGGCGCGTCGTCGTTGGCGAACCAGCGCATCCAGCGCGCCGCGCGGTCGGGCTCACCCAGGGCGTCGGCCGCGATGCCGAGGCGGCCCCGGCGTCCCAGCCAGCGGTTCCCCAGGCGCATGGCCGGGCCGAGCGGGCGGGCCAGGCCGTCCACGGCGTACTTCGGGTAGCCGCCGAAGGACTCGTCGCCGCCCTCGCCGGAGAGGACCACCTTCACGTCCTGGGCCGCGCGCAGGGAAAGCTTGAGCATGGCGATGTCGGCGGGCTCCGAGAAGGGGCCGTTCAGCGAGCCCGAGAGTCGGGGGGCGAGCGCCGCGAAATCCTCCGCCCCCACCGTCACGGGATGCAGCCGCGCCCCGATGTGGTCGGCGACCAGCCGCGCGTACGGCAGCTCGCTCGCCTCGGAGGACGCGCTCTCGAAGCCGACCGCGTAGGCGTTGAGGGGACCCTCCCCCGCGCGCGAGGCGAGGACCTGGGCGACCACGCTGGAGTCCAGCCCGCCACTCAGGAAGCAGCCCAGCGGCACGTCGGCGAGGGCGTGGTGCTCGACGGAATCGAGTACCCGGCGGCGGACCTCCTCCGGGGAGACGTCGCCCACCCCCTCCTGGCGGCAGCGTTCCACCTCCTCGACCACGCTGCTGAAGCGCACGTGGATCACCGCGTTCGCCTGCGGGGCGACCAGCAGCGCGGTGCCGGGCTCCACCCGCTTGACGTTCTCGTACAGGGTATTCAGGCCCGCCGGGTGACGCGAGGCGAGGGTTTCGAGCACCGAGCTGAGGTCGAGGTCGGTGGACACGCCCGAGAGGTCGAGCAGGGCGCCGATCTCCGAGGCGAAGAACACCGAGCCGTCGCGTCCGCGCGTCCAGAAGAGCGGTTTGATGCCGAAGGGGTCACGCGCGATCACCGTGTTCCCGTCGCGGCGGTCGTGCAGGGCGAAGGCGTACATGCCGCGCAGCCGCGCGAAGCCCGCCACCCCCCAGGCGAGGTACGCCGCCAGGATCACCTCGGTGTCCGAGCGGGTGGCGAACTCGTACCCGCGCGCCTCCAGCTCGCGGCGCAGCTCCAGGTAGTTATAGATCTCGCCGTTGAAGACGACCGTCGTGAGCCCGTGCACGTCGCTCATGGGCTGCGCGCCGCTCGACAGGTCGATGATGCTCAACCGCGCGTGGCCCAGGTGGGCGCTTCCCACCAGCGCGGTCGTCTGCGCGTCCGGGCCCCGGTGGCACAGCGCCGCCAGCCCGAGGGTTTCTGTGGCCGTGGGCCGCCTGCGCACACTTCCGATAATTCCGCACATGTCCTGTTACCCTCTCCCCCGGGCCCTATGCCCATTCCCTCGTCCGGCCCCTCGGCGAACCGCGCCGCCCCTCTCCCCCGCCCCTCGCCCTACCCCCACGGCCCCCCGGTGCCGCCCGACGCCTTCCATCAGTGCGCTCCCTTGCGCCTGAGCACCACCTGGACGGTCGCCGCCAGGAGCGTCAGGTCGAGCCACGGGCTCCAGCGGCGCACGTACTGAAGGTCCATCTGCACCCGGCTCTGGAAGCTCGCGCTGCTGCGGCCCGACACCTGCCACCACCCGGTCATGCCGGGACGGCAGCTCAGGATCACGTCGGCGTGCGGCCCGATCTTGGGACGTTCCCGCGCGAGGTAAGGGCGCGGCCCGACGAGGCTCATGTCTCCCAGGAGGACGTTGATGAGCTGGGGCAGTTCGTCGAGGCTGGTGCTGCGCAGCAGTCGGCCCACCCGGGTCACGCGCGGATCGTCTTTAAGCTTGTGGTAGGTCTCGTAGTAGGCCCGGGCCTCGGCATCCTGTTCGAGCAGCTCGGCTAGCCTCTCCTCGGCGTTCTCGTGCATGGTGCGGAACTTCCAACAGCGGAAGGACCCCCCGCGCCAGCCCATCCGGGGCGCCCCGTACAGCACCGGCCCCCGCGAGTCGAGCGCCACCGCGAGCCCCACCAGCAGCAGCAGCGGCGTGAGGACCGGGAAGAGCAGGGTGACCACCAGGAGGTCGAAGACGCGCTTTTGCCGCAGGTCGCCCGGCTCCAGATGGCGCCGCCGCGCCTCCAGCACGCTGAAATTTCCCAGGTGGTGCGAGCCCGCCCAGCGGCTGTCCGAGGCAGGCTGGCTCACCATCACGAGCACCCGGCGAAATAGGGCGAGCGGCCCGTCGAGCAGCCGGTCCCGCACGGCGTAGGGGATGTTGGGCACCGCCAGGATGGCGACGTTGGCCTGGCCGTCCGCTACCGGGTGGTACCCCAGGCTCCAGTCGCTTTTGAGCGTCTGCATCAGCAACGCGGCGGCCTCCCCGTGCCCGATCACGGCCACATCCACCCCCCACGCCCCGGCGCGGTGCAGCAGCCACCGCGCGCCGACGCGCGCCAGCAGCGCGGCTGGAATCCCCAGGCCCAGGCCCAGGACGAGCAGCAGCGCCGCCGCCCCCACGCCCAACTGTCCGGCGAGCGCGGCGCCCAGCAGGGTCGGGAAGGCCGCCGCCGCCGGGATCACGGTGCGCCGCAGCCGCTCGCTGGCGTCGAGGCCGTACCCGGGGTAACTGCGAATCAGCACCGCCGCCATCAGCCAGGTGGCGGTGAAGCCGAGCTGCCAGGGCAGGCGGCCGATATGGGTCACCGTGAGATGAAGCACCAGCCCGCAGGTGAACCACACGGCCAGCGCCTCGGCCGCCGCGAGCACCAGGCCGTTCATGAGCGCCCGCCGGTCGAGGTCCCCGGTGGTGGGAACTTGGACCCGCACGTCGGGCGACTCGCCGGACGAGGCGGTGCTCGCCGAGGCCGGAGCCTCGCTGGACCGCAAAAGTTCTTCCGAGATGACCGAGTGCGTCACGCGCGTTTCCCCCTGGAGCGGCGGGCGGGTTCCTTCGCCGCGCCCCGCAGGGTCGGTATCCGAGCCCTGCCCTGTGCCTGCCTCCGAAGGTAGGGGTTTTCAAAGATGATCAACGGACGCTCAGGCGGCCGAGCAGCGGGAAGAAGCGCGCCGCCCGCAAATTCGAAGGTTTTCCGACAGCAAGAGCCGTGTGCGGAAGACCGAGCCGAGCTTTCTTGTCGTGGCACAAAACGTGACAAGCCTCACTTTAATCTGAATTTTCTCATATTACATCTGTTTCCAGTCGGCCTTGTCTGCATTTTTGCAGGCCATTAGTCGATTCAAGTGGCTCCGTTGTCATTTTATGAAAAAGTAAGGAACTTCCTTAGTTTTTATTATCCCTGCCAGGAGGATAGAGACGGTTTTAGAAAGCAACTCTTCCCTTGGGATACCTTGCCGCTTATAGGACGTTGGGGGAAATCACCACGTACATATCCAAATTTTGGAGTTATGAACAAATTTTCAGGAGTGCGAAATTCTTTATGTGCATATGATTAAGGTTGAAGTGTCGGGCGTCACGTACATCCCCTGAGCCTCCCACCCGAGGACATGCCCTCACCCAGCGGTGGGGGCGTTTTCCTGTTCAGGGACGGAGGCTCAGAAGGCGTACCGCACCCGGCACTCCGGCAATTCGCGCGCCAGCAACTCGGTGAAGCGGGCGACTGCCTTGCCCTTGAAGCCGTGGCGGTAGCGGATGTTCTCGCCGCCGTGCTCCGAACGCTTCGTCTCCTGCCAGCCGGGGCGCCACAGCAGCCGCTCGGCCCGGGGATGCCAGCCCAGGTTGACCTCGTGCAGCGCGGCGTTGTGCGTCAGGAAGATCACCTCGGCGGCGAGTTGCGCGCGTGCCTTCTCCGAGAGCGAGTCCCGCACCTCGCGCAGCAACTCCGCGTAGTCGGCGGTCCAGCCCTCGTAGATCACGACGGGCGAGAAGTTGAGGTGGACCTCGTACCCGGCCTCCACGAAATCGTTCACGGCGGCGATGCGTTCGCGCATAGGCGAGGTCCGCACGTCGAGCACCCGGGCGACGGAGCGCGGCATCAGCGAGAAGCGCACGCGGGTCTTGCCCTGGGGGTCGTAGGTCAGCAGCTCCCGGTTCACGAACTTGGTGGCGAAGGACGCCTTGGCGTTCGGCAGCTCGCGGTAGAGCGCCACGAGGTCGCGCACGTTGCCCGAGAGCAGGGCGTCCACGCTCAGGTCGCTGTTCTCGCCCACGTCGTAGACCCAGAACCGGGGATCGACCTGATTGGGCTCCGTCTTGGGCCCCAGCCTCTCGGCGTGACGGCGCAGCGCCCGCAGGGTCTCCTCGATGTTCACGAACGTGGTGATGGGGTTGGCAAAGCCCTTCCGGCGGGGGACGTAGCAGTACGCGCAGCTCATCGCGCAGCCGTTGGCGAGCCCGGGGGCGATCCAGTCCGCGCTGCGCCCGTTCTCGCGCACCGTGAAGGTCTTGCGCACGCCCAGCACGAGCACCTGCCGCTTGAGCCGCACCCAGTCGCGCACCAGGCCCGCGTTGCCGTGCAGCCCGGGAATGTTCCAGTGGGAGGGCACCTCGGTTCGCCCCACGTCCGGGAAGCGGGCCAGGATTTCGCGGCCCCGCGCGTACTCGGTCACCCGGGGCTCCAGGTAGATGTGGCGGATGTCGAGGAGCCAGGGGGGCATGTTTCCAGGAGAGCACGGACGAGGGCGGGCCGCCGTCCCCGATCACCCAGAGTGCCGATTCCCAGAGGGGAAGGGGCGGGGTCAGGAGGCCGCCTCCCCCTCCCCCGCCGTCCAGCGCACGAAGCGCATGACCTCGGGCAGCGTTCCCGGGTCGGGCGTGTCGTCGAGGTGCCAGGCCCGCGAACGCCCGACCAGGGCGCGCCACGGCTGCGGCAACGCGCCCAGGGCCCAGGCGACGGCGCGGGGCTTGCTCGGCAACTCGCCCGTGAGCAGGGTGAAGAGCGCCCGGCACATCGTCTGGACGGCGAAGGCCTGATAGCTGCGGCGGCGCAGCCACGCGGGCTCGTCCGGCTGGGAGGCCCACCAGCGCAAGGCCTCGCGGACACTGGCCCGCAGGTCCTCCGGCGAGATGGGCCCGACGAGCGTCCCCGGGTCGGGGCCGAGCAGGGTCACTCCGCGCTCGCGCACGATCCAGCGTTCGAGCACCCAGTCGGCGCCGTGCTCGCCCCGGGAGAAGGCCCAGTCCGAACCCACCGTGGGGTGGCGCCGCTCGTGCGGGCCGAAGTGCCGCAGCGCCGCCCGGTCGATGTAGGACCCCTCCAGGTGGCCCGCGTACGGATTCTCCAGCACGGCGAGTCGCGCGTGGAGGTCGGCGAGGGCGGCGAACTGATCGTCCGACACCGGGCGCCCCGTCACGACGAGGAAGTCGATGTCGCTGGACTCCGGGTCGAAGTCACCGAGGGCCAGGGAGCCGCGCAGGTAGACGCCGACGAGGTTGTCCTCCAGCGCCGCCCGCACCCCGGACACGAGGGCGTCCAGCATCGCGCGAACCTCGGGGGTGAGGCGGGGGTCGTTTTCGGGGAGGGGCATGGTGTGCCGTCATTCTGGGGAAGACCCGGACCTCCCTCAAGGGGAACTAGAGTGCAAGGGGAACTAGAGTGGCGACCGTGACCACCCGGCTCAACCTCTCCTCTCTCACGGGCAGCCTGCCGCGTCCCTTCTGGGTGATGTGGTGGGGCACCCTGGTCAACCGGCTGTGCGGCTTCGTGGTGCCGTTCCTGACCCTCTTCCTGACGGCGGAGCGCGGGCTCACGCCCGTGCAGGCGGCCCTCGCGGTGAGCGCCCTGGGGCTGGGGAGCTTCTTCGCCCAGCTCGTCGGCGGGGTGCTGGCCGACCGCCTGGGGAGGAGGCGGGTAATGCTCCTCGCGCTGGCGCTCAGCCCACCCTTCCTGCTCGCCCTGGGCTTCGCGCCGAGTTACCCCCTGATCCTCGCCTCAGCGCTCGTCTTCGCCCTCGTCGGGGAGATGTACCGCCCGGCTGCGAACGCCGCCGTCGCGGACCTCGTTCCCCCCGAGGAACGGACCCGCGCCTACGGGCTGATGTACTGGGCGGTCAACCTCGGCTTCGCCTTCGCGCCCCTCCTGGCGGGGGCCATCGCGGCGCGGTCGTACGCGCTCCTCTTCGTGGTGGACGCAGCCACGCTGCTGCTGTACGGCGCGTTCATCCTCCTCGGCGTGCCGGAGACGAGGCCGCAGGCCGCGCCGCGCGGGAAGGGAACGGGAGCCCTCGCCGTGCTGAGGCGGGAACCGCTTCTCCTCGCGTTCTCGGGGCTCACCCTGGTCTTCGCCCTGATCATGAACCAGGCGTATGTGACTCTTCCCCTCGCCATGCGCGCCGACGGGCTGGGCGAGGGCACGTACGGGCGGGTCATCGCGCTCAACGGGCTTCTCATCGTGGCGGTGGGGCTCTTCTCCGCGCGGCTGCTCGGCCGCTTCCCCGCCCCCGCCGTCCTGAGCGCGGCCCTGCTCTTGATGGGCGGAGGGTTCGGGCTCAACGCCCTGGCGGACACGGCCCCCCTGTACGCACTCGGTGTCCTGGTGTGGACGCTCGGGGAGGTGGCGCAGGCGGCCGTGGCGCCCGGGCTCGTCGCCGCGCTCGCGCCCGCCCACCTGCGCGGAACGTACGCCGGGGCGCTGGGGGCCACCTGGGGCCTGAGCGGCTTGATCGCCCCCACGCTGGGCGGCTGGGCCCTGGGGCACCTCGGCGACGGGCTGTGGTGGGGCTGCCTGGGGCTGGGAGTGATCGGCGCGCTCGGCTTCGGGCTGGTGGCGGGGCCGCTGGGGCGCCGACTGGCGGAAGCCGGGGAGCCGTGAGGAATCCCGGGCGCCGTCTTCACCTGGCCCTCAGCGAGTTGACTCCCCGGGTAAGCGCGGTACAAGGTGAGGCACCAGAGTCCGAGGCCGCCGTGGGTCGCGGCCCACGCAGGGGCTCAGCCGCTGGAGAGCCGGGCGCCGGGCGGCCACTGGACGGGCAGGGGCACGCGGCCTCGTAGACGCACCCCTGCCCCCCGCATGTGGGTGGGGCGGCTGATATCTCAGCCCACGTCGATCATGACCTTCATGCTCGCGCGCTTCTCGCCGCCCGCGAACTCGAAGGCCTCCGGCGTCTGCTCGAACGGATAGCGGTGGGTGACGAGCGCGTCGAGGTCCACGGCCCCGCTCTCCACGAGCGCGATGGCCGCCGGGTAGCAGTTCGCGTAGCGGAACACACCCCGGATGCTCACCTCACGGCTGGCGGCCGAGACGATGTCGAGACTCACCTCCGGGTCGGGCGGCAGGCCCACGAGAACCGTCGTGCCGCCGGGGCGGGGAGCGGCGAGGCTCAGGCGGGTGGTCGGCAGGCTCCCGGCCGTCTCGAAGGCCGCGTCCACCCCGGCGTGCGTCTCGGGCAGATCACCGCGCGTGATCTCACGGATGCGGGTGATGGGGTCCTCGTGCCGGGCGTTGACCGTATGAGTCGCTCCCACCCTGCGGGCGAGGTCGAGCCGGAAGTCCTCCAGGTCCACCGCGATCAGGGTGGTCGCCCCCGCCGCCCGCGCCGCTTGCAACGTCGTGCAGCCGATGGGCCCGGCCCCGAAGACCGCGACGCTCTGCCCGGGCGAGACAGCCCCCCTGCGCGCCGCCCACACGCCCACCGCGAGGGGTTCGATCAGGGCGCCCGCGTCGTCGCTGATGGCGTCGGGCAGGGGGAAGGCGAAGTCGTCGGGCCAGATGACGTGCTCGGCGAGGGCGCCGTGGACGGGCGGGGTCGCCATGAAGGTCATCTCGGGGCAGAGGTTGTACTCGCCGCGCTTGCAGTAGGCGCAGCGGCGGCAGGGGTAACCGGGCTCCAGCGCCACCCGGTCGCCAATCTTGACGCGCGTGACACCCTCGCCCACCGCGTCCACCACACCCATGACCTCGTGGCCGAGGACCAGGGGGGCGGTGACCACGAACTGCCCGATCCTGCCGTGGGTGTAGTAGTGAACGTCGCTGCCACACACGCCGATGCGCCGCACTCGCACGCGGACCTCCCGGGGACCGGGGGCCGCCACCTCGCGCGTCTCCCAGCGCAGGTCACGGACGCCGTGGAGGACGCTGGTGCGTGAGGAGCGGGGGGAGGAGGAATCGTAGGTCGGCATGGTCGCCCCTTTCTTGAGTCCCTGGGACGGGCAGTTGAGCGACGGATCGACTTGGACGCTTAGCGCGCCTCCCTCCCCGCTCAAGGGGGAGGGGAACCCAGGCAAGCGTCCAGCCGGAAGAGGACGAGGATGGCGGCGGGCCTGGAACGTTGGGCCGCGTTCACCTCTGCCGGGAGGAGGTCAGGAGGGGGTCGGGGGCGGCGGAGGTGGGATCGTCCGCGAGGGCTCTCATGGCCTCGACGGGGCCCCCAAGGCTCAGGCGTCTGCGGGCGTCGAGGTACGCCTCCCGGAAACGCCCGTCCTCGCCCAGGTCCCCGAAGACCTCCCGGAGGTCGAGGAAGGCTCCCGGCCGCTCCGCCTCCCGGCGCACCGCCCCGGCCAGGGCCTCCGCGCGCTGGTCTTGCAGGGGCGGCAGCCCGCCCGCCGCGCCGTCCCCGCGCGTGACCGCCTCCAGGTAGCAGCTCCAGGCCGCGACGACGAGGGCGGCGTGCCCGATCTCGCCGCCCCGGGCCAACTGCTCGCGCACGACCGGGAGCAGGAACTTGGGAATGCGTTCCGAGCTATCCACGATGAGGCGGGCCAGGGTGTCCCGAATCGCCTCGTTCGAGAACCGGGCGATGAGTTCGTGGTGATAGGCGCCGAGGTCGATCCCGGGCACCGGCCGCAGGGTCGGCGTGCCCTCCCGCTCCATGTACCCCAGCAGGAAGCGGGCGAAGGGCGGGGCCTGACAGGCCTCGTGGACGAACGTGAACCCGGCGAGCAGGCCCAGGTAACCGACCGCCTGGTGCGAGGCGTTCAGGAGCCGCAGCTTCATCAGCTCGTAGGGCTCGACGTCACCCACGACCTGAACGCCCACGAGTTCCAGCGGGGGGCGCCCCAGGGTGAACTCGTCCTCCAGAACCCACTGGGTAAACGTCTCCGCCACGACCGGCCACCCGTCTTCGACGCCGGATTCGGCCGCGAGGTCCCGGCGGTCCGCGTCGGTCGTCGCGGGCGTGATGCGGTCCACCATCGAGTTCGGGAAGGCCACGTTCCGGCCCATCCACTCCCCGAGTTCGGGGTCCTTGAGGCGGGCAAACGAGGTCAGCGCCCGGCGCGTCACGTGGCCGTTGCCCTGGAGGTTGTCGCACGACATCACCGTGAAGGGCGGGACGCCGCGCTCCCGGCGCCGCCGCAGCCCCTCGGTGATGAAGCCGAAGACCGTGCGGGGCGCCGCCCCCGGACCGAGGTCGTGCCGGATGTCCTCGCCGGAGGGGTCGAACTCTCCGGTCGCCGGGCTCACGCTGTAGCCCCCCTCGGTGACGGTGAGCGAGACGATGCGGGTGGCCGGGTCGGCGAGGCGTTCCAGGACCCGCTCGGGGTCGTCCGGGGCGAACAGGTACTCGGTAATCGAGCCGATGACCCGGGCCTCGGACCTGCCGTCGGGTGAGCGTGTGACCAGGGTGTACAGGTGGTCCTGGGCGGCCAGCACGTCCCGCATCCGGGCGTCCGACGGCAGGACGCCCACCCCGCAGATCGCCCAGCCCTCGCCCGCCCCGGCATTCAGCAGCCGGTCGATGTACATGGCCTCGTGCGAGCGGTGAAAGGCCCCCACCCCGAAGTGGACGATCCCCGGGGTCTGCCGCCGTGGATCGTAGGCGGGGACGGCCACCCCCGGACCGAGGGCGTGAAGTGTGGAGAGGGACAGTTTGACCATAGGGAATTCTCCTGAACAGCTTGAACGGACTTCGACCGGCCAGGGGTGCGTGTTGTCCCGGTTCCCCCTTCCCCGTCAAGCCCGGGCGGGGGGAAGGGCCGGGGCCCTCACTTCACGGCCCCGAAGCTCAGGCCGCGCACGAGTTGCCGCTGCGCAATCCAGCCGAAGATCAGCACCGGCAGCACGACCAGGGTGGCGGCGGCGCTCAGTTGCGCCCAGAACAGGCCCTGGCTGGTCTTGAACTCGCCGATGAACACGCTCAGGGGCGCGGCATCGGCCGAGGTGAGGTTCAGCGCGAAGAACACCTCGTTCCAGGCGAAGATCAGCGCCAGCAGCGCGGTCGCGGCGATCCCGGGCATGGAGAGCGGCAGCGCGATCCCGAAGAACTCCTGGGCCACCGAGGCGCCGTCCACCTTCGCCGCCTCGTAGATGGCGAAGGGAATTTCCGACATGTACGAGTGCATCATCCACACGACCAGGGGCAGGTTCATCGTCGTGTACATCAGGATCAGGCCGAGCCGCGTGTCGAGCAGCCCCAGGTTGCGAAAGAGCAGGAAGAGGGGCACGATCACGCCCACGGCGGGCATGAACTTGGTCGAGAGCATCCAGGTCAGCACCCCCTGCGCCCGGCGGGTGGGGTACACCGCGAGCGCGAAGGCGGCGGGCAGCCCCAGGACGAAGGCGAGCAGGGTGGAGCCCACCGCCGCGACCAGCGAGTTCGTCAGGGCGGGCAGGTAGCTCGGCAGCGCACGCTGGAAGTTATCCCAGATGGGGGTGAAGAAGAAGACGGGCGGCGTGGCGAAGGCCTGCGCCTCGGTCTTGAAGGCCGCCATGATCATCCAGATCAGGGGAAACAGAAAGGCCAGCGCGAGCAGGTAGGTCAGCAGCGTCAGCAGGATGTTGCGCAGGCGGTGGCGGTCACCCACGGTGCGGGACGCCGGGCCGGAAGTTGGAACCGTGGTCATGTCAGCCTCCCCGGTTGCTCGCGGTCGTGCGGTTGATCAGCCTGAGCAGGTACACGGCCAGAATATTCGTCAGGATCACCGTCAGCACCCCCGCCGCGCTCGCCAGGCCGATGTTGTACTCGGCAAAGGCCTTCTGGTAGATGAAGTACGGCAGGTTCGTGGTGGCAATGCCGGGACCGCCTGAGGTCGAGCCGTAGATCTCGCCGTAGACCTGCAAGAGCGCGATGGTCTCCATCAGCACGACCACCTGGATGGCCTGCATCCAGTGGGGGAGGACGATGTGCTGGAACTCCTGCCAGGGCGAGGCGCCGTCGAGCCGCGCCGCCTCGATCTGGTCGTCGGGCAGGCTTTGCAGGCCGGTGAGCAGGATCAGCGCCGCGAAGGGCGTCCACTCCCAGGTGATCATCAGGATGACCGAGAACATGGGGAACTGGCCCAGCCAGTCCACGGGCGCCTGCCCGAAGTTCTGCGACACCCACGCGAAAAAGCCCGAGGTGGGGCTGAGCAGCATGTTCTTCCAGATCACCGCCGTGACGATGGGCATGACCAGAAACGACGAGATCAGCAGGGTCCTGAGGAGTGCCCGCCCCAGGAACTCGCGGTTGAGCAGCAGCGCGAGCGCCGCGCCGATGATCAGCGTCAGGATCAAGGTCCCGCCCGCCAGCACGACCGTGTTCAGCAGGATGCGCAGGTTCTGCGGATCACTCAGCAGCGTCACGTAGTTCCCGAACCCGATGAAGGGTCGGCTGGTGGGGTCCACGAGGTTGTACCGGAAGAACGAGTAGTACACCGTCATGAAAAACGGCACCTGCGTCGTCAGGATTAGGTACAGCATCGCGGGCCAGATCAGGGCGGCGGGGGTGAGCCGGATACCGCGTTTGGGCGCGGGCGGCACCCGCGTCGTGGTGGTGGGCAGGGTTTGAACCGTGGTCATGGGATCACCTCGTAGGGGGCGGGGGGACCGGGAGGCGCCTGGCTTCCTCCCGTCCCCCCGCTTCCAGCGTCAAGCCTCCGGGCGCGTTACTTCTGGAAGCCGCCCTCCTTGGCAACCCGGTTCGCGGCGTCCTGGCCCTGCCTCAGCGCCTGGTCGATGGAGGTCTGCCCGCTCAGCGCCCCCGCCATGTACTGCCCGACCTGGGTGCCGAGCGCCTGGAACTGCGGGATCGACACGTACTGGATGCCGGTGTAGGGCACCGGGTCCTTGGTGGGCTTGGTCACGTCGGCGCGGTTGATGGAGCTCAGCACGAGGTTGCTGAACGCCCCGGCGGCCTTCTTGTAGTTGGGGTTGGTGTACGTGCTCGTGCGGGTGCCGGGGGGCACGGCGGCCCAGGTGCCCTTGGTCTTGGCGACAAGGTTGATGTACTCGGGGCTCGTGGCCCAGGTCAGGAACTTGAAGGCGGCGTCCTCCTTCTTGGTGCTCTTGGGAATCGCCAAGTTCCACGACCAGAACCAGTTGCTGCCGCGCGGGGTGCCGGGGCCGACAGGCGCGTTGGCAAAGCCCACCGAATTCACGATCTTGGAGGAGGAGGGGTCGGACAGGAAGCCCGCCGCCACGGTGGCGTCCACCCACATGCCGCACTTGCCCTGGCTCATCAGGGTCAGGTTCTCGGTGAACCCGTTGCTCGTAGCGCCGGGGGGGCCGTACTTCTTCAGCGTGTTCACGTAGAAGGTCAGCGCGTTCTTCCAGGCAGGGGTGTTGAGCTGGGCCTGCCAGTTCTGGTCGTACCAACGCCCACCGAAGGTGTTCGCCATCGTGGTGATGAAGGCCATGTTCTCGCCCCAGCCGGGCAGGCCGCGCAAGCAGACCCCGTACACGCCCTGCGAGGGGTTGTGGATCTTGCTGGCGAAGGTCTGGATCTGCTGCCAGGTGGGGTTTTGCGGCATGGTCAGCCCGGCCTTCTTGAACAGGTCCTTGTTGTAGAAGGTCATGCTCGACTCGGCGTAGAAGGGGACGGCGTAGAGCTGCCCGTTCACGGTGAGCGCATTACGTACGCTGGGGAGGATGTCGTTGAGTTTGTACGAACTGGCGATGGCGGGGTTCTTCTGGAAGAGGGGCGTCAGGGGATCGAGCCAGCCGTTCTTGGCCCAGATCGGCACCTCGTACACGCCCACCGTGGCGACGTCGAAGGAGCCCGCCCCGCTCGCCACGTCCAGGGTGATCTTCTGGCGCAGCTCGTTTTCCGGCAGCACGACCCACTTCACGTTGATGTCCGGGTACTTCTTGTTGAACTCCGGGGTGAGCTTTTGCATCGTCACCATGTCGGGGTTGTTCACGGTGGCGATGGTGATCGTCGTCGCGGCCTGCGCGGTCGCGCACAGGGCAAGGCTGAGCAGGGCGAGTCGCTTCATGGGTGAAACCTCCTGGGACCGCGTGGGACGGCCTGGCGTGGGGCGGGCGACCTGGGGCAAGCAGGAACCTCGCGGGCTTGGGCCGGGGCCTCTCCCCCGGACTCCGTTTAGAATGGTCTCGTGTCCACGATTGAAACACACTCCGGCGAGCACGTCTAGTCCTCCAAGGTTGGACTGAGTACAGACATGGACACGGGGCCATCAGCGGGGCGGCGGCCCGGAGGGGGCGGGCCTACAATGCCCTCGTGTCCACGATTCAGGATGTCGCCCGGCGGGCGGGCGTCTCCCCCACGACGGCCAAACGCGCGCTGCGCGAGCCCGAGAAGCTCACGCCCGAGACGCTGGCCCGGGTGCGGACGGCCATCGCCGAGCTGCACTACGAGCCCGACGTGCGGGCCGGGAGCCTGCGGGGCGGGCATAGCCGCACGGTGGGGCTGGTGGTGGGAAGCATCGTGGAGCCCTTTTTCGCCGAGTTCGCGCGCACGGCGGGGCGCACGCTCCAAGCGGCGGGCTACACCCTGATCATCACGGAAAACGAGTACTCCGCCCGGCAGGAGCTGCCCGAACTCCAGCGGCTGTACGGCCAGCGGGTCGCGGCGGTCCTGGTGCGGCCCGGGTACGGCCCGGAGAGCCGCGAGTATCTGGAACGGCTGCGGGGGCGCGGGGTCTTCGTATTCGAGTACGACTACCGGCCCCCGGGCTCGTCCTTTCCCAGTCTGACCCTGGACAACGCCGCCGCGATGCGGGGGGCGGTGGCGTACCTGCACGGTCTGGGCCACACCCGCATCACCACCCTGGGCACCTACGACCCGGTCGTCCTGCCCGAGGAACGGTCGCGCGCCTTTCCGGGGGCGATGCGCGAGCGCGGTCTGGAGGTTGTGCTCGCCTACCGGCGCGTCGCCCTGCCAACCGAGGACACCGCCTACACGCTGACCCACGAGCTGCTGGGCCTGCCCGAGCCGCCCACCGCCCTGATCGCGCTGGCGGGCACGCAGGCGGTGGGCGCCTTCCGGGCCATCCGCGAGCGGGGGCTTACGCTGCCCCGGGACCTCTCGCTGCTGACCTTCGACAACTACCCCTGGACGGCGCTCGTGGACCCGCCCGTCACGGTGATCGAGCAGCCCGTGGAGGCGATGGCCGAGGCGGCGGCGCGGGCGGTAGTCGGCGCGCTGGAGGGCGGCGAGGTGGACCAGGGGCACCGGGTCATGCCGGGGCGGCTGATCGTGCGCGGAAGCTGCGCCGCGCCGCCCAGGGAGAGGGCGGGACGCTGAGCCCGGGGGGCGTTCGGGAAGACGCTTCGCCTGGCGTACACTGAAAGAACCCTTCAAGCCCTCCCGCCGCCCCGAAGGCGGCCGCCCTCCCCCACACGAGGACAGCATGGACCAGCGGGTCACAACCAACTCGGCGGGGCGCACGCTCGCCTGGGTCCTGCGGGGGCTGGGCGCGCTGCCGCTGCTCGCCTATCCCCTGGTGCTTCCGGCGAGCCTGATGACCCTGGGCACCTCCGACCCCAACTCGCCGCCCGCCGCCCTCGTCGCGGTCAAGCAGGCCTTTTGCTGGGGCTCGCTCGCCTACCCGCTGGTGTATGTCGGCGGCCTCGCCCTCGCCGAGCGGGCGGCCGGGCGGGGCGGGGCGCGCGGCAACGTGACCTGGAGCGCGCTGCCCCTGCTGTACATGCTCGGCCTGGGCGTCCTCTTTCAGGCGTGGGGGGCGCTCGACCGGGCGCGCTGAGGTCTTCCGGTCACCCCCCCGGCGAACCCTTCCACATGAAGGGGAGGCCCGCACGACCGCCGGGCCTCCCCTCTGCTGCCTGGTCCGCCTCACCCCACCCGACCCCGCGCCCACAGCCACAGCCCCCCGAACACGAGGGCGGCGAGGCCCGAGCCCAGCGCCACGAGGTTGCGCACCAGCTCCACCGTCTTGACCTGGAGGGGGTAGAGCCCCCGCTCGCGCAGGTACACCTCGCTGACCAGCCGGGCGCCGTCCTCGCCCTCGCCGGGGAGGAAGGCCGCCGGGTCGCGGATGATCATGAGCTGGGGCGAGCCGATGGGGGTGCCCGGGCTGTCCCCCTCGCCGAAAAGGGACGCGGCGGCGTTGGGCTCGACCCGCTGCACGAGCGCCGCGTCCCGGGTAAGAAGGGCGCTCACGGCGAAGCTCAGGAGCAGGGCGACGAGCGCGAGGAGGGCGAGCAGCCCCGCCGCGCGGCGCAGGAGGGGCAGGCGCGTGGGCCGGACGAGACGCATGGGCGCGGGCGCCTTACCCGTCGCTGGCAATGAAGCGCACCGCGAGGGTGAGGTCGTTGCTCACGCGGCCCGCGTCGATCTGGCCGTGCTTGACCCCGAAGTCGCTGAGCTTGATGTTGAAGCGGGTACTCACGGCGAGGACATTGCCCTTGAACCCCGCCGCCTTCGTCGTGTCGTTGGCGGCGGTGTAGCGCACGGTCGCCTCGGTCGTCAGCGGCCGGGTCACCCCGTTCATCGTGAGGGTGCCCACGATCCGGTAGCGGTCGCCGCCGAGGGGGGTGACCCGCGTCGCCGTGAACTTCACGTCAGGCGTCTTATCGAAGTTGAGCCACTGCGAACCGCGCATGTGCCCGTTGCGCGCGGCGATGCCGGTGTCGATGCTCGCCCCGTCGATGATGACCGTGCCCCCACCCGCCTTCGCCTGCGGGTCGAAGGTGAGGCTGCCCCGGACCTTGTTCGTGCGGCCCGTGAAGTTCTCGACCGCCGTCTCGCTCTCGACGGTCACGACGTTGACGTTCTCGGAGGAGGTCGCCACCTCGAACTTGACGGGCGCGGCGGCGGCGAGGGGAAGGGAAAGCGCGGCGAGGGCGAGGAGACGCAGGGCGTTTGTGTTCATGGTTGCTCCCGTGACAGGAAGAAGGGTTCAGGCGGTGAAGGCGAGCCGGGTGCCGAAGGGGTCGCGCACCTCCAGGGTGCCGCCCGCGTGCGAAGGTTCGGTGAAGGAGACGCGGCGCAGCCGCAGGCGACCCGCGAGCGCGTCCAGGGCCTCCGCGTCCGGGAGGTGGAGCCAGACACGTTCGAGGTGCGCGCTGCCCCCCGGCGCGGCCTCCCCGCCCAGGCTCTGCCAGGTGTTCAGGCCGAGGTGGTGGTGGTAGCCGCCGACGGAGACGAAGAGGGCCCCCGGCCAGCGGCTCACCACGTCGAAGCCCAGGGTGCCCGCGTAAAAGGCCTCGGCGGCGCCCAGGTCCGCGACGCGCAGGTGGACGTGCCCCATCACGGTGCCGTCCGGCAGCCCGGTCCAGGGCGCGGGCGGTCCGGCCTCCAGCAGCAGGCCGGGGAGGTCGATGGGGTCGCCCGCCATCCGCACCTCGCCGCCCACCCACCGCCACTCCCCGCGCGGGCGGTCGCGGTAGACCTCGATGCCGTGGCCGTCGGGGTCCTGGAGGTAAAAGGCCTCGCTGACGAGGTGGTCACTCTGCCCCAGCCGCACCCCCAGCCCGCCCGCGTGCCGCACGAAGCGGCCCAGGTCGGCGCGGGTGGGCACGAGCAGGGCGAAGTGGTACAGGCCGGGGCTGGAGCGGGGAGCGGGGGCCGCGCCCGGAAGCTCGCGCAGGGCGAGGAGCGTGCGGCCCCCCACCCCCAGCCGCGCCGCGCCGTCCCCGGCGGCGAGGACCGTCAGCCCCAGCACCTCCCGGTAGAAATCGAGGCTGCGCCCGAGGGAACCCACCGTCAGTTCGACGTGGTGGAGGGTGAGGTCGGGGTGGAGTCGGGGGGCGGGGAGGAGATCGGGCATGGGCACCTCGGGGAGAGGGGGGTGGAGTCAGGATCGCTCGCCGTCAAGGTACAGGGCCCCCTCCCGGGCCGGAATGGCCGAAGCGGACGGGGGCATGTCATTTCTTCCAGGCGTCGCGGAAGTCCTGCGGGGGCACGCCGACCGCCGCTTTGAAGGCCCGGCTGAAGGAGAAGGGGTCGGCGAAGCCCACCCGGGCGGTGACCTCCTTCACGCTGAGGTCAGTGAAGCTCAGGAGCCTGCGGGCCTCCAGGATCACCCGGTCCTGGATGAGCCCCTTGGCGCTGCGGCCCAGGGCGGCGTTCGTCGCGCGCGAGAGCCGCCTGGCGGACACGTTCAGGCTCGCCGCGTAGTGGGCGACGTCGTGGTGCAGGGCGAAGCTGTGTTCGAGCCGCTCCAGGAAGCGCCCGACGACGCCGGCCTCGGCCGCCTCCTCCCCGCCGAGCCCGGCGGTCACAGTGCGGCGCACGAGCACGAGCAGGGCTTCGGTCAGGGGCCGCAGCAGGCTGAAGTCCCCGCTCTCCTGCGCCCGCCCGTACTCCCGCTCGGCGAGGTCGAGAACGCTCTCGGCGGCCCGCTGCACCTCGGGGGCCACGGGGTAGGTCCGGTCCCCCTGCGAGTAGTTGAAGAGCAGGCGGCCCACCTGCCCCGTGGGGGTGCTGCCCAGCAGGTCCTCCGTGAAGGAGATGGCGTGTCCGTTCAGCCCGCGCATCTCCCGGAAGGCGTGCACCTGCCCCCGCGCGACCAGGGACACGCAGGGCCCGCGCAGCTCGCCCACCCGTCCGTCGATGGTGTGCGTCCCCGTGCCCGAATGAATCCAGATCACCTCCTGGAAGTCGTGGCGGTGGGGGCGGAAGGTCTCCCCGGGGCTCGTCGTCCGGTTTCGGATGGGCATGACCACCAGGGGTGGCCTGCCATACCCCGCGAGGGGAACGTAACGAATGACCGTCGGGGACGACATACGTCCTCACGGTGCCACAGACGCGGATTAGGCGGCTGAGCCGTTCGCCCGCCGCCCGTGCCCTGCCCCGCCACCCAGGGCGGAGAGCAACAGCGTGTCATGCCCCGCGCCAGCGAAGCCCGCCCACCGCGCGGAGGGCAAACCTCTTCGCCCTGACTTGCCCACTTGCGCGGCAGAGCGGGGCGCCGGACCTGATGATCCCGGCCCTAGGATCGCCCCACCCGCCCCTGCAAGGCCGCCAGCACCCGCCCGTACGACCCCGGCAGCAGCCGCGCGAGGAGGTCGAGCACGGCGGCGTCCGACCCCACGAGCACGCGCGGCTCCCGGTGCGCCACCCCGGCCAGGATCACCCGCGCCGCCCGGGCGGGGTCCATCCGCAGCAGTCGCTCGAACTCCCGCTGCCCCGCCCCTGCCTCGGCGGCGCCGACCCCCGAGCCGAGGCGGGCATTGCGGGCGATGTTCGTCCTGATTCCGCCCGGGTGGACGGTCGTCACGCCCACCCCGCGCCCGGCGAGTTCGTGCCGCAGCACCTCCGAGAAGCCGCGCACCGCGAACTTGCTCGACGAGTAGGCGCTCTGCCCCGCCGGGCCGATCAAGCCGAAGAGGCTGGAGACGTTCACCACGTGCGAGTCGGGCGTGGCGAGCAGCGCGGGCAGGAACGCCTTCGTCACGGCGACGACCGCCCGGAAGTTGATGGTCATGACCCACTCGAATTCGTCGAGGGTGAGCTGCTCGAAGCTGCCGCTCAGCGCCACGCCCGCGTTGTTGATCAGCAGGGTGAGGCCCCCGTGCTCGCGCAGCACGTCGTCGGCGAGGGCAGGAATCTCGTCAATACGGCTCAGGTCGAACCCGTGGGTGGTGATCTTGAGGTCCGGGTACTGGGGGCGCAACCGGGCGACGAGGGTTCGCAGCCCCTCCTCGTCCCGGTCGATCAGGGCGAGGTGGCTGCCGCGCGAGGCGAGGTCAACCGCCAGTGCTCGCCCGATCCCGCTCGCCGCGCCCGTCAGGACGGCGGTCCCGCCCGCGTACTCGTAGGGCCGCACGGTCAGGCGCTCCGGGAGAGGGGTGGCAGGGGGCGGGGGCTCAGCCAGGCGCGGTACAGCGAGGGGTCGAAGCGCCGCAGGGTCTGCCGGAAGCGGGCCGCCCGCTCGGGCCACAGGGAGGAGTTGCGCCCGTTCGCGTCGATGTACCAGCTCGTGCAGCCGCCGACGTTCCACACGGAGTTCTGAAGTTTGCCCTGAAGGATCTCGCTGTACTCGGCCTGCGCCTCGGGGCGGGGCTCGATGGCGAGGAGGTGTTCGCGCCCCAGGTACTCCAGCGCCGCCACGATGTAGTCGATCTGCGCCTCCATCATGTAGACCATGCTGTTGTGCCCGAGCCCGGTGTTCGGCCCGATGATCAGGAACAGGTTGGGGAATCCTGCCACCGCCGTCCCGTGCAGCGCCTCCATGTGCGGGTCCCAGACCTCGGCCAGAGACCGGCCGCCCCGCCCGAAGATGCGCCGGGCGATGGAGGGCCGCGTCGCCTCGAAGCCCGTGCCGCCGATGAGCACGTCGAACTCGCGCTCCTGGCCGTCCGCCGTGACGATCTTCGGGCCCCTGACCTCCGTAATGGCCTCGGTCACGAGTTCGACGTTGGGCTTCGTCATCGCCGGGTAGTAGTCGTCCGAGACGAGGATGCGCTTGCAGCCCAGGCGGTAGTTCGGGGTGAGCCTCACGCGCAGGGCGGGGTCGGGCACCTGCGCCTCCAGGTGCTTGTGCCCGGCCTCCTCCGCCAGCTTCCTCACCCGCTCGTTGGTGAAGGTCAGGAAGCGGGCCTCGGCCATCCCGAAAATCCACTGCCGCGAGAGACGTTGCAGGCCGGGGTAGCGGCGGAAGAGGTCACGGCGGCGTTCACTCGTCTCCGTGTCCATCCGGGGCATCACCCAGGGGGCCGAACGCTGGAAGACGGTGAGCCTCCCCGCCACCTTCTGTAGCTCGGGGATGAACTGGATGGCGGAGGCGCCCGTGCCGATCACCGCGATCCGCCTGCCGTCGAGGTCAACGGAATGGTCCCACCCCGCCGAGTGGAAGCGGGGGCCCGCGAAGCTCTCCAGCCCCGGGATGATCGGCCACTTCGGCTCGACGAGGGGACCGTGCCCGGAGATCAGGACGCGGGCGGTGTACTCGCCCTGGTTCGTCCGGATGCGCCACAGCCCCTCGCCGTCGTCCCACTCCGCGCGCTCCATCTCGTGCCCGAAGCGGATGTGCGGTCGCACGCCGAAGTCGTCGGCGACCTGGCGCAGGTAGGCGAGGATTTCGGGCTGGCGGGCGTAGCGGTGGCCCCAGTCCGGGTTGGGGGCGAAGGAGAAGGAGTAGAGGTCGCTCTTCACGTCGCAGGCGCAGCCGGGGTAGGTGTTGTCGCGCCAGGTGCCGCCGACCTCATGGGCCCGCTCGAAGATCAAGAAGTCCTCTATGCCCCGGCGCCGAAGGTGGACGGCCATCCCCAGCCCCGCGAAGCCGCTGCCGACGATGGCGATCTGATGGTGGGTGCTCACGCTGGAACCTCCTGCAAGAAGTCGAGGACGAGGCGGTTGAACGTGTCCGCCCGCTCCAGTTGGGGCATGTGTCCGGTGTCCCTGAAGAGGTGGGTGCGGGCGTGGGGGTGGGACTTCCGCGCCGCTTCCAAGAGCCGTGCAGGCAGGATCACGTCGTGGTCCCCCCAGATGATGAGCGTCGGCACCCCCTGCCGGACGAGGCGTTCCTGCAACTCCTCGCGCCACGCGGCCTTCGCCCCGCGCCAGTCGCCGAGGTCGCGCAGCACCCGCAGGAAGGCGCGGGCGGCGTGTGGCTGGCGCGAGAGGTCGAGGGCCCGCGAAATGCGCTCCTCCGTGGCGAAGGTCGGGTCGTGGAAGAGGGAGCGGACGGTCTGGCGGGCGTTGCGGGCAGTGGGCCGGAGGAGCAGTTCGCCCAGACGCGGCACGGAGAGGGCCCGCAGGACGGCGGCGACCTCCCGCCCGAAGCCCGCGCTGTTCACCAGGATCAGGGCTCGCGTGCGCTCCGGATAGGCGACGGCGAACCGCTGGGCGACCGCCCCGCCGAGTGAATTGCCCATCAGGGCGACCGGTCGGGTCTCTCCCACCGCGTCGAGAAAGTGCGCGGCGAAGCGGGCCAGTCCCCCCAGGGAATACGGCACGTCCGGCTTGTCGGTGTACCCGAAGCCGATCAGGTCGAGGGCGTAGACCCGGTAATGCTCGGCCAGGGGCGCGATGTTCGCCGACCAGTCCTCCAGGCTGCGCCCGATGCCGTGCAGCAGCAACAGGGGCGGGCCGTCGCCCTGAACGACGTACCGGGTCCGAACGCCGCCGACCTCGGTGAAGGTGGGGGCGGGGTGGACGGCGGGGGCGGAGACGGGAGCGGTCATGGCAGGCCTCCAGAGGACGACGGGATTGAGGTTTTCCCAGTATGCGAGCCTTTGCTCGTGTTCTCAACTCGCGTTTGGGGTTCCACCCTACGCTGGGGAAGGTGCGGCGGGGCGCCCTTTTTGCCGCCACTCCCTCGCCTCCACAGGGGCAAGGCTCGCGTTTTCCCCTCCCCACCCCCTATCCTCCCGACATGACCTCCCGCCCGCCGACGCGGCGTGCCCCGCAGCAGGAGCGCAGCCGCCAGATGGTCGCCCGGCTCCTGGGCGCCGCCGCCCGGCTGTTCGCGGAGCGGGGGTACGAGGGGACGACGACGAACCACATCGCCGAACACGCGGGGGTGTCGGTGGGGTCGCTCTACCAGTTCTTTCCCGACAAGGCGGCGCTCCTCGCCTCCCTCCAGGCGACGTGGACGGGGCAGCTGCGGCTCGCCCTCGACGCGGTGCTGCGGGACGCGGCGAATCAACCCCTGGAGGACGTGATTGACCATGTGCTCGGGGTCCACACGCGGCTGAACGCCGACCCGCCCGGCCTGCTCGGGCTGCTGCTCGTCACGCCCTCGGCCACGTCGGAGCAGGAGAACGAGACGGTGAGGGCGGAGGTGCAGGGGCGGCTGGAGGGGATTCTGGAGGTGCGCGCCCCGGGGCTGGGCCCGGAGAGGCGCTCGGCAGTGGCGCGGATGAGCATTCACATCACCAATGGCCTGTACGTGCTCGGGGGGTCGGGCGGGGGAGCCGACCCCGCCGTCCGAGAGGAGGTGAGGGCCGCCCTCCTCGCCTACCTGCGGCCCATCGTGCGGGGCGTGGGCGAGGACACGCCCGGGGGCTGACGGCGCCCGCCCGTGACCACCGTGGCAACCCCCGCCGCCGCGATGACCGCCATTCCGACCAGGGTGAGCGCGTCGGGAACGTGGTGGAAGACGACCCAGCCCAGCAGCCCCGCCCACAACAGTTGCAGGTAGGTGACCGGGGAGATCAGGGAGGCGGGCGCGTAGCGGAAGCCCAGGGTCAGGAAGAAGTGCCCCACCCCTGCCGTGAGCCCGAGCGACAGGAACAGCAGGACATAGGTGAGCGTGAGCCCTTCGCCTCCCCAGAAAAAGGGCAGAAGCCCCCCGAAGATCAGCGTCCCCACGAGCGCCGAGTTGAACAGCAGGGTCAGGGGTTTCTCGGCGCTCAGGGTGCGCGACATGAGCTGGTAGCCGGTGTTCGACAGGGCGCCGAGCAGGGCGAAGACCACCCCGAGCGCGTCGAGGTTCCCCGTAGGCCGCGCGATCAGGAGAACGCCCGTGAACCCCAGCACGGCGAGCATGGCCCGCAGGGGCGTGAGGCGCTCGCCGAGCAGCGGCCCCGCGAGCAGCACCACCAGCAGCGGGGAGATGAACACGATGGCCGACGCCTCCGCCACGGGAAGGCGGTGCAGCGCCAGCCCCACGAACAGGCTCGTCGCCGCGAGGCACAGCGAGCGCAGGGCCACGGGGGCGGGGCGTGCGGGCGAGACGAGTTCCCGGCCCATCCTGGGGGCGAGGATGGCCGTCATCAGCAGGAACTGCACCGCGTAGCGCGTCCAGGCGACGAGCGGCACGGGGTAATGCGCGGTGAGGTACTTCGTCGTGGTGTCGAGACAGGCGAACAGCAGCAGGGCGACCCCGTAGAGGGCCACACCGCGCAGCGGGCTCTTTCCCGTGGCCGCCGGGGTGCCGGTGACGGCGCTCAAGGGCGAGGGCTCCGCTCATCTGGGCCGGGCAGGATGGGGGGTGAACCTACGGAGACCGTCTGCATCGAAAGACCTCGCGGGACGCTGGAAGGCGGGGCCCGGAGCCCCGAACCCGCCTACCCTAACAGCGCCGGGAGGGCGGCGCCACAGCCCGTTCGCCAGTGACGAACATCTGGCTTCCGCCACGCCCACAGAATCTCTATCGTGGGCCTGACCATTCCCCCTCCGCCCCGGCGTGCTCCGCGCCGTTCCCAGTGGCCTCCCCTGCCCGGGGCGCCGGTCAAAGGAAGCTGCCATGTCCACCCCCAGCACCCCCTCTGCCCCCGCCTCCCGCTTCGTCACCGTGGGGGACGTGACCCTGCATGTCCGCCGGGAGGGCGCCGCGACGGGCCTCCCCGCCGTCGTCTTCCTCAACTCGCTCGGCAGCGACCTGCGCATCTGGGACGAGGTGGTTCCCGCCGTTGCCGGGAGACATCCTGTGCTGCGCTACGACAAGCGCGGGCACGGCCTCTCCGACGCGCCCGCCGGGCCGTACTCCATCGGGGACCACGGCGGGGACCTCCTCGGGCTGCTGGACGCTCTGGGGATCGAGCGGGCCGTGCTCGTCGGCGTGTCCGTCGGCGGGATGATCGCGCTGGACCTCGCCGCGCGGGCCCCGGAGCGGGTGGCGGGCCTGCTCCTGTGCGACACGGGGGCGCGGATCGGGACCCCCCAGACGTGGGAGACGCGGATCGCGGGCGTGCGGCAGGAGGGTCTGGGTGCCATCGCGGACGGCATCCTCTCGCGCTGGTTCACGCCGGAGTTTTTCGAGACGCGGCCGGGCAACGTGCGGGGATGGCGCAACATGCTCACCCGCATATCGGCGGACGGGTATGTCGCCACCTGCGAGGCCATCCGGGACGCGGACCTGCGCGATGCAGCCCGGAGTGTCCGCGTGCCCGCCGCCGTCCTGTGCGGTGACGCCGACCTCTCCACCCCACCCGAGGTGGGGCAGGAACTCGCCGCGCTGCTGGGGGCGCCCTTCCACCTCATCGAGAACTGCGGGCACCTGCCCTGTCTGGAGCGGCCAGCGGAGGTGGCCCGGCATCTGCTGGCCTTCCTCGACAGGCTCTTTCCACCGCCGGACGACCGCTACGAGCAGGGGATGCGGGTGCGGCGCTCGGTGCTGGGGGACGTGCATGTGGACCGGGCCACGGCGGGCGTCACCGACCTCGACCGGGACTTCCAGACCTTCATCACCGAGTACGCCTGGGGCGGGCCGTGGTCGCGGGGACACTTCGACACGCGCACCCGGCACCTGATCACCCTGGCCCTTCTCGCCGCCCTGCCGCGAGAACACGAACTCGCCATGCACCTGCGGGCGACCGGGAACACGGGCGTGAGCGAAGCGGACCTGCGTGAACTCTTCTTCCACGTCGCCGTCTACGCGGGGGTGCCCGTCGCCAACCGCGCCCTGGGGCTCGCCAAACAGGCACTCGCCGAAAGGAATGACTCATGACCGCCGACCAGCCGACCGACCGGCCCCGTCCGCGCCTGCGCACCCTCGACCCGGCCGTCCACCCCGCCTACCTCCACGAGGCCTACACCAGCAGCGTGAAGCGGGCGCCCCACGAGTTGCTGATCCCCCTGCCGCACACCCTGGCGGACGACACCGGGCCCGTCTTCGGCGTAGGCCGCATCCAGCCCGACGACAACGACACCACCCGCAACGCCCGGGTGAACGGCGAGCCGCTGGGTGAACGCATCATCGTGCGGGGGCGGCTGCTCGACTCCTCGGGGCAGCCGGTGCGCGGGGCATTGATCGAGACGTGGCAGGCGAACGCGGCGGGGCGCTATGTCCACACGCGGGACCAGCACGCGGCGCCCCTCGACCCCAACTTTACGGGGACGGCGCGGATGCTGACCGACGAGGACGGGGAATACCAACTCGTCTCCATCAAGCCCGGCGCGTACCCCTGGCGCAACCACCCCAACGCCTGGCGCCCGGCGCACATCCACTTCAGCGTGTTCGGCCGGAACTTCTCGCAGCGCCTCGTGACCCAGATGTACTTCCCAGGCGATCCCCTGCTCGCCTACGACCCCATCTACGGTGGCATCCCCGACGAGAAGGGGCGGCGGCGGCTGATCTCGCGCTTCGACCTGAGCCTCACGCAGCCCGAGTGGGCGCTGGGCTACCGTTTCGACCTCGTGCTGGGGGGCGACGCGCAGACGCCCTGGGAGGAGGCGCACTGATGCCGCTGAGCCCCGAGACCTCCAACATCCCCGCCGAAGACTTCGGGCCCTCGCCCAGCCAGACGGTCGGGCCGTACTTCCACCAGGGGCTCGTCTTCGGGCAGGGCCTCGTCCACGGGGAGGAGAACGTGATGGTCTCCCCCACCAGCCCGGCGGCGGGCGAGCGCGTCACCCTGCGCGGGCGGGTGCTCGACGGGGACGGCCAGCCCGTGCCGGACGCCCTCGTCGAGGTGTGGCAGGCCGACGCGAACGGGCGTTACCCCCACCCCGCCGACCCCGAGCACGCGCAGGCCGACCCGCACTTCCGGGGTTTCGGGCGCTCGGACACGCGGCGTCCCGGCGACACGTTCGTCTTTCACACGGTCAAGCCGGGGGCCGTCGTCCGGCCCGGTCAGCCCACCCTCGCCCCACACCTGCAACTGTGGGTGGGAATGCGGGGCCTGCTGACGCACACCATGACGCGCGTTTTCCTCGGGGACGAGGACAACTCGGCGGACCCGGTGTTTGCCAGCATTCCGGCAGAACGGCGGCACACCCTCCTCGCGCGGCGGGAGGAGACGCCGGGGGGGACGGTGTACCACTTCGACATCCGAATGCAGGGGCCGGACGAGACGGTGTTTTTCGATGTGTGAGGCGGGGGCGTGAGCTTCACTCCCCTCGACTCCACCCTGTACGGCCCGTTGTTCTCCTGCCCGCCCGTCTCGGAGCTGTTCAGCGATGCCCGGCAACTGGGATACATGGTGGAGGTGGAGGCAGCGCTGGCAGCAGCCCAGGGTCGCCTCGGCGTCATCCCCGCCGGGGCAACGGAGGCAATCACACAGGGGGCGGTCACGTTCCAGCCCGACTTTTTAAAGCTGCGAGAGGGGGTCGCCCAGGACGGCTTTCCCATCATCGCCCTACTCGCCCAGCTTCGCGCCGCTCTTCCCGACGAGGCCGCCGAGTTCGTCCACTGGGGCGCGACGACGCAGGACATCATGGACACGGCGCTCGTCCTGACGCTGCGGGACGCGCTGGAGGTGATGGAGGGGTCACTGCGGCTCCTGATCGAGCGGCTGGCCGGGCGGGCGGACGAGCATCGCCACACCCTGATGGCCGGGCGCACCCACTCGCAGCAGGCCCTGCCCATGACCTTCGGGCTGAAGGTGGCGGGGTGGCTCGCGCCCCTGATTCGTCACCTCCAACGCCTCCGGGAACTCCGCCCGCGCCTCCTCGTCGTCCAGTTCGGCGGGGCGGCGGGGACGCTGGCGGCGCTGGGGGGAGACGGGCTGCGGGTGCGGGCGGAACTCGCGCGGGAGTTGCGGCTGGGCGAACCGCCGCTGCCCTGGCACACCGGGCGAGACAACCTCGCCGAGCTGGCCGGGTGGCTCTCGGGCGTCACGGGCAGCCTGGGCAAGCTGGGCCAGGACATCATCCTCCTCGCCCAGTCGGAGGTCGCCGAGGTGCGCGAGTCGGGCGACCGGGCGCGGGGCGGGTCGAGCACGATGCCGCAGAAGAGCAACCCCATCGGAAGCGAACTCCTCGTCGCCGCCGCCCGAATGAACGCGACGCTGCTCTCCGGGGTCCACCAGGCGATGATTCAGGAGCACGAGCGGGGCACCCACGGCTGGCAACTGGAGTGGCTCAACCTGCCGCAGATGGTCGGGCTGACGGCGGCCAGCTTGGAGCGGGCGGCGGGGCTGACGGCGGACCTCTTCGTGGACGAGGCGCGGATGGAGGAGAATATCCGGCGGTCCGGCGGGCTGATGATGGCAGAGGCGATCACCTTTGCCCTCGCCGGGCCCCTCGGGCGGCAACGGGCCAAGGCGCTCGTGAAGGAGGCCGTGCCCGTCGCCATCCAGGAACGCCGTCCCCTCGTGGACGTGCTGCGCGAGCGGGTGGACGCCCCCGTGGACTGGGATGCCCTCACCGAGCGGCACTATCTGGGGACGACGAACGACATGATCGACGCGGTGCTGAAAAGCGCCGCCGAACACACCGGGAGAACTCCGTGACTCAAGCCGACAAAACAGCCATCCAAGCCCAGGACCTGCAAGACCGTGACGTGGTGATCGTCTCTGCCGTGAGAACTCCAGTCGGGGCGATTCGCGGTTCCCTCTCCGCCGTCCGCCCGGACGACCTCGCCGCCCTCGTGGTGAGGGAGGCGGTGAGTCGGGCGGGCGTTCCCGCCGATCAGATTGAAGAGGTCATCCTCGGCTGCGCCAACCAGGCGGGCGAGGACAACCGCAATGTGGCGCGCATGGCCGCCCTCCTCGCCGGATTGCCCGAGACGGTGGCGGGGCTGACCGTCAACCGCCTGTGTGCCTCGGGCCTCTCCGCCATCAACACCGCCGCCCGCGCCATCCGCAACGGGGACGGGGACGTGTATATCGCCGGAGGGGTCGAGAGCATGACCCGCGCGCCCCTCACCATGCCCAAGGGTGCCCAGCCCTTCGCCAACGGCAACGTGACCGTCTACGACACGACGCTGGGCTGGCGTTACCCCAACCCCGCGATGGAGGCGATGTTCCCGCTGGAGGCGATGGGCGAGACCGCCGAGAACATCGTCGAGCGCAGCCGGGAGGGGACCTACGCGGGCGGCGAGATCACCCGCGAGGACCAGGACGCCTTCGCGCTGGAGAGCCAGCGGCGGACGGTGTGCGCGCTCAACGGGGGGTATTTCAAGGACCAGATCGTCCCCGTCGAGATCAAGGGCCGCAAGGGCGTGACCCTCTTCGACACCGACGAACATCCCCGTTACAGGCGCGAGGGGGACACCTTCACGCTGGCGACGGACGAGGCGACCCTGGCCGGACTCAAGCCCGCCTTCCGCAAGGGCGGCACCGTGACGGCGGGGAACGCCTCGGGGCTCAACGACGGGGCGGCGGCCATCGTCCTGATGAGCGCCGCGAAGGCCCGCGAACTCGGCTTGACGCCCCTCGCCCGCTGGGTGGGCGCGGCGTCGGCGGGGGTGGACCCGCGCGTGATGGGGCTGGGGCCGATCCCCGCCACCCGCAAGCTGATGGAGCGGCTGGGCCTGGACGTGGCGGACGTGGACCTCGTGGAGCTGAACGAGGCGTTCGCCGCGCAGGGAATCGCCTGCATCCGCGAGCTGGGGCTCGATCAGAGCCGGGTCAACGTGAACGGCGGCGCCGTCGCCCTCGGTCACCCGCTGGGGATGAGCGGGGCGCGGCTCGTCGTGGCGCTCACCCACGAACTCGCGCGCCGGGGGGCCAGGACCGGGCTCGCCACCCTCTGCGTCGGGGTCGGGCAGGGGGAGGCGGCGCTGATCGAGCGGGTGGAGGCGTGAAGCGCGTTCCCGTCGTCAGCGCCCAGGAGGCCGCCGCGATGGTGAGGAGCGGGCAGACCCTCCTCGTCGGCGGCTTCGGCATGACCGGCAATCCGGTCCACCTCACCCACGCGCTCGCCGAACTCCCCACGAACGACCTCACCTACGTCGCCAACAACGTCTCCGAGCCGGGGCTGGGGGGTGGGCGGCTGCTGCGCAACGGGCAGCTCAGAAAGGCGGTCGGCTCCTACTTCACCTCCAACCCGGAGGCGGTCAAGGCGTACCAGGCGGGCAAGCTGGAGGTTGAGCTGTTGCCGCAGGGCACCCTGGCCGAGGCCGTGCGGGCGGGCGGAGCCGGGCTGGGCGGCTTCTACACCCCGACGGCCGCCGGGACCGTCATCGCCGAGGGGGCCGACACCCGTGTCCTGAACGGGCGGGAGATGGTCTTCGTGCCCGGCATCCGGGGGGACGTGGCCTTTATCCGGGCGTGGCGGGCCGACCGTGCTGGCAACCTCCAGTACCGCCTCACCGAGCAGAACTTCAACCGGGCGATGGCGACTGCCGCCGACCTCGTGATCGCGGAGGTCGAGGAGATCGTGGAGGTCGGGGAGATTCCGCCCGAGCATGTCCACACGCCGGGGCTGTACGTGGACTATCTGGTGGAGGCGCGGCTCAGCCTGGACGACCTCGGCTCCAGCGCCGACGTGAAGGGCAGCGGTAAGAAGGTGGACGAGGCGCGGATGCACATAGCCCGCCGCGCCCTCCGCGAACTCCGTCCCGGCGACGTGGTGAACCTCGGCATCGGCATTCCCACCCTGGTCGCCGACCTGATCACACCGGAGCACGGGGTCAACCTGCACACCGAGAACGGGATGCTGGGTGTGGGGCCCGCGCCCGAGGACGGCGGCGCGATGGAGTACCCGGTGAACGCGGGCAAGATTCCCGTCACCGCCCTGCCCGGCGCGAGTTACTTCGACTCCGCCGACTCCTTCGGGATGATCCGGGGCGGGCACGTGGACGTGGCGGTGATGGGCGGCCTCCAGGTGGACGAGGCCGGGAATCTGGCGAACTGGGCGGTCCCGGGCAAGCCCCTCCTCGGTGTGGGCGGCGCGATGGACCTGGCGAGCGGGGCGCGGCGGCTGATCGTCACCATGACGCACACCGACCCGGACGGCACCCCTAAGATCGTCCCCGAATGCACGCTGCCCCTCACGTCGCGCGGCAGCGTGGACATGGTGATCACCGACAAGGCGGTCTTCGAGTTCCTGGACGGCGGGCTCACCCTGACCGAGTTGATGCCGGGGGCGACGCTCGACGAGGTGCGGGCGGGGACGAGCGCGAGGTTCGCGGAGCGGCTGAACGTGGAGTGAGGCGGAGGGGATCGCGGGGGCTTGTGGTGGCCTCTTCGACCCGCGTTCCGTGCCTGCGCCCGGCCGTCCGGCGGGTGGCAGCGGGTAGTGTGAGGAATGCCGCCCGACTCCACCACGCTCGTTGTCCACGACCCGGAGCAGGCTGCTTTTCTGGTGGACGCCACGCGCAAGCGGCTCCTCGCCCCCTTTCTCGGCCGGGAGCGAACGGTGCGCGAGGCGGCGGTGGAGTTGAGGGAAAAGCCCAGCGGGATGAGCTACTGGGTGGGGCGGATGCTCGACCTCGGCCTGCTGCGCGAGGCGGGCACCCGGAGGGAGCGGGGCAGGTCCGTCCGGCTCTACCGCTCGGCGGCCGACGTCTTTCACATCCCCTTCGAGGTCATCCCCGGCGACGCCTTTCTGCTCGCGCGGCAGCAGACCTTCGGCCCACGCTGGGACGCTTTCCTGCACAGCGTCGCGCGGGTGTGGCAGCAGCATTTTCCCGACGGCCACGCGACCTTCGCGCGTGACGAGTTCGGCACTCCCCGCACCGAGTTTCGCCTCCCGCCGCTCGACCCCGTCCGGGAGGCGAACCCGGAGCCGATCATCCTGAACACCTGGCGGGCCCTCCCACTCGACACCCAGGCGGCGGTCCGCCTCTTCAACGAACTCACCGACCTCCGCGAACGCTACGAACGCGAGGCCCACGAGCGCGGTTACCCCCGCACCTTCCTCCTGCACCTGGGCCTGGTCGAGGAGGCGCGGTATTAAGCAAGAAAGGCGCGCCGCCGCGTCCCCAACCCATTCCAGGACGGCCCTCCCGGCTTCATGAACGGCAGGGCAACTCACGACCCCCCTTCCCTGCGGTGAGCGCGTCCCCTCGCCCGGCCAGGGCACCTGAACCTGCCCCATTTTACGGCCCGGTCTAGAGACCCCGACGGGCTGAGAGGCTGGGGGCCGCCTCGCCTTCCCCGTGACCTTCATCCAGCTTTTATCGTCGCGCGTGCGTGCATCCACCGGCTCAACCCGTGCGTTGTGTGTGGGTGAAGGCGGCACGGCGGGAGCTGCCCTTTCCAAATTCACCCCGCACGGGAGATACCATGTCGAACTCCATTCGCGTTCTGAGCCTGACCGTCCTGTCCGCCGCCCTGGTCGCCTGCACGCCCAACCTGGCCGTGCCCCAGCCCAGCGAGGCGCCCCGGGGCCGCACCGTGTACGGCGTGAGCAGCGCCAACCAACTCGTGCGCTTCGGCAGCGAGAATTCCGGCACCAGCCTCACCACGCGGGCCATCACGGGCCTGGGGGGAGGCGAGAGCATCGTCGGCATCGACTTCGGCCCCGGCCCCGGCCCGTCGGCAGGGCTCCTGTACGCGGTGGGCAGCTCCAGCCGTATCTACACCCTGAACCCCGAGACGGGCACGGCGACGCCGGTCGGCACGGCGCCTTTTACCCCGGCCCTGAGCGGAACGTTCTTCGGGGTGGACTTCAACCCGGTGCCCAACCGGATGCGGACGCACAGCGACGCCGAGCAGAACCTGCGCCTGAATCAGGAGACGGGGGCGCTGGCGGCGGTGGACGGCACGCTGCGCTATGTGGACGGCGACGTGGCAGCCGGGCAGAACCCCGCCCTCGTGGGCACCGCGTACACGAATTCGGTGGCGGGCGCGACGAGCACGACCCTGTTCGCCCTCGACGCGGCGCGCGACGCCCTCGTGATCGTCAACCCGCCGAACGAGGGGCTGCTGAACACGGTGGGTGCCCTGGGCCTGGACATCTCGGAGAACGCGGGCTTCGACATCACGCCGCAGGGCACCGCCTTCGCGGCCCTGACCCCGGTGGGCGGGGGGGCCTCGACGCTGTACACGCTCGACCTGAAGACCGGGCGCGCCTCCGCCCTCGGCGCGGTCGGCGACGTCACCCTGCGCGGCATCGCCGTCGCCCCCTGACGTGCGCCGGGTGGGCGGCCCTGTCCCCACCCGCGCCACCTCCTGAGCCGCTCAAGCCTTTCGCCGCCGCCACCCACGCTCCCGGAGGTTTTCCATGTCCCTGCATCCCCGACTGTGGTTCCGTTCCGTCCTCGCCGCCTCGCTCGCCCTGTCGCTCGCCGCCTGCGGTGCGGGCGTCCCCACTCCTCAGAACGAGGCACCGACCGGCCGCGTCACAGACGCCGAGGTCACCTCGCAGGGTCTGCTGGACTTTCTGGTGGGACCGACCACCACCGATGCGCGCGACGACGCCACGGCCACCGAGACCGGGCGCACCATCCTCATCCTGGTGCTGGGCAACGACCGGGGGCGCAACCTGAGCGTCGCGGCGCTCGGACGGGCCGCGAACGGCACCGTCACCCTCGACGGGGCGCGGGTGCAGTACCGCCCGAACGACGGCTTTACCGGCACCGACACGTTCACGTACACGGCGGCGGGCGAGCGCGGCCAGGACACCGCCACCGTGACCGTGAACGTCCTGCCGCGCAATCCAGAGGCGCCCACCGCGAACGACGACACCGCCCAAACGGCCGCGAACACGCCCGTCGGCATCGCCGTGCTGGCGAACGACACCGACCCGGACCGCGACCCCCTCACCGTGCTGAGCGCGTCCCAGCCCGCCAACGGCACGGCCGAGGTCGTCTTCAACGGCTTCACCGGGCGCTCGGAGGCCGTGAAGTACACGCCCAACCCGGGCTTCACCGGCACGGACACCTTCACCTACCAGATGAGCGACAGCGACGGTTTCAACGAGGGTGACGGTGGGGACACCGCCACCGTCACCGTCACCGTTCGCTAGCCGGGAGGGTGGGGAGGGCGGCACCGATCTGCCGCCCTTTCCATGCCTTCTGGGGGAGGGCCGCCCCCTGACCACCGCGCCGTTTAGGATGAAGCCGCCCAGGATGAACACAGACATGGAAGAGGCTTTGCTCGTTCGCCTCGGGCGCGGCGACGAGCGCGCACTGGACGAGCTGTACGCATTGCTGAGCGGCAAGGTGTTCACCCTCGCGTGCCACATGCTGCAAAGCCGGGAGGAGGCCGAGGAGGTGCTGCAAGACACGTTCCTGAAACTGCACCGCCACGCGGGGGGCTACCGCCCGGAGGGAGACTCGGCGCGTGCCTTCGTGTACGCCATCGCCCGCAACGACTGCCTGTCGCGCCTGCGGGCCCGCAGGAGCCGCCCGGTGGCGGGCGAGTGGGACGTGCATGATCCCGCCACGCCCCTGAGTGCGCCGCACACCGACGCGCTGCACACCGCGACCGTGCGTCAGGCGCTCGGCCAGCTCGCGCCCCCCGACCGCGAGTTGCTGGAGGGGTCCTTTTTTCACGGGTACAGCCACCCCGAGCTGGCCGAGCGCAGCGGTCTGCCGCTGGGCACCGTGAAAAGCCGCCTGCGCCGCGCGCTGCTCAGCCTGCGCGACTACCTGGGGGACCCGTGAGCGTGCCGCGCGAACTCCTGGCCGGGTACGTGCTGGGCACCCTGGAGGCGGACGAGGTGGCCCGCGTGGAGGCCGAACTGCGCGTGTCGGGTGAGGCGCGCTCAGAGGTGCGCGCCCTGCGCGCCGCCCTGTTCGGGCTCGCGGACGACCTGCCGGAGGTGCCCGCCCCGCCCGGCGGCTTGGAGCGGCTGCGCGCTCGGCTGAGGAGCGAACGTGTCCCCGCCCCCCGCGTCCGGCCTACTCCACGCCCCCCCGGCCAACCCCAGCCCCGCCTCTGGGCGGGCGCCCTCGCCGCGTGCCTCGTCCTGCTGGTGGGCCTGCCGCTCAGCTGGCAGACGTACCGCACCTACGAGGGTGCCCTGGCCGACACCCAGCGCCTCACGCGCTTTCTGGCCGAGCGCGATGTGCGGCGCGTCGCCCTGCGCGGCGAGGGCGGGCAGACCCTCGGGAGCGTGCTGCTGGCCGGGGGCCGGGCGCTCTTCGTTCTGGCGAAGGCCCCGGGAGCAGGCCAGGCCTACCAGGCCTGGGGGCACAGCCACACCGACTGGAAGCCCGGCAGCTCCGAGCGGCTCGTGTCCCTGCGCGTCGTGCGTGACGAGGTGTTCGAGGTGGGCACCGGCGAGTTCAGCGCCCTGTACCTCAGCCTGGAACCGGCGGGCGGCAGCGCCCAGCCCACCCGCCCGCTCAGCCGGGTGTCGTTGAGCGGCGCGGCGCAGGCGGACGCGCTGGTGATCTCGCAGCCTCCCGGCGGCGCGGTGCTGACCCGGCCGAGCGTGATCGTGAGCGGCACGGTGCCGGGGGGAAGCGCGCAGGTGCGCTACGCTCTGAACGGGAATCCCCCGGTCACCACGGCTGCGGCGGGCGGTCGCTTCACATTCACGGTGGGCGGGTTGCGTCCGGGCCGCAACGAGATCCGGGTGGACATCCCGGGCGTTACGGGCACCGATCCGCAAACGGTGGTCGTGACGTTCAGGCCCGAACGCTGAGACCTCCAGGAGGAGCATGAGCCACCGTTTCCGCCACCCCTTGCCCCGTGCGTCCCTCACGGCCCGGCGCCTCCTGTGCGCGCTGGTCCCCGCGCTGCTCGGCGTGCCCCTGGCCCTCACGGCGCCTGCCCCCGCGACGCGGGTGCTTGCGGTCAGCAAGCCGCCCGCGCCCGTGTTGCCGAGCGACCCGGCGCCGGGCCGGCTGTTCGGGTCGCCGGACGACCTGTCCTCGGCCCGCACCCTCTTCACCACGGCGGGTGGCCCACGAGACCTGGGGTACGTGGTGTTCGGCGGCGGCGACGCCTACATCACCTTCGACGACGGCCCGGACGCGCGGGCGCCGGGCGGCTTCATGGTGGTGCGGGCGCTGGGCGGGCGACCCGGCGGGCACTTCGACGCCGGGCGGGACCGCTGGCTGAGCGGGCCCCGCGCCGCCCTGCAACAGCCCAAGGACCTGGAGCTGGCTCCGACCCGCCGCGCCGTGATCGTCGCCGACTTCGGGGCCGCGAACGTCAAGGTGTTCGACATGGCCGCGCGCGGGGACGCGGCGCCCCGGTTCGTGGCCGCGAACCTCGGCGCCCCTGGACGCCGCCCGTGGGGTCTGGCGTACGACGAGCGCGCCGACCGCCTGTTCGTCGGGGCCACCGACGGCACGCTGCTCGTGTACGACCGGTTCCTGGGCTCCAGGGGCGGGGCGGGGCCCAGCCGCACCGTGATGCCCACGCTCCGGGGCGAGGGGGTCAGCGCGAACCTGCACGACCTCGTGTACGTCCGCGAGCGCGACACGGTGATCGTGCTGGATGTCGGCCCCGCCACTGAGACGAACCAGGCGGGCTTCGACACCGACGGCAGCCTGCTCGTGCTGCGGGGCGCCAGCCGGGCGAGCGGCCGCACGCCCGCGCACCTGCGTGTGCGCGGACCGGCCTCGCAGCTCGGCAATCCGGTGGGCCTCACGCTGGACGGCGAGCGGGTGTTCGTGGCCGAAAAAGCCCGCGACGTGGTGCTGCGCTTCGACGGTCTGCTGACCCTGGCAGGCGACCGCGACCTCGCACCGAGTGCGGCGGTCAGCGTGATCGAACCGGAATCCGTGGCGCTGATGCCCGGCCCCCCGCGCCCGCGTTGACGCTGGCCCCCGCCCGGCTCCTCCGGGGAGAACGTCCCCTGGGGACCGGCCCCTGACGATCAGGGAGGGCCTCCCTTCCACCCCTCAGGGCAGCGCGAGCGGCGGAAACCTCAGTGGCCCGGCCTGCGGGGACCGGCAGGGGGTCGCCGTGAAGCTCGCCCACCTGCACGTTCCCCGCAGGAACGCGGATAAAGCCGTAGCGCACGCTCGTCTCCCCGCCTGCTCAGCAGGAGCACGACGTGGCCGCCCAGGGAACCGCTCGCCACGGTGGCCTGTCCGCGCAGGGCCCGCAACTTGGCCGGGTTCGGCCGGTCCCAGCGCACCGGGCGCTCGAAGGGGCCGCCCTCGCCCATCCGTTTCGCGGTGAGGTTCGGGAATCACGTCCGCCCACGTGCCGAACGGGCCCCGACCCCTCCGTGCCAGGAGGCGGTGCAGCAGGCGGCCGAACGTTCAGGCCACCTGCTCAGCCAACGCGCTTTGCCGGGGTTGAGTCGTCAGAACCTGGCCCATTCAGCGCGAGTCGTCCACCGGCCCCTGCGGGGTGAAGAGGGAATCGCTCTCGGCGGTCTGCCCCTCGTCGTCGCCCAGGTCGAGGGGCTTGCCGAAGTCCTCCCCCACCCCCTCGATCCGCAGGGCGTAGTTCGGGGCGAGGCCGTCCAGGTGGTCCTCCCGCACCGTCCAGAAGACGTCGCCGCGCACGTGGTTGTGGGCGTAGCGTTTGGCTTCCAGAACGTCGCCGAACTCGCGCTGGAACTGCTCCACGCCGCCCTGGTCGCGGACCTCTATAGTCAGTTTGTAGGGCATGTCGTCTCCTTTCAGGCTCAGGGCGTGAACACGGCGCGCACCATGCCGTCCTCCTTGTGCTTGAACATCTGGTAGGCGCGCGGGCTGTCTTCCAGCGAGAAGCGGTGGGTCATCAGGTACGAGGGGTCGAGTTCGCCCCTGACGGCGTGGTCGAGGAGTCGCGGGAGGTACGCCTGCCCGTGCTGCTGGGCGGTGCGGACGGTCAGGCCCTTGTTCATGACCACGCCGAGCGGGAACTTGTCCATCACCCCGTACACACCGACGATGGAGAGGATGCCCCCCTTGCGGCAGGCCATGATCGCCTGCCGGAGCGCCTGCCCCCGGTCGGTCGCCAGCCGCAGGGTCTGCTTGGCGCGGTCGTAGAGGTACCCCGGCCCGAAGCCGTGCGCCTCCATCCCCACCGCGTCGATGCAGGCGTCGGGGCCGCGCCCGCCCGTCATCTCGTGGAGGACGGCCAGCACGTCGGAGTGTTCGGCGTAGTTGATCGTCTCCGAGCCCACATGCTCGCGCGCCATTCTCAGCCGCTCGGGAAAGCGATCGATGCCGATGACACGCTCGGCGCCCATCAGGAAGGCGCTCTGCTGGGCCATCAGCCCCACCCCGCCGCAGCCCCACACCGCCACAATGTCGCCGGGCTGGATGTTGCAGAAGTCGGCGGCCATGTACCCGGTCGGCGCGGCGTCGGAGAGGAAGAGCGCCTGCTCGTCCCGCAGTCCGTCGGGAACGTGGAAGCAGCCCACGTCGGCGTGAGGAACGCGCATGTACCCGGCGTGCGAGCCCGCGTAGCCGCCGAAAGCGTGGGTGTAGCCGTACACCGCGCCCGTCGGGTAGCCCCCCAGCAAGGGAGCCTGGAGTTCCGCGTTCGGGTTGGTGTTGTCGCAAAGCGAATAGAGGTCCTGCTGGCAGTACCAGCAGTTCCCGCAGGAGACGAAGGAGGGCACGACCACCCGGTCGCCCTTCTTCACCTTCTTCACCTCGGGGCCCACCTCCTCCACGATGCCCATGAACTCGTGCCCGATCACGTCGCCGGGGCGCATGGAGGGGATGTACCCGTCGATGAAGTGCAGGTCCGAGCCGCAGGTGGTGGACATCGTGATCTTCAGGATCACGTCATGGGGGTTGACGATCTCGGGGTCGGGGACGGTCTGGACGCGCAGGTCGTTCACGCCCTCCCAGCAGAGTGCTCGCATGGTGGCTCCTTAGACGCTCACTCGCGCGGAGGGGTTGCGGTCGAGGGTGGGAATCTCGCCCGTCTCGGCGAGGCTCTTGAAACGGCGCAGGGCGTCTCCCACGGCGAGGGAGGGGAGTTGCCTGAGGACCGCTCCCGCCGGACCACCGGGGACGAGGCCGGGCGGCGGCTGGAAGCGCATTCGCAGGGTGACCTCGGTGCCCCGGTTCCCCGGCGCGGGGCGCATGGTCAGCTCGCCCTCGTTCGGCAACTCGGCGCCCGGCATCGACTGCCAGCGCAGGAGTTCGCCGGGGCGGCTCTCGATGATCACGGCGTCCCACTCGAAGGTGCGCCCGCCGGGAAGGGGCATCCGCCAGTGGGCGTGGTTGGTGTCGGTCGGCGTAACTTCCGCGATGTGGCCCATGATCCGGGTCGTGTTTTCGGGGTCGCGCCAGATGCGGTACAGCTCGTCCGCCTCCCCCCCGACGGTGACGACGCGCTTGCCCTCCAGCGCCCCGCCGCCCTGGCTCTCCTGCCGCCCGCCGAGGGTTCGGTACAGCAACCACCCCCCGCCCGCTGCCATCAGGACGCCGCTCCAGCGCAGGCGCCTCAGGCTGACCGTGAGGAGCGCCCCGCCGAGGAGCGCGAGGGCGAGTTGCTGCCGCTGCCTGGGGTCGGGTTTGATGATCTCCGCCTGCACCGCCGCCAGCACGTCCCCGACTCCGGGCGTGTCGGGTCCTCCCCCGCCGAGCGGGCCTCCTGCGTCCATGTGGCTCCCTTCCGGCTGGCTGGGGACCGAACCCTCACCGGCCTCGTCATTGATGTCTGGTGGCGGACTTCCGAAACGCGGGGCTTGCCAGCGGTTGAACTGCCAAGAACGTATTCGGGTGGCGTGGGCGGGTCAACACGCGGGGCCGTGGCTCAAGTCTTGACCAACCCGGCCGCGTGTCCTTCCGGGATGGGCTGAAGGGGGCGGGAAGCCGGGTTGAGGGACTTCTCACCCGGAGCAGGGAGGTTCAATGGCGGGCAGCGAGCCGGTACGGACGGTTCAGGCGCGATTCCAACCGCCTGAAGAGACGGGCCGCGACGTTCGAGAGGAGGAAATAGATCAGGCCGATGGCGAGGTAGAGGGGCACGGGCTGGTAGGTGACCGACACCAGACCACGCGTGGTGAGGAGCAGCTCGGTCACGGTGATCACGCTGGCAAGGCTCGAATCCTTGAGCAGGCCGATGAACTGGTTGCCGAGCGCGGGCACGGCGACGCGCGCCGCCTGCGGAACGAGGACGAGCCGCAGCACCTGGAGGGGCTTGAGGCCCAGGGCGCGGGCCGCCTCCGTCTGGCCCCGGTCCACGGCGTTCAGGCTGCCCCGGATGATCTCGGCGGCGTAGGCCCCGGTAAAGAGGCTCAGTCCCAGGACGGCAGTGTTGAAGGGCGAGAGGCGCAGTTGCGGGACGATCTGCGGCAGGGCGAAGAAGAGGAAAAAAAGCTGCACGAGTAAGGGCGTGCCGCGAAAGATCTCGATATAGACACCGGCGAGGGCACGCAGGGGCCAGACCCGCGACGTGCGCCCGAGAGCGCCGACGAAGCCCAGCGCGAGGCCGAAGACGCTGGCGAGCAGGGTCAGCGAGAGGGTGATCTGGGTGCCGCGCCACAGGGCACGCAGGACATCGGGGGTGAAGACATCGAACACGGTGGGGCCTCCACGGGAAACAAGACGGGGGCCGCACGGCCTTCCTTCCCCGTGCGGCCCGGCGAACACCTCCCGGCTTAGCGGCCCGGCGTGGTGATGTCGGCGCCCAGGTACTTCAGGCTGATGTTCTTCAGGGTGCCGTCCACCCGCATCGCGTTCAGCGCCCGCTCCACGGCGGCCTTGAGCTGGGGCTGGTTCTTGCCCACGGTGATGTAGGGGTTGTCCTGCTGGAGGACCGGGCCCGCCGCCTTGATCTTCTGGCCGTTCTTGATGGCGACGCTGCCGACCGTCCGGGTGGTGATCATGCCCCCCGCGCGGCCCGCCCCGAGCGCCAGGTAGATCTCCGGCTCGCCGCTGTAGGTGGCGACGTTCGGGTACTTGCGGTCGCGCAGGAACTTCTCGAACACCGTGCCTTGGGCGACGGCGACCGGAGCGCCCCCCAGGGTGTTCAGGCTGGTCGCCGTCGAGTTCGCGGGCACGAAGAGCTGGAAGCCGTCGTAGTAGTAGGGGCGGCTCAGGAAATCCACCGCCCGCTCGCGCTCGGGGGTCTTGCTCTGCGAGGCGACCGCCATGTCGAACTGCCCGGCCTGAAGCCCGGCGATGATCGAGGGGAACTCGGCCTTGATGACGTTCACCTTGACCCCCAGGCGGCGCCCGATCTCGCGGGCCACGTCCACGTCGAAGCCGACGAGCCCGCCGTCGGGGCCCGGCTGCGAGAAGGGCGGGTACTCGCCGCTCATCACGACGCGCAGTTCGCCGCGCTTCTTGATGTCGGCGAGGTCGGCGTGCGCGACGGACGCGGCACCGAGGGCGAGGGCGGAAAGCAGGGAGGCGTACTTGAGCACTGTGGTCATGGAAAACTCCTGTTGAAGAGGGAAGGAAGTCAGACTGACCTTAACGTCTCCGGGCCGGGGCGGGCCCTGAGGTTTCCTTGACCTCCGGCCCAGGGACCGACCCACGCGGCGGCGAAAAGGCCAGAGCCTGTGCCGCACGGTACGTGAGGGCCGCGCCGGAGTCCGCAGGACCGGGTACAGTTGTGAGGATTTCGACTCAGCCCTGCCTGGGGGGAGGAGGCACGAACTCGAAGACGTGCCCCTCCGGGTCGCGCACGGCCAGCCCCTCCCCCGTCTGAACGCAGGGCAGCCCCTCGGTGCGGACGAGCGAGCGCACGGCCTCCACGTCGGCGTAAAAGCGCACGTGGGCGTGGTCCCCCCCGAACATGTCGGCGAGGCCCACCTGCGGGTCCCAGGCGTACAGCCAGCGGCGCGGGGTGCCGTTGCCGTCAGGCTCGGGCCCGGGGCCCAGGGTGAACTGGGCGAAGTTCCGGTCAGGCTGCTCCTTGGCGAAGGCGAAGCCGTAGGCGCGTGGCAACCGCTCCAACATAGCCTCGTAGTCGCCGAAGGCCAGGGCCACCTCGCGCAGCCCCATGACGGGGAGGGCGTGGGGCGGGCGCGCGACCGGGGCCGGGGGGTAGGCGGGTTGCCGCTCGTCCGCCAGGTCGACCCCACGCAGTTCCAACCCGTGCCCGAAGGGATCGAAGAAATAGACGGTGGGGTCGGGGCGCTCGGGGGTGCCGAGGTCGATCTCGGTCCAGGTCAGGCCGTGCTCGTCGAGGATCGCCTTGCTGGGGTCCAGGTCCTCGGGGCGAATCTGCCAGGCGTAGTGCAGGTGTGAGGCGCCGCGCGCGCGCAGGGGGGCGAGGCGGGGGTCGTTCGCCTGCCTTGTGATCGGCTTCCAGAGGGTGAGGGTCTGGGCCGGGTTCACCTCGAAGCGGGCGACGCCGCGCTCCTCGTCGTGTTCCAGAAGGGTCAGGCCGAGCACCTGGGTGTAGAACCGGACACCCTGGGGCAGATGGTTGACCTCCAGCGTGAGCCCCGCGAGGTCGAGGATGGGAGAGGTCATGCCGCAGGGTAAGGGGCTGCGCCGCCCTCCCGCCTTGGGCAAGGATTGAGGGTGCTTCCGCTTCGGGCCCCCGTATGAGGGGGAGGGGCGGGTTGACGCCGATCAGGACGTGGATTTCCGTTTCATGAAGATGGACGGACGGAAAGTGCATTGACACGGCGTCCGAGAAGTGTAAGAGGCAGGCTTTTACCCTGCGGGGGTGACTGCGCCCTTCATCCCCCGGATTTCGGACCTCACCCCAGGGCACGACGCCCGGACCTCGGCCGCGCAGTCGGTGGTGACCCTGACGCGGGTCGCCCTGGCCGCGCCGGACCTCGTGGCGGGCGTCACGCCGACACTGGAACACCTCGTCGACGCGACGGCGGCGGTGGGGGCGGTGTACCTCGGGCGGGACGGCGAACACCGGCCGCGTTACGGGGTGCGGGCGACCTGCGGCGAGGTGCCCCAGGCGCTGAACCCCCCCGGGGGCCTGCCCGCCGACCTGCCTCTGATGCGCGCCCTGGAGGGCAGCGCCCGCCCGCTGTTCTTCGACGGCATCAACTTCGACCGCCCCAGCTTCGCCAGCACCGGCGACCTCACGTTCGCCGACCCTCGGGAGGGGGCGGGGCCGGGCGTGGCGAGCCTGGCGGCGGCTCCCATCCGGGTCGGCAGCGGCCCCCTGCTGGGCGCGTTCGTGATGTACACCTCCCAGCCGCACGTCTGGGACCCGGAGGAGGAGGCCCTTTTCAGCATGGTGTCGGGCACGGTCGCGGCGCTGGCCGGGCGCCTCGCCGCCGAGGAGCAGGCCACCGTGGCGCGGGAGGCGGCGCTGCGGGCGCTGGGGCAGATGCTCGAAACCTGGGACGGCGACTCGCTCGGCCACACCGACCGGGTAACAACCCTGGCGATGCGGCTCGCCGGGCGGCTGGACCTGTCCGCCGGGCAACGCCAGGCGCTGCGCTGGGGCGCCTACCTGCACGACATCGGGAAGGTCACCCTGCTGGGGGCCCTGCTTCCCCGGATGGCCCCGGCCACCGAGGGCGACGGCTTCGCGCAGATGCTCGGCTTCCTGCCCCCGGCGGCCCTGTCGGTGATCACCGACCGCCACGAGTATTGGAACGGCGGCGGCTATCCGGCAGGCAAGGCCGGGACCCAGATCAGCCTGGAGGCGCGGCTTTTTGCCCTCTGCGACGCCTACGACGGGCTGACGAATCCCCGCCTCCACGAGCTGCCCTGGGACCCCGAGGAGGCCCTGGCCGAACTCCAGAGCCGGGCCGGGCAGGAATTCGACCCCGAACTCGTCCGGCTGCTGCTGGAAGTCGTGGGGGAGTCGCTGAACGAGCAGGTGGGCGGGGAGTAGCTCGCTCCCCGACCCCATCCTGCGGCGCCAGGAGCCCCTTGAGGTTCCGGGCGCCGCCGTTGGCCTCCTGGTGCGGAAGGACCGGACTCGGCGCCGGGAAGTTCGGTGCCCTTTACATCCGGTCGCAGAACTTCGGCGGTGACGCATCTGCGCCCCACCCTCCCCGTCCTTTCCGGGAAGATGCGGGGCGTGCTCGCCTCCCTCCGCCAACTCCACCCCAACGTGCGCGTTCGCCTGGTCACGACCTTTCTCGGCAAGGTGACGGGCACGACCGTCCTGCCCTTCCTGGGGCTGCTGTTCGCGCGGGAGCACGGGGCGGCAGTCGCGGGCCTGATGCTGGGCGCGGGGTACGTGCTGCAATTCCTCGTCGGCCTGTACGGGGGGGCGCTGTCGGACACGCGGGGGCGCAAGCGGATCATGGTGTGGGGCGAGGGGGCGAAGGTCGCGGCGTTCGTGGTCATGCTTCTCGCCGCGCTGGGCGGGGCGGGCAGCGGGTGGATTTTCGCGGCGACCCTCGTCCTGGCGCTGGGGAACGGCCTCTCGTCTCCGGCGGGCGAGGCGATGCTGGTGGACGTGAGCACGCCGGAGAGCCGCGCCTTCATGTACGCGGTGAACTACTGGGGCAACAACCTGGGGTACCTGCTCGGCGTGCCGCTGGGCGGGCTGCTGTTCCGGGACCACCTCCCGGTCCTCCTCGGGCTGCTCGTTCTCGTGAGCGGCGTGATCCTGTGGGCGACCGCCACGCGGATTCAGGAGAGCTGGCGGCCCACACCGGGGGCGCGGCCCGGGGGAGCGCCCGGCCTGGGGCAACTGCTGAACAGCTACCGCCTCGTGGCGCGTGACCGGGCCTTTCTCGTGCTGACGCTGGGCGGCGTCCTCGTCCTGACCATCGAGTTCGCCCGAACGACCTTCCTCGCCGTGCGGCTGGATCAGGACCTCGTGAACGCGGTGGTGAACGTGCCGGGGCTGGGTCCGCTCGCCTTCGACGGGGCGCGGGCCCTGAGCCTGCTCACCGTCGTGAATACGCTGCTGATCGTGCTGGGGACGGCGCCGGTCGCCCGCTTCCTGACGGGCCGCGATCCCCGGCGGTGGATGGTCGTGGGCTTCGGGCTCTTTGGCCTGGGGTACGCCTCGGCGATGCTGCTCTCGGCGCCGCTAGCCCTGACCCTCGCCGCGCTCGTGTTCTCGGTGGGGGAGCTGCTGTACGTGCCCACCCGGCAGGCGGTCGTGGCGGACATGGTGCCCGCCGAGCGGCGCGGGGCGTACATGGCGGTGAACGGCCTCGTCTTCCAGCTCGGCAAGTGGCTCGCGGCGCTGGGGCTGGTGGTGTGGCCGCTGCTGGGGAGTGTGGGCATGGCGGCTCTGCTGCTCGGGCTGGCGGTGTCGGGGAGCGTGCTGGGGTGGCAGGCCACGCGCCGTCTGCCGGGAACGGGGAGGGTGGAGCGGGCGGCGTCCTGAGGCGGGGGCCGCGTTCGTCGACGAAGTTTCTCCCCCGGGCCCAAGGTGGGGGCGTCGCTACCGGATTGGCGGGAGGGGCGGGGGTCGCCGCGCTCGCCGCCCTGGTAGGCTTCCTGGTCATGAACGCGACGATGAGCGCGTACCTGGGGCTGGGGGACGCGGCGAGGTTCGCGGAGCTGGGCGAAGGCGCAGCCGGGCGCCTACGCGACGGTGCTGGGCATACCGACCCTCCAGACGAGCGTGTCCTGGGCGGGATCATCATGGGGCTGCTCTCGGCCTTCCTCTACATCCGCTCCAAGGACATGCGGCTCCCCGCCTTCCTGGGCTTTTTCGCAAGGCGGCGCTTCGTGCCCATCGGGACGGCGGCGAGCGCCATCGTGCTCGGGATCATCCTGACGTACCCCTGGCCGCCCGTGCAGCACGACCTGAACGCCTTTTCCAATGTGGCGACGCAGGGGGCGCCCGTCGAGTTGACCAACCTCGCGCCGGGGCAGCGGGTGGCGGGCGGGACGGTCCGGCTGGTGTAGACGGTCAAGGGTTCCGCGTTGTCCCCCGGGGCCCCGTCTGCGAAGGTGAGCCCATGACCGACCCCCCCCGCACCCTGCGCGGCCTCCTCGTCCTTCCCGGGGGGGTCACTCCGGGTGAGGTTACCTTCGGTCGGCGGATAGAGGGCGTCACGCCGGACGCCGCTCCCAGTGGCGAACACTTGATCCTCCCCGGCTTCATCGACACTCACGTCCATGGCGGCGCGGGCGGGGACACAATGGACGGCGCGGGGGGGGTGCGGACCCTCGCCCGCTTTCACGCCCGGCACGGCACGACCACGCTGCTCCCCACGACGATCACGAACCGGTGGGAGAACGTGCTCGCGGCGCTGGCGGGCGTCCGGGAAGTGATGGAGGCGGGAGGCGTGGGGGGTGGAGCAGACGTGATCGGCGCGCACCTGGAAGGCCCGTTCATCAGCCCGGGGCGGCTCGGCGCGCAGCCGCCGAACGCGGTGGACCCCACGCCGGACCTCGTGGCGGAGGTCTTGGAGACGGGGGTCGTCCGGGCCGTGACCCTGGCGCCTGAGCTGTCCGGCGCCACAGAGGCAGGCATGGCCTTCGCGCAGGCAGGGGTACGGGTCGGCATCGGGCACACCCGGGCGGACGCGGAGACCGTCACCGCCTTCCTGAATGCCCTCTCCGAAATGGGCGCCCACACCTGCGCCACCCACCTCTTCAACGCGATGGGGGGAATCGAGGGCCGCACCCCCGGTCCCCCCGGTGCCCTGCTCGCCGACCCTCACGCCTTCATCGAGGTCATCCTCGACGGCATCCACGTCCACCGGACGGGCTTTCTCCTCGCCCGCGCCGCCGCCCCGGGCCGCGTGCTCTTGATCACGGACGCGATGCGTGCGGCGGGGCTGGGAGACGGGGAGAGCGAGCTGGGTGGGCAGCCCGTCACCGTGCTGGACGGGAAGGCGACGCTCGCGGACGGCACCATCGCCGGGAGTCTGCTCACGCTGGCCACGGCCCTGCGAAACGCGGTGCGGGCGGGCATTCCCCTCCCCGAGGTGAGCGCCATGCTGAGTGAGACCCCCGCCCGCTCCCTGGGTCTTTCGGACCGTGGCCGCCTGAAACCCGGTTTGCGGGCCGACCTCACCGTCCTCGACGCCGACCTCAACGTCATTCAGGTGTACGTCGCCGGAGCCCCGGTGCTGGAGGACCACCCATGACCACCCCCGACCCCCTGATGCTGCAAGAAGCCCGCGAGGCCCCGCAGGTCGTCACCCGGCAAATGCGCGAGAACGCGGCGGCCTGCCGGGACCTGGCCGCCGCCCTGCGCGAGCGCCGCCCCCCCTACGCCGTCACGGTCGCGCGGGGCAGCAGCGACCACGCCTGCACGGTGCTCAAGTACGCGCTCGAAACGCACCTCTCGCTCCCGGTCGCCAGCCTGGGGCCCAGCGTCCACACCCTGTACGGGGCGCGGCTCGACCTGCGCGGCGCGGTGGTGATCGCCGTGTCGCAGTCGGGGGCGAGTCCCGACGTGGTGGAGAACGTCCGCATGGCCCGGGAGGGAGGCGCGACCACCGTCGCCCTCGTGAACGTGGAAGGCAGCGACCTCGCCCGCGAGGCGGAGTTCGTGCTCCCGCTGCGCTGCGGGGAGGAACGGGCGGTGGCCGCCACCAAGAGCTACCTCGCCAGCCTGACCGCCGCCCTCCCCGTGATCGCCGACCTCACTGGGGACGGGGGGCTGACCCGCGCGCTGGAAGCCCTGCCGGACGCCCTGGAACGCACGCTCACGTTGGAAGAGCAGGCCCGCGACCTGGCCGAGCGGTACCGTTTCGCGGACAACCTGCTGCTTCTCGCGCGGGGGCTGCACTTCGGGGTGGGGCAGGAGGCGGCCCTCAAGCTCAAGGAGACGTGCGGGATTCACGCGGAGGCGTACTCGGCGGCCGAGTTCAGCCACGGCCCCAAGAGGCTCCTCGCCGAGGGGGTGCCGCTGCTGGGCTTCACCTCCGCCGACGCCGCCGGGGAGGTGACCGCCCGCGCCTATGCCGACCTGCTGGGCAGCGGGGCAGACCTGCGGACCCTGGGTCCCGCGCCGGGAGGTACCCTCACCACACCGCAGACCGGCCACGCCCTCACCGATCCCGTGCCCAGCGCGCTCGCCTTCTACCTCTTCGCCGGCCATCTCGCCCTGCACCGGGGGCTGGACCCCGACGCGCCGCCTCTCCTCAGCAAGGTGACGCGGACGCGCTGAGCCCGGAGCGGCAACCCTGGGCCCGGACACGTTCATGAAGAATGTGTCCACCACTACCCTTTCCTCCCACCGACACCCAGAAATAGGCCCTTTATCTTTCAACATCGAATCAAGGCGCGTGGGTTGTGATGAGGTTGTGAGACTCAAGGACGTACCGTCTCCCTGTCGGTACTGACGGCGGGGGCAGTTCTTCGTGAAGCCACCTCGAGGTGCTGATGTCCTCGGGGAGGTGGCCGCCGTGTCCCCTTCGAGCTTTCCAGTCACCCCCGGACGGCGCGAGGAGGCGCCGGGCGCACCGCCTGCGCCGCTTCCCCTGTCCGGAGCGCCAAACGCATGTCGACCACGGCCCCGCGCCCCTGGTCGCCGGGATCGTCCACCGCCCTCTCTCCGCCACCGCGCGTGGCGCCCCCTCCAGGAGTAGACGTATGGCAAAGATTCTCGTCGCCGATGATTCCTCCGCCGATCTCGCCCTGATGGAGAGCATTCTCCGGTCCGGGGACCATCAGGTCATCACCGTGAACGACCCCACCCAGGTGGAGGCCCGGGTGGCGACCGAGCGCCCCGATCTGGTGATGCTCGACGTCGTGATGCCCGTGCAAAACGGCTACGAGGTGCTGCGGGCCCTGCGCAGGAACACCCAGACCCAGGGGATCAAGGTCGTGCTCGTGTCGAGCAAGGGCAACGACACCGACGTGCGCTGGGGGCTGCGCCAGGGGGCGAGCGAGTACGTGACCAAGCCCTACACGCCCGCGCAGATTCTCGACTCCGTGCGCCGCGTGGTGGGCTGAGGCTCGCCGTGCAAGGGCGCCGGGTCCTGCTGTTTCGCCTGGGAGAGCGGGTGCTCGCCGTGCCCGCCGCCGAGAGCCGCGAGGCCTTCGAGCCGGGGCGGGTCGCCGCGCTGCCCCTGGACCGCCGGGTCCTGCTGGGGCTCTGCGCGGTGCAGGGCCGCCCGGTCCCACTCGTCAACCTCGCCGGCCTGCTCGGCGAGCCCGGGCCACCCGCCGGGCTGGCCCTGCTCGTCGAGACGGGAGGACAGCCCCTCGCCTTCCCCGTGGAGACCGTCCTGGGCTTCGAGACGCTGGCCGCCCCCACCTTCGCCCCCCAGGACCTGCTCGCCGAGGCCGCCACGGCCGACGCGGGAAGCGTCCACCACCTCGACCTGCCCGCGCTCGTGCAGACCGTGCAGGCGCAACTCACCGCCGCCCTGTAGGGCCCTTCCCCGCCCCCCCGCCCCAAGGAGCACCGTATGCAGAGTCCAGCCGATCCGCCCAGACCCCCCGCCCACCCGGCGCGCGGACCCCGCGCCGTCCCCCCCCTCGCCCGGCTGGTCCTGGGCGCCCTCCTGGCCGCAGGGTCGGGCTTCGCGGGGGCGGCGTCCACGGGCACGCCCATCAAGATCGGGATGAGCGCCGCCTTCACCGGCTCCTCGGCGGGGCTGGGGATCGAGTACTACCGGGGGGCCAAGGCGTACTTCGACGAGGTGAACGCCCGGGGGGGCATCGGGGGCCGCCGACTGGAACTCGTGGCGCTCGACGACGGTTACCAGCCGGACCGCACGGTGGCGAACACCGTCCGGCTGGTCGGGCAGGAGCGGGTCTTTGCCCTCTTCAACTACGTGGGCACGCCCACGCTGACGGCGGCCCTGCCGGTACTGAAGTCCTTCGACGCCCAGGGCGTCAGTCTGGTCGGCAACCTGACGGGCGCGCAGATTCAGCGCAACGTGCCCTACAGCACGAACGTCTTCAACATCCGCGCCTCCTACGCGCAAGAGATGGAGGCGCAGGTCGAGCAGCTCTGGGCGGCGGGGTTCCGCAAGTTCGGCGTTTTCTACCAGCTTGACGCCTACGGGCGCAGCGGCGAGGAGGGAGTCGCCCGCGCCCTCGCGCGGCACGGCGCCCGCATCACCGCCGAGGCGACCTACCGGCGCGGCGTCACGGCGGACGCTGACATGGGCCCTGCGATGACCCACCTGCGGGAGGCCGGGGTGGAGGTCGTCCTCAGCGCCACGACCTACGAGGCGGGCAGCGCCTTCATCCGAGCGACCCGCGACGCCGGGTGGAACGTGCCGATCACCAACCTCTCGGGCGTGAGCGCGGACAACCTGCTCGGCCTGCTTCAGGCGGCCGGGCGCAAGACCGGGCGCGACTACACCCGGGGCCTGCTGAACACCCAGGTCGTTCCGTCCTACAACGACGCCCGGTTCCCGGCGGTCGGCGAGTACCGGAGATTGATCGAAAAGTGGAAACCCACCCTCCCGGCGGGGGTCCAGAACTCGACCTACCGGCCCGTTGCCTACAGCTTCCTGGGGCTGGAGGGCTTTCTCAACGCCAAGGTCATCGTCGAGGGAATGCGTCGGAGCGGGCCCACCCTCACCCGCCCGGGGTTTCGCAGCGCGCTGGAGCGCATGGAGGAGCTCGACCTCGGCATCGGTGAGCCGCTGACCTTCAGCCCCTCCCGGCACCAGGGCCTCAACCGCGTGTACCTGACGGCGGTGCAGGGTGGCCGCTGGGTCACCGTGAACCGCTGGCAGCTCCGCCCCGGCCAGTAAGCCCCCGGCCCCCCTTCCCACTCCCCGGAGAGTCCCCATGTCCAACCCCTCGACCAGCCTCGGGAACCTGAACGCCGCGCCCGAAGCCGCCGACCTCACCCCCATCTCCGCGCCGCGCCGCGTGCGCCGGGCGCTCAAGCAAAAGCGTTTTGTCAGTCTGCAACGCCGGGTCACCCTGTACCTGTCCGGGCTGATCGTCGTCCTGACCGCCACGGGCATCGTGGTGTCGGTCAACGGCCTGCGCGATTCGCTGAACACCGAGTACCGCTCCAAGGGAGAGGCGATTGCCCAGTCCCTGGTGAGCGTCACCCCCAACTACCTGGCGACCGAGGACGTGAGCCAGCTTCAGAGCCTGATCGACAACTACGCGCGGGTGCAGGGCGTGGCCTACGTGCTCGTGGCCGACCGCCAGGGGCGGCCCATCGCCCACACCTTCGCGCCCTTCGTGCCCGCCGGGCTGCTGGAGACGGAAAAGGACGATCACGGTGAGCCGGGGCAGCAACGCCTGACCTACCGCGACCCGGAGACGGGCCAGACCCGGCGCGTGCTCAACATCGACACCCCGGTCTCGGGCGGTTACCTCGGCGAGGTGCTCGTCGGGATGGACCTGGGCGTGATCGCCGCCCAGCAGCGACAGGCGGCCCTGCTCCTCGCGGGGGCGCTGCTGCTGGCGGGCGCGCTGGCCCTGGCGGGCGGTGTGATCTTCAGCCGCCGCCTGGTGCGCCCGGTGCAGCGCCTCGCGGCGGTCTCGGAGCGGGTGGCCCAGGGCGACCTCAGCGAGCGGTCGAACGTGCGCTCGAACGACGAGATCGGCCTGCTCGCCCAGTCCTTCGACCAGGCTATCGAGCAGCTCCAGCAGAACGAACTGGGGGCCCAGCGCGAGCGCGACGAGGCCCTGCGGCTCCAGCAGAACATCGGCGACTTCCTCGACGTGACGATGGACATCGCCGACGGCGACCTCACCCGGCGCGGGCGCGTCACCGAGGACGTGCTGGGCAACGTGGTGGACTCGATCAACCTGATGGTCGAGGAGCTGGGGACCGTGCTGCAAAGCGTCCAGGCCGCCTCCCAATCGGTGAGCGGCGGCGCCCAGGCGATGCTCGGCACCACCGGCGAGATCGTGCAGGGCAGCGAGGCGACCGCGGGCGAGGCCCAGCGGGTGCGTGACCAGGTGCAGGAGGTGACGGCCGCGATCCGCCGCATGGCCGAGATCGCCGCCGCGAGCGCGACCGCCGCCGGGCAGGCGCTGAGCGCCTCGGTGCAGGGGCAGGAGGCCGTGAAGGACACCCTGGGCGGGATGCAAAACGTCCGGCGCGAGGTGCAGGACATCTCCAAGCGCGTCAAGTCCCTGGGTGACCGCTCGCTGGAGATTCAGGAGATCGTGGATACTATCACCCGCCTCTCCTCGCAGACGAACCTCCTCGCGCTGAACGCGGCCATCGAGGCGGCGGGCGCGGGCGAGGCCGGGAGCCGCTTCGCCATCGTCGCCGACGAGGTGCGCAAGCTCGCCGAGAACAGCGCCCAGGCCACGGGCCGCATCGCCACCCTGATCAAGACGGTGCAGGGCGAGATCCAGGAGGTGGTCGCCTCGGTGGAGGACGGCACCCGCGAGGTGGAGTCGGGCTACCGGGTCGCCACGACCGCCGGTGAGAGGCTCCAGGAACTCGGCGCCCTCGCCCAGCAGTCGGCCCAGCTCGCCGAGAGCATCAGCGCGGCCACGACCGAGCAGGTGCGCGGGGTGGAGCAGGTGGGCCAGGCGGTCGGTGAGATCGCCCAGATCGCCGAGCGGTCGAGCGCGTCCGTGCAGCGGGGCCGCCAGGCCGCCGAGGAGCTTCAGGAACTCGCCGGGCAGCTGGGCGGCAGCCTGGAACGCTTCCGGCTCCCCGGTTAGGAGGGGTGAGGATGACCGCGCACTCCGCCGACCTGCTGGGCGCCTACCTGCTCGAAAGCTGGCAGAACCTGACCCAGCTCGAAGCCTGCCTTGCCGAGCTGCGGGCCGGGCACGACCCCGGGGCCGTGGACGCCCTCGTCGTGCTCTACCACCGGATGCGGGGCAGCGCGGCCCTCTACGGCTTCCCGCAGATGTCGAGCCTCGCCGCCCTGGGTGAGCGGCTCCTCGAATCCCGCCCGGAGTTGCCCGAGGAGCTGAGGCAACAACTCCTGGGCGTGCTGCACAGCGTGACGGTCTGTCTGCGCAGTGCACTGGAGGGGGTGGCAAGCGGCCAGGGCGAGGGCGAGGTGGGGCTCACCTTCGCGGGAATCGGGGGCACCCGGCGGCTGCAAGACCTCCTCGCCGCCCGGCCCACTGCCTTCCGCGCCCCGTCGGCTCCCGAGAGGGCCAAGACTCCGGAGGTTCCAGGCACCCCTGCCGGTCTGGAGGCGAAGCTCCGCGCCTTCCGCGAGGGGCAGAGCGACCTGTGGGGGTACTTCGCCCCCGAGGTCCGTGAGCATCTGGACGCCCTGCGCACCGGGCTGGAGGCGGGCGAGTCGGGCGACGTGACCGAGATGTTCCGCGCCGCCCACACGGTCAAGGGCAGCGCCTACATGGTGGGCTTCGAGGTGCTGGGCGACTTCGGGCACGGCCTGGAGAACCTGCTCTCGGCGGTGCGCGACGGCGAGCGGACCCTCGACGCCCCGGCGCGGCAGGCCCTCCTGGAGGCCACCTCCGTGGTCGAGCGGCTGCTGCGCGCGGCGGAGGGCGAGCCCGACGACCTGGCGCCCGTCCTCGCGCGGCTGAGTCGGCGGCTGACCGCGCTCGTGGACGGGGAGGTCCCCGAGCCCGAGGCCCCGGCCCCCCAGGCCCCCGGGCCCGAGGCGCCGCGCCCGGCGAGCCCCGAGCGCCGCGAGAGCGTCCGGGTCGATCCCCGCCGCCTCGACGCCCTGATGGACCTCGTGGGCGAACTCGTGGTGTCGCGCGCCCGGCTGGGGCAGACCCTCTCCCAGCTTGCCGGTCTGACGCAGGCGATGACGGACAGCCACGCGCGGGTCGGTCGGGCGGTGCGCGACTTCGAGGAGAGGTACCTCAACCCCGACATGGTGCGGGTGGGCGAGGGCACCGCGACCTCGCGGGCGAGCGTGGGCGAGCTGTTCGACGAGCTGGAGTTCGACACGTACAACGACCTCAACGTCCTCGCGCGGGCGGTCACCGAACTCGCCGCCGACTTCGGGGAGGTGCGCTCCAGCTTCGGGACCGGGCTTTCGGGTCTGCGCGACGAGAACGAGCGGCTGGGCAAGCTGCTGCGGCGGCTGCGCCAGGAGGTCGCCCGCACGAGCCGGGTGCCCTTCGGGCAGGTCACGACCCGGTTGCGCCGCTGGGCCCGGGGCCGCGCCGAACCGCTGAACCTGATCACCGAGGGCGAGCGGGTGGAGGTCGAGGCGGGGGTGCTCCAGGGCCTCGCCGACCCGCTGCTCCACCTCGTGACGAACGCCGCCCACCACGGTCTCGAACCCGGGGGGGAGCGGGTGCGGGCGGGCAAACCCCCGGTGGGCACCATCCGCGTCCGCGCCGTGGCGCGCGGCCACCACCTCGACGTGGAGGTCAGCGACGACGGGCGGGGCATCGACGTGGCGGCGGTGCGCGAGCGGGCCCTGGCGCGCGGGCTGCGCTCGGCGGCCGAACTGGCGGCCATGACGGACGAGGCCGCCCTGCACCTGATCCTGCTCCCCGGCCTCTCGACCGCCCGCGAGGTGACGGCGGAGGCGGGGCGCGGGGTGGGCATGGACGTGGTGGCGAGCAACGTCCGCCGCCTGGGCGGGGAACTCCTGATCCGCAGCCGCCCGGGCGAGGGGACCACCTTCACCCTGCGGGTGCCGCTCACCGTGCGCGTGGCGGAGATCGTGCTCGCCCGGGTGGGGCGGCAGACGGTGGCGTTCGCCACCAACAGCGTCGCCGCCCTGCGCGAGGTGGACCCGGGCGAGGTGCTGGGGACCCCGGCGGGCGAGGCGGTCGAGCACGAGGGGCGGCGGGTGCCCCTGCACCCCCTGCGTCCCCTGTGGGGGCTGCCGGAGTCGGGCGCGCGTGGCCCCCGCCGCGTGGCGGTGCTGCACACGGCCTCGGGGCTCACGGCGGCCGAGGTGGACGAGTTCCTGGACATCGAGGAGGTGTCGCTGCGCCCGCTGGAGCCGTTGCTCGCCAGCCTGCCCTTCCTGGCGGGGGCCACGGTGACGAGCGGCGGCGAGGTCGTGCCGCTCCTCGACCCGGGGGGCCTGGAACGTCTCGCCGGGCAGCCCCGGCTGTGGGCGCCCCGGCTGGACACGCGGGGGACCCGCCAGCAGGCCCGGTTGCTCCTCGTGGACGACTCGGTGAGCGTGCGCCGGGTGGTGGGGCGGATGCTCGAACGCGGCGGCTACCGGGTCGTGACGGCCGCCGACGGTCAGGCGGCGCTGGAAGTGCTCGGGCAGGACGCGGCCTTCGACCTCATTCTCAGCGACCTGGAGATGCCCCGCATGAACGGTTACGAACTGATCGAGGCCCTGCGGTCCCGCGTGAGCACCGCCTCAACCCCCGTCGTGGTGATGACGACCCGCGCGGGCGAGAAACACCAGCGCCTGGCCTTCGCGCTGGGCGCCACCGACTACTTCAGCAAGCCCGTGGACGAGACTCTGCTCCTGCGGCGGCTGGGCCAACTGTGTGCCGGGGGTGCGGCGTGAATCCCTCCCGCAGCGTGCTGTTCGTGATGGGCAGCTTCGCGCGCGGGCGGGCGCACGCCCTGCTGGGCAGCGGTCGCGGCCTCGACGCGAGCTTCGCCGAGGGGGCGCTGTACGCCCTCACCCGCCTGGAACGGATCGTGCCCGACCTGATCGTGTGCGACGAGACCCTGGCCGACATGGGCGGCGAGGACTTCTTCGAGATCGTCCGCAACGATCCCGCCACCGCGCGCTGCCCCTTCCTCCTGATCGCGCGGGAGAAGCCCGCCCGCCTCGTGGGCCCCCTCGACCTGTGGCACGCCCCGGGGCTCTCGCCTCAGGAGCTGATCGGCGTGGTGCTGGAGCATCTGGAACGGCTGGGCACCCGTCCCCCCGAGGTCCCCGGGGAGGGCGAGAATTCCTTCAGCGACGACCTTCTGCTCGACGACGCGCAAGACGGGGGCCCCACGCCCGACGAGGCCCTGGACGAGGGCGGCGCCGGGCTCCATGGCACGCTGGAACTGATCGGCCTCTTCGACCTGCTGACCTTCCTCAACCAGATGCGCAAGAGCGGGCAGCTCCTCGTGCAGTTTGGCGAGGTCGTGGCGCAGTTCGTCCTCGACGGCGGGGAGGTCGTCTCGGCCGAGTACGGCGTCCTGAGCGGCGAGGCGGCCTTTTCCCGCACCTTCGCGATGACGGAGGCGACTCCCGGGGCCCCCTTCACCTTCCATCCCCTGCGGCAAAGCGAGGTCCGGGGCCTGCCCCACACCATCACCACTCCCACCCAGCACCTGATGCTGGAGGCCACCGTGCAGCTCGACCACACGCGGGCCGCCCACGGCTGACCCCCCCCTTTCCAAGGAGCCCCATGCCCGAAGTTCTCGTCGTCGACGACAGTGTCAGCGTCCGCAAGGCGCTGGAATTCAGCCTCGCCCCCCACGGCCTGACCGTGCTCGGCGCCCCCAGCGCGGAGGAGGCGCTGCAAACCCTCAGCGCCCACCCGGGCATCGACCTCGTGATCGCCGACATCGTGATGCCCGGCATGGGCGGCTTCGAGCTGTGCCGCGAGGTGCGGAGCCACCCCGACCTCGCGGGCCTGCCCGTCCTCCTGATGAGCGGCGTCGTGAACGACGGCATGTACCGCCAGGCGCAGGAGGCGGGCGCCGCCGGTCTCCTGAAAAAGCCCTTCACCTCGGGCGGGCTGCTGCCGGTGGTCCAGCGTGCGATGCGGGGACCGCAGGTGACCAAGGGCCCCGGCTCTCCCGCGCCCACCTCTCCTGCGGCGCCCGCCGAACCCCCCAGGCCCTCCGCGCCGCCCTCCCGGCACGCCGCCCTCCTCGGGCAGCTCGCCGAGGCGCCGGGCATGGTGAGCGCCGCCGCCTACGGGCGGGACGGCAGGGTCCTCACCCACGTCGGCGAGGCGCTGCCGGACGAGGTGGGAAGTTACGTCCGCTTCTTCCTGGGCGCGGCCGAGGGCCTCGGGGCGCACGTGAGGGGTCAGGGCCTGAACGTCCTCCAGATCGAGTTCGCCCAGCGGACGCTGCTGCTCGCCCGCGACGGCGACGCGCTGTACACGTGCCTGCTGCGGGAGGCGAGCAGCGCGGGCATCGTCAAGTACCTGCTGCGGCAGGTGGTGGCGAACTGAGCGGGCAGGTCCGCTCACCGGCACCCACCCGCCCGGTTCCCCGACCAGCCCCCGCTCACTCGTCGTGGGGCGGGGGCTGGTCGGGATCGCAGTAGTCGATGGCGGCGCCCCGGCGGAAGTTCCCGACCACGATCTCCCGCTTGAAGGGGTAGCCGATCCGCACCCCCTCGGCGGCCCGCTCGAAGGTGAAGTGCTGGCCCCTCCGGACGGGGGTGTCCCCGATCACCAGGGGCCGCTTCGCCTCGTAAATCGCGCAGTACGGGGTGCAGAAGTAAAAGCCCAGGGGCTCGCCCCGCTCGTCCCGCGCCACCACCGCGCCGCCCGTCTCCACCGCCCGGCGAATCTCATCCCACAGGGCCAGGCTCGCCGCCGGGTCGGGGTCGAGGGCCCACATCTCGTCGATCACGCGCCCGGCGTTGGGATCGTTTCGCAGCGAGGCCACGCTGCCCGGGTCGGTCATCGCCCAGGGGTCGAAGCCGGGCTCCCCGGGCAGGGCCGTGCGGTGAAAGGGCGCCTTCACCCCGGTGGCCCGGGGAGCACCCGCCCGGCCCCCCTCCGTCAGCAGCGCGGGGTAGCTGATGAACTGGCCCACCCGGTACAGGCCCTCGATGGCCCGTTTGGCGTGCTCCTCGATCTGCTCGTGCAGGGCCACGGAGGCGCCGGGGCGGTACATGCCCGAGACGTAGTTCGCCGCCGAGAGCGCCTCGGCGAAGAGGCCGCGCAGCCGGGCGAGTTTGGATCGGTCGGCCTCCGGGGTGCCCTGCTCCAGCGCGTGCATCGCGGCCTCGGCGTGCAGCCGCAGGGCGTCCAGGGCCGCGATCATCGCGTCGAGGTGCGGCCTCGGGCAGGGCTCGACCGGCGACCAGTCGGGCAGGCGGGCGGGCAGGGTCCCGGCGGGCAGGTCGAAGCCGGCGTCGTGTTCGGCCTGGCTCGCGTAGCCCAGCCAGCGCCCCACCTCGGTGTAGTAACCCTGCACCTGATCGAAGGTCACGGGCGGCACGAAGCCCGCCGTGCCGGGGTCGGCGGCCTCGTCGGCCTCCAGCATCCTGTCGCCGAGCGTCTGGAGGGTAAAGGCGTTCCAGGCGCAGGCGAGTTCCAGCCCGACGTGCCGGGGAACGGCGAAGGGGCTCTTCCCGCTGAGGGTCAGGTCGAAGCGGCGGCGTTCGGCGGCGTCAAGCAGGGGATGCACCTGCGCGCCCGCCCGGCGGTAGGCGTACAGCGTCTCCGCGTCCCGCTCGCCCCTTGCAAAGGCCCGCACACGGGTCCACACTCCTGGGGTTTCCACACCTGCACACTACGGCAAGGAGCGCCCCGGCGTTCCCTCACCTGCCCGACCCACCCGCCGTACCCCCCTCTCAACGCTTGCCGCGAATCGCGAAACCGGCGAAGAACCCGTTTTCGTCGTCGGGCAGCAGGACGAGCGGCGCTCGTTACCCCTCTCTCCAGCCCTCTCCTTTGGAGCTTTTCAAGTCTGCTTCGCAGCTTTGCAAGCCTCCGGCAAGGGGAGAGGGAGAAAAGCCGGCCTTTCTCTCGACGGAGGGTAAGGCGTTCCTTGGCCCTGGGCGAGCGGCTGGGTTGGTCACACGCCCCCTCACCCATTGCTTCGCACCGTCCTCTCTGCTTCGCAGCTTTGCAAGTCCCACGGGGGAGAGGGGCAACAGCGCGAAAACGCCAGGTCACAGGCACATCCAATCTGCTTCCTTCTGGCGTGGACATCCTGAACCCGGTCGAGAGAAAAGCCTGGGAGAAAAGGACCTCGACTGAGACGCTGTTCTTCGTATTGCACCTCAAGCGTTCTCACCCGGCCGGCCCGGATCAGGGCGCTGTCGTGCCTCACATCCTGCGCCCCACCGCTCCCTATCCCCGGGGCCGGAAGAGGGTCGTCTTCCCGGTCGAGTCGGGCACGAGCAGGGTCTGGGGGGCGCGCTCCTTGAGGTGCATCTTCAGCCAGGCGAGCTGGACGTGGTTGCGCCGCAGGGCCTCCCGGCAACTGAGCTTCAGGGACTCGTCGCGCAGGTGCTGGGCGGCCTGGGTAAGCACGACCCAGGAGGCCTGGTTGTCCTGCGCCATCACCCACAGGTGCCCCAGTTGTCGGAGCAGGGTCAGCATCACCGACCCCTCCCGCATGCCGCGCGCCGCGTCCCCGAAGAGGTGGTGGAGCAGGCCCGGGTCCTGCGGGCGCCCGCCGTAGCGTTCGAGGAACGGCCGCAACTCCGTGACGTGATCGTCCGACCAGGCGGCGAAGGTCTCGCACTCGCGCGGGAGGTCGGGTTCGCCCGAGTGCTGTTTCGCCACCAGCCGGAAGGCGCGGGCGAGCCCCTCCTCCCCGCCTTGCAGGAGGCCCAGGTAGGTTCCGACGTGCCCGGTCTGCGTCTCCACGGCTAGTCCCCCTGCCCCGCGACCGTCTGCGGCTGCCGCTGGCGCGCGACGTGCCCCTCCGTCACGCGGCGAACTCGCACGGCGGAGGCCTTGTAGTGCGGCTGTTTGCTCACCGGGTCCACCTCGTACAGGGTCAGCTCGTTCACGGCGCGGGGGCGGCCCGGGTCGTCCCAGTAGCCGTAGTGGAAGGGGATGAAGAGGGTGCCCGGCTCGACGCCCCCCAGCCTCGCGCGCTCGAACACCGTGCCCCGCCGCGAGGTGATCTCCACCCAGTCGCCCTCCGAGATGCCGTACTGCCCGGCGTCCTCGGGATTGATCTGCACGAATCCGTCGGGCGCGGCGGCATTCAGTTCGGGAGAGCGCCCCGTCTTCGTGCGGGTGTGGAAGTGATACACGCGGCGCCCGGTCGTGAGGATCAGGGGGTACTCGGCGCCGGGCTCCTCGTGGAGGGGGCGGTAGGCGGCGGCGCGCAGCCTCGCCCGGCCGTTCGGGTCGTTCGCGCGGTACTCCTCCTGCTCGGCGCCCGCCCCCACCTCCAGGTCGTGCCCGTAGGTCTGGCAGTAGCCCCAGCGGGTCGGGAAGACGCCGTCCGCGTACAGGCGCTCGGTGCCGTCCGGGCTCCCCTCGTGACACGGCCACTGGATGCCGCTGCCGCCCAGGAGCCGCGCGTGGCTCAGGCCGCTGTAGTCGCAGGGCCGCCCGCGTGTGAGTTCCTTGAAGGCATCGAAGGCTCCCTCCGCGTCGTGCCACCCCACGAGGGGCTGTCCGTCCCGGTCGCGGAAGTCCATCCGCCGCGCGTAGTCGAGGAAGATGTCGAGGTCCGACTTCGCTTCACCCGGGGGCTCCACCGCCTTCAGCGAGAGGTGCACGGTGCGGTCCGCGTTCGTGAAGGTGCCCGTCTTCTCGCCCCAGATCGCGGCGGGGAGCACCACGTCGGCAAGGGCGGCGGTCTCGGTGAGGAAGGCGTCCTGCACGACGAGGAAGAGGTCTTCCTTGGCGAGGATGTGCCGGGTGCGCGCCAGGTCCGGCAGGGACACCGCCGGGTTGGTGCAGATCACCCACAACATCTTGACCGAGCCGAGTTCCGCGAGCCGGAAGATTTCGAGCGCGTGCGCAGGCTGGGCGCCGTGCGGGATGGAGTCGGGGGACACGTTGAGGAGCCGGGCGACCTCCCGGACGTGCTCGGGGTTGAGCCAGTTGCGAAAGCCCACGAGTTCCCCGTCCGCCCCCGTCTCGCGGGTGTTCTGCGCGGTGGGCTGGCCGTTCATCTGGAAGACGCCGCTCCCCGGCTTGCCGATCAGCCCGCGCAACAGGTGGACGTTGTTGATCTGGCACGCGGCGGCCGTCGCCTGGTTCGACTGGTACACCCCTTGCAGCGCGGCGGACACGAGCGTCGGCGACGTGCCCACGATCTCGGCGGCGGCGCGCAGCTTCTCCGCCGGAACCCCGCTGATCCGCTCCACGAGTTCGGGGGTGTAGACGCCCACGGTGCGCTTCAGGTCCTCGAAACCGACCGTGTGGGCCTGCACGTACTTCTGATCGACGTGCCCGTTCTCGATCAGGAGGTGTTGGAGACCGTTGAGAACGGCGACGTTCGTGCCGGGGCGGAGCTGGAGGTGGAGGTCCGCCCGCTCGGCGGTGGGCGTGACGCGCGGGTCGATCACGACGAGCCGGGGCCGGTCGGGTCCCTCCAGCCGGTCGAGCATCCGCATCCACAGGACGGTCTGCGCCTCGGCGAGGTTGGTGCCCACGAGGAGCAGGGCGTCCGTCACGTCGATGTCGCTGTAGGACCCCGGCTGGCCGTCGCAGCCGAAGGACTCCTGGAGGGAGGAGGCGGCCGTCGCGGTACACAGCCGCGTGTTGCCGTCCATGTTGCGGGTGCCCAGGCCGACCCGCCCGAGCACGGCGAGGGTGTGGTACTCCTCCAGGAAGAGTTGCCCGGTGTTGTAGATGCCGATGCCCAGCCCGGTGTGCCGCTCGACGATCTCCTTCGACCGCTGAACGATCAACTCCATCGCCTCGTCCCAGGTCGCCCGTTCGAGCCTGCCGCCCCGGCGGACGAGGGGGTGGGTCAGTCGGTCGGGGCTGCCATTCGCCTCCCACCCGTGCAACCCCTTGGGCCCCAGCCGCCCCCGGTTCACCCGGTCCACCTCCCGGCCCCGCACTCCAACAATTCGTCCGTCCTTCACGCCGATGTCGAGCGCGCAGCCGTTCGAGCACAGGACGCAGGCCGACTGCACCCAACGGTCGGGCTCCTCCACGACATGTTCGTCCACGCGGGCGGACCATTCGCCCCGGTAGGGCGTGCGCTCTCCCCAGATGTTCCCGATGCTGTCGCGCGTTTCGCGGGCCATGCCGCCTCCTTCTGAGCTGTGGTTGATCGGGCTCCACGCTAAGCAGGGGCGGCCGGGAGCAAATGCAAGAATTCACTCATGTTCTGCCTTTCAACGTCGAATCGTAAGGAACTTCGGAACGCGGAACGGCAAAGAGGGGCAGGATTTCTCCCACCCCCAGCTAAGGATTGAAGTTTCCCCGCCGCCCTACGGCACGGTCAGCGCGGGAAGGTCCGTCACCTTCCCCGCCGGGGCCGTGACGACTTCCCCGGTCACCCCGCCCACCTCCACCCGCACCGCCCGGTCGGGCACGTGCAGGAAGCCGTAGCCGCCCACCCCGTTCGTCGTGGTGCGGGCGACCTCCTCTCCCGACTCGTCGAGGAGCCGCACCGTCCGCCCTCCCAGGGGCGCCGTACCCGTCGTCGCCAGCGTGCCGCGCAGGGCCCGCAGCGCCGAGGGGTTGGGGCGCACCCAGCGGACCGGAGTCGCGAAGGGCCCGCCGGGTCCCGCGAGCTTCGCGGTGAGTTCGGGCAGAACCTCGGCGGCGGTGCGCTTCCCGGCGTTCACGTCCGCGTCGGGCGTGCGGTACGAGTACCCGGCCCAGCCGATGCCCAGGCCGCGTGTCTTGCGCACCTGGCTGAGGATGCTGCGCTGGTCGTTGAGGTAGATGGACGACCCACTCACCTGAAACACTCCCGGCGAGCGCACCCGCAGCCCCGCCGCGTACGCCGCCCAGGTGTTGAACCACCCCGCCTGCTCGGGCACGAAGTCGCGCTTGTAGTTCATCATCACGTTCAGGTCGAGGTAGCCCTCCCGCACCCAGGTCAGCCAGTCCTGCAACACCTCGTTATAAGTGCGAGTCAGCGCGAAGCCCTCGTCCGTCGTCGGCCCCGCCCCGTAGGTGATCGTGGCGGCGTTGACGCTCACGTCGGGCCTGACCGCCTTCACCGCGAGCGCCGTGTCCCGCACGAGGTTGGTGACCTGGGTGCGGCGCCACCCGGCCCAGGCGGGGTCTTCGGGGGCGGGCGTGCCGGTGGCCCCCGTCTCCGCGCGGAAGCGGGCGAGCGCCGTCTCGTTGTAGCCCCAGCTGTTCGGGCCCCCCACCGGGTTGAAGTCGGGGTAACGCACCCGGTCGAACTGGATGCCGTCCACGTCGTAGTTCTGCACGACCGAGACGTACATGTTGCGGATGTACTCAGCAGCGTCGGGGTGCCCGGGGTCGAGGAGCCAGTCGCTCCCCGCCTTCACGGTGCCGTCGAACTTGCCCAGAATCCAGTTGTCGCGCCCCGCCCTGTCCGGCCCGTGCGCGTTGAAGGCGTGCGCGGGGCTTTTCGGCGGCGTGGTCGAGTTCCAGATCGCCGTCGTGATGATCCAGGCGTGGACCTGGAGGCCCAGCGGGTGCGCCTTCTCGATCAGGTAGGCGAGGGGGTCGAAGCCCGGGGGCACGGCGGGGTCGTCGGTCGGCGGCATGGCGGCCTTCAGGCAGTAGCAGTCGCCCCGGCGCCCCACCTGCGCGAACAAGACGTTCACGTTCATGGCGCGGGCATCGGCGACGAGCCTGTCCACCTCGGCGGGCGTCTTGATCCCGGGCCCGAAGGCGTCCACCCACAGGCCGCGCAGTTCGACCGGGGCGCCTTGCGGGATGGGCGTGGGGGCAGGCGTGGCGGGCGGCGTCTGAGCGGCGGCGACGGCAGACAAGCTCAGCAGGGCGGACAGAAAGGCGGTTTTCATAAGACTTGCCCCACAGGATGACGAATCGGAGACGGTCGGGGCCGAAATTCCCCGGTTCCTGTCTATCCCCGGCTCTGGGTATCCGCCGCATCGCGCAGCGCGTCCCCGAAGAAGTTGAAGGCGAGCACCGCCAGGAAGATGAAGAGGCCGGGGATCAGGAGCCACGGGTACAGCCGCAACGTCTGGAAGTTCTGCGCGTCCTTGAGCAGCAGGCCCCACGAGGTCATCGGCTCCTTGATCCCCAGCCCCAGGAAGCTCAGGGCGCTCTCGCCCAGGATGTAGCCGGGCAGGGCGAGCGTGGCCGTCACCAGCAGGAAGGAACTGAGGTTCGGCGTGATGTGCCGCAGGATCACCCGCAGGTCGCGGGCGCCGATGGCCTGCGCGGCGGTCACGTACTCCACCCCGCGCGCGGCGAGCACCTGCCCCCGCACCACCCGCGCCAGCCCCGCCCAGCCGATCAGCGCGAGCACGGCCACGATCCCCAGGTAGACCCAGGTGCTCGGCCACTTCGCTGGAATCAGCGTCGAGAGCGCGAGCAGGATGGGCAGGCGCGGGAACGAGAGCAGCACCTCCACCGTCCGCTGGATCAGGTTGTCGGTCCACCCGCCGTAATACCCGCTGACCCCGCCCAGCACAATCCCGATGGCAAACGAAATCAGCACCCCGATCACCCCCACCGTCAGGCTGACCTGCGCGCCGACGAGCGTGCGCGAGAGGAGGTCGCGGCCCAGCTGGTCGGTCCCGAGCGGGAAAAAGTTGTTCCCCTCCGGCACCCCGAAGAGGTGGAGGTTGGACCGAATACCCAGGAAGCGGTACTCGTCTCCGCGCACGAACAGGCGGATGGGCACCGGGTTTTCCCGGTCCTCCACGTTCTTGCGGGCGAACGTCACCGGGTCGCGCTTCTGGGTGAAGCCGTACACGAAGGGGGCGCGCAACTGCCCCTCGTGGACGATGTGAACGGGCTGCGGCGGCTGGTAGCTCGCCTCCTCGTGCTGGGTCGTGATGGCGTAGGGGGCAAGGAAAGGCGAGAACAGCGCCAGCCCGTACAGGAAGAGCAGCAGCCAGCCGCCGATCACGCCCAGGCGCGACTTGCGGTAGCGCCGCCACGCCATCGCCCAGGGGGAGGGGGCGGCCGGGGTGGAGGGAGCGGGAACGGTGGTCATGGGTGCCTTCGGCGGTGAGTGGTTCGTGGGAAGTGGCGAGTGGGAAAAGCGCAGCGGGAGCGGAGGCGTGAAGCCGAGGCTCCCACGAACCACCGACCACCGACCACTAACCGCCTCACCCGTACCTCACGCGCGGGTCCGCCCACGCCAGCGCCAGGTCGGCGAGCAGGTTGCCGACGAGGAGCAGGAACGCACTCAGCATCAGCAGCGTCAGGGCCGTGTACTGGTCCTTGTTGACGAGGCTGTCGTACAGGAGGGGCCCGATGGTGGGGAGGTTGAGGACGATGGAGATGATGATCGTGCCGCTGATCAGGGTGGGCAGACTCAGGCCCGCGAGGGTGATCAGCGGGTTGATCGCGTTGCGGACGGCGTGGTGCCAGATCACCCGGTTCTGCGGCAAGCCCTTGGCCCGCGCCGTGCGGATGTAATCCTGGCTCAGCACGTCGAGGGTCGAGGCCCGCATCTGCCGCATCAGCCCCGCGACTCCCTCCAGCCCGATGGCGAGGACCGGAATCCACAGGTGGTTCAGCAGGTCGAGAACCCGCGCCCAAGACCACGGCGCGTCGATGTAGTCCGGGCTGAAGAGCCCCCCCACGTTCGTCCCCCCGAATTGCAGCACGAGCGCGACGAGGAGGAGGGCGGCCAGAAAATCGGGGATGGCGAGCCCCACGTAGCCCAGGAAGTTCGCCACGCTCGCCGCGAACCCGTGGCGGTTGAAGGCCGTGTACAGCCCCAGCGGCACGGCGATGATCCAGGTGAAGAGCAGCGTGATCAGGCTGATGAAGACCGTCCACCCCAGCAGGTCCCCTATTACGCTGACGACCGGGCGGTTTTGCAGGAAGGAGTACCCGAAGTCGAACCGGGTGATCACCCCCCACACCCACCGCCCGTACTGCACGATGGCGGGCTGGTCGAGGCCGAGCTGACGGCTGATCGCCGCCGCCGTCTCGCGGGTGAAGCGCGGGTCTTCGAGGTACTGGTCGGTAAAGCTGCCCGGCTGGAGCTTGATCACCGTGAAGCACACGGCGCTGATCACGAGCAGGGTGGGAATCATGCCGAGGAGTCGGCGCAGGGTGTAGGTCAGCATAGGGGGTGAGTGGTCGGTGGGAAGTGGTGAGTGGGAGCTTCAGCGTGGTGCTTACGCCTCGGCTGCGCTTTTTCCACTCACCACTTCCCACTTACTTCTGGTAGATGAGCGGCACCGGGTTGTACCCCGGAATCACCCCGAGGTTGTAGATGTAGTTGCCGTACTTGTTGCTTATCGCGCCGATGTTCTCGGGCTTGGCGAGCGGCGTGACGGGCAGGTTCTGGGCGAAGAGGAGCTGCCAGCGGGTGTAGAGCGCCTTGCGCTTGCTGCGGTCGGTGGTGGTCGCCGCGTCGTTGAAGATGGTGTAGACCTGCCGCTCCCAGGGGGCCATGCGGGCCATGTTGGGCGTGCCGCCGTCCTGAGCGGGCTGGAGGCTGCGGTGCCAGTAGTACAGGGCGCCGCCGGGCTGCCAGATCGGCTTGCGCAGTTCGGGGTCGGGCTGGTCGCCGAAGGCGTGCAGGATCATCTCCCAGTCGCCGCTCTGCCCGGTGGAGAGCAGGTTCTTGGCGAGGATGCCCTTCAGGTTCACCTTCACGCCCGCCTTGGCGAAGTCGTTCTGGATGATCGTGGCGATGGCGGGATAGACGGAGGAGTCGGTCGCGTAGGTGAGGTCGAATTCCAGGTTCTTGCCCCGGCTGATCTCGCGGATGCCGTCACCATTCGTGTCCTTCAGGCCCAGCGCGTCGAGGGCAGCCCCGGCGGCCTTGAGGTCGAAGGCGCCGAGCTGCTTGGTGGTGTTCGCGTACCACTCCTTGTTGACAGGCGCGACCCCGTGCCCAGGCAGCCCGGCGAGGCCGTTGTACACCGTGTCGATGATGCGCTCGCGGTTGAGGGCACTCTGCATGGCGCGGCGGAAGCGCACATCGCCGAAGACCTTGGCGAGGGCCGCGTCCTTCGCGTCGAAGTTGTACGCGACGAAGGGCGGGCTGCCGAAGAGGGCGGTCGAGCGCATCACCTTGAAGGGGGCGCCCGCCACCTCGCGCCCCTTGAGGTCGGGGAACTGCGCGCCCGTGATGTTGAGCTGGTCCACGTTCCCGGCGAGGAACTGCGCCACCTGCGCCTGCGGGTCGCGGATGATCAGGAATTCGAGCTGGTTCAGGTACGGAAGCTGGGTGCCCTTGCCGTCCACCTTCCAGTAGTTCGGGTTCTTTGTCAGCGTGACCTTCTGGCCGGGGGTGTAGCTGGCGAGCTTGAAGGGCCCGGTCCCCACGACCTCCGAGGGGGAGACATTGCTCGGCCAGGCGTTGTTGATGTCGGCGGCCTTCGCCCCGCCCTCCTGCGAGAACTTCACCAGCTTGTGCTTCGGCATGACGAAGGAGCGCATCTGGAGTAAGAAGGCCGGGCTGGGGCGCGGCAGGACGAACTGCACGGTGCTGGGGTTGACCTTCTTCACCTCGACCTGCTTGCCGTCGAGCTTGAAGTTGGCGGCGTCCCCGGCGCGGGCCTCGGGGTTCATGATGATCTGCTCGTACGTGAACACCACGTCGTCGGCGGTCACGGGCTGGCCGTCGCTCCACTTCGCGCCCTGCCGGAGTTTGAAGGTGTACGTCTTCCCGTCGGGGCTGACGGTCCACGACTCGGCGAGGGCGGGCTCGACCTTGTAGGTGGCGTAGTTGAACTCCACCAGCCCGTCGAAGAGTTGCTGGGCGATCAGGCCGAGGTTGTTGTCGATCACCCCGTAGTAGTTCAGGCTCTGCGGGCTGTCGCCGAGGACAAGGGTGTACGTCCCGCCGGGTTTGCCGTCGGTGATGCCGAGGTTGCCGTACCCCGTGACCTTCTTGGGCGCGGCCTGAGCCGTTCCAGACAGGGCGCCCCCGACGAGGGCGAGGGTGACGAGGGCAAGGGTGCGTCGGTCGAGCATGGAGACCTCCGGAGGTCGGCGCGAGATGGGAAGGACCTCAATTGTGGTTAAGGTTGGGCCTCAGAATAGGTCCGCCCCCCCTCCTCCGCAACCCTCGCCGCCCCGCAGCCCCCCGGGTGGTATGGTCACCCGGATGTCGCCCCCCCACTCCCGCCCCGTCGCTGCCCAGGTGAAACCGTGACCGCTCCCCGCGTCCTCGGCCTGATGAGCGGCACGAGCGCAGACGGGATCGACGCGGCGCTGCTGGAGTTGCCGGGGTGGCCCAAGTTGGGGGCCGGGGGGAGGTGGCCCGGCCTCCCCGGAGGTGTGCCGCGCGGGCGGGTCGTGGAGAATGTGTTTACCCCCTTCTCCCCCGAATTGCGGGCGGCGGTGCTGGCGGCGATGCGCGACGGGACGAACGCCGCCGACCTGACCCAGCTCCACTGGTGGCTGGGCGAGGTGCTGGCGGAGGCGGCCCTCCCGCTCGCCCCATCCGCCGACCTGATCGCCTCCCACGGGCAGACCATCCAACATCACTCACGGCCTGACCCGTCGCGCGGCTGGGTTCGGCCCGCCACCCTGCAACTCGGGGAGGCGGCGATGATCGCGGCGCGGACCGGAAAACCCGTCGTCGCCGACTTCCGCCCGGCGGACGTGGCAATCGGTGGGCTGGGGGCCCCCCTGGTCCCCTTCGCCGACTGGGCGCTCTTCGGGCAGGAGGGCAGGCGCCGGGCCGTCCACAACCTCGGCGGGATCAGCAACCTGACCTACCTGCCGGGGAAGGACCGTTCGGGCGTCCTCGCCTTCGACACCGGCCCCGGCAACTGTTTGCTCGACGAGGTGGCGGGCATAAACGGGCAGACCCACGACGAGGACGGGCGGCTCGCGGCGGCGGGGCGAGTTCACGAGGAGACGCTGGCCGTCTGGCTCGCGCACCCCGAATTGCAGACGCCCCCACCCAAGGCCACCGGGCGCGAGGTCTGGACCCTCGCCCGTCTCCCCCGTCCCGCCGACCTCGACCTCCCCGACCTCGCGGCGACGGCGACGGCCTTCACCGCACGCACAGTCGCGGACGCCTACCAACGCTGGATCGTTCCGCATGGCCTGGATGAGATCGTGGTCGCGGGGGGTGGGGCGCGCAATCCTGTCCTCATGGCGGCCCTGCGCGCGGCCCTCTCTCCCATCCCCGTGCTCACCTTCGAGGAGGTGGGCTGGGCCGAACACGGCTTCACCGATGCCACGCGCGAGGCGGCGGCCTTCGCGTTCCTGGGCTACGCCCGGGCGCAGGGGTGGGCGAACACCCTCCCGCAGGTGACGGGGGCGCGGATGGGCGTGAGCGCCGGGAAACTCCTGCCCCCGCCCCCGGAGGACCAGCCATGACGACCGACCCGCGACCCACGGAGGGCGTGCATCCCGACCACCCGGACCTCGACCGGCTGGGCGCCCTCGCGCTCGTGCAAGCCCTCGCCGACGATCAGCGGCGGGCGGTGGAGGCCGTACGGGCGGCGACTCCCGCCCTGGCCGGGGTGGTGGAGGCGGCCCTGCCCCGCCTGGAGCGCGGCGGGCGGCTCGTGTACGTGGGCGCAGGGACGAGCGGGCGCCTCGGCGTGCTCGACGCGACCGAACTGACCCCTACCTTCTCCTGGCCGCCCGAGCGCGCCGTGCCCCTGATTGCCGGGGGCGAGCGCGCGATCCGGCAGGCGGTCGAGGGGGCGGAGGACGACGCCGGGGCGGGCGAGCAGGACGTGCGGGGGGCGGGGGTCGGGCCGGACGACTTTCTCATCGCGGTCGCGGCGAGCGGCACCACCCCCTACGTCCTCGGCGCGGTGGCGGCGGCGCGCGAACTCGGGGCGCTCACGGTCGGGGTGGCGAACAACCCGGGCACGCCCCTCCTCGCCGCCGCCGAGTATCCGGTCCTTCTCGACACCGGGCCGGAGGCTATCAGCGGCAGCACGCGGCTGAAGGCCGGGACCGCGCAGAAGATCGCCCTGAACACCCTGTCGAGTGCGCTGATGGTGCGGCTGGGCAAGGTGTACGGCAACCTGATGGTGGACGTGCGGGCGAGCAACACCAAGCTGGAGGCCCGCGCCCTGCGCCTGACCCGCCACGCGACCGGCGCGGGCGAGGCGGAGGCGCGGCTGGCCCTGGCGGAGGCGGGCGGGCGCGTCAAGACGGCCATCGTGATGCTGCGCCTGGGGGTGGACGCGGGCGAGGCCGAGGCCCGGCTCGCGGCGGCACATGGACACGCGCGGGCCGCGCTGGGGGAAGGATGATTCCCGGGCGCACCCGGAGCCTGCTCGACCAGGCCGTCGAACAACAGGGCCTGTGTGGAGCGGCCCTCGGCGTGGTGGACGCGGCTGGGCAGAGGGAGACCTACGGGCTGGGCCGGGCGGCGCGCGAGCCCGAACCGCATCCGCTGAGCGAGGGAACGTGGTGGGACCTCGCCAGCCTCACCAAGCCCCTCTTCACGGCGCGGGAGGTGCTGCGCGGGGTCGAGGACGGGCTGCTCGACCTGGGCGACCCCCTCACCGCCCACCTCCCCGACCTCGCGTGGATGCAGGAGACGCCTCTGAAGGCCCGGACCCTGCGGCAACTTCTGACACACACCGCTGGTCTGCCCGCCTGGGCGCCCCTCTACACCTGGGGCGACGCGGCGACGATCCGCACCCGCCTCCTCCAGGAGCCCTGGCCCGTGAAGGAACCGGGGGAGGTCGTCTACAGCGACCTGGGGTACATGCTCCTCGGGACGGTGCTGGAGCGGGTGCGCGGGATGCCCCTGCGCGAGTTCGGGCTGGACGGGGGGCTGACCTTCACGCCCGACCCGGAGTGCAGCGCCGCCACCGAGCGTTGCCCATGGCGCGGCCGTATGCTGCGCGGCGAGACGCACGACGAGAACGCCTGGGCGCTGGGCGGCGTGGCGGGTCACGCGGGGCTATTCGGCACGCTCGCCGGGGTGCTCGGACAAGCAGAGGTGCTGCGCGGAGGCTGGCTCTCCCCCGCCGCGCAAGTCGCCGCCACCCGTCCACATACAGCGGGCCGCTCCCTCGCCTTCGTCACCGCTCAGCCGGGCTGGAGCGGCGGCAGCCTCTGCGGCGAGCGGGCCTTCGGGCACACCGGCTTCACGGGCACCGGGCTGTGGGTGGAGCCGGAACGCGACCTCGCGTGGGTGCTGCTCACCAACCGGGTTCACCCCTCGCGGCACGGCACGCTGGACATCCAGGCGCTGCGGCGCGCGGTGGGGAACACGCTGCTCGCGGCGCGGGCATGAAAAAACGCCCCTCGCGGGGCGCCCGGATGCAGGAGTTCTTACTCGGCGACGGCGTTGTCGTCGGTGACGCCCAGCGCGCCCTTGAGGGTGGAGGCGACCTTGAAGGCGACCTTCTTGCCCGCAGGAATCTGGATCTTCTCGCTGGTGCCGGGCCTGACCCCGGTGCGGGCGGCGGTGGCCTTGACGCTCAGGGTGCCCAGGCCGGGCAACCCCACGCTCTTGCCGCTGCGGATCGCGTCCACGACCACGCCCAGCATCGCGCTCACGGCTTCCTCGCTCTGCTTCTTGGTCAGGCCGGTCTTGTCGGCGACCTGCTCCACGAGCTGGGTCTTGGCGACCTTGCCGCTGCCACCCCGGGCCTCGCCGCCGCCGTTGCCGCCACCGGCGTTCGCGCTCGCCTCGTTCACGTCGTCGCGCTGGGCTTTGGCCGCGCCCCGCGTGGAGCCCTTGGCAGCGGCAGGCTTCTTGGCGGGGGCCTTCGTCGACTTTTTCGTCATGGTGAGCAGCATGACATATGTTGCTCCGCTCGTGAAGGGGGGAGGAACGGAACAAGTCCCTCTGGCACGCATTCCTTAAGAAAGAGGCTATATTTTTGCCCTCCTGGCGCGCATTTTTGACGGAGTTCACTTATTCGGGCGGCGCCGGGTGTCCTCCAACCCCCACCCAGAGGGTCTCGCCGCCCCTTCGTCCCGGGACAGGACAGGAATGCGCGGTCGTTGCTCGTCACGTGACGAGCAGGAGGATGGTCTGCGGGGACGTGCGCGCGGGCGCGGGTTTGCCCTACACTCTGGGCCACACGCCCTATACTCCCGCCCGCCAGCCGCCCCAGCGCGGCGGCCCGGCCCCTTTCCCCGGAGGTTTCCCATGACTCAAGAAGGCCTGACGTCCGCTCCCACCGCCGAGCCCGCCACGGGGTCCACGGCCACCCGCTACTGGCCCGCGGGCAAGCCCCGTACGCTGACCCTGCCGCGCGTGGGCCTGATGCACAACCTGCGCGTCTCCGCCGAGCGGTACCCCGACAAGACGGCCCTGTGGTTCTACGGGCGCGAGGTGAGCTACCAGGAGCTGCGGGAGGGGGCCGAGCGCCTGGCCGGGCACCTGAAGGCGCAGGGGATCGGGAAGGGCGACCGCGTCGCCGTGTGGCTGCAAAACAGCCCGGCGTGGGCCGTCGCCGCGCACGCCGCGTGGCAGATCGGCGCGGTGGTGGTACCGCTCGCCCCCATGCTCCAGCCGCGCGAGTTCGGCTTCTTCCTGCAGGACGCGGGGATTCGCGTCGGGGTGGTGGGCGCCGAGCTGTACGAGAAGGCCAAGCAGGGCGGCCTCGGGCACGCGGTCGTGGCGAATGTCTTGCTGGGCACGGACGCCGCCAAGGCCGGGGTGCCCCTCCCCGAGGGCCTGAACGTGACGCCCGAGCTTCAGGAGGGGGACGTGACGCTGGAGGACGCCCTGAAGTCCCACCCCGCCCCCGCCGCCGAGACGGGCCCCGAGGACCTGTGCGTCATGCCGTACACGAGCGGCACGACCGGGCTCCCGAAGGGCTGCATGCACACGCACGCCACCGTGCAGGCGAACATCTTCGGGGCGGGCGCGTGGGTGGACACCACGGTGGAGGACGTGTTCCTGGCGACCCTGCCCTTCTTCCACGTCACGGGCTTCGTCAACAGCCTGCTGGGCCCGCTGTGTGCGGGCGCCAAGGTGGTCGTGCTGGCCCGCTGGGACCGGGACGCGGCCCGCGAGCTTATCCGCGCGCACGGCGCGACGATGTGGACGAACACCGCCACGATGGTGATCGACATGATGGCGTCCCCGAACTTCGATCCCCAGGACCTGCGCAGCCTGCGCAACGTCACGGGCGGCGGCGCCTCCCTCCCGGCGGCCATCGGCCAGCGGCTCCTGGACCAGACGGGCATCACCTTCTGCGAGGGGTACGGCCTGTCCGAGACGATGGCCCAGACCCACTCCAACCCCAAGGGGCGCCCCAAACTCCAGTGTCTCGGCATCCCCCTTTTCGACGTGGACGCGCGGGTGGTGGACCTCGACACCGGCAAGGAACTCCCGCCCGGCGGGATCGGCGAGATCGTCATCCACGGGCCGCAGGTCATGCAGGGCTACTGGAACCGCCCCGAGGCGACGGCCGAGGCGTTCACCGAGCTGGACGGCAAACGCTTTTTCCGCTCGGGCGATCTGGGGTACATGGACGAGGAGGGGTACTTCTTCTTCACCGACCGCCTCAAGCGCATGGTGAACGTCTCGGGCATGAAGGTCTGGCCCGCCGAGGTCGAGAACACCCTCCACGGCCACCCCGCCGTGCAGGAGGCCTGCGTGATCGCCGTGCCCGACGAGCGCACCGGCGAACACGCCCGCGCCCTGATCGTCCTCAAGCCCGGCCAGCAGGCGAGCGGCAAGGACATCGAGACCTGGGCGCGCGGCGTGATGGCGACCTACAAGGTGCCCCGCGACTACCAGTTCGTCGAGTCCCTCCCGCGCGGCGCGACGGGCAAGGTGGCGTGGCGGCAGCTTCAGGAACAGGCCCGGGCGCAGACCCAGGGCTGAACCTGCCAAAGAGGAAGGAGGGGCCGCGCGACCTGGCCCCTCCTTCCCTTTGCCTGTGGAGGCCTTCTCCTACCCCTGCCCCTCGCTCAGGATCGCGGGCCGGACCCGCCCGTCGGGGACGAACAACCAGCGGCGGCCGAGCAGGGAGAGCGCGGCGGCGACGAGGGCGATGAGGGCGAGGCGGCCCAGGGCGGGGGCGTACACCCCGTCGTAGGAGCCGAAGATCGTGGCGCGCAGGGCCTCCACGGTGTCGGCGATGGGGATGACGCGGTTCAGAGCCTGGAAGAGGGGGCCGGAGAGTTCTACTGGGTAGGTGCCCCCGCTCGCCGCGAGCTGCACGATCAGGAGGATCAGGGCGAGGAGCCGCCCCGCGCTTCCCAGCAGGGTGACGAGGGCGAGCACGACGGCGAGGAAGGTCAGGCTGCTCGCCACGCTCGTCAGGAGCACGCCGCCGGGGTTGCCGTACTCCACCCCCAGGAGGTGAACGCCCAGCACGACGAGGAGCGCCTGCGCCGTCACCACCAGGGCGGGCACGGCGGCCTTGCGCAGCACGCGGGCGAGATGGCGCGTGCCCCGCCCGCTCTCCGGCAGCGTGGTGTACGGGAACACGAAGGTCGTGAGGGTCACGCCCACCCACAGGGCCAGCGCCATGAAGTACGGGGCGAAGGCGGTGCCGTTGTTCGGCACGGCGGCGGTCCTCTCCTCCCGCACCTGCACGCTCTGCGCGAGGCCGTCCGGGTCGCCCACGAGGGTGCCCACGTCCGGGGGAATCTTCGCGTACAACTCGTCCAGGCCCTCGTGCAGGCGGGCCGTTCCAACCTGGAGGTCGCCCGCGCCGCTTGCCAGGTCCCGCGCGCCGCTCTCGACCCGGGCCGCGCCCCCCGCGAGGTCGCCGCTCTTCCGCGCAAGGGTGCCCGCACCGTCCCGCAACTCGTTCAGACCGGCCCGCGCCGGGAGTTGCTCGGTGATCTGCCCCAGCGCGGACTTCAGCCGTATGTTGCCGTCGGCGAGGCGGTTCACGCCCGATTGGAGGCCCTTCGTCCCAGTCTGGAGTTGGCGGGCCCCCAGCGCCACCTCACCCGCGCGGGCGGCGAGGGTCTTCGCCCCGGTCTGGAGCTTCCCTGCCCCCGCCTGGAGCCCGGCGGTTCCGGTGGCGAGCGCCCGGCTTCCCTCGGCGAGCTTCTGGGCCCCCGTGGCCGCCTCCCCCGTCCGGGCGGCGAGGGTGGCCGCGCCCTCCCGCAGGGTCTCCGCCCCAGCCTGAAGCTGGGAGGTGGCGGCGGCCAGGGTCTTCGTTCCCCCCACGAGTCCGCCCGCCCCCTGCGCGGCCTTCCCGGCGCCCCCAGCCAGGGTCGCGGCCCCGCTCTGAAGGTCCCGGGCGCCCTGGGCGAGAGGTGTGCCGGGGGCAGCGGCCTGAGCCCCCGCCGCGAGCTTTTCGGCGCCAACAGACAGATCACGCGCGCCGTCTGCCAGACCATCCACCCCCTGATCAAGGATGGGCGCCTGGGCGGCGAGTTGGTCCGCCCCCGCATTCACCCGGGCTGCGCCGCCCGCGAGGTTCGCCGCTCCACCGGAAAGCTCGGACGCGCCCTTCCGAAGCTGCCCCAACCCGTCCGTGAGTCCCGGCGCCCGGGCGGCGAGCCCGGTGGCCCCGGTGTTCACCCGGCCCGCACCTGCCGAGAGGTCCCCCGCTCCCTTTGCGAGGTGTTCTGCCCCAGCCGCAAGCGCCGTCATGCCGTCCGCGAGGCGAGTGCTGCCGGTGACGAGCCTCCCGGCTCCCGCCCGCAGGGGGGCCAGTTGCGCCTGACCGGGAGCGGCGGCCTCGACCTTCCGCAGGGCGTCGCCGAGTTTTGCGCTGCCCCCTGTGAGGCGAGTGACGCCGCCGGAGAGGTCCTTCGCCCCTGTGGACAGTGCCCGCGCGCCCTCGCTCACCCGGGCCGTACCCTCCGCCAGCGTCCCCGCTCCGCTCGCCAGCCGTCCAGCTCCCTCGTCGAGGCTCGCGGCCCCATCGCGCAGTTTCCCGGTGGCCGCCTTCAGGCTCGCGAAGCCCCGCCCCACGTCCTTCAACCGGGTCTGCACGACCTCCCAGCGGTTTGTGCCCAGGCGCGCGTTGATGTCCTCGGCGAGGGTCTGGGCGACGTTTCGTCCCACCCGGCTGGCGAAGTAGCTCGTGCCCTCGGCGGTGTAGAGGTGCAGGAGGCCGTGTTCGCGGCGCTCGCCGTTCACCGCGCGTCGGCTGAAGTCGGCGGGAAAGGTCAGCGCGAAGTACACCTGCCCGGCCCGGACGGCGGCCTGCGCCTCGGCCTCGGTGCGGTAGGAGACAAGCCTCACGGGCGGGTCCTCGCGCAATTTTGCCAGCGTCTGCGTCCCCACGTTGACCGACCGGCCCTCCCGCGTCGTCCCCCGGTCGAGGTTCACGACGGCGACGGGCAGGTCCCCCAGGTTCCCGTACGGGTCCCACACGCTGCCCAGGTACACGGTTGAGTACAGCAGGGGCACGGCGGTGATCGCCAGCGTGCCCAGCCACATCAGCGGATGCCGCCACAGCCCCCGCTCGGCGGGCGTGAGGACGCGCAGGTCGTCCCGCAGGGAGCGGCGCGGTCGTCTTCCGTGAGGTGGGGGGGTGAGAGGAGAGGACGAGTCGGTCATGGGTCCAGTCTTCACTCCCTGTTGACAGATTGTCAAGTGACAGAGCGTCAGAGAGGATGTACGCTGGGCCCATGACCGGCCTTTCTAAACGCCTCGCGTCCACCGACCGCCGAGCGCAGATTCTCGACGCCGCCGAGGCCCTGTTTATTGAGCGGGGGTTCGAGGGCGTGTCCATGCCCGACCTCGCCGGGCGGCTGGGTACGTCGCGGCCCACGATCTACACCTACTTCACCTCCACGGAGGCGATGCTCGCCGCGCTGCTCGAACGGCGGCTGGGGGCGCTGTGGGAGCGCGTCGCGCCCCTGCTCCCGCAACTCGCCACGGGCGGGGCGGAGGAGTTCGCGCACCTCACCCGAGAGCTGCTGCACGAGCGCGAGCTGCTGCTGCTCCTCCACAGCGGGGGCGGCCCGACCTTCCAAGCCCACCGCCGGGCCTTCCTGCACGGGCTGGAGACGCGGCTGGAGGCCCACCGCCCCGCCCTGCCGGAGCGCCGCCCCCACCTCCTGCGCCTCGTGATCCTGACGCTGGAGGCCGCCACCCTGGCCGCCCTGCACGGCGAGTTGCCGGGAGGGGGCGACCTGCCGGAGACCCTCGGGGCCTTCGTGCGCGGGGGGATGGACCGGGTGCTGGGGTGCGGGCAGGAGGGGAGTTAGCCGGGGTCGGCGCCGAGGAAGCTGCTGACATCGCGGCTCACCCCACGGAAGTGCGCCGGGTCGTGCTGCAGGGCTCCACGCGAGGCGAGCAGGGTGACGGTGCAAACTTCGCCGCGATCACCACCGAGGTCTTGCCGCCCCTCAGCGGCGGCCTCATCGAGGAGGGCACTTATGGCCTGAACCAGAGAGCGATACCGCTCCCGAGACAACCGCAGGCTCAAGGCATCGAGGTGAGGGGGATGGCTTTCCTGAGCGGGGTGGGTGGGCAAAGGCGGGAGCGGGGCAGGCCGCTCGCGGTCGCCGAAACCCACGATCTCCTCGTCCCCTTCATGGCTCTGTCTCCAGGCACGTCCATAGGCTCTCAGGAAGGTGGAGGTCAGCGCCTGCACCAGGGCGTCTTTCCCCTCGCCGTCCAGCGGCGGAAGGAGAGCAAACGGAAAGCGAAACTCCCGCGCCACGAGTTGCAAGAACATCTTCCCACCCTCGCGCCTCACCTCCCGCAACAGGCCAAACTCCATCAACTTCCGGGCGTGGTGATGGACGAGATTCGCCGGTTGCCCCAGCGTCACCGCCACGTCGCTCGGCGAGGCGGGCGAGAGGAAGCGGCCCAGAAGTTCGATGTCTCCCCGCAGCGCACGGGCCTGGGCGGGGTCGGAGACGCGGAGCACGTCCAATTGTTCACTCGTCATGCCCGCAGGATGACGGGAAGGGTTTCAGTCGGCGACGGTGGAGGCTGAAAGGTTCGAGCCGGCGGATTCCTTGCCCTCCGACAACTCCGCCTTCAACCACCCCGCCGCCCGGTCCATCAGCTCGGCGGCGGCGGGCGAGAGGGCCGTCATGTTGGCGAAGCCGTGGATCATGCCGGGGCCGGGCTGGTGCTCGGCGCGCACGCCCGCCTGCCGCAGCGCCTCGGCGTAGGCGATTCCCTCGTCGCGCAGGGGGTCGAACTCGGCGGTCAGCACCAGGGCGGGCGGGAGATCGTGAAGCTGGGCGGCGTGGAGGGGGCTGACGTGCGGGTGCGCGGCGTGGGCGGGGTCGGCGAGGTACATCTGGCCGAAGAAGGTCATGCGCTCCTCGGTCAGGAAGTACCCCTGGCCGTTCTCGCGGCGGCTGGGGTAGCGGTCCACGTTGACGAAGTCGGCGGCGGGGTAGATCAGGAGTTGGGCCCTGACCGCCGGACCGCCCTCGTCCCGGGCCCGCTGGGTGCAGGCGATGCACAGGCTCGCGCCCGCGCTGTCGCCCGCCACGGCGAGGCGGGAGGTGTCGGCGCCCAGTTCCTCCCCGTGAGCAGCCGCCCACACGAGCGCGGCGTAGGCATCGTCCACGGGGGCGGGAAAGCGGTGCTCGGGCGCGAGGCGGTACTCGACGCTGAGGACGGCGGTATTTGCCCCCGCGCACAGCTCGCGACACACATGGTCGTGCGTCTCGATGGAGTACGCGACGAAGCCGCCCCCGTGGAAGAACACGGTCAGGGAGTGCGGTCCCTCCCCCACCGGGGTGTAGAGCCGCGCGGGCAGTTCGGAGGCCGGGCCGGGAATAGTCAGGTCGCGCGTCCCGGCGATGGTCACGTCGCGCTTGGGCGAGCGGGCCGCGCCCTCGATTACAGCGGCTCGCATCTCCTCCAGCCCGTTCGGCTGGGGCGCGGCGGCGAACTGGAGCAGGACTTCTTTCAGGTGGGGGTCGAGGGGCATGGATGTTCCTTTCGCGGCGCCTAGCGCCAGGAGGTGAGATCGGGGCCGAGGTGCCCAATTTCGTTGAAGGAGTCGAGGCTGGACCGCCCGCCACCGTAGGTGATACGGGTGAGGCTGCCGTTCCTGACCCGCCAGTTCAAGGTCAGGGCCGAGTCGTCGGGGGCGCGCAGGACGGCGGCGACGGTGACGCCGATGACCCCGCCCGAGGAGAAGGCGAGGACGGTGCGGCCCGACGGCCCGGCGAGCAGTTCCCGCAGGAAGGCGTGGACGCGGGCGCGGAAGGCGGCCCAGGTCTCCACCTCCGCGTGCGCCACCTCACCCCGCAGGTACGCCCCCGCGAGAGGTTCGAGCATCCGCTGAAAGTAGCGGTTGCGCTCCGGCCCGCCCCTTCCCTCCTCCGAGGCGCGCAGCAGGGCGGCGAAGGCCGGATCACGGGCGGCGAGGAGCGGCCCCAGGGTGCGGATCAGGCCGTCGCCGTCGTACTCGGCGAGACGCGGGTCCACCACGGGCTCGGGCCAATCTCCCCCCGCCGCCTGGGCTGCCAGCCGGGCGCTCTCCCGCTGCCGCACGAGCGAGCCGCAGAACACGTCCGTGGGCTCCACCCCCGACTCGGCGAGGAAGGCGCCCACCGCACGGGCCTGTTCCTCCCCCAGCCGCGAGAGGCGGTCGGTGTCGGCCTCGAAGGGGGTGGCCTGCCCGTGACGGACGAGGATCAGAGTGCTCAAGCGGGCGCCCCCGGCGTGAGGATCAGCGACGGTCGGATTTCGGCGTGGGGCACGTCGGGCAGGGTAGCGCACGGGACCGACCGTCGGCATCAGGACGACCTTGAGGAAGGGCAGCCACGTCCAGGCCGCCCGGGCGAACGCCGAACGGGGCAGGTCACCGGTAGGAGGCCTGGCAGAGTGACTGTGTTCCACTCACGAAAGCGGAGTGCGCCTCACCCACACCGGAGGGTGCGACGGCTCCGGGACAGGGGGAGCACAGGATGGGAGCATGGCACCCACGTATTGGAACGTGCCCGGGCGGCGGGAACGTTCGCCGGACATCTCCTTCACCAGCTCCGGGGCTCCAAGACGGATGAGGGGAGGCCGTGCATGACACCCCCTCCACCCGTCTTTATGGGTCACAGCCCCAGCCGGGAAAATCCACGGTGGCAGACCCTGAAGGACCATGTGGAGGGCGTCACCCGCCGCCTGGAACATCACGTCCGCTACATCGGCGTCCCGGAATTAACGCCCCACGCGCGGCTCACCGGCTACCTGCACGACCTGGGCAAGTACCGCGAGAGATTCCAGAAGCACCGTCTGCAATGGAACCCGCGAACTGCACAGCCGGAGGCTTTTCCCGAGGAGGCGGTGCCGCACAGCGACGCGGGGGCGAAGGTGATCGAACACCTCCTGACGATGGACCGGGAGGACAGGAGCGAGCTGCCGTTTGTGATCGCCAACCACCACGGGCGCCTGAGAGATGTCGATGCCCTGAACAAGCGACTGAACGACGCGGAAGTCGAAGAAGTGTTAAAGCTCTTGGACCTCGCCCTGGCCGAGATGCCCGAACTCGGCGACCTTCTGGACAGCAAACTCCCCGACCTGCCCCTGGAGGGCACCGAACGCGCCTTCCTGATCCGCCTGTTGCTGGGTGCCCTGGTGGACGCCGACCGGCTGGACACCGAGGAGCACGGCAGCCCCGGCAAGGCCAGGCTCCGTGACCTGCACGCCGCCGAGCAGGGCGAGATGAAGTTGCTTCTCGGGCGCTTGCAGGCCGAGCAGGACCGCAAAACGGCAGAGGACGCCCGTGACCCCAAGCCCATCAACGCCCTGCGCCGCGAGATGTACGCGTCCGCGCTTGACCAGGCCGAACTCCCCCCCGGCTTCTTCCGACTGACCATGCCCACGGGGGGCGGAAAAACCCTGACCTCGCTGGCCTTCGCGCTGCGACACGCGCACCTGAAGGGGTTACGGCGGGTGGTCTACGCCGTGCCCTTCACCACCATCATCGACCAGACGGCGAGGGTCTTCCGCGACGTGCTGGAGCAGGAAGGCGAATTCAAGGTTCTGGAGCATCACAGCAACTTGGAGGTGAAGGAGAAGCAGGAAGGCCGGGAGAACCAGACGACCGCCACAGAGCTGGCGACCGAGAACTGGGACGCGTCCGTGATCGTCACCACCACCGTCCGGTTGTTTCAGGAGACCCTGTTCGGCACCCGCACCGCGCAGCTCCGGCGGCTGCATAACCTCACGGGCAGCGTGATCGTGCTCGACGAGGCGCAGAGCCTTCCCGCCCATCTGCTGAACCCCGTGCTGGACGCCCTGAGCTTCCTGGTGAAGCACGCCCGTTGCAGCGTGGTGCTGTGTACCGCCACCCAACCCGCGCTGGACGAGCGCCTGGGCTTTCCCGCCCTGAAAAACATCCGCGACCTCGTGCCGAATGCCGCCCATTATTTCGACGCCCTGCGCCGGGTGGAGTACGAATTCCGCCTCACGGAGCCGACCCCCTGGCCTGGCCTCGCCGCCGAGCTGCTCACGCACCGGCAGGTATTGTGCATCGTCAACACCCGCCAGCACGCGCACGACCTGTTCGGGCTGCTGGGGAAGGATGAGGGACACTTTCACCTCTCCACCAACATGTGCCCGGTTCACCGCAAGCGCGAACTGGCGAGTATCCGCGAACGGTTGAAGGCGGGCCTGCCCTGCCGGGTCGTCTCCACCCAACTGATCGAGGCCGGGATCGACGTGGACTTCCCCCGCGTCTACCGCGCGATGGGGCCGCTGGAGGCCATCGTCCAGGCCGCCGGGCGATGCAACCGCGAGGGCGGGCTGGGCACCGGCCACGTCGTCGTCTTCCGCCCCGAGGACCACCGGATGCCCAAAGGGGACTATCAGGTGCGCGAGAGCCTCGCGGGCACCGTGCTGAGGGAGAACGCAAATCTGCACGATCCGAACGTCTTCGCCCCCTATTTTCGGGACGTGTACGCCCGCGTGAACCTCGCCCCTCCCGTTCAGGTGATGGGCAAGGACACGTCCTTCGAGAAGGCCCACGCCGGACTCTACTTCGAGCAGGTCGCCGCCGCCTTCCAGATGATCGAGGGCGAGATGGTGCCCGTCGTCATCCGTGGTTACGACCCCGCGAGGGTGGACGCCCTGCTCGCCACCATCCGTGACGCGCACAGCAAAGGCGAAAGCCGTGACGCTTGGCGGGCCTTACAGGGCTACACGGTCAACCTCTACGCCCATCAGGCCAAGACACTCGCCCACCTCCTCACCCCCGTCCCGGAACTGGAGGAGCGGGCGCGGCGCCTCGACGTGGACCCACCCGACATCCGGCAGTGGCCGCTGACGGCGAGGTACGACGACCGGCTGGGGATTGTCGCCGCCTTCAACGACGACCCGTACACCGCGTTCTGAAAGGAGAAGTCATGTGCTGGAACTGAAAGTCTGGAGCGACTACGCCTGTTTCACCCGTCCCGAGAACAAGGTGGAGCGCGTCACCTACGACGTGATGACCCCCTCGGCGGCGCGGGGCGTGCTGGAGGCGGTGTTCTGGAAACCCGAGTTCGAGTGGCGGGTGCGGGAAATCGCCGTGCTAAGGCCCATCCGCCGCTTCAGCATCCTGCGGAACGAGGTGAATGACGTAGTTTCAGAGCGATCAGCGAAAGGCTGGATGACTTCTGGAGGAGGGTATTACGCGGACGACAGCAAGAACCGGGCGCAACGGCACGCGCTGGTGCTGCGCGACGTGTGTTACGTCATCCGGGCGGACATCGTGCTGAAGCCGCACGCCACGGACCCGCTTCAGAAATACACCGAGATGTTCACCCGCCGCGCCGAGAAAGGGCAGGCGTTCCACCAGCCGTACCTGGGCAACCGCGAGTTCACCGCCTTTTTCGGCCCGCCGGACGGCTCGGAAACGCCCATTGACCTCAGCGAGGACCTGGGCCGGATGCTCTTCGACCTGCACTTTCAGGAAACCGGGAAGGGCCGCCTGAAGTACCGTGCCCACGGTGAGGGCGGCGCCCGCTGGGCCACCGGCAACGCCGCGCCGCGCTTCTTCAACGCGAGGCTGGAACGGGGCATCCTGCACGTTCCCCATCACCTGTACGGCGAGGTGGACGCATGAGCCTCCTGCACCAACTCCGCGAGTACGAGCTGCGGATGCGCCGGGAGGGCAAGAAGCCCGTCTCGGAAGGGGAGCAGCCGGGCGGCGACGAGATGCCCTTCATGTACGCCCTGCAACCCGTCCGCTGGGAGGTCAGGCTCAGGGGTGACGGCACGGTGCTGGACGTGCAACCCCTCAGCAGTGGCAAGACGAAGGGGAAGGATTTGGGGAGGCCCACACCGGCGCCGAACGTTGTACGTGCCTCTGGTGTTAAGTCAAAGCTCCTCATGGACAATGCCGAATACGCTCTTGGCATCGTTCGTAAGGAAGGCGATCCCAAGGTTAAGCAGCGTCACGACGCCTTCAGGGCACTCGTCCAAGCATGTGCCGAGGCTACAGGGGAACCCAGCGTGCAGGCGGTGGCGGGGTTCCTCGCCGGACACGACCCGGCCAGCTTCAGGGAAAAATATCTGGCCGTTTTTCCCGACTTTGCCCCCGATACCAACGTGACGTTCAGTGTGGATGGGGTGGAGCCGCTGACGCTTCCCGCCGTGCAGCGGTTCTGGGCGGGCCAGTTCGGGCAGGGGGACGCCGAGGCCGACGGCACAACCCTGACCGCCGAATGCCTGATTACAGGTGAGATCGGCCCGGTCATGGAACGCGAGCCCGTGAAGATCAAGGGCATCCTGAGCGGACAGGTGGCGGGGATGAACTTCATCAGCGCCAACGCTCAAGCCTTCGAGTCCTACGGCTTGCAAGCCTCCCAGATCGCCCCGGTCAAGTTCGAGGCGGCGGAGCAGTACGCCAACGGCCTCAACCGCCTGCTGGCCGACCCGAATACCAGCCTGAAGGTGGGCGGCGTGACCTACGCCTTCTGGACGGGCGAGGGGGCCGTGCCGCTCGTGGCGAGGGCGTTGCAGGAACCTCCCGCAGAGCTGAAGAGCAGGTTCGCCATTCAAAAGAGACGCGAGAAGAAAGCCCGTCCCGAGGAGGTCCGGCAGACCCTCTGGGGCATCTTCCAGGGCGAGCAACCCACGCTGAAGCCAGGTGCCGCGTTCTACGCGGTCGGTCTGACACCTAGCGGGAGCCGGATCGCCGTCCGCACCCACCTGACGAGCACCGTTCAGGCGGCGGTGGACAACCTAAGCGACTACTTCGCCGCGCAGGCCCTGGTCGGCGTCCGCGAGGAAGACGCGGGCAAGACTTATAGCGTTTTGGACTTGGTCCGCGCGATGTACCGCGATGTCAACAAAGCCCACACGGCGCCGGACGTGGACGCGCTCGTGCAGTTCGCGCTCTCGGGGCGACCCCTGCCCGAGGCGTTCCTGGCGCGGCTCGCCGCCCGCAACCGCGCCGACGAGTACCGGGTGACCCGGCCCCGCGCCGCGCTGACCAAGATGGTGCTTCTCTCCCGCGACTGGAAGGAGTTGGACATGGAAAAAGACTCACTGGACGCCCTCGACCCCGGGCAGCGCGAACCGGCCTATCACTTAGGTCGCCTGCTCGCCGTGCTGGACGACATTCAGGGCAGCGTGATGAAGGCGAACACGACGCTCGTGGACCGCTTCTACGGCTCGATGAGCACGACGCCCTACGCGGTGGTGGGTCGTCTGATCCACGGGTCGCAGGCGCATCTGCAAAAGCTCCGCAAGGAGAACGAACCCGCCTACCGCGCCAAGCAACGCGAGCTGGAGGACGTGATGAGCCGCCTGAGGGACATTCCCGCCAAGCCTCTCACCACTGCCCAGCAGGCCCTCTTCGCGCTGGGCTACTACCACCAGCGGGCCGAGATCAGCGCCGGGATTCGGGAGCGCACCGAGGCCAAGAGGGAGCGGGAGGCGCAGGCCAAAGCCGCCCAGAACCTCCCGACCGGTCTTTTCAACACCCAGGAACAGGTTGACCCCCAGGAACAAGGAGCCGCCCAATGACCACCGCGACCGCTGAACAGTCCTCCGCTACCGCGCCTCACCTGAACGCCACCAACCGCCACGATTTCGTCCTGATGTTCGATGTGACGAACGGCAACCCCAACGGCGACCCGGACGCCGGGAACCTCCCCCGCGTGGACCCCGAGACGGGCCTGGGCATCGTGACGGACGTGTCCCTCAAGCGCAAGGTCCGGAACTACGTGGATGCCCTGCGGGGCGGCGAGGACCGCTACAAGATTTACGTCCAGCAGGGCGCCATCCTCAACAACCAGCACGGCCGGGCGTATGCGGCGCTGGGCAAGGACCCGAAAAAGGCCACCCAGGGTGACATTCAGGCCGCGAAGAGGTGGATGTGCGAGAACTTCTTCGACATCCGGACCTTCGGCGCCGTGATGAGCACCGAGGTGAACGCGGGCCAGGTGCGCGGTCCCGTGCAACTGACCTTTGCGCGCAGCGTGGACCCGATCCTGGGACTGGACGCCGCCATTACCCGCGTGGCCCTCACCAAACCCGATCCCAAGCAGGCGGCGGAGGACGAGACGGCCCGCAGCGGCACGATGGGCCGCAAGGCCTACATCCCCTACGGTCTGTACGTGGCGCACGGCTTCTACGTGCCCGCCTTCGCGCGGGACACCGGCTTCGGCGACGAGGACCTGGCCGTGCTGTGGCAGGCCCTGGTGAACATGTGGGACCTCGACCGCAGCGCCTCACGCGGCCTGACCGCCTGCCGGGGGCTGTACGTGTTCAGCCACTCGTCGCCGCTGGGGAACGCTCCGGCCCATAAACTCCTCGACCTCGTGAAGCCGAAACGGAAGGACGAGGTGACCGTAGCCCGCAGCTTCGACGACTATCAGCCGGTCGAGGTGGACACGTCCAGGCTGCCGCAGGGAGTCACGCTGACCCGGCTGGACGAATAAACCTCACCCACAGGCCGAGTCCCCCGCTCGGCCTCTTTCCTTTTCGGGAGGTGTTATGGACAACCCAATTCCCCTCTCCGCCCTCCAGCATTTCGTGTTCTGCCCGCGCCAGTACGCGCTGATTCACGTTGAACAGACCTGGACCGAGAACGCGCAGACGGCACGCGGGCGGGGCCAGCACGAGCGGGCGCACGGCGGCGGCACCGAGGAGCGGGGTGGGGTGCGGACCCTGCGCGCCCTGCCTCTGGTGTCGCGCCGTCACGGCCTCGCGGGGGTGGCGGACGTGGTGGAACTCCTGCCGGACGGTTCGCCCCGCCCGGTCGAGTACAAGTCGGGCCGCGCCAGGCCCCGCCTCGCGGACGAGGTGCAGCTCTGCGCGCAGGCCCTCTGCCTGGAGGAGATGTTCGGCGTCAGCATCCCGGAAGGCTTCATCTACCACGTCGCCAGCCGGGGGCGCCGGAACGTGGCCTTCACTCCCGAACTGCGCGGCGCGGTGCTGGAGGCGCGGGACGGCGTGAGGGCCCTGCTGGGGAGCGGCGAGTTGCCCCCACCCGCCGCCGACGAGCGGTGCCGGTTGTGCAGTCTCTTCGATGCCTGCGAGCCCTTCGCGCCGCGCGACTTCCCGCCCGGCTACGACCCCTTCGACACGAGGCTGCTATGAGGACCCTGCTCAATACCCTGTACGTGCAGACCCAGAAGAGCTACCTGCACCTGGACAACGACAACGTGCGCGTGGAGGTGGAGGGCGAACGCCGGGGGATGCTGCCCCTGCACCACCTCGATGGGATCGTGGTGTTCGGGAACGTGCTCCTCAGCCCCTTTCTCATCCAGAAGCTGGGCCGCGCCCACAAGCCCGTCACCTGGCTGACCGAGTGGGGCCAGTTCACCGCCCGCAGCGAAACGCCGGTCAGCGGGAACGTGCTGCTGCGCGTCGCTCAGCACGCCTGCACCTGCGACCCGGCCCGCACCCTCGCCGTCGCCCGGTACATCGCGGCGGGCAAACTCCAGAACCAGAAGACGACCCTGCTGCGTTCGGCCCGTGAGGCCGCCGAGGAGGACGCCCCCGCGCTGCGGCAGGCGGCACGGGACATCAACGCGCAGATCGCCGTCCTGCCCCTCGCCGAGACGGTGGACGAGGTGCGCGGTATCGAGGGCACCGCCGCCCGCAGCTACTTCGAGGTGTTCAGCCTGATGCTGCGCGTGAACCGTGACTTCTTCTGGCTGGGCGAACGCACCCGCAGGCCTGCCCGCGATCCCATCAACGCCGTGTTGAACTACGTGTACACCCTCCTGGCAGGCGAGTGCGCCAGCGCCTGCCAGACGGTCGGCCTCGACCCCCAGATCGGCTTTCTCCATGCCCTGCGCCCCGGTCGCCAGAGCCTCGCCCTCGACCTGATGGAGGAACTGCGGCCTGTCGTCGCCGACCGGGCGGTCGTCACCCTGATCAACCGCCAGCAGCTCACCCCGCGCGACTTCACCCTGCACGAGGGCCGCACCGTCACCCTCACCGAGGACGGGCGGCGCACGATCATCAAGCACTTTCAGGAGCGCAAGGCGGAGGAGGTCCATCACCCCCTCACCGGGCGCAAGACACCCCTCGGCCTGATTCCGCACGTCCAGGCGCGGCTCCTTGCCCAGCACCTGCGCGGCGACCGACCCCACTATCCGCCGTACCTCCACCGATGATCGACCTGCTGATCACCTACGACGTGTCCACCGAGACGCCCGCCGGACGCAAACGCCTGCGCCGGGTCGCCAAGGTCTGCGTCGCCTACGGCCAGCGGGTGCAGGGCAGCGTCTTCGAGGTCAGCGTCAGCGAGGTGCAACTCGTCGCCCTGCGCGAGAAACTGCTTCAGGAGATGGACCCGACTGAGGACAGCGTCCGCATCTACCGCCTGCGCCAACCGCGCGAGAAGTTCGTGGAGGCATTCGGCCGGGACGGGTACCGGGATATGAGTGCGCCGCTGATCCTGTGAGGCTGGCGCGAACCTCGCGTGACGGGAAAAAGGCGGGAGGTCGGCGCGGCGGGAAAGGGCCGAATGGGACGCAATCCTCTTTGAAAGGGAGAGTTTAGGAAGTGTGCCGCCAAACGTCGCGAGGTTGGTTCGCGTCGAGGGCAGGGTGGGAGACGCGTGCAAGGGCCCTCGGCTTGTGAACCGTTACAGCCGTCTTTTAGGGCGGCTGAGGATTGAAACTTTGCCCCGGAGTCGAGGTGGCGCGGATTGTACGGAGTTACAGCCGTCTTTTAGGGCGGCTGAGGATTGAAACGGGTTGTCCTGGCCGAACAGCAGCGGCTGCACGGGTTACAGCCGTCTTTTAGGGCGGCTGAGGATTGAAACCTCGTCCCCTGTGGTCTGCACGCCGTCCACGATGTTACAGCCGTCTTTTAGGGCGGCTGAGGATTGAAACCGCCCCATGCTGCGCAGCTCTAGCAAGTTGATGGAGTTACAGCCGTCTTTTAGGGCGGCTGAGGATTGAAACCCGTCGCCCACGGTGCGGCCGTCTATGGCCTGGTTACAGCCGTCTTTTAGGGCGGCTGAGGATTGAAACACGGTGACGGGGGTGGGTCCCATCAATGGTGAGAAGGTTACAGCCGTCTTTTAGGGCGGCTGAGGATTGAAACAACGGGGCGACGGAGCTAACGAATTTCCGCGCCGCGTTACAGCCGTCTTTTAGGGCGGCTGAGGATTGAAACAAAAACGAGGTTAGCCGCCGGGATGTTGAAGGTGGTTACAGCCGTCTTTTAGGGCGGCTGAGGATTGAAACCACGAACGCATCAGGATGCCCGACCCCAGCAGCAGTTACAGCCGTCTTTTAGGGCGGCTGAGGATTGAAACCGAGCCCTGGAGTGGGAAGGGGTTGTGCGGGGTCGGGTTACAGCCGTCTTTTAGGGCGGCTGAGGATTGAAACCCGGCAAAGTCATGGTCGCTCCATGTGGCGGCCGTTACAGCCGTCTTTTAGGGCGGCTGAGGATTGAAACCCAGCCCCGCCGCGATGCCCGCCACAGCGGCGGAGTTACAGCCGTCTTTTAGGGCGGCTGAGGATTGAAACGCGGCCTTCTCCATGCACGCCGTCGCCGGGGCCTCGGTTACAGCCGTCTTTTAGGGCGGCTGAGGATTGAAACCTGGAGCACTCCGGTGTCGCCATCGTTGAGCAGGTTACAGCCGTCTTTTAGGGCGGCTGAGGATTGAAACGTTGGCAAAACCACGGGGGCTATAGACGGCGTAGTTACAGCCGTCTTTTAGGGCGGCTGAGGATTGAAACCTGCCCGGCGGCCTGGACGTGCGGACGGGGTACGGTTACAGCCGTCTTTTAGGGCGGCTGAGGATTGAAACCTCGCCCCCGCGGCGGGGTGGTCGCTCATGACGGTGTTACAGCCGTCTTTTAGGGCGGCTGAGGATTGAAACAATTGTGTAGCCATAGATTTTACGACTGTTATACGAGTTACAGCCGTCTTTTAGGGCGGCTGAGGATTGAAACCCAACATGTTTGGTAATGCGCGGGGAACATCCGGTTACAGCCGTCTTTTAGGGCGGCTGAGGATTGAAACGCCGAGGCCACGAGGTACGCCCGCGCACGGGCCGAGTTACAGCCGTCTTTTAGGGCGGCTGAGGATTGAAACGGTTTTTCAGTCTTTGGGGGGGAAGCATCCCGAGGTTACAGCCGTCTTTTAGGGCGGCTGAGGATTGAAACGTTTCGGTCGGGGTCGGCGCCGCCGCCGATCCGGGTTACAGCCGTCTTTTAGGGCGGCTGAGGATTGAAACGTCGCGGTGCCCGGCGTGCCGCCCGTGCCCGTGCCGGTTACAGCCGTCTTTTAGGGCGGCTGAGGATTGAAACAAGCCGAACGCGGCGCGGCCCCCCTCGCCCTGAAGTTACAGCCGTCTTTTAGGGCGGCTGAGGATTGAAACGGGTTGGCCCTGGAGCTGCTGGAGGGGCTGCCGTCACGGCCGTCTTTCGGGGCGGCTGAGGATTGAAACGCGCCGCTGCAACAGGTCCCCGCAACGCTGCTCATGTTGCAGCCGTCTTTCGGGGCGGCTGGGAATTGAAATTACAACATCATGGGCATCACGCTGGCCGGGATGCTGGGCTGTAACCGTCTCTTGGGCAACTCAGGATTGAAATCCGAGAGCGCACGAACTGGAGCACGGGCGCGTCACCACTTCCAACCGTCCCACCAGCCCGGACCCCACTCCAACAAGCGTTGCCGTCGCCCCCAGAGGTGGGGCTATCCTGCCCGAGCCGTTCGGAACAACTTTCAGATGGGAGCGAAGATGGACCAGCCGCAAACCCTCAGGAGCCGTAACCTCACCCAACCCCTTCAGGCCGTCCATGTGGCATGACACCTACCTGAGCACGGTGCTTGGTCCCGATTACGCCCACGCCCGCGCTCACCTGCTCCCCCACCTGTTCGACGCCCTGACGGCCCACGCGCTGATGCTGGACGCTCAGGGCGTTTCGCAGGCGGACCGTGCGGTGGCCGGGTTGCGGGTGCTGCGCCGGGACCCCTTTCCACCCCACGATCCGTGTGTCGAGGACGTGTTCTTCGCGCTGGACCAGAGGCTGGCCGAGTGGGACGCCGGGGCGGCGGGTGCTCTGCGAACGGCCCTCTCCCGCAACGACCTCGACATGACGCTCTACCGGCTGAGCGCGCGGGAGCATCTGCTGGATGCCCTGCGGCGCCTCCTCACCCTGCGCGGCACCCTCCTCGACCTCGCCGGGCGGGAAGTCGAGACCGTGATCGTCGCCTACACCCACCACCAGCCCGCGCAGCCGACCACGCTCGCGCACTACCTCGCCGCCGTGGAGAACGTGCTGTCACGGGACACGGAGCGGTTCCTGGGGGCGCTGACGCGGGTGAACCTCAGCCCGATGGGGGCGGTGGCGTTGGCCGGAACAAGTTTCCCCACCGACCGCGCCCTCACCGCCCGGCTGCTCGCCTTCGACCGCCCGGTCGAGAACACCTACGACGCGGTGAGCACGAGCGACTGGCAGGTGGAGTTGGCAGGAGTCGTCACGGCGGCGGCCACCACCCTCTCCCGCACCCTGTACGACCTGCTGCTCTGGGCGTCCCGGGGGTTGATCTCGCTTCAGCATGGATTGACCCAGGGCAGCAGCATCATGCCGCAGAAGCGCAACCCGGTCGCCCTCGAACATGCCCGCGCGAAGCTCGGCAAGGCGGTCGGCTCGGCCCAGAGCGTCGTCCTCTGCGCGCACAACATCCCTTTCGGGGACGTGAACGACCCGGGGACGGACGTGCAACCGCCGCTGCACGCCATGTGGCAGGAGTTCGGGGAGGCGGTGGACCTTCTGAGCGCGGCGCTGGCTGATCCACGCATCGCCCGGGCCGCCTGGCGACGCGAGGCCGAGGAGGGGGACGCGATGGTCACCGAACTCGCCGACACCCTCGCCCGGCAGGGGGGGCGCGGGTTCCGGGAGGCGCACGCCACTGTCAAGGCTCTGCTGGCGCGGCTGGAGGCGTCGGAACGGGGCGTCACCTCGACCACCGTGGAGGACCTGCACGCCCTCGGCGTCAGCCTGTCCGAAGAAGAGCTGCGGAGCGCGCTCGACCCGGCGGCCTTCGTCGCTCGGCGTACCACGCTGGGAGGGCCCGCGCCGTCCGTGATGCGCCCTGCCATCGCCGCCGCACGCACTCGTCTGGAGGGGGACTGGCAGCGGCAGGAGACTTACCTGCGCCGTTTCGCCGAGGCACGCGCCCACCTGGAAGGCGACCGGAACCACGTCTCCCTCACCCACGCTTCCGGCGAGTAGGCTGAAGCTCCCTCAGCACCCAAGGAGAAGACGATGAACAGGACCCTCACGCTGGCCGCCCTCCTCTCCCTCTCCGCCGCCTCGGCCGCGCCCGTCACGCTGACCTACTGGCAGTACGACTTCGCCAGCAAGGTCGACACGATGAACAAGCTGATCCAGAAGTTCGAGGCACAGAATCCAGACATCAAGATTCGGCAGGAAACCTTTCCCTACGACGCCTACAACCAGAAGGTCGCCTCCAGCGTGCCCGCCGGACAGGGCCCCGACGTGGTGAACCTCTTCTACGGCTGGCTGCCGCAGTACGTGGACAGCGGCTACCTCCAGCCCCTCCCGGCGAAGGACTTCCCGGCGGCCCAGGTGGACAAGACCTTCGTGCCGATGGTGCAGACGAGCAAGATAGGCGGCCAGTACTACGCGCTGCCCACGGCGGTCCGCACGCTCGCGGTGTTCTACAACAAGGACCTGCTGAGGCAGTCGGGGGTCCTGACGCCGCCCCGCACCTGGGAGGACTTCATCGCCGCCGCGCAGAAGGTGGTGAAGGGGGCCCCACCGCGCTTCACTACGCTGGGCTTCGGCATCCAGCCCGACGGGCAGGACTACCACGTCGTGCGCGAGGTACTGGTGCGGCAGTTCGGCGGCTCGCCGTACAGCAAGGACGGCAAGAAGGTCGCCTACGACAGCGACGCGGGCCAGAAGGCCATGAGCTTCTACACCGACCTCTTCACCAAGTACAAGCTCGGCACGCCCAACTTCTTCCCCGGCAACAACTCCTACCGCGACGCCTTCATCGCCGGGAAGGTCGGCATGATCATCGACGGGTCCTTCGCGGTCGGCACCATCCAGAAGGGGGCGAAGTTCAACTGGGGGGTCGTGCCGCTGCCGGTCCTCAAGGCCAACGGGGTCCGCAGCAATTTCGGCTCGTACTGGGTGAACGGGATAACGAAAAATGCCAAGGGCGACAAGCTGAACGCGGCGGTCAAGTTCCTGAAGTTCCTGACGAGCGAGGACACCCAGCGCACCTGGCTCCAGTCGGTCGGCGAGATTCCCGCGAGCAAGAAGCTGTCGAACGACCCGCAGCTCCGGCGCGATCCCGTCTACGGTCCCTTCGTGTACGCCCTGCCTTTCGCGCACTCGACCCTCTTCGTGGACGAGGCCGGGCAGCGCAAGGCGTGGGTGGACGCCATCAACACGGTGATCCTCCAGAACGGCAGCACCGCGAATGCCGTGAAGAGGGCGGCGGCGGACGAGCAGAAGATTCTGGATGGCTACTACAAGTGAGGTGAGGGGGGAGCGGGTCCAGGCGCGTTCCCCACGCCGCAGCAGCCTGAAAACTCACCAGACGCGCACCGCCTACACCTTCCTGCTGGTGCCGCTCCTCTTCTTCCTGGTGGTGCGCTTCCTGCCGACCCTGATGGCCCTGCGGCTGAGCCTCTTCGACTGGAATATTCTGAAAGAGGTCCAGCCCTACGTCGGGCTCGACAACTACCGGACGCTGGTGGGGGACGAGCGGTTCGGGCAGGCACTCAGGAACACGGCGCTCTACACGTTGATCGGGGTGCCGCTCCAGATCGTGCTCGGTTTAGCCGTGGCTTTGATGCTGGGGCGGGTCCGGGCCTTGCGTGGCCTGTACCGCGCGCTGTACTTTGCCCCCTACGTCACGCCCATCGTGGCGGCGGCGTGGGTGTGGCAGTGGCTCTTCAGCCCGCAGTTCGGGCCGGTGAACACCTTCCTGACGTGGCTACATGTCCCGCCGCAGCCCTTCCTCACTTCACCGAATCAGGCCCTCGCCACGACCGCCGGGCTGGTGGTGTGGCAGAACCTGGGCTTCCAGATCGTGCTGTTCCTGGCAGGGCTGGCGGCCATTCCCCGCTCGTACTACGAGGCGGCAGAGATCGACGGCGCGAGCCCCTGGCAATCGTTCCGAAGCATCACCCTGCCGCTTCTCAATCCCACCCTGGTCTTCAGCGTGGTGACGGGGACGATCTCGTACCTGCAACTGTTCACCCAGGTCGTGAACCTCAACTTCACCGACCAGGGCGGGCCGCTGGGGAGCACGATGACGGTGGCGCTCTACATCTACCAGATCGCCTTCGGGCGCTACCAGATGGGGTACGCCTCGGCGATCACGGTGGTCCTCTTCGTGCTCATCCTGGCGATCACCCTGCTGCAACTGCGCTTCCTGACCCGGAGGTACGAGGCGTGACGGTCACGGCGCCCGCTCCCCCGACTCCCTCGCCCCGCCGCCGACTTGACGTGCGGACGGCCCTCGCCTACCTCGTGCTCACAGTCGGCGTGGTCGTCACCCTCTTTCCCTTCGTGTGGATGCTGCTGACGAGCCTCAAGAGCTTTCAGGAACTCTTCAACCTGACCATCCTGCCCGCCGAGCCGACGCTGGGGAACTACGGGCAGGTGCTGACCCAGACGCGCTTCCTGCAATGGTTCGCCAACAGCCTGCTCGTGGCGGGGGTGACGACGGCGAGCGTCCTCTTCTTCGACTCGCTGGTGGGCTACACCCTTGCCAAGTTCGACTTCCCCGGCAAGAACCTCATCTTCATCCTGATCCTCTCCACCCTGATGATCCCGACCGAGATGCTGGTGATCCCGTGGTTCGTGGGCGTGAGCGACCTGCAACTCACGAGGAGCGTGCCCGGCGCGTATCTGGCGATCATGTTCCCGGGGCTGATGAGTGCCTTCGGCGTCTTCCTGATGCGGCAGTTCTTCGAGAGCCTGCCCACCGACTTGCTGGAAGCGGCGCGCATCGACGGCATGAGCGAATTCGGCATCTTCTGGCACATCGCCCTGCCGCTCGTGCGGCCCGCGTTGGCGAGCCTCGCCATCTTCACCTTCCTGGGGAACTGGAACGCCTTCCTGTGGCCCCTGATCGTGATCCAGCAGCCGCAGTTCCGCACCCTGCCCGTCGGCACGGCCCTCTTCAACGGGGAGGCGGGCACCCAGTGGGGCCTGATCATGGCGGCGAGCAGCCTCGCGGTGATCCCGGTGCTGCTCGTGTTCGCCTTCTTCCAGCGCCAGATCATCGAGGGAATCGTGCTGACGGGGATGAAGGGTTAACCTGGGTTGCAGCCGTTTTTCGGGACGGCTGAGGATTGAAATATCGCCGGGATTGGGATGATGTGGCTAAAGATGGGGTCGCGGCCGTCCTTAGGGGCGGCTCTTCCTTTTGTCAACCTCCCCTCCCCCTCACGCCACCCCACCCTCCGGGAAGTGGGTCGGCTCCGCCTCCGCCCTCGCCAGCGCTGCGCGCAGTTCGGCCTGCCAGTGGGCGCGCAGGGCGGGGGGGCCGAGCACTTCCGCCCGGGCGCCGAAGGACATCAGCCAGGGCAGGACCTCGCGGGGAAAGCCGCGCTCGTCCACGGGGGCTTCCAGGCTCGTGTCGATGCTGCCGTCGGGGTTGATGACGGGCTCGCTGAGGTGAGCGTAGCCGCCCTCCAGGATGCGGTAGGCGGCGTCGGCGCTGAAGCGCAGGTGCAGGGTGACCGTCTGCCGCCCCGGGCTGCCGATCACGCCCCAGGCGGCGTGGAAGAACTCGCCGGGGTCGAAGGACTCGGGGATGCGGTAGGTCGTGTCGCGCAGGACATACAGGGCGCGCATCCGCGAGAGCTTGAAGGTCCGCACGTCGTGGTGGTAGGTCGTCTCCCGCCCGATCACGTACAGGTCGAGGTTGCTGGGATGCGCCTCGATCAGGTACGGCTCGATGATGTTCGTGCGCCACCGTCCGCTGCCCCCCGGCTTCTGGTACTCGAAGCGCAGGGGGTGGCCCCCCAGCCACGCGGTCGCGGCGTGCTCCAGATTCAGGTCCTCGCGGCTGCGGCGCCGCCCCAGATCCGAGAAGCTGCGGGCGACGACGGGCTGCACCCGCTCGGGCAGCCAGGTCGTCAGGCGGGTCAGGGCGGCGTGGTGGTGGACCCGGTGGCCGGGGGCGCGGTGGTACGTCAGCCGGGCGGCGGCGTGCAGGGCGAGAACCTCGACCGGGTGCAGGGTGGTGCGGTGGGTGCGGATGGTGTAGCGCGGCGGGCGGCCCGGGAGCCGCTCGAAATCCTGCGGCTCCAGCCGCTCCAGGTCGAGGAGGTCCCGCTGCACCGCGCGCTCGATGGCGGGCCAGCCCTCCCCGCCGACGCTGGCCGTGGGAAAGAGCCGCAGGGCGAGGTCGCGCACGCTGAGGTGCCCCTCACGCAACATCCGGGCGATGCGGAAGAGACGTTCCGCCTTGGCGAGGTCTTCGGGAGCCATGTCCCCCATGCTGGACGGATGCTGTCGCCAGCCCGTCGCGCTTTTTCAGGTGCCCTCGATCACAACAGGAGACGTGAGCGCCCCATGCTCATTCCGCCAGTCGAGGACCCACTCGTCGAGGCGGCCCTCGCAGAACACGTCGGCGCGTTCCGGGGGTGGGAGTTCCAGGGGCAGCCAGCGCGGCTCGGGGGCGAGGCGGATGACCTGGCCGTCGGTGGTGACGGCGCCGGGCCAGCCCAGGGCGTCGCGCAGTTCGCCCAGGGTGCGGCTGAGTTCCTTGCGGCGGGCGTCGGGGCCCGTGCCGGGGAGGTCCAGGGCTTCGAGGGCCAGCTCGCGGGAGACGCTGCCGCCGCGCACGAGCAGCAGGGCGAGGAGGGAGGCCGCCGGACGCCCCGGGCGCAGGGGCAGGGCCTCGCCGTGCATCCAGGCGGTCACCGGGCCGTCGGCGCTCACCCGGACGGTCCAGGGCACGGGCGGGATCGCCTCCTCCCCCACCAGCGCGAAGGCCGCCGGGAAGAGCCGGGCGACCTCCAGAGTCCACACGTCCCGGCCCGGCACCCCGCGCATGGATTCGCGGGCCTCCTCCTCCCGGCCCTCCAGGCGCAGCAGTTCGGCCCGCACGACCCCGGCGAGGCGGGCGTCATCGCGACGCCCCTCGTCGGCGCGGGTCAGGGTCTCGCGGGCGCCCTCCCGGTCGCCCAGCCGCAGCCGCTCCGCCGCGATCTCCGCGAAGAGGGGGTGGCGGCCCTCGTCCAGCACGTCCGCGTGCCGGGCCGCCTCGAACAGCACGGCCAGCGCCTCGTCGGAATGGCCCCACAGGCTGAGGGTCCGGGCCTCGCCGCGCATCGCCAGCACGCGGTCGGGGACCGACTGGGCGTGCCGCTCGGCCTCCCGGAAGGCGTGCCGGGCGCGGGGGAACTCGCCGTGGGCCCGCCACACCCCGCCCAGGCCGCGCCACACCAGCGAGAGGTGACGCCTGCCCTCCTCCCGCCGCGCCCACCCCAGGGCCTCGCGCAGGGCCCGCTCTGCCGCCCGTAGGTCCCCCAGCCGCAGACAGGTGATGCCGAGGTTCGCCCCCGCCGACGCCTGCGCCCAGGGGTCTCCCCCCACCTCGCTGACGGCCCGCGCGAATTCCGCCCGGGCGGCCTCGTCCTCGCCCCCCCACGAGAGCGTGACCGCGAAGTCGAGCCGGACGAGCCCCCGGTCGCGTCCCCCCGCCCGCTCCAGCGCCTCCCGGAAGGCCGGTCGCCAGTCCCCGCCCAGCGACCGCAGCGCCTGGGCCCGGAAGCGCGCCGCGACGGGGGCGTCCGGTCCCCCCAGGCCCGCCTCCGCCAGCCGCAGCGCGTCGTCCCAGCGTCCGCGCGTGCCCGCCAGGAACGCCTCGAAAGCCGGGGCCGCCCCCGGGGCCCGCGCCGCCACCTCGGCCATCAGCTCCGGGTCGCCCGACCGGTAGGCCACCCAGCCCAGCGCCCGCGCCCATTCCGGCCCGGCCCACAGCTCGCGCGGCACGTCCTCCACTATTCCCCGCAGCAGCACCCCGTCCGAGCGCGAGCGCACCGACCGCGCCGCCGAGAGCACATGCAGCCGCGCCGCCTCCCACTCCCCGGCGGCCAGCAGCGCCCGCACATGGGCCACCAGTTCCGCGAACGCTCCCACGCGCACATTTTAGGGAAAAGGGAGAGGGGGCACCCTCCCGGCGCCCCCTGCCTCCCCGTCCCTTACCCGCCGACCGGCCAGCTTCCCTCGTTGTTCGGCGACGAGCGGCCGTCCCCGCCGCCCTGCGTCACCGTCAGCCCACCCACCAACAACGCCAGAACCACCAGCAGTTTCCGCATACGCACTCTCCCTTCCAGCGGCAAAAACGCCCGCTGGGACGCACTGGCGTGTCCTTCACGCCCTGTGCTCGCGGAGAATGCGGGCCCGGCCCGACACTGGCTGTCGGGCCGGAAAGCCCGCGCGAACCCGCCGCGACGTGAAAACGCCGGGAGGTTCGCGCGGGGTGGAAAGGCCCGTCCTAGACGGGGAGGGGTTGGAACGAGGATCGGCGGCGGATCAGGAGTTCAGCGGCAGCAGGAGGCGTTCGCGCGTCTGCCCGCGAGACTTGCGTATGGGACGGGGAAGCGCGACACTACCGTTGCAGCCTGCCTTTGGGTGGGCTGAGGATTGAAACCCGGTGCCGGGGTTGTCCAGCATGGTGATCGTGTGGTTGCAGCCTGCCTTTGGGTGGGCTGAGGATTGAAACGCTGAGGACAACCTTGAGGTGAGTGACGAGCGCCTCGTTGCAGCCTGCCTTTGGGTGGGCTGAGGATTGAAACCCGCAGTCCGTTGCCCGGGAACTTGCGCGACTGTTGCAGCCTGCCTTTGGGTGGGCTGAGGATTGAAACCGCACGGTGGACCGCATTTGGCACCGCTGCCTGCGTTGCAGCCTGCCTTTGGGTGGGCTGAGGATTGAAACCTGCGCAACATCATCGGGGGCGCCAACCACCTGCGGTTGCAGCCTGCCTTTGGGTGGGCTGAGGATTGAAACGGATCGTCCACCGCACGCCACCCGCGGTTCGTCTTGTTGCAGCCTGCCTTTGGGTGGGCTGAGGATTGAAACACGTTCCCGCTGTTGCCCTGGGCGCCGATGACTTGGTTGCAGCCTGCCTTTGGGTGGGCTGAGGATTGAAACGCGCGCAACGCCGTTGCCCTTTGCCCCCCGCTTTCACGTTGCAGCCTGCCTTTGGGTGGGCTGAGGATTGAAACACTCCGTCGAACACGAGGACGTGCCGGTGCCACGCGTTGCAGCCTGCCTTTGGGTGGGCTGAGGATTGAAACCACGTCGCCTCGCTCAGCAGGGGCGCGAGGGCGCGTTGCAGCCTGCCTTTGGGTGGGCTGAGGATTGAAACCGTTCGTACTCGGCGAACGCGGCCCCGATCTGGAAGTTGCAGCCTGCCTTTGGGTGGGCTGAGGATTGAAACGGGATCTCGACGGGCACGCGGGCGCCGTGGAAGGTTGCAGCCTGCCTTTGGGTGGGCTGAGGATTGAAACTCGATCACGTCGTAATCGTCCTCGCCGGGTTGCCGGGTTGCAGCCTGCCTTTGGGTGGGCTGAGGATTGAAACAACGTGATCGGGCACGACGTGATGAGCCACCAGGTTGCAGCCTGCCTTTGGGTGGGCTGAGGATTGAAACCCCCCTTCCGCATCAATCTCTCCCGCCAACAGTTGAGGTTGCAGCCTGCCTTTGGGTGGGCTGAGGATTGAAACATTGACTGGCGCCAGCTCCCCAGCCTGACCGACGCGGTTGCAGCCTGCCTTTGGGTGGGCTGAGGATTGAAACACCCTGACTGGCCTCTCCCCGAACACCCTGTATTACGTTGCAGCCTGCCTTTGGGTGGGCTGAGGATTGAAACCCGGCCCTCACGGTGAAACGAAGAGGGGCATCGGTGTTGCAGCCTGCCTTTGGGTGGGCTGAGGATTGAAACACCATCCTGCGCCTGACGCCTGACGAGCGCCCCAGTTGCAGCCTGCCTTTGGGTGGGCTGAGGATTGAAACAGGGACAGGTCGTGCATGGGAGACTCCTGCGCCCTGTTGCAGCCTGCCTTTGGGTGGGCTGAGGATTGAAACCAGCACGTCCAGCATCTCCCGCGCGCCCCGGGCGTGTTGCAGCCTGCCTTTGGGTGGGCTGAGGATTGAAACAGGGACAGGTCGTGCATGGGAGACTCCTGCGCCCTGTTGCAGCCTGCCTTTGGGTGGGCTGAGGATTGAAACCATCCCTCGCCCGGGTCAAACGTAGTGTGTGTGATGTTGCAGCCTGCCTTTGGGTGGGCTGAGGATTGAAACGCCCCACCACCTGCACGTCCCCCCGCTCGTGGCGCGTTGCAGCCTGCCTTTGGGTGGGCTGAGGATTGAAACCTGTTGGAGCGCACCGTCAGCGGGCCCCACCCCGCGTTGCAGCCTGCCTTTGGGTGGGCTGAGGATTGAAACACCTCGTTGAGCAAACGCCAGATGCCCGCTGCACGGTTGCAGCCTGCCTTTGGGTGGGCTGAGGATTGAAACCTCCAGCAGGCGGAAGAGCTGGAGAGGTTGAGGGCGTTGCAGCCTGCCTTTGGGTGGGCTGAGGATTGAAACCGTGTGCGCAACGAGAGCCAGGGCCTCGTCCTCGACGTTGCAGCCTGCCTTTGGGTGGGCTGAGGATTGAAACGTAGCTGGCCGGTTTCAATGGCCCGCCTCCGCGCGTTGCAGCCTGCCTTTGGGTGGGCTGAGGATTGAAACAAGACCGTGCTGAGCTGGTTCGGCCTCGGAGCGGCGTTGCAGCCTGCCTTTGGGTGGGCTGAGGATTGAAACGTGATCTTGCTGACTCCGACCCAGACAGCGAGCCTGTTGCAGCCTGCCTTTGGGTGGGCTGAGGATTGAAACAACTCCTGGCACAGGACCTCGTGCTCGACCCGGAGGTTGCAGCCTGCCTTTGGGTGGGCTGAGGATTGAAACGATCATGCTTCGTGCCCTACTGGTTTTGACAACAAGGTTGCAGCCTGCCTTTGGGTGGGCTGAGGATTGAAACGTGGCGGATGACGGTGGTAGATCGAGTCTCGGTGTTGCAGCCTGCCTTTGGGTGGGCTGAGGATTGAAACTTCGGCGGGATGTCGCAGGAGGTGGCGGGGCAGTGTTGCAGCCTGCCTTTGGGTGGGCTGAGGATTGAAACCAGGAGGAGGGCGCCGAGGCCGGGAATCACGGGGTTGCAGCCTGCCTTTGGGTGGGCTGAGGATTGAAACCCCTAAAGTCTCCCCCCTTGAGATAGGAGCCGTCCGGTTGCAGCCTGCCTTTGGGTGGGCTGAGGATTGAAACGCGGGGCTCTAGGACACCCGGCGGCGCATGGCCTCGTTGCAGCCTGCCTTTGGGTGGGCTGAGGATTGAAACGACGCCCGCCTGCGCACGCTCCGCGCCCTGCTCTCGTTGCAGCCTGCCTTTGGGTGGGCTGAGGATTGAAACGTGAACTGGCCCGTGTCGAGGAGCTGGTAGCCGAGGTTGCAGCCTGCCTTTGGGTGGGCTGAGGATTGAAACTTGGTTCATCTGGGCAACGTGCCTGCCCAACAACACGTTGCAGCCTGCCTTTGGGTGGGCTGAGGATTGAAACTAGCCAGCCGTAGAGGCGGTGGCAAAAGCCAGGTGGTTGCAGCCTGCCTTTGGGTGGGCTGAGGATTGAAACCTGTTGAATGGTTTTCCCGTGGCTGCACATTGGCGTTGCAGCCTGCCTTTGGGTGGGCTGAGGATTGAAACTAACAAAATCTGCACATTTTGCATTTGCTCCGTGGTTGCAGCCTGCCTTTGGGTGGGCTGAGGATTGAAACGCGGAAAGCCTCAAGCGGGCACCGGACGCGGCCCAGTTGCAGCCTGCCTTTGGGTGGGCTGAGGATTGAAACAGCGGCGCGTACGTCAGCCGCCCGTCCAGGACGTGTTGCAGCCTGCCTTTGGGTGGGCTGAGGATTGAAACCAGCACGTCGCACGGACCCAGGGCGACGTGACCCGTTGCAGCCTGCCTTTGGGTGGGCTGAGGATTGAAACTTCCAGGTGGCCTCGCCCGCGAAGGCGGCGGCGGCGTTGCAGCCTGCCTTTGGGTGGGCTGAGGATTGAAACGATCCCAACACCGCCCAGTGGGCGCTGAAGTGGGAGTTGCAGCCTGCCTTTGGGTGGGCTGAGGATTGAAACACGGCCGTCCCGCCTCCCCCGCCCTGCGCCCGTTGCAGCCTGCCTTTGGGTGGGCTGAGGATTGAAACTTGTCTAAAAGGACGAGACTCACCCCGTTAAGATGTTGCAGCCTGCCTTTGGGTGGGCTGAGGATTGAAACAAAGCCCGGCCGGAATGGAGCCGGATGTGGGAGGGTTGCAGCCTGCCTTTGGGTGGGCTGAGGATTGAAACGCCGCCCGCTACGGGGTGAGCGTCGCCCAATCGGTTGCAGCCTGCCTTTGGGTGGGCTGAGGATTGAAACAGGACGGTCGCGGCGGCAATGAGGTGTGGGGGTTGCGTTGCAGCCTGCCTTTGGGTGGGCTGAGGATTGAAACACGGCCTATGACGTTTCACGCCCGGCCGCGTTTCGCCGTTGCAGCCTGCCTTTGGGTGGGCTGAGGATTGAAACATGCTGGAAGCGGCGAAGGTCCTGACCGATGAGGAGTTGCAGCCTGCCTTTGGGTGGGCTGAGGATTGAAACTGCTTGCCGGGTTGGGGGTAAGACTGGGGGTGCGGTTGCAGCCTGCCTTTGGGTGGGCTGAGGATTGAAACGGAGTCACCCGGAGCACCCTTTACAAGCACCTCGGCGTTGCAGCCTGCCTTTGGGTGGGCTGAGGATTGAAACACCGTCAGGTCACGCGGACGCTTGAACGACAGCGCGGTTGCAGCCTGCCTTTGGGTGGGCTGAGGATTGAAACTGCGTCGGCATCGCCATTTACGCCACCGGGCAGGTCGCGTTGCAGCCTGCCTTTGGGTGGGCTGAGGATTGAAACTGGGCGTCCCGCTCGCCCTGGTCAATTCCCTCGGGCGTTGCAGCCTGCCTTTGGGTGGGCTGAGGATTGAAACAGGACCCAGGCATCAAGCGGGGCCCAGTTGAATTGCGTTGCAGCCTGCCTTTGGGTGGGCTGAGGATTGAAACCGCGACGACCTTCCAGGAACGGTTCACGGTCGCGTTGCAGCCTGCCTTTGGGTGGGCTGAGGATTGAAACACAGGTCCACCACCATGAACAGCGTCAGCGTCACAGGTTGCAGCCTGCCTTTGGGTGGGCTGAGGATTGAAACGACGCGCACCGGGGCAAGCTGTGAGGGCTGACCGGGTTGCAGCCTGCCTTTGGGTGGGCTGAGGATTGAAACGCCTGGGACGGCCGCAGCCAGTCCTACCGCGCGCCGGGGTTGCCCTCCGCTCAGGCGAAGGCGGAGGGCAGGGCAAGGGTTACCGTAGGAGGAGACGCCCAAACACCACCCCCTCCCGGCTCCGACCGGGGAACGGAGCCCCCGATGATGCACCCCGCCCTCCTGACCGCTGCCCTGCTGACCTTCCTTCTCGCCGTGCTGACGCTGGGCATGATTCTGGGCGTCAACCTGGGCAGTCACGGGCACTCCTACGTCCCGGTGGGGGGCACCCTCCGCCTGCCGGGCCCCACCCGTCACACCCTCGGGCGGCTGCGTGCGGCCCTCTACGTCCTGCTGCTGGGCACCGCCGCGCTGCTGTGGCTGGCGTGGCTCTGGCGCGTGTCCTTGCCCATCGCGCAGGGCATCCGGCTGACGTAGGAGGACCCGACACGGACCATGAAAGATGCAGCCCAGTTCCGCACAGGCTGCATCTTCCTGAAAGGGACCCTCTACCCCCCCGCCTCCCCGATCCGCCGCCACGCCTCCCCGATGAGCCACTGGGCCTGCCCACCCAGCGGGGCGAAGCGGGCGTCCCTGGTCTGCCCTGCGCGGTAACGGGCGTAAATCTGCCCCACGATGACGGCGAGCTTGAAGTGGCCCAGCACCTCGTACCATGCAACGTTCGACACGTCCCGCCCGCTCCGTTCGGCGTAACGGCTCAGGAACTCCTCGCGCGTGTAGTAGCCCTCGGCGCTCGCCACCGCCCCCACCCGGTTGGGCTCTCGGCCCGGCATTTCTGGCATCGTCCAGTAGGTGAGGGTGAGGCCCAGATCCACCAGGGGATCGCCCACGGTGGTCATCTCCCAGTCGAGGAGGGCGACCACGCGGGAGGGATCGTGCGGGTCGAGCATCAGGTTGTCGAGCTTGAAGTCGTTGTGGACGAGGGTGTGGGCCGTCTCAGGGGGCGTGTTCGCGGTCAGCCACGCGATCACGTCCTCGTCATGCAATTCGTCTACCGGGGGCATGTCATCCGTGCGGGCGCGGCGCCAGCGTCCGGCCCAGCCCTCGACCTGACGCCGGTTGAAGCCCTCCGGTTTCCCGAGGTCGCGCAGGCCCGCAGCAAGGATGTCCACCGCGTGCAGATCGGCGAGGGTATCCGCGAGCGCCTGCGAGAGCCTCTGGGGAGCGCCTTGCAGGGCGGCGTACTCGGGCGGCAGCCGCGTCCTCACGACCGTTCCACGGCGCCGCTCCATCAGGTAGAAGGGGGCGCCGATCACCTCCGGGTCCTCGACGAGCAGGATGGGCTTCGGGGCGACGGGCAGGACGGGGTGAACACGCTCCAGCAGCCGGAACTCGCGCGGCATGTCGTGCGCCTTCGCCGCCACCGGGCCGAGGGGCGCGCGGCGCAGGACGTACTCCTGATCACCTAGCCGGAGGAGATAGGTCAGGTTGGAGAAGCCGCCGGGGAACTGCTCGACCGTCAGCCGGTCCACGTCCCCCTCCACCCGGCCGCGCAGGACCTCCCGCAGCGAGCCTTCGGGCAACTCCTCGCCGGGGCGGACGGGGGCGGTGTCCGGGCGGGTCATCGGGCCTGCTCTCCTGCCTCGAAGGCGCGGCCCCCGTGCGCGGCGAGCAGCGCCATCGCCTTCTCGCGCAACCGGCGCATCTTGCCGATCCAGCCGTCGTAGTCGTTCGCCTTGTTCTGGAACGACTGGAGGGTCGTGGGGTGCGTCGTGATCAGGAAGCCGTCCCGCCGCAGCACCTCCAGCGTCTTCTCGACGAGTTCGTCCGTCGTGATCGCCGTCTGCTGGAGGATGGGCGCGTTCTGGATCATCGGGGTCCAGACGCCCTCGGGGCACAGGCAGGAGACCTTGATCCCCCGGTCGCCGTAGGTGATCGCCAGCCACTCGGCGAAGGCGAGCGCCGCGTGCTTGGTGACTGCGTAGGGGGCGGAGTGCAGCTCGGTGAGCAGTCCCGCCGCCGACGCCGTGTTCAGGAGGTGGCCCTCGCCGCGTTCCAGCATATGCGGCAGCAGGTGGCGGGCGGCCCAGACGTGGCTCATCACGTTGACCTTGTGGATCAGGTCCCACTGCTTGTCGGGCGTCTCCGGCCCCTCGCCGATGGCGATGCCCGCGTTCGAGCAGAAGAGGTCGATGCGGCCTTCCCGGGCGATCACGCCGTCAATGAGGGCCTGGATGTCCTCTTCCTTCGCCACGTTGGCGGGCACGAAGCGGGCACCGATTTCCACCGCCTTCTGGGCCCCCACCTCGGCGTTGAGGTCGGAGGCGATGACGGTGGCCCCCTCCCGCGCGAAGCGGGTCGCCAGCGCGAGGCCGATGCCGGAGGCGGAGCCGGTGACGACGATGACTTTGTTCTGGAATTCCATAGATCAGGTTCTCCTGAGGGTCAGGACTTCGAGTTCGGTGAGGGGAGCGTAGTCCGCCGGGTTGAGGGTGAAGAGCGGGAAGCCGCTGACCTCGGCGTGAGCACCGATCAGGTAGTCCGTCAGGGGACGCCGGGGCATCCCACCCCCCGACGAACGCCGCCGCGCCGTGTAACCGGCGTGCAACTCACCGACCCGGCGCCACACCGACCGGCCCAGCGTCCAGTCCACCTCGATCCCGGCATCCCGCAACCACTCCTCGGCGTGAGGGTCACGCGGCATGAGTTCCGCGACGACGGGGCCGCAAACGATCAGGTGGGGAACACTGTCAAGCCAACCCGCGACCGCCTCCGACCCGGGTTCCCGAAACCTTACCGAGAGGATCACGTTGGAGTCCAGGCAGACGGAGACGGGCCGGGTCATTTGAGCAGGTCTTCGATATAGGTGATCTTCTTGACACCCGGTCCGCTTTGCAGGATTTCGCGGTCGCCGGGCTCATGCCGCATGTCGCTGATGTACTCCTCGGCGGTCATCCCTTCCGGGGGCTCCAGCGTGCCGATGGCCTCCGCGAAACTGCGTCGGCGCCTCCTGGCTGGTTGAAGGGTCACGGTCTCGCCCTCCTCCACGAACTCCACGACGCTCCCCGACTCCAACCTCAGCCGGTCGCGCAACGCCTTAGGTAAGGTCACCTGCCCCTTGCTCGTGACGGTCGCTCGGTGAACGCGGCGTTCCAACGCCTTGGTCGCCATCCTTACTCACCTCCTTACCCTACCTTAGCACCGAGCCGCGCCGCCGGTTCAGTCCCCCACCACCTCGGCCCGCCGCTCCTTCGCCCGTTGCTGCCGCTTGATCTCCTCCTTCGCCACCGTCTCGGTGTGAACGATGTCGGGGCCGTCGGCGAGGCGCAGGGTGCGGGCCTGGGCGTACATGTTGGCGAGGGGCGTGTCCTGGCTGACGCCCGCGCCGCCGAAGACCTGGATGGCGCGGTCGATCACCCGCAGGGCGACGTTGGGCGCGACGACCTTGATCGCTGCGATCTGCCCGCGCGCCTCCTTGTTGCCCACCGTGTCCATCATGTGCGCGGCCTGCATGGTCAGCAGCCGCGCCTGGTCGATCTCCATGCGGCTGTGGGCAATCGCCTCGCGGACGTGCTGGTGCCCGCTCAGCGGCTTGCCGAAGGCGACACGTTCGGAGGCACGTTCCACCATGAGGTCCAGCGCCCGCTCCGCCTGCCCGATCAGCCGCATGCAGTGGTGGATGCGCCCCGGCCCCAGCCGCCCCTGCGCGATCTCGAAGCCGCGCCCCTCCCCGAGCAGGAGGCTTGCGGCGGGTACCCGCACGTTCTCGAAGGTCATCTCCGCGTGGCCGTGCGGGGCGTCGTCGTAGCCGAAGACGGTCAGCATCCGCTCGATGGTCACGCCGGGCGCGTCCATCGGAATCAGGATCATGGACTGCTGGAGGTGACGCTCGGCCCCCGGGTCCGTCTTGCCCATGAAGATGCTGACGGCACAGCGGGGGTCGCCCGCGCCGGAAGTCCACCACTTGCGCGCGTTGATCACGTACTCGTCCCCGTCACGCACGATGCTCGCCTGGATGTTCGTCGCGTCGCTCGACGCCACCTCGGGCTCGGTCATCGAGAAGGCGGAGCGGATCTCGCCGTTCAGGAGGGGGGTCAGCCACCGCTCCTGCTGCTCGGGGGTGCCGTAGCGGGCGAGGACCTCCATGTTGCCGGTGTCGGGCGCGTTGCAGTTGAAGATTTCGGGCGCCCACCACACCCGGCCCATGACCTCGCACAGGGGAGCGTACTCCAGGTTGCTCAGGCCGGGGCCGAACACGCCCTGCGGGTCCGAGGCGGGCGGCAGGAAGAGGTTCCACAGGCCCTGGGCACGCGCCCTCGGCTTGAGGTCCTCGATGAGCTGCACATGCTCCCAGCGGTTGCCCTCGTTGACCTGACGGTTGAACTCGGCCTCGTTGGGGTAGATGTGCTCCTCCATGAAGTTGCTCAGGCGGGCGTGCAGGTCGCGGGTGCGGGGCGAAACGTCGAACATCGTCATAGGGGTTCCTCCTCCAGCTTCAGGGGGCGAAAGTGGGCGGTGTGGTCCTCGATGCCGATGAGGACCTCGCGGTGGATGCCCCCGCCCTCCCGACGCACGGAAAGGCCCAGGGCCAGGATGCGGTCGAGCAGGGCCTCGGCGCGGTTCAGCAGGGCGGGGTCGGGATCGCTGACTACCTCCTCGGCGAGGCGGGCGTCCTCCTCGAACAGGGCGCGGTAGGGCTCGAAGGCGGGCAGGGGCTCGAACCCGCAGTGGACGCTGAAGGGCTCGACGTGGCTGAGCGGCATCCGCGCCAGCAGCACGCCGTCGCGCTCCAGCAGGTAGACGGTCACGCCGTTTCCTCCCGGCCCGGACGCCCACCGACCGGGGAGATCGTCGCCAGCGCCGCCGCGACGTGGGTGTCCTCTCCCCTGCCCCGGGCGTACACGTCGGCCCGCACGATAACCTGGCGGCGGCCCGCGCGCAGGACCTCGCCGCGTGCCCACAGCGTTTCCCCCTTGGCGGGGGCGAGCAGGTTGAGCTTGTACTCGGCGGTCACCACGTCCCCGGCGACCGAGGCGGCGGCCCAGGCGCTCACGGTGTCCGCGAGGTAGCCGATCACCGCCCCGTGCGCGTATCCATGGTGCTGCGTCAGGACGGGCTTGAGGTCAATCTCGATCTCGACCCGCCCATGCTCGAAGTGGGTGAGGCGCGTGCCCATGAACTGCGTGAACTCGCTCGTCTCGATGGCGCGTTCCAGGAGGTCACGGATGAGGGAGGGGTCATGGGCGGTCATGGGGTCACGCCCGTTTCGACGGTGGGAAGGTCGTAGACGGTGACGGGGAGGCCGTGGTTGACGAGTTCTTCGAGGATGATCGGCTCGATGAGGGACCAATCACCCCCCGCCACACCCGCGCCGATGCGGGGCATGTGGACACTGGCCCCCAAACACCGCGCCTCCTCTCGCACCTTTGCGAGCCCCCCTCGGATGGCCTCATACCGCACGGGCGGCACTCCCGTCGGGCGGTTTTTGCGCGCGATGTCGCGTTGACCGATCAGGTTTGCCACCGTCAGGTCAGGCGCGACGGGGACGAACTGGACCTCACCCAGCACGAACGGCTGCCCGGTTTCCCCCAATGCCCAACGCTTGTACGCCCGTTCCGGCTCCCGGTGACGTCTCGACAGCGCGAGCACGAAGCCCCGGCCCCAAGCGCCCACATCGTTGCAAATATGAACGAGCACCTTCGGCCCCTCGCCCTGTGGCAGGGTGGCGTCACCATCCATGTAAGCCAGCGTCATCCTGGCCCTCCCCCCGCAGGCGGCACGTCCGCCGTGACGATGGTGCCGAGCGCGGTGGCGACCAGCCGCTCCTCATCCCCCTGCACGGCGAAGATGTCGCAGCGGGTGACGGCCTGACGCCTCCCGGCGCTGAGCACGCTGCCCCGAGCGACGAGCGCCTCCCCCATCCCGGGCCGCACGAAGTTGATCTTGAACTCTGACGTGAGCACACTCGGCCCCAGCGCCGCCGCTCCCATGAAGGTGAGGGCGATGTCGGCCAGCGCCGCCTGCACGCCCCCGTGCGCGAAGCCGTGGTGCTGAGTGATCTCCTGCCGGAAGGGCACCCGCACGACCACACCGGAGGGCGACATCTCCTCGACCCTCGCCCCCACGAGCACGCTGAAGGGCTGCGAGTCGAGGACACTCTGGGCGAAGGCAACCGCGTCGGTCCCGTCGAGAGTCGTCACAGGTACACCCGCATCACCGTTTCAGCGGTGGCGGCGGGGCGCTCACTCCCCTCGATCTCGACGGTGTTGGCGACGGTGAGTTGGACATAGCCCTGTCCGTCCTCCACGCCCACCAGGATCGCCCGGTTACGAAGGCGGCTCCCCACGGGCACGGGCGAGATGAAGCGCACCCGGTTCAGGCCGTAATTCACAACCATCCGCGCCCCCTCCAGCCGGGGAGCGCCGCCCCCAGTCATGAAGTGCCCCGCCAGCAGAGAGAGCGTCAGGAAGCCGTGCGCGATGGGGCCGCCGAAGGGGGTCTGCGCGGCCCGCTCGGGGTCCACGTGGATGAACTGGTGGTCCCCGGTCGCGTCGGCGAACCTGTTCACCATCTCCTGCGTGACGCTCACCCAGTCAGATAAGGCGATCTCCTGGCCAATGCGGGAGCGGAGGTCGGGGAGGGGAATGGTGGTCATGGTGCCTCCTTTGGGGCCGTCAGCGGTCAGCTCTCAGCTTTTCTTGCTGACGGCTGATAGCTTCCTTCAAATCGCCGTCACCCCGCCGTCCACCGCGATGTTCTGCCCGGTCATGTACGCCGAGGCGTCGCTGGAGAGCAGCAGGGCGAGGCCCTTGAGGTCCTCGGGCCCGCCGAGACGGCCCAGGGGCGTGGCGCCGAGGATGGTTTCCTCCCCGTAGGCGATGGTGCCCTTGGTCATCTTCGTGGGGAAGTAGCCGGGGCAGATCGAGTTGACGGTGATGTCGTACTTGGCCCACTCGGAGGCGAGGGCGCGGGTGAAGTTGACGACGGCCCCCTTGGACGTGTTGTAGGCCACGGTTCCGGCCATGCGCGGGCTGTTGCCCTTGAGCCCGGCGACGGAGGCGACGTTCACCACGCGGCCCGAGCGGGCGGGGATCATGCATAGCCTGCCGACCGCCTGTGTGAGGAGGAAGAGGCCGTTCACGTTCAGGTTGATGACCTTGAGCCACGCCTCGAAGGGGTGCTCCTCAGCGGATGCGCCCCAGGTGGCCCCGGCGTTGTTCACCAGAATGTTGATCGGGCCGACCTCCGACACGATGCGCTCGACGAGGGGCTCGATGGTGTCGAACTGGGAGAGGTCGTTCTGGTAGACGTGCGCGGTGATCCCCAGCCCTTCCAGGTGGGCCTTCGCCTCGTCGAGTTCGTTCTGTTTGCGAGCGGTCAGGACGACGGTCGCGCCGTACTCGCCCAGCCCCTCCGCGATTTGCAGGCCGAGGCCGCGTGAGCCTCCGGTGATCAGGGCGACTTTGCCGGTGAGGTCGAAGAGTTCCTTGAGTGCCATAGAGGGTGCCTCCGGTCGGGCTGGGCGAGTCGGGTTGAACCTGTGCCTCCCACCATAGGGAAGAATGTACGTGCGCGTCAATTTTGAACGTGGGCGGACAGTGAGCGTGGGTTAGTTTGTTTGCTCTTGCAAAAACCCGCGCAGGTCCGCCAGGAATTCCTGTGGGCGTTCGAGGTGCGGCATGTGCCCCGTTCCCGGATACACTTGCAAGTCCGCCCCTGAAATCCCTGCCGCCAGCCGCTCGGCGTTCGGCAGGGGAATGAGGTCGTCGCGCTCGCCGTGCAGCACGAGGGTGGGGACGGTGAGGCGGGCGAGCCCCGGCGTCGTGTCGTGCGCCCGGATCGCCCGGAACTGCCGCTTGAAGCTCCCTTCGCTCATGGGGTGGCGCTCGGCGTGCCGGGCGGCGAGTTCGAGCATTCCCGGGTTGGCTTCGGTGAAGCCGTCGTGCGTCATCAGCGTCAGGGCCTGCTGTGCCCGTTCCCGCGCCTCCATATCGGCGGGCAGGAAGAGGGCCGCCCTGCCCCGCTCGGTGGCCGGGGTCGAGTCTGCCCCGCCCGGCGTCGTGGAGACGAGCACCAGCCCGCGTACGAGTTCCGGGTGCCGCAGCGCGAGGTGCTGCGCGACCATCCCGCCCATGCTCAGCCCCACGACGAAGGCGGGCGCGGCGTCCACCGCCCTCAGGAACTCGGCGGCGTCATCCGCGAGGTCCGCGAGTGTGAAGGCGTCCTCGAACGGGTCCGAGTCTCCGGTGTCCCGGTGGTCGGGCGCGAGGGCGCGGTACTCCTTCCCGACCTCCGCGACGACCCCCTCCCACCCCAGCCGCGAGCCGCCCAGCCAGGCGAGGAAAAGGACGTTGGCGCGCGGGTGAGGCGGGGAGACCTCCAAGTAGGCGAAGTTCCTGCCCCCCAGCGCGACCCGGTGAAAGTCCTCTCCCGCTGACGGCTGAGAGCTGACGGCTGACCGCTCCATCAAAACCACGCCGCCTGCATGTCGAATGTCGTGCGATCCGCGCTCGCCAGCAGGTCCGCGTGCGCCTTCACCTTCGGCAATTCGTGCGTGGCAAAGAAGCGGGCGGCCTGGAGCTTGCCCCGGTAGAAGTCGGCCTCGTCGCCCCGCGCCTCGGGAAGCTGACGGGCCGCAGCAATGGCCTGCCGCAACCACATCCAGCCGATGACGGTGTGCCCCAGCATTTCCAGGGCGCTGTTCGCATTCGCCAGGAAGAGGTCGGGGCCAAGTTCAGGGGCCTGGGTGAGGATGGCCCGCAGCGCCCCGGTGCTCTGAGCGACGGCCTGGTGCAGCGCCGTGCGAATCTCGTCGAGTCCCTCCAGGCCCTCGGACGCCCGCAGGTCGGCCTGCATCCTTTCAAGCAGCACCTCCAGCCCACGCCCGCCCGCTTGAGACACCTTGCGGCCCAAGAGGTCGTTCCCCTGAATCCCCTCCGTGCCCTCGTGGATGGGGTTGAGGCGGTTGTCACGGTAGTACATCTCGACCGGGTAGTCGCGGGTGTACCCGGCTCCGCCCATGACCTGAATCGCGTCGCTCAGCGCCTCCTGGCTGTACTTGCTCGGCCAGCTCTTGACGACGGGCGTGAGCAGGTCGAGGAGGAGTTCGGTCTCACGCCTCACCTCCTCGGGCCCGGTCTCGATCTCGTCCTCCAGGTGGGCGGCGTACAGCCCGAGCGCGAGGCCGCCCTCCACGAAGCTCTTCTGCCGCAGCAAGAGGCGCCGCACGTCGGCGTGCTCGATGATGGCGACGGGCTCGCTTCCCGGGTCCTTGTTGCTCGCGTGCCGCCCCTGCCGCCGCTCGCGGGCGTACTCCAGGCTAGCGAGGTAACCCGCGTACCCCAGCATGACCGCGCCCATCCCTACCCCGATGCGGGCGCCGTTCATCATGTGGAACATGTACCGGAGGCCCTGGCCGGGCTCGCCGATCAGCTCCCCGACCGTCTCGCCGCCCTCCCCGAAGTTGAGCAGCGTGTTCGTGGTGCCCCGGTAGCCCATCTTGTGATTGAGTCCGGCCAGGACGACGTTGTTGGATTCGCCGACGCTGCCGTCCTCGTTCACGCGGTATCTGGGCACAATAAAGAGGGAGATGCCCTTCACCCCGGAGGGAGCGCCCCTGATGCGCGCCAGGACGAGGTGGACGATGTTCTCCGACAGTTCGTGCTCGCCCGCCGAAATCCACATCTTCGTGCCGGTGATCGAGTACGTGCCGTCCTCCCTCGGGGTGGCGGTGGTGCGGATGTCCGCCAAGCCCGACCCCGCGTGTGGCTCGGAGAGGGCCATCGTGCCGAACCAGCGGCCCTCCAGCAGGGGAAGCATGTACTTCTGCTGCTGCTCGGGCGAGGCGAAGACGCGTTGCAGGTTGGCGTTCCCGATGGTCAGGAAGGGATAGCTGCTCGTGCCGATGTTCGCGGCCTTGAAGTGCGCGTGCATGGCCTGCGCGACCACGTTGGGCAGCCCCAGGCCGCCCAGCTCCTCGTCGGCATGGGCGCTGAAAAAGCCTGCCTCGCGGAAGGCCTTCATCGCCTGGGCGGCGGCGGGGACGAGTTTGACCTTGCCGTCCACGATGTGCGGCTCGTTGAGGTCCGACTCGCGGGCGTGGTTGGCGAAATACTTGTCGGCGACGTTGTAGGCGAGGCCCAGCACGTCATCGTACACCTCGCGGGAGTGCTCAGCGAAGCGGGGGCGCTCAGGCAGCGAGGCGGTGTCGAGCACCTCGTAGAGCTGGAATTGCAGGTCGCGGCGGGACAGGAAGGGGGCCATAAGGTCGCTCCTTTGCATGGAAGAGGGGGTTGCGCTGCTTCGGTGCCGTCAGCTTAGGCCGCGTGTACGCACACGTCAATTTCGTACGCGGGCGTTCACACACCCGGACGGGAACCGTACACTGGGCACCACTCAGCCGTCTTTTTCCCCCAGGAGGTTTCCCATGCGCGCCCTGATCTGCGACCATTTCGACGAGCCCGAGGCCCTGACCGTCCAAAGCGTGCCCGACCCCACCCCCGGCCCCGGCCAGGTCGTGCTCGACGTGGAGGCGGCGGGCGTGAACTACCCCGACGCGCTGATGGTGCAGGGGCTGTATCAGGTCAAGCCGCCCTTCCCCTTCACGCCGGGGGCGGAGGCGGCGGGCGTCGTCTCGGCGGTCGGGGAGGGGGTGCAGGGCATCCAGCTCGGCCAACGGGTCGTGGCATTTACCGGCACAGGTGCATTTGCCGAGAGGCTGCTCGCCCCCGCAAATGCGGTCATGCCCCTCCCGGAGGGGATGGACGCGGCCGTCGCCGCCAGCCTCCCTCTCGCTTACGGCACGTCCATGCACGCGCTTGTGGACCGGGCGCAACTCCAACCAAATGAAACTCTGCTCGTCCTCGGCGCGGCGGGCGGGGTGGGGCTCGCGGCGGTGATGATCGGGAAGGCGCTGGGGGCGCGGGTCATCGCGGCGGCGAGTACCCAGGAGAAGCTGACCCTGGCCCGCGAGCACGGGGCGGACGAGACACTGAACTACGCCGAAGGGGACCTGCGGGGCGGCCTCAAGACGTTGACGGGCGGGAAGGGGCCGGACGTGATCTTCGACCCGGTGGGCGGGGACCTCGCCGAGCCCGCCTTCCGTTCTATCGGCTGGGGGGGTCGGTATCTCGTGGTGGGCTTCGCGGGGGGCGACATTCCGAGGCTGCCCCTCAATCTCCCTCTTCTGAAGGGCGCGTCGTTGGTCGGCGTGTTCTGGGGCGAGTTCGCCCGGCGGGACCCGCGCGGCAACGCCCGCAACCTCGCGCGGCTGGCGGGGTGGGTGGGGGACGGGACGATCCGGCCGCTGGTCAGCGAACGTTACCCGCTGGAACGCGCCCCCGTGGCCCTGCGCGCCCTGCTGGACCGCCGGGTGACGGGCAAGGTGGTGGTCACGCCCTGATGACGCCGAGCCCGGAGACACTCACCTTCTACACGACCGCCGAACTCGCCCGTGAGGCGGGAGTGACGCGGCGAACCGTGATGCACTACGCCGAACTGGGCCTGCTGACCCCCGATCAGGTGACGGCCTCGGGGCGGGCCCTGTACGGGCCCTACGCGCTGCGGCTGCTGCGGGACGTGATGGACCTGCGGGTGCTGGGCGTGCCCCTCGACGAGGTGCGCGACATGGTGATCCTGCGCCGCGCCACGCACGACATCGACGGGACGTACCGCCGTGACTGGACCCGGGCCGACATCCCCCTCGGCGACGAGCGGCTGCGGGCCGTCCACGCCCGGCTGCGGGCGCTGAACGCCGCCTACGCCCGGCAGGCCGAGGGCCTCGCCCGGTTCGACCGCTGGCTCACCAAACGCTTCACGGGGGGCGACGTGGACCCGCTGCCCGAGCCTCCGCTGCCGGAGGACATGGAGGGCTGAGGGAAGACCCGGGGATCGGGGGACTTCTCCAAGAGCCTGTCTGAACAGGCGGCGTTCCCCCTGCCCGTGGTCAAGGCCCGGTTCTGATCCGCCGCCGCGCACTTCGGGGTCGAGAGGTTCCTGTGCCCGCGCTCCCCCGGCGGACCTGGGCACGGGATAAGGGGAGGAGGTCGGGGACGACAACCCTCGCGGGCGAGCCCTCAGCCCCCCGTCTTCACGTACCGGGCGGTGCCCTCGTCCAGCACGAGGTCACCCGCTCCCGCGCTGTCCTCCAGTTGTTCCAGGGTGTAGGCCCCGACGATTGGAAAGACCGGGAAGGGCTCGGCGGTCAGGGCCGCCAGCGCCACCTGATTCGGCGAGCACCCGAGCCGGGCCGCGACCTCCCGCACCCGCTCCAGCCGCCCGAAGTTGGCGCCGTTGTAGTACACGCGCCGCACGTGCCGGGCCGAGGGCGAGGCCACCCACCACCTTCCCCGCCCGTACTTCCCACCGAAAAAGCCGTTCGCCTGTGACGAGTACGGCACCGCCGCCAGCCCGGTCTCGCGGTGCAGTTCCCGGGTCGCCTCGTCCATCACGACGAGGGTGGGGTCGCCCAGGGAGCCGGGATTGGGTTCGGCGAGGCTCCAGCTCATCTGGTTCGCCACGAAGGGACGCTTTCCAGCACGTCGGGCGTAGGCGTTCGCCTCCCGCAGCCTCGCCGCGCTCCAGTTCGAGGCCCCCAGGGCACGGATCAGTCCCGCGTCGGCGAGGTCGTTCAGCGTCTCGACGATGTCCGCGACCGGGCGGGTGGGGTCGTCGCGGTGGAGCCAGTACAGGTCGATCCGGTCGGTGCGCAGGTCCCGCAGGCTTCCCTCCACGTCGAGCCGCAGGTCCTGCCGCGACAGGCGCCCGCGCCGCATGTCCTCCAGCGGCGGGTGGCCGCCCTTGGTGGCGAGGACGACCCGGTCGCGCGTGCCCGGGGTCGCCAGCCAGCGCCCGAGCATTTTCTCGCTGCGGCTTCGCTCTCCGGGCAGCCAGTCGGAATAGACGCGGGCGGTGTCGAGAAAGGTGCCGCCGAGGTCGAGAAAGCGGCCCAGCAGCCGCAGCGAGGCGGCCTCGTCCAGCGTACTTCCGAGGGCCACCGTCCCCAGGGCGATCACGGAGGGCCGGAGGTCGGTGCCGGGGATGGCCTGGTCGCGCATGGGTGGCCTCAATGTACGGGGAGACGGGGGCCGCGGGGGCCGGGCCCGCTCAACAGTGGCCGCCGTGAAGCGGATGGGACAGTCAACGTGGCGTTAAAGGAACAGGGCACCGCGCTCTGTCCAGGTTCTGTGACACGTTGCCTTTAGAATGTGGCCCCATGAAGCCTTCTCTCCTGTCGGCCCGTCCGGGCGGCCTGGCGGCGGGCGTGGATCGGGCGAGCTTCCGGCGGCGGGGCGGGGAACGCGCGGTGTCCGGCCTCTCCCTCCTCCCCACGTCCTGTCGCCCGGCCGAGGTTCCGCAGCCATGAAGTCCATAGACATCCTCCTCGTCGAGGACAACGCGGCCGACATCCTGCTGACCGAGGAGGCCTTCAGCGAGGCCGACTTTCCCCACTCGCTGCACCTCGCCCGGGACGGGGTCGAGGCCCTGGCCTTCCTGCGCCGCGAGGGCGAGCACGCGTCCGCGCCGCGCCCCGACGTGATCCTGCTCGACCTGAACATGCCCCGCATGGGCGGCTTGGAAGTCCTCGACGTGCTCAAGGTGGACCACGACCTGCGCAACATCCCCGTGATCGTGCTGACCACCTCGCGCGCCGAGCAGGACATCTGGCGCAGCTACAACCTGCACGCCAACGCCTACATCCCCAAGCCTGTCACCCTGGAGGAATTCGTCGAGGTCATCCGCTCCTTCGGCGCCTTCTGGTTCGCCACGGCGGCCCTTCCCCCCGATCACCAGCCGTAGGGGTGGGGCGAGGTGGGCCCTGCCGCAAAACGTCCCCACGAGCGTGAGGAACGAGTTTCAAGCACAACCTTCCTGCGAACGACTCCTCGGGCCATCCCCACGGCATAGGGAGAACGTGTCGGTGCCCGGTGGAGGCGTCGTCCTCGGTCGGGTCGCGTGGCCTCCCTGGGAAATGTTGAAGGAAGCTCGCCAAAGTGAGTGGAGCGCTGGGGGCGGCTGAACGACGGGAGCAAAACGGGCGGCGAACGACCGGAGGACCGCGCGTCGGTTCATCCCCATACCCCCGGGCAAGACGGGACAGCGCCGAGGTCCCGGTCGCTACGTTCGGACCATCCTCACCCACATGGAGAAAACGGTCAGGATGAACGTCGTCCGGCTGGACAGGTGTTCCTCACTCGCATCGGGATGATCCGGCACCCGGTAACGCCACGGGCACGAAGAGGCCGTGTTCCCCTCTTTCCGCCGCTCATCAGCGTGGAATCAGCGTGGGGGGCCTACATTACCTTAACGGAAGAGGAGCGGTTCTTGGACCTTCGGTGGACGCTCTTTCCTGACCTCAAGGCTAGGATGTAAACGCCCATGACCCCCGCCCCACTCTCCAGTCCCAAGTCGCCCCACCGTCCACGAAGTCGCCCTCTTTCCCCACGGCGGTGGGCGGCGTGAGGCGGTGGCTGCCGTGGGCGCTCCTGCTGCTCGTGGTTCTGGGGGGCGTGGGCGGCTACCTGTACCGCGAGAAGCGCGAGACCGGCGAGATCGCCCGGGCCGTGTGGCAGGAGTTGCCGGGCCGGGGCGACCCCGAGGAGGCGGAAGCCGAACCGTTGTTTCAGGACCTGAAGCCTGAAAAGCTGGGGGCCGGACAGGCTCAGGAACCGCCGGTCACCCCGACCCCAGCGCCGACCCCGGCCGAGCAGCCCGGGCCGGTTCAACAGCCGACCGTGACGCCCGCCGTCCCACAGGCCACCGAGGCGCCTCCACAGAGCCCAAGTCAGGCTCCTCGGCGCCCCTCCGAGACGCCCGCCTCATCTCCCCCGGCCAGGACGGCGGGGGCGGCGACCATCCCCGCTCGACAGGCGCCCGAAGCCGCGCAGACCGCCGGCAGACCCCAGCCCACGCCAAACGCGGGGACGAAAGCCGCCGGGCCGGCACCCGTCGAGCCGTCGGTCGCCGCCGTACCCCAACCCGCCGAGCCCCCGGCGCAGGGTTCCGCCCCGGATTCACGACCGGCTCCGAGGCCCGAGGCTCCGGCGGCCCGGGTGCCCGCGCGTACGGTGGGGCAGAACGACGGGGGCAGCATGCGCCCCAACCCCTTTTCCAACAACGTGCATATCCTGCTGATCGCCAACGACCAGGAGAAGATCGGCGAGGGCCGGGCGGACTCGATCATGCTCGTCACGCTGAACCCCGACCGGCGGGTCGTGACGCTGCTGAGCATTCCGCGCGACACGCGGCTCTCTATTCCGGGGCACGGCCTGGACAAGGTGAACCACGCCTACCGCTTCGGGGGGGCCGCCCTGCTCAACCGCACGCTGCAACGCTTCCTGGGCTTTCCCTTCCAGTACTACGCCGAGATCAGCTACGGCGGCTTCCGCAACATGATCGATCAGGTGGGCGGGGTGGACGTGCAAGTGCCCTTCTCCTTCGACTACGAGGGCTACCACTTCGGGAAGGGGCCGATGCACCTGGACGGCAAGACGGCGCTGGCGTACAGCCGGATGCGCAAGCTCGATCCCCGGGGGGCCTTCGGGCGCGAGGACCGTCACCAGCAGATCGTGCGCGCCCTGATGCTGCGGCTCAACGACATCCCGCTGAACGACACCGTGCGGCTCAACGACTTTGCCCGCCAGCTCATCCCCTTCGTCCGCACCGACCTGGGCCCGAGGATCATCGTCAACCTGCGCCGCGCCCATCCCTATACCGACCGGCTGCCCGTGAAGCTCGGCGTGCGCGGGCACGGGCAGATGATCGGGGGCATCTACTATTTCATCGTGAGCGACGCGGAACGGCGGCGCCTGCACCTCGCCCTGCGGTAACGGGAGGGAAAGCGGCGCCCGGAGGTGGTTTACGGCCACCCCACCGGGCGCCGCTCTCCGTGGATTCTGTGCCATCGTGGACGCCGAGCCAGGCGCCCACCCCGCCTCCAGCCCCGACCGGCTGGCGGACGACCAACCTCCACGGCCCAAGACCCCCACCAAGGAGCCTTCCCATGTCCCCATTCATCCTCGCGCTCGACCAGGGCACGACCTCCAGCCGCGCCATCGTCTTCGACCGGGAGGGCTCGGTCGTGGCGGCCGCCCAGAAGGAGTTCGGGCAGCTCTTCCCCCGGCCCGGCTGGGTCGAACACGATCCCCTGGAACTGTGGAGCACCCAGAGCGGCGTGGCGCAGGAGGCGATCACCCGGGCGGGGCTGCGGGCGGGGGACATCGCCGCCATCGGCATCACCAACCAGCGCGAGACGGTGGTCGTGTGGGACCGCCGGACCGGCCAGCCCGTCCACAACGCCGTCGTCTGGCAGGACCGCCGCACCGCGCAGACGTGCGACGCCCTGCGGGCACAGGGGTACGAGGCGACCTTCCAGGCGAAGACGGGCCTCGTCCTCGACGCCTACTTCAGCGGAACGAAGGTCGCGTGGATCCTGGACCACGTGCCGGGCGCGCGGGAGCGGGCGGAGCGGGGCGAACTCGCCTTCGGCACCGTGGACTCGTGGCTCGTCTACAACCTCACGGGCGGGGCGAGGCACCTCACCGACGTGACGAACGCCAGCCGCACCCTGATGTTCGACATCCACAGCGGGGACTGGGACGACGAGCTCCTGGCCCTGCTGAACGTGCCGCGCGCCCTCCTCCCCGAGGTCAGGAGCAGCAGCGAGGTCTACGGGGAGACGGCGGAGGGCCTCTTCGGGCGCCGCATCCCCATCGCCGGGATCGCGGGGGACCAGCAGGCGGCCACCTTCGGGCAGGCGTGCCTGGAAAGGGGCATGGCAAAAAATACCTACGGCACCGGCTGCTTCATGCTGATGAACACGGCCGCAGAGGCCGTGCCGAGCCGTCACCAGCTCCTCACCACGGTCGCGTGGCAACTGGGGGGGGAGCGCACGTACGCGCTGGAGGGCAGCGTCTTCGTGGCGGGCGCGGTCGTCCAGTGGCTGCGCGACGGGCTGGGGATCATCCGCGAGAGCCGCGAGGTCGAGGCGCTGGCGACGAGCGTGGAGTCGTCGGGGGGCGTGTTCCTGGTGCCCGCCTTCGTGGGGCTGGGGGCGCCCTACTGGGACCCCTACGCGCGGGGTACGCTGGTCGGCCTCACGCGCGGCACGACGGCGGCTCACATCGCCCGCGCCGCGCTCGAATCCATCGCCTTCCAGTCGGCGGAATTGCTGGGCGCGATGCGACAGGACGGGGGCGGCGAACTGCGGGAACTGCGGGTGGACGGCGGAGCGAGCCTCAACAACCTGATGATGCAGTTCCAGGCCGACATCCTCGGCGTGCCCGTCGTGCGCCCCCGGGTGACGGAGACGACCGCCCTGGGGGCCGCCTACCTCGCCGGGCTGGCGGTGGGCTACTGGTCGGGCCAGGAGGAGATCGCCCGGCAGTGGCGGGCGGAGCGGACCTTCGAGCCGAGAATGGACGCGGACGAGCGCGAGCACCGCCTGGGCCGCTGGCGCCGGGCCGTCGAGCGCAGCCGTGCGTGGGAGGAGGCGGGGGGCTGAGGACATCCGGGCCTTCTGAACCGGCGCCCCGTGTGGGAGCATCCGTTCGGCCTGTCCGCCCCAGCCTCCCCCACCCGAAAGGAAGTCGATGCCCCCTCTCCACGACCCCCGCTCTCCCCTCCTCGCCGCCGCCACCGCCCCGCAGGTCTGGGACCTCCTCGTGATCGGGGGGGGTGCGTCCGGCCTCGGCACCGCCGTCGAGGCCGCCTCGCGCGGCTACCGCACGCTGCTGCTGGAGGCGCACGACTACGCCAAGGGCACCTCCAGCCGCTCGACCAAGCTCGTCCACGGGGGGGTGCGCTACCTCGCCCAGGGGAACGTGGGTCTGGTGCGCGAGGCCCTGCGCGAGCGCGGCCTGCTGAAGAAGAACGCCCCGCACCTCGTCCACGACCTCGGCTTCCTGATCGCCTCCTACACGTGGTGGTCGCGGCCGTTCTACGGGATAGGGCTGAAGGTGTACGACGCGCTCGCCGGGCGGCTGAACCTCCAGCCCAGCCGCCTCGTGGGTCGCCGCGACGCGCTCGGCAACATTCCGACCCTGAAAGAGGACGGGCTGCGCGGCGGCGTCCTGTACTTCGACGGGCAGTTCGACGACTCGCGGCTGGCGATCACCCTGCTGCGCACCCTGGAGGACCACGGCGGGGTGGCGCTCAACTACGCCCCGGTCGTCGGACTCCTCAAGGAGGGGGGCCGGGTCGCTGGGGCCCGCTTCCGCGACGGGGAGACCGGGCAGGAGCACGAGGTCCGGGCGCGCTCGGTCGTGAACGCGACGGGCGTGTTCGTAGACAACGTCCGGCGGATGGACGACCCCGGGGCCCGGGCCATGCTCTCGCCCAGCCAGGGGGTGCATGTGGTCGTGGACCGCCGCTTCCTGCCGGGAGACAGCGCCCTGATGGTGCCGCGCACCGACGACGGGCGGGTGCTCTTCGCGGTGCCCTGGCACGACCACGTGGTGATCGGAACCACGGACACCCCCGTCCCCGAGGCGGGCCTGGAACCCCGCGCGCTGCCCGAGGAGATCGAGTTCATCCTGAACACCGCCGCGCGCTACCTCGACCCGGCGCCCACCCGCGCGGACGTGCGGAGCGTGTACGTGGGCCTGCGCCCGCTCGTGCGCAACGAGAAAACGGACGGGGCGGGCTCCACGGCGGCCCTCTCGCGCGACCACCTGATCCGCATTTCGGACTCGGGGCTGATCACCCTGACGGGCGGCAAGTGGACGACCTACCGCCGCATGGGCGAGGACACGGTGGACCGGGCCGCGAGGCTCGCCGAGCTACCGGGGCGCCTGAGCCTGACCCAGGGGCTGCCTCTGCACGGCTGGAGCCCGCCCGAGGAGACGGCGGGGCGCCCGGAGCACCTGCGGGTCTACGGCTCGGATGCGGAGAAGATCGGGGCGTTGCCGGGCGCGGGCCGTCTCCTCCACCCCGACCTCCCCTACACCGAGGCGGAGCTGCGCTGGGCGGTGCGGCGGGAGAGTGCGCGCACCGTCGAGGACCTCCTCGCGCGCCGCACCCGCGCCCTGCTGCTGAACGCCCGCGCGAGCCTGGAGGCCGCCCCCCGCGCCGCCGCCCTCCTCGCCGAGGAGCTGGGGAGGGACGGGGCGTGGCAGGAGGCGCAGGTGAGGGCGTACCGGGAGGTGGCGCAGGGGTATCTCCTGGCCTGAAGGGACGCTGGGGGGCGGACTCCACTCCCATTCGCCGGGAGACCTCTAGGATGGGCGGGGTCAGAAGCCCCTCTCCACCCCTCCCACGCAGAATGGAGTCCCCATGCTCAAATTCAAGTTCCCAACTCTGACCCCACTCCCCCGGGGGGTCACCGCATGAGCTTCCGGGAGGTCTTCGGCCGCGAGCCCGAGGTCACCGCGAGCGCGCCGGGCCGCGTCAACCTGCTCGGCGAGCACACCGACTATCAGGGCGGCTTCGTGCTGCCAACCGCGATCCCACAGCGGGCGACCGTGAGCGTGGGCCGCAGCGGCGGCGGCGAACACCGCCTGCACAGCGCCAACCTTCACCGGACGCTGACCGTGCCCCTGGGCGAGCGGGGCAGCGACTTCGCCCGCTACGTGATCGGCTGCATCGAGCTGCTGGGGGTTACCGACGCTCTGGACGTGTATATCGACAGCGACGTGCCGAGCGGGGGCCTATCCAGCAGCGCGGCGCTGGAGGTCGGCACCCTGCGGGCCCTGCGTGAGCTGTACGGGCTGGGGCAGGACGACGTGGAACTCGCCCTGATCGGCCAGCGGGTCGAGCACGAGTACGTGGGCGTGAAGTCGGGGATCATGGACCAGATGGCGAGCAGCCTCGCCGACACGGAGCACATGCTCTTCCTCGACACCCGCAGCCTGGAGCGCCGGGTGTACCCCTTCCCGGCGGGCGCGGAGGTCCTCGTGATCGACTCGGGCGTGCCGCGCACCCTGGCGGGCAGCGGCTACAACGAGCGCCGCGCCCAGGTCGAGGAGGCCGCCCGCCTGCTCGGCGTGCCCGAGCTGCGCGACGTGACGGACGTGGCGGCGGTCGAGGCCCTTCAGGACGACCTGCTGCGCCGCCGCGCCCGCCACGTCGTCCTGGAGAACGCGCGGGTGCTGGAGGCCCTGCACGCCGACGCGGGGCGCTTCGGAGAGCTGATGAACGCCTCCCACGCCAGCCTCAAGGACGACTACGAGGTCTCCCACCCCAAGGTGGACGAACTCGTGGCGCTCCTCCAGGCCGACCCCCGCGTGTACGGCGCCCGGATGACCGGGGCGGGCTTCGGCGGGGCGCTCGTGGCCCTCGTGCCGCAGGAGGAGGCCGTGGACATCGCCGACGGCGTGCTCGCGCGCTACAGCGGGCAGGGCCGGCGCGTCGTGCCGTGAGAACCGGGCCAGGCCATCCCCCCTTATCCCCCACTTTCCCGGAGGTCCACCCATGAACCTACTCGTGACCGGCGGTGCCGGGTACATCGGCAGCCACACCGTCCGCCGCCTGATGGAGGCGGGGCACCACGTCACCGTCCTCGACAACCTCTCCAGCGGCCACGTCGAGGCGCTGCCCCCGGGCGCGGCCTTCGAGCGAATCGACCTGCTCGACTTCGGGGCCGTGCGCGACCTGTTCGGCCGCGTCAAGCCGGAAGCCGTGGTCCACTTCGCCGCCCTGATCGAGGTGGGCGAGAGTATGCGTGCTCCTGGGCGCTACTACCGCAACAACGTGGTCGGCAGCCTCAACCTGCTCCAGGCGAACGCGGAGACCGTCAAGGCGCCCGTCGTCTTCAGCTCCACCGCCGCCGTGTACGGGGACGCGGAGGTGACCCCCATCCCCGAGGACGCGCCCAAGGGCCCCACGAGCGTGTACGGCGAGACCAAGCTGATGACCGAGCACATGCTCGACGCCTTCGAGCGCGCCCACGGCATTCGCAACGTCAAGCTGCGGTATTTCAACGTCTGCGGCGCCGAGCCGGGCGGGGCCATCGGCGAGGCTCACCCCAACAAGACCCACCTGATCGAACTCGCCCTGCTCACCGCCCTGGGCCAGCGCGAGAAGATGATGATCTTCGGCGAGGACTACCCCACCCCGGACGGCACCTGCATCCGCGACTACATCCACGTCGTGGACCTCGCGGACGCGCACGTGCTGGCGGTCCAGGCCCTCCAAGGCGGCGCGGCGAGCAGCACCTACAACGTCGGGCTGGGGCACGGCTTCAGCGTGAAGCAGGTGCTGGACGCGGTGGACGCGGTGATCACCGAGGACGGCCTGCCGCCCCTGAAGCGCGAGATCGCGCCCCGCCGCCCGGGCGACCCGCCCAGTCTCGTCGCCGACAGCCACCGCATCCAGGGGGAACTCGGCTGGACGCCGCACTTCACCGACCTGAAGGGCATCATCCGCACCGCCTGGGAGTGGCACCGCTCGCACCCGCACGGATTTCAGAAGTAACACCGCAGTATCAAATCCACCCCGTCCCCCACAAGCGACGGGGTGAATTCACTGGCTGGCGGCCCTGTTCCCCGTGAGCCGGAAGGGCGTTGTCGCCCGCTCGTCACGTGACGAGCAGCGTCTGTCTCCATCTGTCCAGATGTAACCCCGCGTTGACCTGCCGACGCCTACAAGTTACGTTGGGCGGGTGGAACAGCGAACAATGGTGGTCCAGCGTGTCCGGGCATGGCGGGAGCGGGCGGGAATCGGCGCCGCCGAACTGGCGCGGCGGGCGGGGTTGACCCGGCAGGCCCTGCACCGGGTCGAGACGGGGGCGGTCGAGCCGGGTATTCACACGGCCCTGACCCTGGCGCGGGAGTTGGGCACGGCGGTCGAGACCCTCTTTGAACTCGCCCCGGGGGAGACGCTCGCCGAGCCCGTGGGAGACGCGCCCGCCCCGGGGAGCCGGGTTCGGCTGGCGAGGGTGGGGGAACGGACGCTCGCGCTGCCGCTGGGGGCGGAGGACTCGTTCACCTGGGCGGCGGACGGGGTGGCGGGCCCGCCCCGTCCGGACGGCGCCCTCCCCGTCACGCCGACGGGGGACGCCCTCGCTCTGGCCGCGCGCACCGTGGTCGTGGCGGGCTGCGATCCAAGCCTGCGCCTGCTCGCGGCGGCGGTGCCGGGTGCGGCGGGGCGGGTGCTCGTGCGCTCCCTGCCCAGCGAGGAGGCACTCCGCACCGTGGCGCGCGGGGAGGCTCACGGCGCCGCCGTTCACCTGTGGGACACCGGGACGGGCAGCCTGAACCACGCGGCGCTGGACTTCGCTCTCGGGCCGCTGGGCTTCAGCGTCCACCGGCTGTGGACCTGGACGCAGGGGTGGATGGTCGCGCCGGGCAACCCGCGCGGCATCCGCCGGGCCGCCGACCTCGCCGGGCGGGGGGTGCGGCTGGCGAACCGCCCGCCCGGCGCCGGGAGCCGCGTGCTGCTCGACGCCTGGCTCGCGGAGGCGGGCGTCTCCCCCGCCGACGTGGGCGGCCACGACCGGCTGGTCGCCTCGCCCGCCGAGGTCGCGCGGGCGATCCGGGCGGGGGAGGCGGACGTCGGCGTGGGGCCGCAGGCGGTGGCGGCGGCGCACGGGCTGGACTTCGTGCCCGTGCAAGTGGAGCCCGTGGAACTCGTCGTCCCGGCGGCGCACGCCCGGCACCCGGCGCTGGCGGCCCTGCTCGCGGCGGCGGCCTCCCCCGCCCTGCACGCCCAGCTCGCCACGCTCGGCGGCTACGACCCGGCGGGGGCGGGGCAGGTCACCCTGGTGCGGCCCGCGCGGAGGTCGGCGTGAGGCGCACCCTCGCCCTGCTGGCCCTGGCGCTCGGGAACGCGGGGGCCGCCCCCCTCACCGTCTTCGCGGCGAGCAGCCTCACCGACGCCTTCACCGAGATCGGGCGGGCCTTCGACGCGCAGACCGGGAACCGCACGACCTTCTCCTTCGCGGGATCGCAGGTTCTGCGCACCCAGCTCACCCAGGGTGCCCGGGCGGACGTCTTCGCCTCCGCGAACGCCGCCCAGTTCGACCCGCTCGTGGAGGAGGGGTTGATCGCCTCCGGGCAGGCTTTCGCCCGCAACCGGCTGGCGGTGATCACGCCCCGGGGGAGTACGGCCGTGCGGACCCTCGCGGACCTCACGCGGCCCGGGCTCAAACTCGTGCTCGCCGAGCGCGCCGTCCCGGTCGGCGACGCGACCCGGCGGGCCCTCGACCGGATCGCGGCCTCGGGCACCTACGGGGGGGATTTCGCCGCCCGCGTCCTGCGCAACCTGGTGAGCGAGGAGCCCAACGTGCGCCAGGTCGCCCTCAAGGTGAGTCTGGGGCAGGCGGACGCGGCGGTCGTCTACGTGAGCGACGTGACGCCGACCCTGCGCAGGAGCGTGCGAACTGTCGCCCTCCCGCCCCGCTTCAACCCGCCCGTGAGTTACCCCGTCGGCGTGCTCAGGGGCAGCCCGAACGCGGAGGAGGCCCAGGCCTTCGTGCGCTTCGTGCGCGGGCCGGAGGGGCAGCGCATCCTGCGCAAGTGGGGGTTCTTGCCCGCCCCATGACCCGGCCCCACCCCGTTCCCGTCGCCCTCAGCCTGGCCCTCGCCGCCTTCCTGCTCCTCCCCGTCGCCGCGCTCCTCGCCCGGGGGCTCGGCGCCGACTTTCTGCCCACCCTGCGCTCGCCCGCCGTGCTCGACGCGCTGTGGGTGAGTGCGTTCACGACGGGGGCGGCCCTGGCCCTCACCCTCGCGCTGGGCACCCCGGTCGCGTACCTGCTCGCGCGGCGGCGCTTCCCGGGGCGCACCGTGCTCGACGCCCTGCTCGACCTGCCGATGGTGCTCCCGCCCGTGGTGGCGGGGGTGGCCCTTTTGCTGACCTTCGGGCGGACCGGGTGGCTGGGCCGCCCGCTGGAGGTCGCCGGGGTCTCCCTCGCCTTCACCCCCGCCGCCGTCGTGCTCGCGCAGGTGTTCACGAGTGCGCCCTTCTACGTCCGCGCCGCCAAGGCGGGCTTCCTCGCCTTCGACCCCGACGTGGAGGCCGCCGCGCGGGTGGACGGGGCGGGGTCCTGGGGCACTTTCTCGCGGGTTACCCTGCCCCTCGCCCTCCCCTTCCTGCTGGAGGGGGCGGTGCTCGCCTGGGCGCGGTCCCTGGGGGAGTTCGGGGCTACCCTCCTGTTCGCCGGGAGCCTGCCGGGCCGCACCCGCACGGTGCCCCTCGCCATCTACGGGGCGCTGGAGAGCGACCTCGCGCCCGCCCTGGTGCTCAGCGCGGTCATGGTCGTGCTCGCCTTCGGGGTGCTCTTCGCCCTGCGCGTCCTGGCGGGGAGGCGGGCCTGAGCCCGTGTGCTAGCGTCCGGGCATGACAGCCCCCACCCCCGGGACCGGCGTGACGGACGTGTACTTCGACTTTCTGTGTCCCTTCGCCTGGCGCGGGGTGGAGATGGCGGACGTGCTGCGGCGGGAACGGGGCCTGGGCTTCCGGCTGCGCCACTTCTCGCTGGTGCAGGGCAACCACCCCGAGAATCCCGACCGCAAGGCCCCGACGTGGTGGTTGCACGAGCAGGGGGCCGGGGAGGGCGAGCCCTTTCAGCAAGGCAGCCTGCGCGCCTTTCTCGCCGCCCACGCGGCGGCCCGCCAGGGGGAGGACGCCGCGTGGAACTTCACCCTCGCCCTTTTCCGCGCCCGCCACGAGCGCAAGGCCGAGCTGGACGAGGAGACGATCAGGAACGCGGCCGAGGAGGCCGGGCTGGACCTGGACCAGTTCGCCCGTGACCTCGCCGACGACACGGGGGTGCGGGAGGAGCTGGGCGCCGAGCTGCGGGACGCGGCGGCCCTGGGCGTCTTCGGCACGCCCACCTTCGCGCTGCCGGAGGGACACGCGGCTTACCTGCGCTTCTCGCGCCTGACCCGGGACCCAAAGGACGCGCAGGACCTCTGGAGCCTGTACGGCGAGGTCCTGCGCTCGGGGGCGGGGGTCGAGACGATCAAGCGCCCCCGCTGAGGGCTGTCACTCTCCCCCCGGCACGAGCTCCAACCGGGCCCGCAGGTCGCGGATCATCGCGGCCCGCTCCCCGCTGCTCACCCCGCGCAGCACCCGCGCCTTGACCTCCAGCGGGTCTTCGAGCCCCTCGTCGAGCGCGAGACGCAGGGTGTCGAGTTCGGTGAGCTTCAGGTCGTTGCGCAGCAGGAAGGTCAACGTGCGCATGACCTCCTCGACCTGGACCTCGCGGGGCGACGCTCGTAACGCCTCGTCTCCCCCCTCCTCCTCGATTTCCTCCTGTAAGGGCCGTGAAGGGGTCTTGGAGTCCTCCTGTGCACTCTGACTGCGCCCTTGCCTTCGCTGACCCTTCTTGGGCCCTTCTGGGGGCGGCACGGGCCCTTCGGGGAGGACATACTTCTCCGGATTCTTGAGGAGATCGATGAAGAACGCGGGGCGGCTGCGGGGTTTGTACCCGTCCGCCATGATGCCCTGGTAGCGGGCCAGGGTGTCCTCGACGGTGTCCTCGCCGTGTTCGCGCACGAGTTGCAGGGCGCGGGTCTGGGTGATGCCGACGTCCGCAAGGTCCTCCATCAGCCCCGGGCTGGGCGGGATGAAGGCTTCCCCGAAGGTGTAATGCAGGTATTTCTTCTTGCCGCGCCCGACGTACTCGACGTTTTTCAGGAAGCCCTTTTCGAGCAGTTCCTCGTGGGCGGCGTCGAGGGTCCGCTGGGCCAGGCTGGGGCGGTCGGTCACGATCTTGCAGGCCTGCGCCCACTCCATCAGGCCGACCTGGAAGGTCATCGCCACCCGCTCGGGCTGCTCGGGGTCGCGGCGCTGGGCGTCCAGCAGGCGGTAGATGGCCCGCGTGGGCGGGCGTCCCAGCGTCTGCATGAAGCTCAGGTCGAGCGGCTTGATGTACCCCGAGCGGACGCTGCGCGCGATCTCCTGCGGCAGGGTGATCTTGAGGATGCTGGTGGCGTCCAGACGGTCACTCTCACCCGAGGTGAATTCCAGGCGGTCGATGTACCGGAAATTCACGTTCGTCCAGCGTTTGCGCGGGTGGTCGCGCCACCCCTCGGAGATGAAGTAGTTCGTCGTGGTCAGGCGCCGCAGGCTCTCGTCGAGCGCGGCGTAGTAGCGTCCGCTGTGGTCGAGCCCCGCCATCTGGAGGAGCTGGTAGGGCGTGCAGGTCACGCTGCCGCCCGGCGGGGCTCCCTGGTCGATGTACAGGTTCACGAGCGCGGCGGTGATGTCGGTGTCGATGCCGTGCGGCACCCCGTACTCGGGCATGGCCTGGCAGGTGACCCGGTAGCGCCTTTCGCCGTCCTCCAGCTCCACGTACCAGTCGCGGTAGCCAGGGGGGATGCGTTCCTGAACGCTGATCAGGCTCAGCCGGGCGATGTTGAGTTCGTCGAAGCGTTTGATGCCGTTTTCGGACACCGGGGACCCCCTGTTGTTGTTTTTAAATCTTTTAAAAGATCTTTTTAAAAGATATGTTGAAACAACATCACACGGCAGGTCGACTCGCGTCCCAGACGGCCTCCAGGGGGTGAAACGGCGCAAGTTGTCCGATAGTTTGGCGCAAGTTGTCCGATAGTTTTGGCCCCCAAACGGCGCAAGTTGTCCGATAGGTAGACCCTAAACGGCGCAAGTTGTCCGATACCTTCGGCGCAAGTTGTCCGATAGGTAGACTTTGAAAACGGCGCAAGTTGTCCGATACCTCAGCCCCGAAACGGCGCAAGTTGTCCGATAGTTGGAGGCAAAACGGCGCAAGTTGTCCGATAGGTAGACTTTCTGGAAGCACGCGCTGGAAAACACCGTCCAAGACGGTGCCTAATCAAAAACGGCGCAAGTTGTCCGATAGTCCCCATTCTCAGAACGGCGCAAGTTGTCCGATAGGTAGAGTTACTGTATGTAGCGTAATTAAGGCGGTAGGTTACGTAAGTGACAGTCAATATGAGCGGCTTTTTCGAATTCTCGGACACCCCCGATGGGGGAAGGGGTGGGGGAAGCACCTTGGGCGACGACTGCTCCTTTGACGGAGCCCGCCTTCTGACCCCTCCTTCTCCGAAACGGCGCAAGTTGTCCGATAGTCGCTGCTCTCCGGAGCCTCGCCCGGGCCGCTCGTCACGTGACGAGCAAAGGGACTGACCATCGGGTAGGCTGGGGGGAATGCGCACGCTGACGTTCTTCAACCACGCGGGTGGGGTCATGAAGTCGAGCCTGACCCGCGACGTGGGGTACACCCTCTCGCAAGCGGGGCTGCGGGTGCTTCTCGTGGACCTCGACCCCCAGGCGAACCTGACCGACTGGCTGGGCGTGAGCGGCGTGACCCGAGATCAGACGGTGTACGACACGGCCACGCGGGGCGAGCCTCTCCCCTCCCCCGTTCCCGCTCACGGCCTGCACCTGATTCCCAGCGACGTATCCCTGGCGCTCGCCGAGGGGCAGATGATGGGCGTGGTGGGGGCGCACCTGCACCTGCGGCAGGCGCTTCAGGCGGTCGCCGCCGAGTACGACGTGACGCTGGTCGACAGCCCGCCCAGCCTGGGGCAGCTCTCGATCCTGGGGGCGCTCGCCGCCGACCACCTGATCGTTCCTGTCCCCACCCGTCAGAAGGGCATGAACGCGCTGGCTGGGCTGAGCGAGGCGATGGCGACGTACCGCAAGCTGCGCCCGGACCTCACCGTCGCCCTGTACGTGCCCACCCTGTACGACGCGCGGCGCTCGCACGACCGCGAGGCACTGGCGGCCCTCCAGAAGTTGCTGCGGCCACTCGCCAGCCCGGTGCCCGACCGGGGGGCGGTGTGGAACGACAGCGCGAGCGCCGGGCAGCCCGTCGGGGTGTACGCGCCCGGCTCGCCCGTTCACCGTGACGTGCTGCGGGTGACGGCGGAGATCGCCCGCGCCGCGCACCTCGGCGTGCAGATCCCGGGGGTGGAGGCGTGACCCGCAAGGCCCGGCCCGCCATCGGCGCCCGCCTGAGCGGTCTGGTGGAGGGGGTGGAGACGCTGGGGCAACCCGCCACCACGACCCTGCCGGTGGACTCGCTGCGCCCGGGAGTCTTCCAGCCGCGCGTCCACTTCTCGCCCGAGGCGCTCGAAGAACTCGCCCGCAGTATCCGGGAGCAGGGGGTGCTCCAGCCGCTCCTCGTCCGGCCGCTGGGGGACGGGGGCTACGAACTCGTGGCCGGGGAGAGGCGCTGGCGGGCCGCCCAGCTCGCGGGGCTGCGCGAGGTGCCCGTGCTCGTCCGCGACCTCACTGACGAGCAGGCCCGGCTCGCCGCCGCCGTCGAGAACCTGCAACGCGAGAACCTCAACCCGCTGGAGGAGGTGCGCGCCCGGCTCGCGGTCGCCGCCTCGGCCCTGGGCGTGCCCCCGGGTGAGGCCGCCGCCCGCCTCTTCGCGCTCGACCGCCGCCCGGAGGAGAACCCCGAGGCGATCGCCCGGCTCGACGCCCTCTTCGGCGCCCTCGGACGCGAGACTTGGCGCAGCTTCGTCAAGAATCGCGCCGCCGTCCTCAACCTCCCGGAAGACGTCCAGGCGGCGGTTCGGGAGGGGCTGGACTACCGCAAGGCTCTTGTCGTCGGCCGGGTGGCGGACGAGGCGCGGCGGGCCGAACTCCTCGATCTCGCCGGACAGGGGGAGACCGTGCAGGGGCTGCGAGAGCGGCTGCGGCCCCCTCAGACGGGCGACCCGGCCCGGGAGGTCGCCCGCCGCCTCGCCGACCGGCGCACGCTCGCCCGCCTCGACACGACGCGGCGCCGCAAGGTCGAGAGGCTGCTGCGGCAGATCGGCGAGCTGCTGGACGAGGGTTAGGGGAAGTCGCTCGTCACGTGACGAGCAGCGGGGAAGGCCAGGCCGAAATCACTCGTCCTCGCCCTCCCCGCTGCCCCCCAGGGCTGCCTGAGCCGCCTCCAGGACAGGGCCGCCCCCCGGGGTCAGCGCGTAGTCGCACAGGGCGAGGAAGGCCGCGTCCGAGGGGGCGGCGCTCGCCCCGAGCGTGAGGGTGACGTCGCCGAGTTGCGAGAGGACGTAGTTGACGGCGCTCTCGGGGTTGATCTCGCGCGGGAGCATGGTGAGGGCAGTCGTCCCCTCGATCAGGCGCAGCCGACCCCGGAAGGGGCTCTCGTCCAGCCAGGTTCGCCACTCGCGGGCCGCCGCCGCAAGGGCGTGGGTGAGGTGGTGGGGGTGGGTCAGGGTCGCCATCAGGGGGCGCCCGTGCCGCTCGTGGAGGTGCGCTTCGGTGCCGAGTTGCCCCAGCCAGCCGATATGCTGGGCGGCCTGGTGGGCCAGGCGCAGGGCGCCCTCGTACTCCTCCAGCGTCTCTGCGGTGAGGCGGCGCCACGCCGGGTCCTCCTCGCCGTCCGGGGTGAGGACGACGGCCCCGTGTCCGAGCACCTGCCAGGAGGTGAAGGCTGCCGGAACCTCCAGCAGGCCCTCCTCGTCCAGCCCCGTCACGGGGACGAGTTCGGCGCCCGACAGCAGGGCCGCGAGGGCGACCTGCGCGGTGCTGGGCTCTTCCCCGGGGAGGAGCGCGGTCAGGATGCCCTCGGGATTCACGAATGCGACGATCATGCGTGCACTGTAGAGCGTGGGGTCGCGGAAAGAGGCGGCGCCCCGCTGTGATGTCCGGGAAGCAGGGCTGCTCGTCACGTGACGAGCAAGCTCAGTCCGCTGGCCGGTCCGACTCCCCCGGGGTTTGGGAGAAGGCAGGGCTGAGCGTCCAACCCCGGCAAGTCGCCCCGCCGCTCGCCGTCAGGGTGCAGAGGCGATGTTCCGGTGCTGTGCGCAGAGTCGCGCTTCGTCCGTCGGCGAAGACCTCTACGACGGAGGCGTCGAGCAGGAGCCGGAGCGAGGCGCCAGGACTGGGCAGCGTCACTACGTGGGAGGAGGTCAGGATCGAGACCTCCCCATCGTTCCCCTCCAGCCGGACGAGGGGGTGCCCGTCCTGCTCGATCACGAAGCTGCCGCCGCCCGGCAGGCGCAGGTCGAGGTCGAGCCGGGTGGGGAGAAGTTCGCCGGGGCAGACCGCGCGCTCCCGCAGGGTCAGGAGTTCGCGGGCGGGGGTCTGCCAGACCCGGCCCTCCCGCACCTCGATCTCGCGGGGCACGCTCAGGGCGCCCGACCAGCCACTCGCCAGCTGGATGTCGGCCGGTCTCACCTCGCGGACCCAGCCGATGAGGAGAAGGCGTTCCCCGGGCGCCCGGTACGCCTGCGGAGCATAGAAGAGGGGCGAGTGGTCGAGCGGCTCCCCGCGCGTCACCTCGAAGGCGTCGCCACGGAGCGTGCCCGTCACGGCGAGGGTGCCGTCCGGGCCGCCGCCCCTCATCCGCGAGGCGATCAACATGGCCGCCTCCCCGAGGTCGAGGAGTTGAGCGCACTCCCAGACCTCGCCGGGGTCCTCCCCGCCCGCCTCGCCGAGGAGCAGGGCACCCAGGAGGCGCCAGGTGCGCAGGTCCTCCCCGGCGTACAGGAGCGCGCCGCCGCCCCGCTCCTCAGTACCGATTCCCACGACGAGCCGCCATTCCCCGCGCCCGTCCTCCCCCTCGACGCGCCGCAAGGTGGGATCGCGCCACGCCGTCAGCGTCAGGCCGGGCACCTCCCCCGAGCGAGGCCAGCGAAGCACCGCCTGCGGGTGGGCGCGGAAGCCGTGGAGCGAGCCGTCGGGGCCCTCCACCCCCGGCGCGACGTTCACGCTGGCGCTGCCCGCCTGATGCGTCGGGTCGCTCACGCCCGTGTACACCAGAGTCGGCACCCCGCCCTCGTAGACGAGCGAGCCGCTCCAGCAGCCCTCGCGGTCGTGCGGGGTGCCCGGCAGCAGGGCGAGCGGCGCGTCCTCCCAGGAGGTGAAGTCGCGGGTGCGGGCCTGCCCCCAGTGCATCATGCTCCAGCAGGCCGCGTGCGGGTTGTACTGGTAGAAGACGTGGTGCCACCCGCCGTGATGCCCCAGCCCGACGGGGTCGTTGAGCCAGCCGCGCGGGGCGGTGAAATGCCATGAGGGGCGCTGCGGGTCGCTCAGGTCGCGGGAGGCGGACATGGGTCACAGCCTGGCCCAACCTCGGCCCGGGGGGCTGAACAGGCCGCCCCGCCTCTGCTCGTCATGTGACGAGCAAGCGCCCCTACCCCTTGAAGCGGGCCGCCAGGCGGGAGGTCGCGCCCGCGAGCAGGGTCACGTCCACCCCGACGGCGACGAAGGTGTAGCCCCATTCCAGGTACGTGCGCGCCACTCCCTGGTCGGTGGCGAGGATGCCCGCCGCCCGGCCCGCCGCCCGAATCCGACCCGCCGCGTCCCGGATGGCCGCCTGCACGTCGGGGTGCCCGGGATTTCCCAGGTGGCCGAGGCTGGCGGAGAGGTCCGCCGGGCCGACGAACACGCCGTCCACCCCCTCCACCCGGGCGATGTCGTCGAGGGCACTCAGGGCGGCGGCCGACTCGACCTGGAGGAGGAGGCAGACGCCCTCGTCGGCGTGTTTGACATACTCCGCGTCCCGGGAGAAGCCGCTCGCGCGGGCGAGGGCACTCCCGACGCCGCGTATCCCGCGCGGGGGGTAGCGGGTTGCCGCCACGAGGTCCCGCGCCTGCGCCGCCGACTCCACCATCGGGATGAGCAGGTTGCGCGCCCTGAGGTCGAGGAGCCGCTTGATGATCACCGCGTCCCCGACGGGCGGGCGCACGACCGGGTGAGCCGGGTAGGGGGCGACCGCCTGAAGCTGCCGCAGGGTCGAGCGCACATCGTTCGGCGCGTGCTCCCCGTCGATCAGGAGCCAGTCGAAGCCCGCCCCGGCACAGATCTCGGCGCTGTAGGGGTCGGCGAGGGCGAGCCAGAAGCCGAAGAGGGTGTCTCCCCGGGCGAGGGCGGTCTTGAAGGGGTTGTCAGGGCTGGTGTCGTTGACCACGAGGCTCCCCGGCGAAGCGGCACGAGAAGGTTCCCAGCCGCCCGTAGTCGAAGGTGAACACGTCCCCGGGGGAGATGTCCACCGGGCGGATGAAGGACCCGGCGAGCACGACCTCGCCCGCAGACAGACTCTCCCCGTGCGGCGCGAGCCGGTTGGCGAGCCAGGCGACCCCGGACGCCGGGTGACCGAGCACGCCCGCCGCCACCCCCGTCTCCTCGATCACGCCGTTGCGAATGCACAGGGCCGCCGCCCAGCGCAGGTCGAGGCCGTCCGGGCGCACGGCCCGCCCTCCCAGGATCACCCCGGCGTTCGCGGCGTTGTCGCTGATGGTGTCGGTCACGCGGCGGGGCCTTCCGGTGCTGGCGCTCACCCGCTCGATCCGGGCGTCGATGATCTCGGCGGCGGGGGTGACGTACTCGGTCGTGCGCAGCACGTCGAACACGTTGACCCCCGGCCCCCGCAGGTCGGCCCGCAGGACGAAGGCGAGTTCGACCTCCACCTTCGGCGCGAGAAACCGCGAGAGGGGAACGTCCCCGTTCGGCTCGAAGAACATGTCGTCGAGGAGCGCCCCGTAGTCGGGCTCGTCGATCCGCGAGGCGAGCTGCATGGCGCGCGAGGTGAGGCCGATCTTGTGGCCCACGACGCGCCGCCCCCCAGCGAGCTTGTGCGCTACCCACGCGCGCTGCACGGCGTAGGCGTCCGCAACCGTCATGCCCGGAAAGCGCTCCGAGAAGGGGGAGAGCTGGACTCCGCTCGCCTCCGCCGCCTCCAGCTCGGCGGCCAGGGCGGGCAGCTCGGCGTCCGGGATGAGGCGCTGGGGGTGGGGGCCTGGCGTCACGGCGACCTCTCGCGCACGTCTACCTCGACGGGCAGGGGATGGGTGATCATGTATCCGCCTCGCGCCGGGTCGTGGGCCCCGGGCTGGGTGCGGTCCCGCGCGTCGGTGGCGCGGGCGACGAGGGTGCGGCGGCCGGGACGGATGGGCGTGTGCCAGGCGAAGCGCCAACGCCGCCAGACGTGAGGCGTGGGCGGATCGAGGAACTCGGCCTCCCTCCAGGTGCACCCGCCGTCCACGCTGACCTCGACCCGCGCGACATCCGTCTCACCCGCCCACGCCGCCCCCGCGACCTCGTAAACGGCGTCGCAGGGCACCTCCTCGTGGGGGGCTGGGCGGGCAATGGTGGCCTTGACCTCCATCGCGCCGATGGGCCGGAGCTGGGGCGGCAGGCCGTCCCGCGTCTCCCAGTAGGCGTAGTCCACCGTCTGGAAGTACCCCTGGAAGGGCTCGGCCGTCACCTGAACCGACGTGAGCCACTTCACCGACGCCATGCCGTACCACCCCGGCACGACCGCGCGCACGGGGAAGCCGTGGTTGGGGGTCAGCGCCTCCCCGTTCATCCTGTAGGCCAGCAGCACGTCGCCCAGCGCCTTGTCCAGGGGAACACTCCGCGCGTAGGGGATATCACCGGGGGTCGGCAACGGGTCAGTCAACGTGCCCCGGTCGGCGCCCTCCAGCACCACCTCGCAGGCCGTGCCGAGGAGTCCGGCCCTTTCGAGCACCTTTGAAAGCGGCACGCCGGTCCACTCGGCCGTGCCCACCGCGCCGAGTTCCCAGGCCACCCCGCGCCGCCGGGGCGTCAGGAAGACGCGCCCGTTCCCGGCGCACTCCATCGTCGCCGTGAGGGTGCGCGCGGGCAGGGCGCGCAACTCGGCGAGGCCCAGCCGGAGGGGACGGGTGACCGCTCCACCTACCGTCAGGCTCCAGTCCTCGGCGGTCAGGAATGGAGTGGGAAAGTGGCTGCGGACGTAGAAGCTCGCCGTGGGCGTCACCCGGGCGTTCAGGTTCCGGAAGGGAAACTCCAGGTTGGGCGGCGACTGCTCGCGGGTGATCAGGTAGGGCGCGGGGCCCAGGTCTGGGGGGGATGGCGGCATGAAACCTCCTGGTGGAATGGGCGAAGGGTGCGGATGCCCGGTCATTCTCCGGGACACACAGCAGAAAGGGCAAAAAGCGCGCGGCTCCCTGCCCCACCGCCCTCCCGGCTAGATGACGTGGACGGGCATTCCCCGCAAGTCCCCCTCGACCGGCTCCACCCAGCCGCCCTCGAAGGCCTCCAGGCGCGAGCCCTCCTCGAACCAGCTGCGGGGGGTCCTCGCGCCCCAGAGGGTCTGGCGGCGGGGGTCGTCGCGCTGCCAGCGGATGGGCTCGAAGTCGGGGTCCACCGTCACGTAGTCGCTGGTGTACAGCTCGATGCGGTGGCCGTCGGGGTCGCGGACGTACAGGAAAAAGGCGTTGGAGATGCCGTGCCGTCCGGGGCCGCGCTCGATGCGCTCGGGCTGCCGCGCCCCCGCCAGGATGTCGCAGGCCCGGATGATGCTCATGGCGTCGGGCATCCAGTAGGCCCAGTGGTGCAGCCTCGGCCCGGCGCCGTTCGTCATGGCGAGATCGTGGACGCCGCCCCGGCGCTGCACCCAGGCGGCCCAGACCCGCCCCGTCTCGTCCTCGGTGAGTTCGGAGGTGCGGAAGCCCAGCCGGGAGCCGTACCATCCCATCATCCCCTCCACGTCGGGCGTCATCACGTTCACGTGGTCCACCCGTTGCAGTCCGGGACCCCGGTGGAGGTGGTAGTCCTGAAGCAGCCAGGGGTGGGTGCGGCTCTCGCGGTAGAAGGCGACGGGCACGCCGAAGGGGTCTTGCATCCGCAGCAGCCGGGGGCGGTCGAGATCCTCCTCCCAGCGGTAGGGGAGACCCTCACGTTCGGCCAGGGCGACGAGAGCGTCGAGGTCCGCGTCCCCCCGCACCCGGTAGGCGAGGTGCCGCACCCCCGCCCCCGGCGCCTGCTCCAGCTTCAGCGTCCACTCGCGGTCCTCCACGCCGCGCAGGTAGAGGGCGCCGGGTTCCTCGTGGAGCACGTTCAGGCCGAGCAGTCCCACGTAGAAGTCCCGCGAGGCGGCGAGGTCGGTCACGGTGAACACCGCGTGGGCGATGCGGATCACGTCGGGGCGCGGTTCCGTGAGCGGGTCAGTCATCCGCCGCCACCTCCGCCGCCCGGTCCACCCGGCCCAGGAACTCGTGCACCCGCGCCACGTAGGGCCGCTTGTCGTACACCTCGTACAGGGCCGAGTGCATCCGCACCGGGTCGCCGAAGAAGAACTTCTCGTAGAGGTTCTGGCGCCCGCCGAAGGAACTCAGCGTCATGTCCCAGGCGAGGCGGAAGAGACGCAGCCGGTCCTCCGCGCTCGCGCCCGCCGCCTGGAGGTACTTGGTGATCATCGGCCCGAGCGGTCCCTCGCGGTCAGCCTTGCTCGGCATCATGATGATGCCCGAGGCGCCGAGGAGTTGCAGGAGTTCGTTCAGGCGGGGGTAAACCGCCGGGTAGTAGTTCCGGGCGGCGTCGAGGGGACCGCGCGCCGGGGTCATCACCCCATAGCTGTTCAGGGTGGCTCCCTCACGCGCCGCGATCTCCAGGGCCCGCATGATCTCCAGGGTGACGATGATCTCGGCGACCTTGCTCTGGACGTGCTGGAACCCACCGCTGCCGACCGCCTCCACCATCGCCTGCGCGGCGCCCAGGAAGGCCTCGGTCTTGGCGATCTTGAGGTTCACGACCTGATAGGCCATGTGGAGCACGGCGTCGGTTCCGGCGTAGGCTTTGTTCGCCAGCTCCACGTCGTACAGCAGGAAGACGCGCTCCCACGGCACGAGCACGTCGTCGAAAATCACGAAGGCGTCCTGCTCGTCGAAGCGGCTGCCGAGCGGGTGGTCCTCCGGGTCGCGCCCCACGTCGAAGGGTTCGCGGCACTGGAAGCTCAGGCCGGGCGCGTTCGTCGGGAGCGCGAAGCCCATCGCGTAGCGGCTCTTGTCGGCGTTCTCCTTGAGGACCGTCGAGGGGAACACCAGAATCTCGTCCGCGATGGGCAGCGTCGCCATCATCCGCGCGCCCCGCACGACCACCCCGTCCTCCCGTTCCTCCACCACGCCGAGCGCGATGTAGGGGTCGGGGAGTTCGGACGCCTGCTTGGCCCGGTTGACCTGTGGGTTCGTCAGCGCGTGGGTCAAGCACAGGTCGTTCTCGCGCACGAACTCGTAGTAGCGGCGCATGTTGGCGGCGAAGTCGCGCACGCCGTCCCCGCTCGCCTCGCACCCGGCGAAGTACCCGGCGCCCATCCCCGCCGCCATCACGTTCGCGTTCATGTAGTCGGGCGCGCGGCCCAGGAAGCCCAGCGAAGAGTTCGCCCGGATGCGGTGAGCCTCGCCGATGCGCCCCAGGTCCTCCTTCGACCTCGGCACGAGCAGGCTCATCGGGAAGCGTTCGCCGCCCTCCTCGAAGGTGAGGGCGTCACGCATCTCAGGGCGGTGCTGAAGGTCGTACAGCCCGGCGAGGCTGCGCGCCATGTTGCGGGTCGCGGGGTGGGTGGTGGGGTCGGCGACGCGGGCGCCGTCCACGTAGAGGGTGGGCGGGTTGTGCCGCAGGCGGTCGAGGAACTGCTGGCCGGTGAGGGTTGCCATGGGGGCCTCCTTATGCCTCTTCGGTAGCGTTGTATTTGAAGACCTTGACGACGTAGCCATCCGGGTCAAGCACGAAAAAGCCGTAAGGTCCGGTGGCATGACTGTATTCCTCACGCATGTCCCGGTGAATGTTCGCTTGAGTTGCCAGCCGGGTGAACAGCGCATCCACCTCGTCAAAGGAAGCCAGTTCAAGACCTAAGTAGGTCAGGGCGCCCGAATCGGGGGAGAAGTCGACTTGGTCAAAAATCAGTCGCGTCCGACCGTCGAAAGTGGCGAATAGCCGCTGCCCACCGGCAGGGCGAGAGACGTTGGCTCCGAGGGCCTCGTAGAAGACCTGGGTGCGGCCAAGGTCAAGGGCCTTGAGGGCGACGTGTTCTAGCAGGGGCACGTCAATTTCCCCCTTTGCTTGGGGAGGCGAAAAAGCAGGGCGAGCGGGGCTCGCCACCCCTCTCCCAACCCTCTCCCGCAAGGGGAGAGGGCTTTAGGCTGCGGGTGTGGATAGGTTTTCGCGGCGGGAGGGCAGGGAGAGGTCGCGCGCCCTGCGGGAGCGGAGCACGCCGCAGGAGGTATTGCTGTGGGAGCACTTGCGGGCAGGCCGCCAGCTGGGCGTGAAGTTCAAGCGTCAGCAGCCACTCGGGTTTTACATCGCCGACTTTGTGGCGTTGGAGCGAAAATTGATCATCGAATTGGACGGCAGCCACCACGCCGGAAGCGAGTACGACGCTGTAAGGGATGCCGAACTTCGTGCCCGGGGCTTCACCGTCCTGCGCTTCTGGAACAACGAGGTGACGGACAACCTGGAGGGCGTACTGGCGCGAGTAGCCGAAGCCCTGGAGTAGCCCCTCTCCCCCTGCGGGAGAGGGGTTGGGGAGAGGGGTGGCAGCCCACGACTGCCCTCTCACGTCTTCTCCTGCCACCGCTCCAAAATCTGCTCCCCGGCGCTCTTCAGGCGATTCTTCTCGATAAACGCCGGTACGTCCTTCAAACGGGTCGGGTACGGTCCCCACGTTCCCCAGTAGCCGAAGCCAGCGTTCAAAAGCGTCTCTGCAACTCGCCATCCCTCCGTGTCGTCCTGCTGCGGCGCACGAAAGTTCTTCCCGATGAGGCGCATCTCTTTTCCACATTGGGGACAGAGATGTGCGATGGGCTTTGGGACGACTCGCAGGGCCTTCGAGTTAGGCCGACGAATAACTACGACTGGTGAGCGGTCGTCATGGACCTTTTGAAATTGCTTCCGGCAGTCAAAGCAGACATAGTGGTTGCTGCTCACCCCTCCGCCACCTCCTTGCTTACCACAGGCGCCTGCCCCACCCCCAGCCTCGCCGTCTTGTGCGTCCCCAGTGAGATGGCGATATTCTTCGTCTCCATGTAGAAGTCGAAGGAGTAGTCGCCGCCGTCGCGCCCGATGCCGCTGTTCTTCACCCCACCGAAGGGCGTCGGCAGGTGCCGGACGTTCTCGGAGTTCACCCAGATCATCCCGGCCTCCAGCCCATGCGAGAAGCGGTGGGCGCGGGTGAGGTCGTTCGTCCACAGGTATCCGGCCAGCCCGTATTGCACGTCGTTGGCGAGGGCCAGGGCGTCCGCCTCGTCGGTGAAGGGGATGGCGGTCAGGACCGGGCCGAAGATTTCCTCCTGACTGATTCGCATGTCGTTGCGCGCCTCGGTGAAGAGGGTAGGGGAGACGTAGTTGCCTTCCCCGCCCACACGCCCACCGCCCGCCGCGATGGTCGCGCCCTCCTCCCGCGCCCGGTCGAAGTACCCCATGACTTTCTCGAAATGCCGGGGGTGGACCAGCGGCCCGATCTCGGTCGCCGGGTCGAGCGGGTCGCCCACCCGGATGTTCCTCGCGCGTTCGGCGATGCGGGCCGTGAACTCGTCGTAGATGCCTTCCTGAATCAGCACGCGGCTGGAACTCGTACAGCGTTCGCCGTTCAGGCTGTAGATCATGAAGACGACGGCGTCGAGGGCCTTTTCCAGATCCGCGTCCTCGAACACCACGACCGGGTTCTTGCCGCCCAGCTCGAAGTGGACGCGTTTGAGGGTGTCTGCCCCCTGTCGCATGATGTGGCTCCCGGTCGTCGTCTCGCCCACGAAGGCGACCGCCTTGATCAGGGGATGCTCGGTCAGCGCCCTGCCCGCCGTCTCCCCGAACCCGTGGACGAGGTTGTGGACTCCTCCCGGCAGCCCCGCCTCGTCCATGATCTCGGCCAGCAGGGTCGCCGTGACCGGGCTCCACTCGGCGGGCTTGTGGACGACCGTGCAGCCCGCCGCGAGGGCCGGGGCGATCTTCCACGTCGAGAGCATGAAGGGCGTGTTCCAGGGCGTGATCACGCCGACCGGGCCGATGGGCTGGCGCAGGGTGTAGTTGAGGAAGCCGGGGGCGGGGAGGCTCTGCCCGTCCGAGGCGGAGGGCGCCCGGTCGGCGAAGAAGCGGAAGTTCTCGGCCCCGCGCGCCGCCGCCGACTTCATGAAGCGGATGGCCTGCCCGGTGTCGAGACTTTCGAGCAGGGCGATCTCCTGGGCGCGGGCCTCGATCAGGTCGGCGACGCGGTGGAGGACTCTGCGGCGTTCGGCCCCGCCCACCTCGCGCCAGGTCTGGAAGGCGTCGAAAGCGGCTCTGGCGGCCCGGTCGATGTCCCCGGCGTCGCCGCTCGCCACGCTGGCGATCACGGAATTGTCGGTGGGCGTGTGCGTCTCGAAGGTCTCGCCGCTCAGCGAGTCTACCCACGCCCCGCCGATGAAGTGCCGGATGCCCCGCGCGTGGGTGCGTTCACGAAGTTGACGGGCCTGCTCGTGGTTGTCGTGGGCCTGGGGTGGGGATTGTGTCTGAGTCATGGTGCCTCCAGGTCGAAGACGCCGCGCTCGCCGTGGGCGCGGAGGTGAAAGGGGAGACGGCGGGCAGGCTCTCCCACCGGGAACCAGCCGCGTCCGACCGGAACCACGATGAGCAGCCCCTCCTCATCGCCCAGGGGGGTGAAGGTGGGGGAAGACTCCCCGTAGGTCCGGAGCCCGAAGCGGCCTTGCAGGTCGCGCACGGTGCCCGGCACATCGGAAACGGACACCCCCAGCTCGCTCACGCCGAGAAGGTCCGTCACGTCGAAGCCGCTCCCGGGGAGGGCGGGAAGGGTGTGCCGCGCGATCAGTTCCAGAATGTTGCCGCCCGCGTCCCGGAAGTAGACCATGTCCGCGTTCCAGTTCTCCGAGTGGAAGACTGTTTGTCCCGTATCGTCGGGCAGCAGCGCCACCCGTTCCTCCAGCCAGGCCCTCGCCCCGGGGAAGCGGTCTTCGGGCACGTTGAGGGCGAAGTGGTACGGCCCGCCCGCCTCCCCGGGGACGAAGCGCAGGAGGGTGGAGCCGGCGCGCAGGGAGAGCCCGGTGGCGTCGTCCTCCAAGGGAAACCCCAGCACGCCCGCGTAAAAGGCCCGTTGCCCCTTGGGGTCGGGGGTGTGCAGGGTCAACCGCTCGAACCTCATGGCCGGGCCCCGGCGGGAAGGCTGACGGAGTAGGCGTTGAAGGATTCGTCGAGAAGTTGTTGGTTGCCCTTGGACACGAGGAGGGAACCTGCTCCGCCGTACTGCGGCGTCCACAGTTCCACCCGGTAACGGTAACCGTTCTTGGTCGTGAACTCGTAGGCCGTCAACTCCTCATTGGTGATCTTGCGGCCCCCGGTGACGTACACGCCCGGTGTTCCATCGAAGTTCCGGGTGGCGTAGGTCGCCGCCCTGCCGTTGTCCCAGACGATGACGGTGCGCTTGCTCGTCGCGCCCAGGAAGGCGGCCTGGGGGACGTAGCGGCAGGGAAAGTTTCCTTCCGGCGTGCGGAACCGGCCCACGCGCGTCATGCGGTAGGCGGGGTCGTTCACGCTTTCGACGTTGCTGGTGTGGATGTAAAACCGTCCGCCCCCGCCCGTGCCGTCCGGAAAGGTCAGGGGCGTGTAGATGTTCCCGGCGCCGGGATCGGGCGTGCCCAGGAGGTAGGTGGCCGTCAGGACGGCGGCGTCCGCTTCTCGCGGTGGGCGTTTCAGCCAGCGGCGGAGAGTGACGGGCTGCGGCGTGGCGGGGTCTGCCCTCACGGGTTGCGTGACTGCCAGCACCCGGTCCGGGGCGTCGCACCACGCAAAGGCGGACTGCACCTTCCCGCCCACGTTGACGTAAGACCGCATCTCGTACCGCTGGGGCGCGGCCAGGGCGAGGACGGAGAGGGCGAGGCCAAGGGGCAGGACATGCTGAAACTTCATGCTCACAGGTTGCCCCTGGCGCGTGAACCTCGCCATCCAATTTCCTGACGGCCCTTTCCTCCTCACCGCCCGTCCCATTCCCCTTCCCTGCTCTCCTTGCCCCGGATCGGCTCGGCGCCCTCGTCCTCCTCCTGAATGTCGTTTTCCAGCACGCCCAGGCCCTCCACCTCCAGCCGCATCACGTCGCCGGGGCGGACGTGGGAGATACCCTTCGGCGTGCCCGTCAGGATCACGTCGTCCTTTTGCAACGTCATGAAGCGGCTGATGTGCTCGATCAGCTCGGGGATGGAGAAGATCATGTCGTGCGTGGACCCCCGTTGCCGCAGCTCGCCGTTCACGTGGGCGGTGAGGGTCAGGTTATGCGGGTCCGCGACCTCGTCGGCGGTGACGTAGTAGGGGCCCAGCGGCCCGAAGGTGTCCCAGCCCTTGCCGCGCAGGGGGGGGCGGAAGGTGTTCGTCACGTAGTCGCGCACCACGAGGTCGTTGGCGACCGTGTAGCCGCCGACGTAGTCCAGCGCGTCCGCCGCCTTCACCCGCCGGGCGTCCCGGCCGATGACCACCGCGAGTTCGACCTCGTAGTGCATGAACTGGGCGCCGCGCGGGTAGATCACCGTGCCCCGGTGCGGCAGCAGGGTGGTGTTCGGCTTCCAGAAGAGGGCGGGTTCCTGCGGCTGGGTCAGGCCCAGTTCGCCCGCATGGTCGTTGTAGTTCAGCGCCAGGGCAAGGACCTTGGGCGGCTCGACGGGGAGGCGGAACTGCACCCGGTCCGGGTCGTGGGCGACTCCGGCGGGGTCGATCAACCTGCCGTCTTGCAGGTGGCCGGTCAGGGGGCGACCCCCGGCCGTGAAGCGGGCGAGTTTCAAGGGGTGGCTCCGGTCATGGGACCTCCGGGGGAGGGGAGAGGGGCTTCAGGTTGTCGGTGCCCCAGCATAGGCCCACTCGCGGCGGGGGGGGAGGCGGGGCCGTCCGTCTCCGCGCTGACCTTTCTGCTACGATCCCACAAAGCCCAACCCAGCCGGGGCACAGTCCTGCCCCTCGCCGTTCGAACCGTCCCCACGGAGGTTTTCCCCATGATGCGACCCGCCCGCCTGATCGTGACCGCCCTGCTCGCCCTCTCCTCGCTCGCGCTGGCCGACGTCCGGGTGGGGGTGGTGGTGTCCTCGACGGGTCCGGCGGCGAGCCTGGGTATCCCCGAGAAGAACACGGTCGCGCTGCTGCCCCAGACCATAGGCGGGCAGCGGATCGTGTACACGGTCCTCGACGACGCCTCCGACACGACCGCCGCCGTGACGGCCACCCGCAAGCTGATCCAGGACAACAAGGTCGACCTCATCATCGGGACGACGACCACGCCCGCCTCGCTCGCCATGATCGACGTGGCCGCCGAGGCGAAGGTGCCCATGATCAGCCTCGCCGCCTCCGAGTCGATCATCAAGCCCGTGGACGCCCGGAGGGGCTGGGTGTTCAAGACCCCGCAGACGGACGCCCTGATGGCCGCCGCCGTGGCCGCGCACATGCAGCAAAACGGGGTGAAGACCGTCGGCTACATCGGCTTCAACGACGCCTACGGGGAGGGCTGGCTGAACGAGCTTCAGAAGAACGCGGCGGCGCGCGGCCTGCGGGTGGTCGCCGTGGAGCGGTACGGGAGAAGTGATACCAGCGTCACCGGGCAGATTCTCAAGGTGCTCGCCGCCCGGCCCGACGCGGTGCTGATCGGCGCGTCCGGGGTGCCCGCCGTGCTGCCGCAGAAGACCCTCAAGGACCGGGGGTACGCGGGCAAGATCTACCAGACCCACGGGGTCGCCAACGCCGACTTCCTGCGGGTGGGGGGCCGGGACGTGGAAGGGGCGATCCTGCCCGCCGGGCCAGTGCTCGTCGCCTCCCAGCTTCCCGACGCCAACCCCAGCAAGAAGGTCGGGCTCGCCTACACCAGCCTGTACGAGGGCCGCTACGGCCAGAACAGCGTCAGCACCTTCGGGGCGCACATGTGGGACGCGGGCCTGCTGATCCAGAAGGCCATCCCGGTCGCCCTGAAGCGGGCCAAACCCGGCACCCCCGAGTTCCGCGCCGCCCTGCGCGACGCGCTGGAGGGCACCCGCAACGTGATCGGCGCCCACGGCATCTTCAACCTGGGGCCCCAGGACCACCTCGGCCTCGACGCCCGCAGCCGCGTGATGGTGCAGGTCGTGAACGGCGACTGGAAGCTGATCCGGTAGGTGGAGTCGGGGGCGGGGTGGGCTGCAGAGGAGCGGTCGGCCGTCAGCCGTCAGGAAAGACAGGCGTGTCCGCCCTGGGCGGGACGTGGGCCTGGGGTCGGGGGCGTCGCGGCTCCCGACCTCTCCCGTGAGGAGGTGAGGGCGTGACGACCCTGAGTTCAAGCTGGCTCAACGCGCTGCGCGCTGCGTTGGGCGACCGGGTGAGTGCCCAGCCCGGCCACCTCGGCGCCCACGCCCGCGACGAGGGCACGCCCCTGACCCGCACGCCGGGGGCGGTCGTCTTCGCCCGGTCGGAGGCGGACGTGCTGGGGACGCTGGCCGTCGCACGGGAGCACGGCGTGCCCGTCACCCCGTGGGGCGCCGGGACGAGCCTGGAGGGGGCGGCCCTCCCCGTGCCGGGCGCCATCTCCCTCGACCTCACGGGCCTGGACGCCGTGGGCGAGGTGGACCCGGTGGGCTGGACGGTGACGGTGGGGCCGGGGATGCGGCGCCTGAATCTGAACCGCCGCCTGCGCCCGCACGGGCTGTTCTTCCCGGTGGACCCGGGGGCGGACGCCTCCTTGGGCGGCATGGCCGCCACGAACGCCAGCGGCACGACCACGGTGCGCTACGGGGGGATGCGTGAACACGTCGCCGCCCTGCGCGTGGCGCTGGTGGACGGGCGTGTCCTGACGCTGGGAAGCGCGGCCCGCAAGAGCAGTAGCGGGTACGCGCTCAAGGGGCTCTTCATCGGCTCGGAGGGGACCCTGGGCGTGATCACGTCCCTCACCCTGCGGCTGCACCCGCTGCCGCCCGCGACGGCGAGCGCCCAACTCGCGTTCCCGGACGTGGAGGCCGCCGTGGGGGCGAGCCTCACCCTGCGCGGGCTCGGCGTGCTGCCCGAGCGGCTGGAGTTCGTGGACGCGGCGACCGTGCGGGCGGTGAACCGCCACCGGGACCGCCGTGACCCCGAGGAACCGACCCTCTGGGTGGAGGTGGCGGGCCGTGACCGGGGGGACGTGGACGCGCAACTCGCCCTCGTGGCGGAGGCGGCGGGCCTGCACGGGGGTCAGGTGGTGGGGGAGGCCCGGACGCCCGAGGCGGCGGGGGCCCTGTGGGCGGCCCGGCACGGCGTGTACGACGCCCTGCGTGCCGCGTGGCCCGGGCACGCCACTCGCATCGGGGACGTGTGCGTGCCCCTCCCGGCGCTCGCGGGAACGGCGGCCCTCGCGCTGCGGCTGCTGGGCGAACGCGGCCTGACCGCCCCCCTGGTAGGGCACATCGGGGACGGCAACCTCCACCTGCTCATGCACGCCCCGCCGGACGACGCGGGGGCCTGGGCGCGCATCGACCACGTCCTGCACGCCCTCGCCGCACACGCCGTCGCGGTGGGGGGCACCTGCACGGGCGAACACGGGGTCGGGCTGCGCAAGCGGGCCTACCTCCGCGCCGAGCACGGGGACGCCCTCGACGTGATGCGCGACGTGAAGGCGCTGCTTGACCCCCGGGGGCTGCTCAACCCCGGCAAGGTGGTCGGTGATCCCGGCTGGGACCCTGTTCCCTCATCCTGACCCGCGCTCGCGCGTCACCTGCGCCCCGGTTCCGTGCGGCGCAGGAAGCGCGTGAGGAGCAGCACCGCCGCCGTCGTCAGCCCCGCCGTCAGCCCGAACCACAGGCCGCGCGGCCCCAGCCCGAGGGGAAAGGCGAGGAGCGCCCCCACCCCAAGCCCCACGAGCCAGTACGAGGTCAGCGAGATCAGGAGCGGCCAGCGGGTGTCGTGCAGGCCGCGCAGGGCGGCGTTCGCGGTGACCTGCACCCCGTCGAGCGTCTGGAACAGGGCGGCAATGACGAGCAGGGCCGTGCCCGTGGCGATCAGGGCCGCGTTGCGCGGGTCGTCCACGTCCACGAAGACGCCGAGCGCCAGGCGGGGGGCGAGGAGTTCGAGGAGGGCGAACAGGGCCATCACGCCTGCCGCTACGCCCACGCCCGTCAGCCCGGCCCGGCGTGCCCCCGCCCGGTCCCCCGCCCCCGCCGCGTGGGCGACCCGGATGCCCGTCGCGGTGGCGAGCCCCAGCGGGATCATGAACACCGCCGTGATGACCTGCAACGCGATGTTGTGCCCGGCGAGCGCCTCCGGGCCGAAGCCCGCCATCAGCAGCGAGACCACGCTGAACATGCCGCCCTCGGCGCCGAGGGTCAGGCCGATGGGCCAGCCCAGGCGCAGCAGGGCGCCCACCTCCCCGCGCGTTCCCCCCGGCGGGCGGGGCGCGGCCCGCAGCGCGGCGGGAAGCAGGGCAAGGGTGGTGGCCCACGCCGCCCCCGCGCTCGCCACCCCCGCCCCCACCAGGCCCAGCCGGGGCAGGGGCCCCCACCCGAAGGCGAGGGCCGGGCTGAGCACGCTCACGAGCGCCACGCCGCCCAGCGCCACCGCCGTCACCACCCGGGGCCGCCCGGTGCCCTCCAGCGTGCCGCGCAGCGCGGTGAAGGTCAGCGCGGGAAGCATCCCCAGCGCGTACACCCGCAGGTAGGTGGCGGCGAGGTCGGCCCGGATGCCCTCCGGCGCGAGCCCCGGCAGGAGCGCCGCCACGCCCCACATCAGGGGAAAGGCGAGCGCCGCGAGCCCGAGGGCCAGCCGCAGCCCGCCCCGCAGCGCCCGGCCCACGCCCGCCGGGTCTCCCGCCCCGTGCGCCTGCGCGGCTCGGGGGCCCACCGAGAGCATCACCCCCACCAGGATCATGAACAGGAGGTAGTACGTGGCGTTCGCGTACGCCGCCGCCGCGAGTTCCGCCTCCCCCAGCCGCCCGATCACCGCCGTGCTGATCAGCGCCAGGGCGTTCGAGGCGAACTGCGACACGACCACGGGTCCCGCCAGCCGGGTCAGGGCCATGAGTTCCCCGCGCAGGGGGGAGGGGAGGGAGAGGGGGGTCAGCGTCACGGTCTGGCAGTCTACGCGCCGGGGGCGGAAAGGGAGGCCGGGCGAACCTGGCCTCCCCCGCGCCCCGCGCCGGGGTGGGCTACTGCGCCCCGTACCGGGTCAGGAAGTCGTAGCGCAGCACCCGGCCCGTGCCCGGCTCCCCGACCCCGTTCACCGCGACGAAGGCGTCCCCACGCGCGTTGAAGGCGATGGAGGTGGGGAAGTTCAGCCCGCCGAGCACCGTCTCCTTGACGTTGTTGGCCTTGACCCGGATCACCGAGCCGCTCCCGGGCCCGGTGGGGGCGAAGGACACCGCGTAGAGGTTGCCGTCCGGCCCGGCGCGGAGGTCGGTGAGCCCGCTCAGGCCCGTGGCGTAGTCGGTCTGCGCGCCCGTGACCGGGTCCACCCGGATGATCCTGGCCGACCCCGGGAGTTCCGGCCCGCCGGGGAACAGGGCCACGTACAGCGCCCCGTCGGCCCCGGCGGCGACGCCCGTGGGGACCGCCTGGGCCTCGATGGGCTCGGTGGCGCCCGGAGGCGTGACCCGCAGCGCCTGGAAGACGGTGACGGTGGCGAGCGTCTTCGTCGCCGGGTCGAGCCGCAGCAGGGTGTTGGCCGCCGCGTCGGTGATATAGAGCCTGCCGTTCAGCGCGGTGAGGCCGTAGGGGTGGGAGTCGATGCCGCCCTGTTCGGCGGGCACGCCGTCGGGGTTGTTGGCGGCCTCCCAGGCGTAGGTGTCGGCGACCTCGGTGGCCGCGTTCCCGCTGATCTTCAGCACGGCGGCGAGCTTGGCGGGCCGGGTTCCCCCGCCGGGGAAGGCAGTCCACTGGCCGTTAGTGACGTACACCTCGCCCCCCAGCGTGGTCAGCCGCGAGGCCCCCACCGCCCCGAAGGGCGTGCCCAGCGACGGCAGGGTCGTGACGACCGTCTGCTCGCCCCCCGCGCTCACCCGCACCACCCGCGCCGTGTCCCCGAGGGTGATCGAGACGGGCCCGCTTTCGCCGGGAATCGACCCGATCACCTGCGTGCCCCCCGTCCCGCTGTCGGCGACCCAGACGTTGTCCTGCCCGTCCACGTACACTCCCTGCGGCCCGTTGAGACCGCTGGCGACGACGCTGCCGTGGGCGGGGGCCACCACGACCTCCCGGGTGCAACCCGCGAGCAGGAAGGCGGTGGCGAGCAGGGCGGCGGAGCGGCGTGTTGCTGTTAAGCCCATAGTTCCTCCCGAGGCCAGCTCCCACCGGAACCGGGGCCGGCAGCCGTCACCCCGGCCGTGGGAAAAGGCAGACGGACCGTAACATTTTTCACTTTGGCTGTGAAGGGTCTCCCTTCGGCCTAAGCCATCTGGCTGATTCGGGAGACATGGGGAAGGAGCGGAGGAGGGAAGCGGCCCGTCTGCTCGTCACGTGACGAGCAACCTGTTTTCCCCTGCTCCCCCCCTCGTTGAGAGGACGGCCGACGTGTGGGCTACCGCCCGCCGAAGCCGTGCTCGCGCAGCCGCACCACGTAGTCCGCGAGCGCCTCCAAGTCCGCGTCGCTGATCTCGGAGGCGTCGAAGGCGGGCATGGCGCCCAGCCCGGCGCGCACCTGGGCGCGGATGGCGAGGTGGGGCAGGGGCTTGTTGTTGAGGGCCGGGCCCAGCCCCTCGGCGCCGCCGGGGTGGCACTGCTGGCAGTTCGCCATGTACACGACCCGCCCGCGCGCCTCCTGGGGGCTGAGCCCGGTGAGTTCCCCGACGAGGGGCGCGTCCCGCCGCTGGGGGAGGCAGGCGGTCAGCAGGGGGGCGAGCAGGAGGAGGGGAAGGAGCCGTCTCACCGCGCCCCCTCCCGGGTGATGCGCCACAGGACGCCCGTGTTGGGCTGCGGGATCTGGCCCTTCTTCGTCGTGGTCATCACCCCGAAGTCCACCACGTACAGGGCGTCGCCCGCCGGGGTGAAGCGCACGTCCACCGGGCGCTCGAAGCCGCCGCCCCCGAGTCTGGAGGCCGGGCCGTTCTCGGGACCCCGGTTCACCGCGAAGTCCTCCACCCGCCCGGTCGCCACATCCACCCGCACCACCTTGTAGCCCACCGGGCCGAGGACCTTGCCGACCCCCGGCGCGAGGTCCCCGAACTGGGCGACGAACGCCTCGCCCGCGTACCCGAAGGCGCCGCGCCCGAAGTCGATCCCGTTCGAGGAGGAGTGCACGCCCAGCAGGGCGGCGGGTTTCGGCGGGGTGCCCGGTGCCCGCGCCAGAACCTGTCCGGGCGGCGGCTTGCCGGGCCCGGTGAAGTGGTCGGCGTCGCTCAGGGGCCGCCCCGCGTGGAAGTCGGGCCAGCCGTACCACGTCCCCGGCGTGACCTTCCACAGCGGGTCCCCGGCCCCGTACACCGGGCGGCTGCCGCGCTCGTCGTAGCTGTTGTCCGCGACGTAGAGAGCGCCGTCCGGCGCGAAGGCGAGGCCGAAGGGGTTGCGGAAGCCCCAGGCGACGAGTTCGAGCGGCCCGCCCCGTTCGGGCACCCGCATCACCGCGCCCCCGCAGGGCAGCGCGCCGCGCACGACCTGCCCGGGTTGCGAGGGAGTGCCGAAGGGCAGGAACGCGCCCGTCGTCACCCGGTCGGCTTGCGGGGTGAGGGGATTTTCCGACTCGAAGTTGCGCCCCGCGAGGGTCACGTCCGCGCAGGGGGTGTCGTGGAACTCGGGGTGACGCCTGAGCCAGCCGTAATCCGCGTTGTCCGGCCCGACGACGGCGCTGTTCGTGGCGGTGCCCTGCCCGAAGTACACGTAGCCGTCGCGGCCCACGACCGGGCGATTGGTGTGGTGGTCCCCGAAGCTCGGCAGGTTCTCCACCAGGGGCGTGACCCGCCCGTCCGGGGTGATCTTCACGATCCGCCCCCCGCCGACCTCGCCCCCCTCGCCGACGTAGAAGGTGCCGTTCGCGTAGTCCAGGCCGTTCCAGGGCGGGCTCTCGCCCCGCGCGACCTCGGTGCGCTGGCCGTTCGCCTCGACCCGCAGGAGCCGGGGAACCGAGAAGACCTCCCCGTAGGAGTACCCGGCCTCCAGCACGTGGGGGCGCCCCGAGTCGTCGAAGGCGACGGCGGTGGGGAAGTTGAGCCCGGTGGCGACGGCCTCCACCCGGTACCCGGCGGGAACGGCCACGTCGGCGGGCCGCACGAGGCGGGCGGCGGGAGGAGCGATCTGCCCCCCGCCCTTCGAGGGGAGCAGGCTGTAGCAGGAGGTCAGCAGCAGGCCGGTGAGCAGGGCGGCGGCGAGGGAACGTCCGGGGGAGCGCGCGGTCTTCAAGGTCCGCCTCCTGATGGGAAAACAGCTTCGGGTCAGGCTTCCATCGTAGGAGGTGGGGCGTGCCCGCCACCGCAGCCCCTTTGACACTTTCTTCAGGTTCCCCGGAATCCACGGTCGGGCCCACGGCGGCGCACTTGCCCTCCGCCCCCGCCGGGCGCCGCCTATGCTGGGGTATGCCGCGCCTTTCCCTGCGAGCCCTCCTGCTCCTGACGGCCTGCCTGGGGGCCAGTGCCCGGGCGGACGTGACGGTCGCGCCCACCCCGCTGTACGCCTCCCCGGCGCTGGGCGGCGCCCCGGTCCTCACGCTGCCCTCCGGGAAGCCCGTGACCGTCCTGCGCACCTCGGAGGGGGAGCGCCCGGTCGTGACCATCCCCTACGGCGAACGGGTGCTCTACGGCCGCGCCGGGAACGTGAAGTCCACTCCCGAGTCCGTGCGGCTGAGCGGCCCGCAGTGGTATGTGCCGCCCCAGCCGAGCGCCCGCCCGGTGACGCTCTTCCTCAACCGGGAGTCGAACGCCCCCTCGGGTCAGGGGACAGATTGGGAGGTGCGCGTGCTGCCGCTCGCCCCGGCGACCCCCGGCGAGGTGAGTCTGCGGACCACGGGCGGCGCCCTGCGCACCGTGCGTGTGAGGCTCGCGGGGGACCGGGCCGCCGTCCCGCTGGAGCGCCTGAGCCCCGGGCGCTACCTCGTGACCGCCTCACGCGCTGACGCGCCCGCCTCGGTCCTCGACGCCGAGGTGCTGGAGGTCACCGACCTCGCCCTGACGGCGCTGACCACCCCGGCGGGCGTGTGGGTATGGGCGGCCCGGCTCGACGACGGCAGGGTGCTCCCCGGCGTGCGGCTGCGGGCGGTCGCCTCCCTCCTGAATGACGAGGGCCGGACCGTGTCGTCGCGGCCCCTGCCCCCTGTCACGACGGACTCCCGGGGTCTCGCGTTCCTGCCCCACCGGGACCGGGAGCGGCTCGCCGTGTACGGGGACGCGGCGCCCGGCGGCGTGACCCAGCGGGCCGTGCTGGGGGCGGGGGAGTTCGGGCTGTGGACGGGCGACGAGACGCGGGCGCGGGCCCTGATCCAGACCGACAAGCCGGTGTACCGTCCCGGCGAGACCCTGCGTGGGCTGGCGGTGGCCTACAGGCTCGGGCCCGGGACGCGGGTGCCGTACCGGGGCCCCGTCACCGTGCGGCTGGTAGATGACGGCTACCCGGCCCTGACCCTCGCGCGGCGGTCGGCCACCGCCGACGCGAACGGCCTGGTGGGGTTCGAGTTCCCCCTCCCCGAGGACGTGCGGGTGGGCGAGTACCGGGTGGAGGTCGAAGTGCCCGGCCCCTCCACGCCGGGCAACCCTGCCCCCGCGCCCGACATCGCCAGCCTGCCCGTGCGGGTGCAGGCCTTCGTCAAGCCGCAGTTTACCCTCGATCTCGGCGGCCCGGCGGAGGTCGTGAGCGGCGAGCCCCTGCCGGTGAACGCCCGAGCCGAGCTGTACGCGGGGGGCGGAGCGACTGTGCGGGCGGACGCCTACCTCGGCGGCGGCTACGAGCGCGGGACGCTCTGGCCGGGGGCGGTGGACACCGGGAACCCGTACGAACGTTTCGGGCTGGAGACCGAATCGTGGGACTACTGGCGCTCCTCGCCCAGCCTTGACCCCGGGCAGAAGCCCGCCGCCCGGCTCGACATCGCCTCGGGGAAGGGGCAGACCACCCTGCGCCCCACCGCGACCGGTGGCGTGCCCCGTGTCTACACGGTCGTCGTCCGCGCCCGCGACGAGTACGGGCGGGACGTGCTCGCCTCGCGCGAAGTCACCGTCCACCCTGCCGGGCTGAAGTTCGAGCTGCCCGGCTTCCCGAACCAGACGGGCGAGGAGGTGCGGGCCCGCGTCCTCGTCCGGCAGGTCGGCAAGGGCGCGCCGCTGGCAGGCCGCCCCGTGGCCGTCACAGTGGTCCGCGCCTACAGCGAGGCCGTGCAGGTGGGCGGGCGCACCGAGTCCCGCGACCGCGAGGAGGTCGTCTCGCGGCGGGAGGAGCGCAGCGGGGCCGGGGGGGCGCTCGACCTCGCCTTCCGGGTGGGGAAGCCGGGGGCCTACCTCGTCCGCCTGTCGGCGCGGGACGCGGCGGGCCGCCCGGTGCGCGCGACTTTCCAGGCCGCCTTCGTGCCCGAGCCCGCGCGAATCGAGCAGGGTCGCACGCTCGGCCTGAGTGCCGACCGCACCCGCTACGCGGTGGGCGACACCGCCCGCCTCACCCTGCGCACCAACCTCCCGACCGGCACGCCCGTCCTCCTGAGCGCGAACGCCGAGGGCCGCGTGACCCCGCGCCTCGTGCGGGTGACGGGGCCCGAGATGCGCCTGGAGTGGAAGGTCACCCCCGACCTCGCGCCCGGCCTCACCTTCTCGGCAGCGGCGGTCTTCGGGGCGGACTCGCTCAGATCGGGCACGGACCTCCTGTACGTGCCCCGCACCGACCGGCAGCTCGACGTGACGGTCACCTCCGGGAAGGCCACCCTGCGGCCCGGGGAGGAGACCACCCTGACCGTGAGCACCCGGCAGGGAGGCCGCCCGGTCCCCGCCCTCGTCACGCTCGCCGTGGTGAACGAGGCCGTCTATGCGCTCGCGGGCGACCCCAGCCCCGACCCCTGGCGCCTGCTGTGGGGGGCGAGCTACCCCGACGTGCAGGTGTACTCGACCGCCGGGGCGCCCGCCGACGGGGGCGGCGGGGGCGGGGGCGGGGCCGAGGGCGGCGTGCCGAGGCAGGACCTGCGCGAGGTGGCCCTCTTCCGCACGGTGACCACCGGGCAAGACGGCACCGCCCGCGTCCGGGTCCGCCTCCCCGAGGCGCTGGGGCCGTACCGGGTGAGCGCCCGCGCCCTGACCCGGGGGGGCGGTGCCGGGGAAACCCGGGGGGAGGTGCGCGCCGAACTGCCCTTCGCCCTGCGGCTCGCCCGCCCCCGCGTCCTGACTCAGGGGGACACGGGCCGCGCCGCCGTGAGCGTCCTCGACCGCACCGGGCCGGGAGGGGCCGCCGGGCAGGGCAACGTCACCCTGGGCCTGGGGGTCGGCGGGAAGGAAACCACTCGGGTCCTGCCCCTGAAGGCCGGGGCCGCGACCGCGCTCCTCCCGCTCACCGCGCCGGGGACAGGCCGCAACGTCCTGCTCGACGCCTGGGCACAGCGGGGCACGAACCGTGACGCGCTGCGCGAGACCCTCCCCCTGCGCGAGGCGGGGCCGCGCACCCTCCTCACCCGGAGCGGGGCGCAGGCGGGACCGGGCACCCAGACCGACCCCCTGACTCGGCCCGGCGGCGCGGCGGTCGAGAGCCTGGTCGTGGACCTCGCCGCCACGCCGCTGCAAGCCGCCCTGACCGGACTCGACGCCTGGCTCGCCGACCCGGAGGAACGCTGGGTCACGACCGACGGGGTGGCGGCCCGATTGGGAGCCAACCTCGACCTCGCGGCGATGGGCACCCGGTTGGGCTGGCCCGACGTCGCCGGGCGGGCGCTGGGGCAGGCCCGGCGCGACCTCGCCTCCCTGCTCGCCCTGCGGGGCCAGGAGGGGTGGGGCTGGACCGCCGGGAGCGCCCCCACCGCCGAGATGACCGCACGGGCCCTGGGCGCCCTGACCCAGGCGAAGGGGGTGGGCCTGACGGACGCGGCGACCCTGACGGTGGCCGCCGACGACGCCCGCCGCCTGCTGGCGAAGGCGGGCACGGGCGAACCGGACCGCGTGCTCCTCGCCGCCACGCTCGCCCGGGCCGGAGACCCCACCGCCGCCTTCCGCCTCGCCCGGTCGGGTGGCCCCGCCGACCCTGCGGACGCCGCGCAGCTTGCCGCCGTCCTCGCCCCGGTCGCCCCCGACCTCGCCCGGCCCCTTTACACGCGGGCACGGCGCGGGGCGCGGACGACCACGACGGGCACCCTGGTCCTCGGTGACGCCGGGGGCTGGAGGGGCGACACCGAACCCACCGCCCTGCTGCTGGAGGCGGCGGCGGCGCTGGGACAGCGGGCGGACATCCCGCCCCTGACGGGGGCGCTCCTCGACCGCAAGACCGGCGCCGCCTGGCCCGGCCCGCTCGCTACCGGGGCGGCCCTGCGCGCCCTGCGCCGCGTGGTGGAGGGGGAGACGGCGGGGCAGCGGCCGGGCGAGGTCACCCTGCGGGTGGGGCCCTGGGAAAAAACCGTGCGGGTGGGCGCCCCCCTCCGCGTTGTGGTGCCCCCGGAGGCGGTGAAAGCAGGAGGGGCGCTGACCCTCCAGGGGGACGGCCCCTTCGCCTTCCGCAGGGAACTGCGGGTCCGCGCGGGAGGCACGGCGCCCGCCGCCCCCAGCCTCGTCCACGTCGAGCGGCAGTACGACCGCACGCGGGTGGAGCGCGACGGGGTGGTCACGGTGACGCTGACCGTGCGCGCCGACGTGGGGACGCGGCACCTGCGCGTCACCGATCCCCTCCCCGGCGGCCTGGAGGCGGTGGACGACCGGCCCTTCGCGTATCCGGGCTCGGTCAACCCGCCGCGCTCGGGCACCGTGGCCTGGGCCGAGCGGTCCCTCTACGACGACCGGGCGGTCTTCTACCTGGAACGGGTCGCGCCGGGCGTCACCACCATCCGCTACCAGTTGCGCGCCCTCGCCCCGGGCCGCTACACCGCCCCGGCCCCCCGGGTGGACTTCGCCGGTGGCGGCGTGCCCGCCGTCGGGAGCGCGGAGGCGGTGGAGGTGCTGGAGTAGGGCTCAGGACGCGGGCGACTCCTGGGCCCCGCCCGACTGCTCCTCCCCCGCGAAGGCGGCGTCGAAGGCCACGTTCGAGCCCGGGAAGTCGAGCCGCCGCAGGAAGGCTGCGCTCTCGGTCGCCCCGTGTACCCGGTCCATGCGCGAGTCCTCCCACTCGACGCTCAGCGGCCCCGCGTAGCCGATGTCGTTCAGCGCGACGATAACTGCCTCGAAATTGATGTCCCCGCGTCCCATCGAGCGGAAGTCCCAGTAGCGGCGGTGGTCGCCGAAACTCGTGTGCCCGCCGAAGACGCCCACCTCGCCCGTTCCGTGGCCCCACCACACGTCCTTCATGTGCGCGTGGAAGATGCGGCCTCCGAAAGTGTGCAGGAAGCGGACGTAATCCACGTGCTGATACCCCAGGTGGCTGGGGTCGAAGTTGAAGCCGAAGCGGGGGTGATTCCGCACGGCCTCCAGCGCCCTGTGCGCCGTGGCGATGTCGAACGCGATCTCGGTGGGGTGGACCTCCAGCGCGAAGTTGACCCCCTCCGCGTCGAAGGCGTCGAGGATCGGCGTCCAGCGGGCCGCGAAGTCCGCGAAGCCCCGGTCCCAGAACGCCTGGTCGGTGGGCGGGAAGGCGTACAGGCTGTGCCAGATCGACGAGCCCGTGAAGCCGTTCACCACGCCGACGCCGAACCTGCGCGCGGCCCGGCCCGTGTCGATGATCTCCTGTGCCGCCCGCCGCCGCACCCCCTCCGGGTCGCCGCCCTGCCAGACGTGGGCGGGGAGGATGGAGCGGTGCCGCTCGTCGATGGGGTCGCACACCGCCTGCCCGACGAGGTGGTTGCTGATCGCCACGCATTGCAGGCCGTGTTGCTCAAGTAGGGCGCGTTTCTGCTGCACGTAGCCGTCGTCCCTCAGCGCCGCCTGAACGTCGAAGTGGTCGCCCCAGCAGGCGAGTTCCAGGCCGTCGTAGCCCATCTGCTTCGCCAGCGGCGCGAGTTCTTTGATTGGGAGGTCGGCCCACTGGCCGGTAAACAAGGTCACGAGTCTGGGCATGGGGTCTCCAGGGGAGGGGCCGCCCGCAGCCGGGGGCTGGACGGGCGGCGCGGGAAGGGCGTGTGGGTTGTGTGGGTCGGATGCCCGGGGGACAGCTTAAGCCCCCGGCGCCCCCGATGGCGTGCCCCTGAACCATGCGGGCTGGGCCGCAAGTGCCTCGGGCCGCTCCGCGTAGCTGCCCGGCGCCAGCGTGCGCTCCTGCTCGGCAGCCTCCAGGATCGTGTGCATCACGTCGAGGACGTGGAAGGCGAGGTCGCCGCTCGCCCGGTGGGGGGTGCCGTGCGCGATGGCGTCGAGCATGTCCGCCAGCCCGATGCCCCGGGCATTGCTGTGGAAGGGGCGGGTGAGTTCCACCGTCTCCCACTCCTCGGCCCCCCGGCGGCGCAGTCTCAGCGGGCCCCCGAAGGTGTTCGGGTCGGGGAGGCTCAGGGTCCCCTCCGTCCCGTAAACCTCGATGCGCGGCAGCTCGCTCGCGGGCGTGTCGAAGCTGGCGATGAAGGTGGCCGCCTGCCCGCCCCCGAAGCCGAGTTGCGCGGTGACGTGGGTGGGGGTGTTCACCCCTATCTTCTCCCCCTGCCGCGCCCCGCTGCCCACCACGCGCTCCTCGAACGCTTTCACGGCGCTGCCGCCCACCCGCGTCACGGCGCCGAGCATGTTGATCAGGGCGGTGAGGTAGTACGGCCCCATGTCGAAGAGCGGCCCCGCCCCCGGCTGGTAGAAGAAGTCCGGGCTGGGATGCCAGGACTCCGGCCCGCTCCCCATGAAAAAGGCCGTGGCGGCGACCGGGCGCCCGATGGCCCCGGCGTCGAGGAGTTCCCGCCCGGTCTGGAGCCCCGCGCCCAAAAAGGTGTCCGGCGCGCAGCCCACCCGCAGGCCGCGTTCTTCCGCCTCGCGCAGGATGGCCCGCCCGTCCTCGCGCTCCACCGCCAGCGGCTTCTCGCTGTAGACGTGCTTCCCGGCGCGCAGGGCTCCCAGGCTCACCTCCGCGTGCGCGGCGGGCGGCGTGAGGTTCACGACGGCCACGATCTCGGGGTCGGCGAGGAGTTCTTCTCGCGTCATCGCCCGCGTGCCGTGCTCGGTGGCCTGCGCCTGCGCGCGTCCCGGGTCTATATCGGTGACCGCCTTCACCTCGAAGAGTTCGAGTTCGCGGGCGATCTTGAGGTAGGCGGCGCTGATGTTGCCGGTCCCGACGATGCCGATCTTGTGGGTCATGGGTCTTCCTTTTGGTGGGGGAGAGGAGAGGGGCTTACCCCTCCCAGCTTGAGAGGCCCTCTTCGACAAGTCGGCGCGCACTCTGCTCGACGTCGGCGAACACGTCCCCGGCGCTGCGGTCCATCTCCAGCACATGCCACTTCGCGGAGGGGGCGGCGAGGATGGCGGCGCGGTAGTCCACCACGCCCCCGCCGAGCGGCACCTGATCCGCCTCGGGGGTCGCCGGGCCGTCCTTGACGTGGAGGGCGAGCGTCCGGTCGCCGAGGCGCTGCAGCAGCTCGGCCGGGTCCTGCCCCGCCGTGCGCGCCCAGTAGATATCGACCTCGGTGAAGACCTGGGGATCGAGCAGGCCCAGGAGGGTGTCGTAGGCGGCCTGCCCGTTTTCCAGCGTGTCCCACTCCCACCAGTGGTTGTGGTAGCCGAGCCGGATGCCCCGAGCCGAGGCATTCCGCGCGGCCTCGTTCATCGCCCCCGCGAACCGCCGGGTGCCGTCCAGCGTCGAGAGGGCGTCGCGCTCGAAGCCGTGGACCTCGCCGGGCCAGGAGACGACGGCGAGTTTGGCCCCGATAAGATCAAGTTCGTCGAGGATGGCGTCCGCCTGCGGCCCGTACGGCGCGGCGGCGTGGACGGACGAGAGCCCCAGGCCGTGGTCGCCGAGGTCGCGGCGCAGGGTGGTCGCCGTCGCCATCCGCGCGGCGGGGGTCTGCCGACTGCTGCCGATGCCGAAGGGCTCGACGTACCTGAAGCCGATCCCGGCAACCCGCGCGACCGTGGCGGTGGGGTCGGCCTGCTGAGCGTCGCGGAAGGTGTACATCTGCACCGAGAGGGTGCCTCGCGGGGTGGTCTGTGAGTCGGTCATGCGGAAACCTCCGGGGAGTGGGGTCGAAAGACGTTGTGGGGGGAGGAGGTCAGCGGGCGGCGGTCGGGGCCACCTCCCCACGCGCGGCGAGCAGGCGGGCGACGTGCCCGCTCACCCGGTAGGCGAGCGCCAGGATGGTCAGGACCGGGTTGACCCCCCCGTTCGTGACGTGGAGCGAGCCGTCGACGACGTGCAGGTTGTCGTGCCCCCAGACCTGCCCCCAGGCGTTCGTCACGGAGGTCGCCGGGTCGCTGCCCATCCGGCACGTCCCCGCCTGGTGCTGCCCGGCGCTGGGCCCCTCGGGCGGCGCGAGGACGAGAGGGACGACCGTGGTGGCGCCGCTCGCCCTCATCCACTCGGCGGCCCGCTCCGAGACGAACCGCGCCGTCCTGTGGTCCTCGGGGTGGAGGCCACCGCTCAGCCGGGCGACGGGCATCCCGAAGCGGTCGCGCACCTGGGGATCGAGAGTGACGCGCGACTCGGGGTTGGGAACCTCCTGCACCGGGCCGAACACCAGCGCGAGGCGGGAATAGAGCGCACGCATGCCCTGCTTGCTCGCCAGTCCCCACGCCGGGAGGGCCGACAGCGACGAGAACATCGTGTAGACCCACAGCGGCATGGGCACGAAGTCGTTGGCGAGCATCGCCCCGCCCAGGATGCCCGTGTTGCCGTGGCGGTGGTCGTTCGTGGAGAGGCTCGGCCCCGGCCCCACGCAGTCCTGCACCGGCTCGTCGAACACGGCGAACGCCCCCGCGTACACGTGCCCCTGGAGGTTGCGCCCGACCTGACCGTGATTGTTGCCCAGGCCGTTCGGCTCCCGCGCGGAGGGACTGTTCAACAGCAGGCGGGCCGTCTCGATGGCCCCGGCCCCCAGCAGCACCCCATCGGCGGTGACGGTGCGGCGCAGAACTTCCCCGTTCACCTCGGTCACGAGCGCGACGCCCGTCACCCGGCCCCCCTCGTCCGTGACCACCCGTTCGGCCTGCACCCCCACCAGCACGTCGCAGCGCCCGGTGGCGACGGCGCGCGGGATGACGGAGTTGCGCGTGTCCGTCTTGAACTCCCCCGGGCACCCGAAGCCCACGCAGGCCCCGCAGTGCAGGCAGGCGCCGCGCCCGCTGAACGGCACCGAGTTGATGAGCAGAGGAACCGGGGAGGTCCGCAGGCCCAGCGTCTCGGCACCCTGTCGCAACACTCCCACGCTGCCGTTGGGAGGGAGCGGCGGCATCGGGTAGCCGCGCCTCCGGGGCCCGGCGTGGACGTTGCCCGTGGGGTCGCCCGACACGCCCAGCTCCCACTCGGCGCGGTCGTAGTCCGGTTCCAGGTCCTCGTACGTGAGGGGCCAGTCGGCGAGGGAACTGCCCTCGGGCACCCCGTACGTCGAGGCCATCTTGAAGTCCTCGGGGCACAACCGCCACGCCTGCGCCCCGTAGACGCGGGTGCCGCCGCCCACCGTCATCGCGTTGTTGTTCCAGCGCGGGTCGCCGGGAAAGACCGTCACGTCCCCGGCCGCCCCCGCGAATACCCGGGGGTTGCCCTCGGCGGGCGGCCCGGCGGGTTGGTCGTACCCCAGGGCGAGGCGTTGGCTGCGGAGGTGGTCGGGCCGCAGGTCGCCCGAGGCCAGCCAGGGGCCGCGCTCGACGAGCAGGACGCGGTGCCCCGCCTCGGCGAGGACGCAGGCCGCCACGCCCCCGCCCGCCCCCGAGCCGACGACGACGGCGTCGTAGTGGTCGCGCGCCGCGTGCCAGTCGGTGACGGGTGCGGGTGTTCTCTCCCGCTCCGGCCACTCGACGCCCTCCGGCAGGACGCGGTAGCCGACCATGTGCCACGCCACCCCGTCCCGGTTGCCGCCGTTGTCCGGGTCGCCGTAGAAGCCCTGCATCGTCAGCCGGACGAGGGTCTGGAGAAAGGCGCCGGGAGGGGTGTCGCCCCACTCCGCCGCCGTCCTCCCGGCCAGCAGGTCCGTGATCAGGGCGTCCTGCGCCTCGCCGCCCAGGTTGGGAAAGGGAAGGGCGTGCCGCGCCCGTGCCTCCTCCTCCAGCCGTTCCAGCCCGGCCAGGAGGGAGGGAAGGCGGCCCCGCAGGTCCCGCTCGAAGATGCCGTGCAGGAAGTCGCCGACCCCCGCTTCCCAGCCGGAGGGAAAGTCGTCGGCGGGGATGACGCGGTCCACCAGGGCCCGCAGGGTCGGGTGTGCTCGAAGGTCGTTCATCTCGCTCGCTCCCGGGGCGGGTCCAGGACGATGGGGACGGGTGGAACCCTCACCTGCCCCGTCGTCCCGGCAGGCCTCAGCCCACCGCCTCGCTCCACTCCCCGGTCAGGGTAAGCGGCAACCTGACGGGCAGGTCCGTGCTGCTCGTCCCGACCAGGACCTCGAACTGCCCCGCGTCGGCCACCCAGGCGTCCCGCGCGTCGTCGAAGTAGGCGAGCGAGCGCATGTCGAGGGGCAGCGTGACCTCTCCGGTCTCGCCGGGCTCCAGGGTCACCTTGCCGAACGCCCTCAGTTCTTTACCGGGCCGCTCCAGCGTCGTCTCCACGTCGCGCACGTAGACCTGCACGACCTGCTGCCCCACCCGCTCGCCCGTGTTCCGCACCCGGACCAGGACGCTCACCTCGCCGCCCGGCTCGACCTGACCCGCGCTCAGCCGCGCGTCACTCAACTCGAACGAGGTGTAGCTCAGCCCGTGGCCGAAGGGGAAGAGGGGTGTGGTCCCCGCACGGTCCACATGGCGGTAACCGATGAACAGCCCCTCGCGGTACTCGACGTGCCCGTTCTCGCCGGGATACTGAATGTCCGGGGTCCCGGGGTGGGTGGGATCGTCCTCCAGACGCGCGGGGAAGGTCTGCGGCAACCTCCCGCCGGGGTCGGCCTGCCCCAGCAGCACGTCGGCGAAGGCGTGCCCGGCCTCCTGCCCGGGGAACCAGCCCTGCAGCAGGGCGGGCACCTGATCCAGCCACGGCATCAGGACCGGTCCGCCCGTCTGGAGGAGGACGACGGTGCGCGGATTGGCGGCCGCGACCGCCCGCACGAGGTCGTCCTGACCCCCGGGCAATTCCAGGCCCCAGCGGTCCACCCCTTCCGTCTCCCACTCCCCGTTGGTGCCGACGCAGACGACGGCGTAGTCTGCCCCGGCGGCGAGACGGGCCGCGTCCTGGGCGGCGGTGGGGGAGAGGGGAGCCCGGAAGCCCAGCCGCACCGCGCTGAAGGCGGCGACGGTGTTCTCCACGGGCTGGGGCGTCAGCTCGACGACGGCCCGGTGCTCCCCGGCCGTCAGGAAGCGGGCCGCGCGCACCTCACGGCTGCCGAAGCCGAAGTAGGTGTCGCCCGGCTGCCAGTTCGTCCAGTTGTCGATGACCTCCTCCCCGTCCAGCGTCAGGCGGCTGCGCCCCGCGCTGAACAAGCCCAGCTCGTACTCGCCGTCCGCCGGAATGCTGAGGGTCAGGCTCAGGCGGGCCCGGAAACTCGACGGGTTCACGCCCTCGGGGAAGGCGAACCACATCACCTCGCTGCCCTGCCGCTCCTCCGTCGCCAGCACCTCGTCACTGTCCGGGGCGAAATACTCGACCCGCACGGGCACCGCCAGCGCGGGCAGGAAGCGGTCGTTGTCGCAGCCGGTAGCAAAGGTGACGTTCTCCTCACCCAGCGCCGCGCGCAGGCCCTCCAGCGGCGAGGTCCGGCGGTGGGCGTTCATCTGCGCGCTGCCGCCGCCCATCACCTGCCCGGTCGCCGCGTTCGGCCCGATCACCGCCACCTTGGCGCCTGTCGGGAGGGGGAGCAGGCCGCCCTCGTTCTTGAGCAGCACCGTCCCCTCCGCTCCCGCGCGGCGGATCAGGGCGCGGGTGTCCGGGTACTCCTCGTCGCGCTCGGCCTCGTCGCGCACGTCACGGGGCTGGTCGAAGGTGCCGGTGCGCTCGATCAGGCGCAGGACGTTGCGGGCGGCCTCGCGCACCGCCTGCCGGGTGGCCTCGTCGTTCCGCGCCTCCTCCAGCAGGCCAGCGCGGGCCTTGGCGGGGCCGGGCATCTCCAGGTCGAGCCCGGCGCGCACGCTCTCTCCGGCCGAGTGGGTGCCGCCCCAGTCGCTCATCACCAGCCCGGTAAAGCCCCACTCGCCGCGCAGGATGCCGTTCACGAGGCGCGGGTTCTCACTGCAATACGTGCCGTCCAGCTTGTTGTACCCGGTCATGATCGCCCAGGCGCCGCCCTGCCTGACCGTCATCTCGAAGGGCAGCAGGTACAGTTCACGCAGCGCCCGCTCGGGAATGTCCGAACTGATCGTGTTGCGCTGGTACTCCGACTCGTTGCCGACGTAGTGCTTGACGGTGGCGGCCACGCCCCCCGACTGGAGGCCCTGCACGTAGGCCGTGCCCAGGCGGCCCGTCAGGTACGGGTCTTCCGAGTAGCTCTCGAAGTTGCGCCCGTTCAGCGTGGAGCGGAAGAGGTTCATGGTGGGGGCGAGAAGGACGCCCGCCCCCTTGTCCTGGGCCTCGCGGGCGAGGTGAACGCCGACCTCGCGCAGCAACTCGGTGTTCCAGGTGCTGCCGAGGGCGATGCCGACGGGGAAGGCCGCCGTCTGCTTGCCGCCGACGAGGGCCCCGCCGCCGCGCGCCCCGGCAGGACCGTCGGTGACCTTGAGGGAGGGGATGTTCAGGCGCGGAATGGGGACGGTGCGCCAGAAGTCGGCTCCGGCCAGCAGCGAGACCTGTTCCTCCAGGGTCATCTGGTCGAGCAGGGCGTCAATGGAGGTGAGTCGCGTGTCGGCCTTCGTCATGGTGGAACCTCGGGGGAAAAGGAAGCGCAGAGGGTGGGGCGGGAAGAGAGGGCGCCGCGAAGTCCCTTACCGGCCCGCGCGTGCTGGCCGGAGGTTCCGCCGTCACGCCAGGTTCTCGGCGTGGGGGTGGAGGGGCGGCTGGGCGGCCAGCGCCGGGTCGTGCAGGATGCAGCGGGCCTGATGCCCCGGCCCCACGTCGTACATCTTCGGCAGCCCCTCCCGGCACACCGGCCGCGCGTGCGGGCACCTCGGCTCGAAGGGGCAGCCCGGCGGCAGGTTCGTCAGGTCCGGCACCTCACCGCGCGCCTCGATGTGCTCGGGGTTCAGCCCCGCCTCGGGCTTCGGTGCCGCCGACTTGAGCAGCCTCGTGTAAGGCATCTGCGGCGCGTCGATCACCCGGTCCGCCGGGCCGATCTCCACGATGTAGCCCGTGTACATCACGGCGATCCGGTCGGACATGTACCGCGCCCCCGCTAGGTCGTGCGTGATGAACAGCATCGCCAGCCCCTCCTGATCCCTCAGGTCCAGGAGCAGGTTCATGATGTCGAGGCGGATCGACACGTCCAGCGCGCTCGTCGGCTCGTCCGCCAGGATCAGTTCGGGCCGGGCGGCAAGGGCGCGGGCGATCACCACGCGCTGCCTTTGCCCACCGGACAGCTCGTGCGGCTTCTTCGCCGCCCACGCCGCGCCGGGGGCGAGACCCACCCGTTCCAGCAGGGCGTTCACCTGCTCGTGGACGTTCTGCCGGTTGGCGACCCCGTGGATCAGCAGCGGGCGCGAGAGGATGTAACCCAGGGTGTTCAGCCCGTTGAGGCTGCCGTAGGGGTCCTGGAAGATCATCTGCACGTGCTTGCGGAACTTGCGCAGCCGCCCGCCCGACATGTGCCTGGGCACCTCCTGCCCGGCCAGCCGCATCGTGCCGCTCGTGGGTTCGTGGAGCCGGGCGATCAACCGGGCGATGGTGCTCTTGCCGGACCCCGACTCGCCCACCAGCCCCAGCACCTCGCCCCGCGCGATCATCAGGGTGACGTTGTTGACGGCGGTGACGGACTTGCCCGCCCGGCCCACCTTGAAGACCTTGGTGAGCCCTTCGAGTTCCAGGGCGTTCGGGGTGCCGAGAACCGCGTCCTGCATCAGGGGGTCAGTCGCTGGCGAGAGGTGCACGCGATTCCTCCTCCTTCACGGCCATCGAGTGCAGGAAGCAGGCCACGCGGTGCCCCCCCTCCACCTCCACGCTGGCGGGCTTCTTCATGTCGCACAGACCTGGCATCCGCGACGGGCAGCGCTCGTAGAAGGGGCAGTAGGGAATGTCCTGCGCCAGCGACGGCGGACGGCCGGGGATGCCCTCGCGCCGCTCGCGTTCCCCGCTCAGCGGCGGGAAGGCGCTCATCAGGCGGCGGGTGTAGGGGTGCTTGGGGTTGCGGTAGATCTCGTCTGCCGGGGCTTCCTCCACCACCTCGCCCGCGTACATGATGGCGATGCGGTCGCTCATCTCCACGAGCAGCGAGAGGTCGTGCGTGATGAAGATGACCGAGATGCCGAGCCGTCTGCGAACCTCGTCGATCTCCTGCAGGATTTGCCGTTGCACCACCACATCAAGCGCGGTCGTGGGCTCGTCCATCACCACGAGCTTGGGTTCGAGGGCGAGCGCGATGGCGATGACGACCCGCTGCTTCATGCCGCCGGAAAGCTGGTGTGGGAAGGCGTCGAGGTAGCTCTCGCGGATGCCGACGAGCCGGAACAGCTCTCGGGCGCGGGCGTCGAGCTTCTTCTTGTCCTGGACCCCGTGCGCCTGCATTGCGTCGTACACCTGCTCCCGAATCTTGATGACCGGGTTGAGGATGTTCATGGACGCCTGGAAGACGAGCGAGTAGTCCTTCCAGCGCACCCGGCGCAGTTCCTCAGGACTCATCGCGAGGAGGTCCTTGCCGTCCAGCCGCGCCTCGCCGCTGAAGACCACGCCGGGCGCGTCGAGCAGCCGGGTCGCCGCGAAGGCCAGGGTGGACTTGCCGCAGCCTGACTCGCCCGCCAGCCCCAGGAACTCGCCGGGCTTCACGTCGAGCGACACGTCCCGCACGGCGCGCACCGGCCCGCGCGGGGTGAGGTACCCGGCGTTGAGATGGCGGATGGAGAGCAGGGGCTGGCCCGTCTGGGGCGCCTCCGCGACCGGCGCCGTCCCCTTCTTCCGCAGCACCTTCGTCGCCTTGCCCGCGCGGCCCACCCTGGGGTTGCTGATCTCGTCGATCCCGAAGTTCACGAGCGCGAAGGCCGTGCCCAGGAGGGCGATGCTCAGGCCCGGCGCGGCGACCCACCACCACGCGTTGTTCAGCAGCGCCTGCTTGCCCTGCGCCCAGAACAGCATCGTGCCCCACGTCGTCTGCCCCACGTCCCCGATGCCGATGAAGGAGAGGGCCGCCTCGGACAGCACGGCGTACAGCGCGGTCGAGAAGAAGTTCGCCGCGATGATGCCCGCGAGGTTGGGCAGCATCTCCCGGAAGATGATCCGCCCCGGCCCCTCCCCGGAGGCGACCGCCGCGTGGACGAAGTCGCGGTTCCTGAGCGCCAGGGCCTGCGACCGCAGGACGCGCGTGCCCCACGCCCAGCCCGTCAGCGAGATCACCAGGATGATCGGCCACACGCCCGCCCCGCGCAGGAAGGCCGAGGCGACGATCAGCAGCGGGAGTCCCGGCAGCACCAGAAAGACGTTCGCCAGGGTGTTGATCGCCTCGTCCACCCGCCCGCCGAAGTAGGCGGCGGCGAGCCCCAGCGTGGTGCCGATGGCGGTGGCAATCGCGCCTGACATCAGGCCGATCAGGAGGGTCAGCCGTGCTCCGTACAGCAGTTGCGAGAAGATGTCCTCGCCCAGGGCGGTCGTGCCGAGGGGGTGGGTGAGAGAAGGCCTCAGCCACGGGTCGAAGATGCCTGCCTTGGGGTCATACGGGGTGAGCAGCGGGGCGAAGATCGCCATCAGCAGCATGACGAGGATGATGACGAGCCCGGCGGTGGCGCGCGGCGAGCGGGTCAGGAAGCCGAGTTGCCCGGTGCGGAGCCACGCCATGCGCGGCCTACGCAGCCGAATGGTGGTCATGAGCCCTTCCCGTCGCGCACGCGCGGATCGAGGACGACGTAAAAGGCGTCCACCAGGAAGTTGGCGACGAGCACGGCGATGGCGATGAAGAGGAAGATCGCCTGCATGAGGGGGTAGTCGAGCGCCGTGACCGCGTTGTAGAGGTACAGCCCCAGCCCCGGGTACGAGAACACCGTCTCCACCAGGATCGAGCCGCCCACCACGAAGCCCAGCGCCATCCCGAAGGCCGTGAAGGAGGGCAGCAGCGCGTTGCGCAGCACGTAGCGGTTCAGGATGCGCCGCTCGGAGAGCCCCTTGGCCCTCGCAAAGGCGAGGTAATCCTCGGCCATCACGCCCATCACGTTGTTCCGCATGGTGATCAGCCACCCGCCCGCCGCCGTGATGATGATCGTCAGCGCCGGGAGGATGGCGTGCCGGATCAGCGAAGACCACCACTGCGCGGTCCCCGGCTCCAGGAAGGGATCGAGGTTGCCGCCGACCGGGAAGACGTTGCGCTTGAGGGCGAAGGTGTAGATCAGGACCAGCGCCACCCAGAAGTACGGCATGGAGTTCAGGAAGAGCGCGAGGGGCGGCAGCGCGTCCGCCACCCGGCCCCCCCGCCGCCACGCGCTGTAGAGCCCGAACGCACTCCCGATCAGGAAGGAGAGGACCGTGGTGATGCCGATCAGCCCGATGGTCCACGGCGCCGCCTGCCCGATGATCTGGGTGACGGGTGTGGGGAACTGGCTGGTGGAGACGCCGAAGTTGCCCTGGAGCAGCCTGCCCAGGTAGGCGAAGTACTCCTGAAGGGCGCTGCCCTGGTTGTTCAGGCCGTAGGCGATCTTGAGGGCCTCCACGGCGTCGGGGCTGAGCTGGCCCTGGTAGCGGGCCATCATCGCGCCCACCGGGTCGCCGGGCACGAGCCGGGGCAGGATGAAGTTGAGGGTCGCCGCCACCCAGAGGGTGAACAGCAGCAGGCCGAATTTGCGCAGCAGGTAAGGCATGGCAAGACCTCCCGGTCAGTGGGAAGTGGTCAGTGGTGAGTGGGGAAAGATGGAGCACCACTGACCACTGACCACTCACCGCTTACCTCACTTGGGCTTGACGTTGAGGAACATCAGCCGCGCGCCGACCGTGTCCGGGGCGGAGGCGTCGTTGTAGGCGTTGTCGTCGTCGGGGAAGCCGGTGAAGCGGGTGGTGTTGTACACGTTGAAGCCGACCCGGGCGGTCAGCGGCACCCAGGGCATGTCCCTCAGGACGGTCGTGACCATCGTGGAGGTGGCCTGCTTCTGGGCGGCCACGCTACTCGTCGTGCTGAAGGCGGCGATGGCCTTGGTCAGCGCCGGGTTGGTGTAGTGCGCGAGGTTGGAGGCTGCCGTCTTGCCGACGGGCGCGCTGAACTCGGGCGCGAAGGACTGGTAGTAGAGGTTGTACGGCGTGGGGCCGCTGCCCCAGCCCCAGCTCACGCCCATGTCGAAGTTCGCGGTCTGGAAGCTGCCCGAGTACGAGGAGAACACCTGCTGGTCGATGGAGGTGTTGATGCCCAGCGGCTTGAGGTTGTTGCCGATTACCTGCCCCATCGTGATGAAGTCCGTCCAGCCCGCGCCCACCAGAATCTTGAGGGTCGGGAGGGGCTTCCCGTCCTTGCCCAGGCGCTGCCCCTGCGCGTTCTTCCTGTACCCGGCGGCGGTCAGGGCCTTGTCGGCGGCGGCGGGGTCGAACCTGGGCGCCAGGCTGGCCGCCGTGGCGGGCTTCCAGGCTTTCTGCTGCGAGGGGATGATCGCGGTGGGGTCGGCGGCGGGCACCACGCCCGCGTAGGCCTTCTGCGCCACGTCCTTGGTGTTGATCGCGCTCGCAATCGCGCGGCGGAAGGCGGGGTCGTTGAAGGGCGCCTTCGTCGTGTTGAAGTACAGGGCGTTGACGTTGTTGACCGGCCACCAGTACTGGAAGTTGGGCCCCTTGGCCTGGTAGTCGGTCTTGGGGTTGGGGATGGCGATGTAGCCGTAGTCCGTCTCGCCCTTGAGCATCTTCAGCAGCGAGGCGTCGTTGCCGGTGGAGGAGTACCACGCCACGGCGTCCACGTAGGGCTGGCCCTTCATCCAGTAGTTCGGGTTCTTCAGCACCCGGATCGCCTGCTGGCTGTACGCCTCGGCGACGAAGGGGCCGGTGCCGACCGGGTTCTCGTTCGTGTAGGTCAGCGGGTCCTTGACCGTGCTCCAGACGTGCTGGGGAACGATGGGCAGGTGCGCGACGTAGTAGAAGAGCGGCGTGTTCACCTTGCTGAAGGTGATCGCCACCGTGTTCGGGTTCGTCGCCTTCACGCTGGCGACGCCGTTCTTCCAGATGCCGGTCAGGTCGAGCGCGGGGTTGGCCTTGATCAGGTTGAAGGTGTAGGCCACGTCGTTCGCGCTGAAGGCCTTGCCGTCGCTCCACTTCACGCCAGGCCGGGTGGAGATCGTCAGCGTCTTGTTGTCCGGGCTCCAGGTGTACTTCGTGCCCAGGACGGGCGTGACCTTGCCGTCGAGGGCGTTCACGTAAAAGAGCGTCTCGTGGATCGCCGAGAGGGTGGGCGGCAGATGGCTGGCCGCCGGGGTGAAGGGGTTGTAGTTCTTCGAGCCCCAGGTGGCCGTGTTGGCAATGCTGAAGGTCGTCTTGGGCTGCGCGAGCGCGGCGGTGCTCAGGGCGGCGGTGATGAGGGCGAGAAGGGTCTTCGTGCCGTGCTTCATGGGGGACCTCGGGGGCGTTCTCCGGCGCACCAGGCCGGGCGGGAGGGCGACGGAACGAACAGGGGCGTCGGCGGGCGCCGGGGTCCGGCGCGGCAGGAAGCTCAGGTGGGCCCTCGTGCTCGGCGCGGGAGGCGTGTCGCGGCACCGGGCGGCGCGGTCGAGTCGCGGACGACTAGGGTCGTGGGAAAGAGGAGATGGGGCTCGGCCGGGGGCTCACCGCGCGTGAGGGCGAGGAGCATCCGCACCGCCGCCGCGCCCATCTCCTGAAGGGGTTGCCGGACGGTGGTGAGGGCCGGGGTGGTCAGCGCGCTGGAGGTCACGTCGTCGAAGCCCACGAGGGAGAGGTCCCCCGGCACGCGGACGCCCAGCCGCTCGGCGGCCCGCAGCACCCCGAAGGCGGTGGAGTCGTTCGCGGCGAAGATCGCGGTGGGGGGCTCGGGGAGGCGCAGGAGGGCCTCGGCGGCGGCCTGACCGCCACTTTCCGAGAAGTCGCCGTCCCGCAGGTACTCGGCGGGAACGCTCACGCCCGCTTCCCCCAGCACCTCCAGGAAGCCCTGCTCGCGCGCCGCCGCCTCCTCCCGGTTGAGGGCGGTGACCGTCGCGCCCCGGATATGGGCGATCCGGCGATGCCCCAGCTCCAGCAGGTGTCGCGCGGCGAGGTGCCCCCCGTGCCGGTTGTCGCTCTGCACCCCGTAGGTGCCCATCCCACCCGCCATCACCACCGGCACCACGCCCCGGAACACCTGTGGCTCGTCGTCCGTGGGCAGGATCAGCAGCACCCCGTCCGCCAGCGTCCGCAGCAGGGCGCCGCGTTCACGCTCCAGCGCCTCGTTCCCCGAGGTGGTCAGCACCGCGAGCGTCATCCCCGCGTCCTCGGCGGCGGCACTCGCCCCCTGCATCAGCTCGGTCACGTACGGTGAGTTGTACATCGGCGCCATCACCCCGATCAGGTTCATCCGCCGCCCCGCCAGCACCCGCGCCGCCGGGTTTACCACGTACCCGCTCTGCTGGATGGCCCCCAGCACCCGCTGCCGAGTCGCCTCACTCATGCCCGGCTTCCCGTTGATGACGTTCGAGGCCGTCATCTTAGACACCCCCGCCAGCCGCGCGACATCGGCCAGGGTGGCGGGAGAGATGGAGTCGGTCGTCATGGAACTCCTTGTGGGGCGAAGCAGAACAGGGTTTACCGGTAAAGCTGCCAGGCCGGGAGGAAGCATTCAAATCCTGAAGATGTGCCGCCTTAGAACGCTCGCTTTTCTTTACCGATAAAGTACGCTTCTTCACGTCTGGTGTCAATAAGAATGGATGAATCCGCTCTCATCCTTGAGGTCGAGGGGGAAGGGGAGGCGTGAGTCGGGAAGAGCCCCTGGTTTCTTGCCCTCCCTCTTTCGGCGAGTTTTGGCTCCGGCCAGGTGCCATATCCGCCCCGTCCGCGCATGGGGGCGCTGTCCGTGAGGCTCCGTGGGAGCGGCCTGCCGGGAAGGAGGGGCCTCCCGGAACCTTCATACGGTGGGCGGTCTGACCGTCTGCCCATGACGGCTCGCCTACGGTGGGCCCTCAGGAGGTGCTATGAGCAAAGTGCTGTTCACGACCCAGGCGACCGCGCATGGTGGCCGCGCCGGTTACATCGAAACCCCCGACCACCACCTCGGCGTGAAGCTGAGCGTGCCGCAGGAGATCGGCGGGGACGGCGGCGTGGGCACGAACCCCGAACAACTCTTCGCCGCCGGGTACGCCGCGTGTTTCCAGAGCGCCATCGGCGGCGTCGCCCGGCGCGACAAGATTTCCTTCGGCTCCTCGCGCGTCACGGCGGTGGTGGGCCTCGTGCGCGACGACCTCGGGTACGCCCTCGACGTGGAACTGCGAATCGTCCTGCCCGACCTCACCCGCGAGCGGGCGCAGTACATGATCGACGAGGCCCACAAGCGTTGCCCGTACAGCCGCGCCCTGGGGGGCAACGTGGACGTGCGCCTCGTACTGGAGGACGAGGGGCTGGTGGAGGAAGGGCAGGAACAGGAACAGGCGCAGCAGGCGTAGGGAAGAGCGGGGAAGGTGTGGGCCCATCAGGGGGTTCCATGCCTCCGCTTCTGAGTGCCTAGAGTGCGGAAGTGCCGAAAAGTCAGCCCCTCTTGCGACGCGGGCATGACGGAGACAAGACCGTCGCGGTGGGAGAGGGTGTGTCCGCCCTTTCTCAGTCCGCTCAAACGGTCCTCCAGGACGCCTCGCAAATCGGGGTCCAACCGGGGAAGCGGGCGATTTGCGACGGGGTGACCTGGGGTCCACTCGAAGCCGACGCTACCGTGCGCCGCGCCGCATGACAGGGAAGTGGATTGGGCAAAGAGGCTGCGGGGGAGGCCGTCGTGTTCTCGCTCACCGCCTCGGGCGTTCCCGAACATGCCGTGGGCGGCGAGCGCGTGCCGGCGACCCTGCTCGGCGGGGGGCTGGCCCTGGCAGTCTCGCGGCTGGGCCCGGCGTGGCAGTCGCGGCAGGTGGCGGGCGCGTTACGGGCGGCGGCACAGGCCCAGGTGGAGTACCCGGGCCTGCTCGCCTCCCCGTCCCGCCGCCCCTCTCCGGGCGAACTCGACGCCTCCCGCGCCCGGGCCCGCGCGTCGCGGGTGCAGGCCGAGGGGGTGGTGCGGGCGGCAGCCCTGGAGCCCCGCTGGGACCCGGGTGCCCGCGCGGCGGCGGAGGAATCGCTCGCCCGGCTGGAGGCGAACGCGGCGGCGCTGCACGCCCAGCACGCCCAGGCCCTGCGGGCTCCCCCCGAGTCGGCCCGACGGCTCCACCCTGGAGACCGTGGACCGGGCCCTCGCCGCTGCCCGCGCTCTTGCGGCCCGCTGGGTGGGGGCAGCGGTGAGGGGCACCTCCCCGGGGAGAATCTCCCGGTGCTGACCGAAGGCTGACGGCCGGGTGACGCCGGGCTGACGTGCGGCGGGTGTGATGACGGGTGGAGGACAGCTTGAAACACTTTGCCACCCTTTTGACCCTGGCCCTCGCGGGCGCTGCCGGTGCGGCGGACGTGACGATTTACCCCTACGACGGCGCGCGGCTGCTCGCCGGTCAGCGGTTCGACCTGCGCGTGGAGGTCGCTGGACTCGGTGCGGGTGAACAGCCCCAGATCACCCTGGACGGCCGGGCGCTGACGGGAGCGCAGCAGGGTTCCAGCGGGGCGGGCAAGGCCGAACTCATCCTGCGCGATCAGAGCCTCCCCGCAGGAACACACACCCTGACCGTCCGCACCCAGGGCGGCGTGCGCAGCGCCCGCTGGACCGCCGAGGGTTACGCGCGTGGCGCCCGGTCGGCGAAGAACGTCATCCTCTTCATCGGCGACGGCATGGGGTGGAACACGCTGAACGCGGCGAAGCTCGTCGCCGCCGGGTACGACCCCCGCAACGGGTTGCCGCGCGGCACGCTCGCCATCGAGGCGGATGCGGACGGCAGCGCCACGGTGACCACCAGCTCCTACGACTCCTTCATCGTCGATTCGGCGAACTCGGCCTCCAGCCTCGCTACCGGGCAGAAGGTGCAGGTCAACGCGCTGAACGTCTACCCCGACAACACCGAAGACACCCTCGACAACCCGCGCGTCGAGACCATCACCGAGATGCTGAGGCGAACTCGCGGAAGCTCCGTCGGGATCGTGACGAACACCTTCGGCACCGACGCGACCCCCGCCGCCTGGGCCGCACACACCCGGCGCCGGGGCGACTACAGCGCCATCGCCGATCAGTTCTTCCAGGGAGCGGCCAAGCCCGACGTGCTGCTGTTCGGCGGCAGCAAGGACTTCATCCCGCAGAGCGCCCCCGGCTCGCGCCGCAAGGACAACACCGACTGGATCGCCCAGTCCCAGGGGCTCGGCTTCCAGTTCGTCTCCAACCGCGCGGAACTGCTGAAGGCGAATGGCAACAAGCTCTTCGGCCTGTTCAACATCGACAACTTCCCCAGCTACCTCGACCGCACGGTGTGGCAGCGCCCCGAGATGCTGGGTGACTTCAAGGACATGCCCTACCTCTGGGAGATGACCCAGAAGGCCGTCGAGACGCTGGAGAAAAATCCCAACGGCTTTTTCCTGATGGTCGAGGCGGGCATGATCGACAAGTACGAGCACCCGCTCGACTGGACCCGCGCCGTGTGGGACGTGCTGGAACTCGACAAGACCGTGGCCTGGGCCAAGAATTACGCGAAGACCCACGGCGACACACTGGTGGTCGTCACCGCCGACCACGCCCACTCCTTCAGCGTGTACGGCGGCTTCGACACGAGCAAGGCGGCCAGCGGCCGTGAAGCGGTCGGCATCTACGAGAAGGCGGGCTTCCCGACCTACGGCGAGGGGCGGGACCGCAACGGTCTGCCCCTGCCCGCGACCACAAACGCCCTGGCGGCGGGCTTCGCGGCCACGCCCGACTACTGCGAGACGTACCGCTCGCGCGAGGTGTTCAAGGAACCGACCGTGAAGCAGGGCGACGTGTACGTGCCCAACCCCGAGGTCTGCCAGGAGCCCGGGGCTTTCCCCCGCACCGGCACCCTGCCCAGGGGAACGAACAACGGCGTGCACTCCGCCGACCCGGTGCCCCTCTTCGCCTTCGGCCCCGGTGCCAGCCTCTTCCGCAACCAGATCGACCAGACGGAAGTGTTCTTCACCATCGCCCGGGCGCTCGGCCTGAACCCCGAGCGCGAACGGCGCTGAGCGGGCAGGGGAGGTCGTGATGCGTTCCCTGTTTCTGTCCCTGTGGCTGCTCGGCGCCGCGTCGGCGGCCCCCACCCCCCTGCGCTTCGACCAGTTCTACTCCGGGACGAGCATTCGCGGGCCCGTCTTCTCCCCCCTGGCGCGCTCGCTGGACGGTCACGAGATCGTGCTCGACGGCTTCGTGGCGCCCGGGGAGGAGGGCGAACTTCCCCGGCTCCTGGTGCTGACGGCCACCCCCCTGAGGGAATGCCCGTACTGCCTGGAGGCCGCCGACTGGCCGAACGAGGTGGAGGGCATGTGGCGGCATGTGCTGGTAGAACTGCCCAGGGGCACGGCGATCCCGGCCCCCGGCTCGCGCGTTCGGGTGGTGGGGCGGCTGGAACTGGGGAACCGGCCCGCCCCGCTGGAAAACGTGGCGACGCCGCTGCGCCTGCACGCCTCCGCCGTCACGCCGCTGCCCTGAGGGGTCACTTGCCGAGTTTCCTGACCGCGTCCTCGGCGTCTTTCAGGCTGTCGAACTCCCCGTCCAGGTAAGCCCATTCCGCGCCGCCCTCGGGTTTGGCAAGCTGGGCGTTCAACCTCCAGAACTTGGGGTCGCTGTGCTTCTCCACGTAGATGCGGTGGATGGCGTCGGCGTGGACGAAGCTGCCGTCTTGCAGCCTGATGAACCTCGTCATGCCTCAGCTTAGGGGTTCGTCCCCACCGTTGTGTCAGCCCCCGGGGTAAGGTGCCGCATGGACTACGCGCGTCTCGGACAGAGCGGCCTCAAGGTCTCCCGCATCGCCCTGGGCACCATGACCTACGGGGACCCCGCCTGGCGCGACTGGGTGCTGCCGGAAGGCGAGAGCCGCCCCTTCATCGCCCGGGCACTTGAAATGGGGATCAACTTCTTCGACACCGCCGACATGTACAGCCTCGGCGCCAGCGAGGAGGTGCTGGGACGGGCGCTGCGGGACTTCGCCCGGCGCGATGGGGTCATCGTCGCCACCAAGGTCTTCAACCCGATGGGGGAGGGGCCGAACGACAGAGGCCTGTCCCGCAAGCACATCATGGACGCGGTGCAGGCGAGCCTGAAGCGCCTGGGCACCGACTACATCGACCTCTACCAGATTCACCGTTTCGACCCCGAGACGCCCGTCCTGGAGACGATGACGGCCCTGCACGACCTCGTGCGGATGGGGGCGGTGCGTTACCTCGGCGCGAGCAGCATGCTGGCCTACCAGTTCGCCAGGATGCAGCACGCCGCCGACCTGCACGGTCTGACCCGCTTCGTCTCCATGCAAAACCACTACAACCTCGTCTACCGCGAGGAGGAGCGCGAGATGCTGCCCCTGTGCCGCGAGGACGGGGTGGGCGTCATCCCCTGGAGCCCCCTGGCGCGCGGCTTCCTCGCCGGGAACCGCCCCGCTGGAGAGGAGGCCCAGACGACCCGCGCCCGCAGCGACCGCTTCAGCCACGCGCTCTACCACACCGAGGCCGATTACGCCGTCCAGCGCCGGGTCGGCGAGGTCGCCGGGCGGCTGGGCGTGAAGCCCGCGCAGGTGGCGACGGCGTGGCTCCTCCACCAGCCGGGCGTGACCGCCCCCATCGTTGGGGCGAGCAAGATGCCTCACCTGGAGGACGCGGTGGCCGCCCTGGGGGTGCGTCTTTCCCCCGAGGACCTGCGCGAACTGGAGGAGCCCTACGTGCCCCACCCCGTGCTGGGCATCTGAGGGAGGGCCGTGCCCCCGGCGGGGTAGACTCGGCAATGCCCCCGCACCTCGCGCTGCTGGGCGCCCCCCTCGTGACGCAGGGGGGGCGCCGGGAGGACGTGCCGCTCGTCCGGCCCGCTTACCTGCTGCTGTACCTCGCGTGCGTGGGCGAGTGGGTGAGCCGCGACATGCTGACCCACGTCTTTCGCCCGGAGGGCGCCGAGGCCGCCACGCGCGGCAGCCTGCGCCTGCTCCTCACCCGCGCCCGGCGCCTCGCCTGGGCGGCGGGGGTGGAGGCCGAGCCGCTGCGGGTGCGCTGGCGGGTGGAGACGGACGTGGGGGAGTTGCGCCGCGCCCTCGCCGCGCGCGACTGGCGCCGGGCAGCAGGGGTCTACCCCGCCCCCCTGCTGCCCGGGCTGCCGACCGGGGGGCTGCCGGGCTTTCACGAGTGGCTGGAGACCGAGCGCGCCACTCTCCACGCCGCGTGGCTGGAGGCCGTCACCCGCCACGAGGACGAGCTGCTGCGCCGGGGCGCCTTCGGCGAGGCCGCCCGGCTGCTGGGGCGGGCCCTCGCCCTCGACCCCCTCTCCGAGGACGTGCTGGGGCGCTTCCTGCGCGCATCGCACCTCGCGGGTGAGCGCGACGGGGCCCTGCGCGCCTACGAACGCTTCGCCGCGCGGCTGAGGGCCGACCTCGGCCTCACCCCGCTGCGGGGCACCCTCGACCTCGTGGACGCCCTGCGCCGGGACGCGCCGCCCGCCCCGCCGGTTGGGGGAGAGGCGCCCGCCGCCGTGCCCCTCGACCTCGTGCGTCCCCCCGCCCTGGTGGGCCGCGAGGCGGAGGTGGCCCTCGTGCGCGGGGCCTCCACCCCCGTCGTGCTCGTGATGGGGGAGCCGGGAGTCGGGAAGACGCGGCTGCTCGCCGAGGTGCTGCCGCATCCCCGGCCCCTGCGCTGCCAGGAGGGGCTGGAGCACGTGCCGTACTTCCCGCTCCTCGCCGGGGTGCGCGCCCGGCTGCCGGGGCTCCCCGACCTCGGCCCGTACGCGGAGGACCTCGCGCGCTTCGTGCCCGAGCTGCGCCCGCCCGGGGAGGCGCCGCCCGACTCCGGGGACGCCGACTCCGGCAAGGTGCGGCTTCTCGAGGCCCTCGCCCGCGTCTTCGCCCCGGAGGGCGCGGTCGTTGTGGACGACCTCCAGTGGGCCGACCCCGCCACCCTGGAGTGGCTCGTCTTTCTCGTGCGGCGCGGCGGGGTGCGGCTCCTCGGCGCCTTCCGGGAGGGCGAGGACGGTCCGGCCCTGCGGGAGACCCTGCGCGCCCTCGCCCCCGAGATGACGCTCGTCCCGCTCGCCCCCCTGCCCGAGGCGCAGACGGCGGCCCTCGCCCTCGGGGTCACGGGCGGGGCGGACGAGCTGGCGGGGTGGCTCTACCCCCGCAGCGGCGGCAATCCCCTCTTCGTGCTGGAGTGGCTGCGGGTCCTCCTCCAGGAGGGAGCGTACGAGGCGCGCGGGGGAAAGTGGCGCCGCCGCACCCCCGGCCCGCCCGACCTCGACGCCCTGCCGCTCGCGCCCCGTCTGGCCGACCTCGTGCTGCGCCGCGCCGACACGCTCCCGGAGGCTGAGCGCCGGGTGCTCGACGTGGGAAGCGTGCTGGGCGGGACGCTGAGCCCCGCTCACCTCGCGCGGGTGCTGGGGGAAGGCGAGTGGGCCGTGAGCGACGCGCTCGCCCGCGCCGAGCGTCTCGGCCTGCTGCGCGGCGAGCGTCTCGCGCACGACGTGGTGCGCCGGGCCCTGTACGAGGCGATGCCGCCCGCCCGGCGGCGCTTCCTGCACGGGCAGGTGGCGCGGGCGCTGGAGGGAGTCCTGGGCGACCTGATCGTGGCCGAGCACGCCCTCCTCGCCGGGGACGAGGCCGCCGCAGCCCGGCTGTGGTTCCACGAGGCGCGTTTCTCCTTCGAGGTGCGGCGCGGCTTCGAGGACGAGGCGACGGCCCTGTACGAGCGGGTGCTGCGCCTCGGCGTGCGCACCCCCGAGTGGTACCGGGCGCACGCCTACCTCGCCGTGCGCCGCCGGGTGGCGGGCCGCGCCGTAGAGGCCCGCGAACTCATCGCCACGGTGCTGCGCGAGTCCGGCGACCCGGCGGCCCGCGCGGTCGCCCACGCGGAGGGCGCGAACCTGGCGTACATGGACGGCGACCTCGGCGCGGCGGCCTCGCTGGTCTCGCTCGCCGCCCGGGAGGCCGCCACCCAGGACGACCCGGGGTTGAGGCGCGACGTGCTGCTGATGCATGCCAACATCGCCCACTACCGGGGCGAGTACGCCGAGGCGCTGCGCATCGCCGAGGAGGGCGTGGCGGCGGGGCGGCAGGAGCCCCTGAGCCTAGGCTTTTGCAACTGGCTGAGCCTGCTCGGTGCCCTGCTGTGCGACGTGGGCCGCTTCGAGGAGGCGCTGGGTCTCTACCGCGAGCAACTGGAGGCGGCCCGCTTCCTGGGGGCGCGCTCCGAGCAGGTCAAGGTGAGCAGCGACATCATCGCCACCCTGCACGACCTCGGGCGGATTCACGAGGGCGTCCCCCTCGCCGAGGCGGCCCTGGGGCTCGGGCACTTCAACGACTCCTACCCCCTGCGCTATCACCTCGCCCTCGCCTACTGCCGGGACGGCCGCCTCGCCGCCGCCCTCGACCACGCGGACGCCGTGCTGCGCGGCTCTCCCTCCGTGAACATGCGCGCCCACGCCCACGCCCTCCTCGCCGAGATCCACGACCGCGCCGGGCGGGCGGCGCAGGGGCACGCGGCCCTCGCGGCGGGGCTCGCGGAGGTGGAGGGCTGCGACGTGCTCACCGCGCGGGCCGTCGTCGTGATCGCCGTGCTGCAATTCGGGCCCGCCGACCTCCTGGCCCGCGCGCGGCCCATCCTCGCGGGCCTGCACGCGGACGTCCTGCCCGCCTACCTGCGCCCGGACTTCGTGACCGCGCTCACCGCCCGGGTTCATGAGCTGAGCGTTTGAAACGTCCGAGAAACGCCCCCTCCTTACCCTGGGTGCATTCCGAACATGAACCGTGCGGCGTGAGGCTCCGCCCGCGCGGCCCTGGGGAGGGAACCAAGGATGCCGATACCCGTCAAACGTCTCGCCCTGCTCGCGCTCACCCTGCTCGTCGCCTGCGGCGGATCAGGCCCCTCCGGCGGCGGCACCGACCCGCCCCCCACCCCGGCCGACCCGGGCACCGGGGGTGGTGGAGGCGGTGGGGGCGGAGGTGGCGGAGGTGGCGGTGGCGGCGGCCCCACCGGACCGTGTGCGGCCACACTCTCGGGAGCGGTCGACATCACGATTCCCACCCGGCTGGCGAACGGCGCGGCGGCGTGCGACTACCTGATCGACGGCGTGCTGGACGTGACCTCGGTGCTGACCATCGACCCGGGGACCGTGGTCCGGTTCGGTCAGGACGCCTCGCTGTACATCTCGTCGGGGGGGGTGCTGGAGGCCGTCGGGACACCTCAGGCCCGCATCCGGCTGGAGGGCCGGAACAAGACCAAGGGGTATTGGAACGGCATTTCCTTCAACGGCGCGCGCCCCAGCCGCATCGAGTACACCGACATCGAGAGCGCCGGGCAGACCGGCTATCTCAAGAACGGCGCGGCGGTGAGCGGCGTGGACGGCACGCTGAGCTTCAAGAACAACACCGTCTCCGGGAGCTACACCGACGGCCTCGTGATCAGCGGCGTGAACCGCCTGCTGATCAACGGCTTTGCGAACAACGTCTTTTACGACAACGTGGGCTTCGGCCTGCGGGTGAGCACCCAGCAGGCCACCGTCCTCGACGCGGCGAGCGACTACCTGGGCCGCAGCAGGGGGCTCCCCAACGGTGTCCCCTACGTGAAGCTCGACTGGGACGACACGTACGACGATACGACCCTGCACCGCCTCAACATTCCCTACTACGTCAGCATCGCCGTGTACTACAAGGGCGGCGTGCTGACCGTCGAGCCCGGCGCCGAGGTCGTGATGGCCCAGGGCGCGGCCTTCAACCTGCACGGCGGGGCGCTGCGGGCGGTGGGCACGCCCCAGGCTCCCATCGTCTTTCGCGGCGAGCGTGCGGAGCGGGGGTCCTGGGACGGCCTCGACTTCTTCTACTCGCGCTCGGACCAGAACGTGATGAGGTACGTCCGGGTACTGTCGGGCGGCGGCGGCAAGGGGGCCAACGTCTACGTCGGCAACGGCTCCTCGCTGCGCATCTCCGACAGCCACCTCGCCGGGAGCAGCGGCTGGGGTGTGTGCCTTGACAGCATCGACTTCGGTGACGCGGGTGCCACCGTGAACATCGGCCCCGGCATGACCTATGAGAACAACGCGGCGGGCAACGTGAACCTGGAGTGCGAGTGAGCCCCGCGCCGCCCACCCGTCCCCCGGCCCCGGGGGTGGACCTCGGCGGGCCGGTGTGTCAATGTGACAATTGTCACATCAGGCTGTTCCTCGCCCCTCCCGAAAGGAAGTCAAGATGCGCATGAACCCCAAGGCGATCCCGGTGCCCGGCCTGACCTGCTTGGGCCTGACCTGTCTGCTCGCGGCGTGCGGCGGAGGCGGGGGCGGCGGCACGACCCCCGGCACGGCGACAAGCTCCATCTCGGGCATCATCTCGTCGCCCGGGTCCCTGGGGAGCGCGGCGCTCGGCGGGGCGCTGCCCCACGCCGCCCCCCGGTGGTCGGGCCGGTGGTCGGGCGCCTCCTGGTGGACCGACCCGGCGGCGGTGCGGGCGAAGCGGGAGGCGCGCGGGGTGGGCCCGGAGGGGATCATTCCCGGGGAGTTCATCGTGAAGCGGCGCGGGAGTCTCGGCGCGCAGGCGCTCGAACCCCTGCGGGTGGGGGACACCTCGCTGCGGCTGTCGCGGTCCCTCGGGCTGCCGGGCGTGGGGCTGTACCGGGTCACGGCAGGCGCGGGGACGGACGCCGCCGGGATCGTGCGGGAGCTGGCGGCGCGGGCCGACGTGGAGTACGCCGAGCCCAACCGCCTCCTGCACGCGCTGCGCACGCCCAACGACACCTACTTCCCGTTCCAGTGGGACGCGCAGGCGATGCGGCTCCCGGCGGCGTGGGACCAGACGACCGGCAAGGCGGTGACGGTGGCGGTGGTGGACACGGGCATCGTGAACCACCCCGACCTCGCGGGCCGCCTCCTGCCGGGGCTCGACATGGTGCAGGACGTGGACAACGCGGGGGACGGCGACGGCATCGACGCGAACCCCACCGACGAGGGCGGGGACACCGGCTACCACGGCACCCACGTCGCGGGCACCATCGCCGCCGCGAGCAACAACGGGGCCGGGGTCGCGGGCGTGAGCTGGGGCGCGAGGATCGTGCCCGTCCGCGTGCTGGGCACCTCGGGGGGCGGCACCCTCGACGACATCGTCGTCGGCACCTTCTGGGCGGCGGGCGGGCAGGTCGAGGGCCTGCCCGCCAACCCCAACCCGGCCAGGGTCGTCAACCTCAGCCTCGGCGGGCCGGGCCAGTGCAGCGACGTGCAGCGCGACCTCTTCAGGGCGCTCGCCGACAACGGCGTGGTCGCGGTCGTCGCTGCGGGCAACGACGACAAGGACGCGGGGGGCTACACTCCGGCGAGCTGCCCGAATGTGATCACGGTGGGCGCGGTCGGCCCCGACGGCAAGCGGGCGTACTACTCCAACTACGGCGCGCGGGTGGACGTGATGGCCCCGGGCGGCAACACCCGGCTCAAGCTCGACATCGGCGGCCAGAAGGTTCCCGGCGGCATCCTCAGCACCGTCGCCGCCGTGGAGGACGGCAAGCTCGTGGCGACCTACGACGTCTACGAGGGCACCTCGATGGCCGCGCCCCACGTCGCCGGGCTGGTGGCGCTCATGAAGGGCGAGCAGCCGAACCTGACGACCGCGCAGACGCTCGCGCGGCTGAGGGCCACGAGCACGCCGCTGAGTGGCGCGGACTGTGGGGTGGCCGGGGGCTGTGGCGCCGGGCTGGTGAACGCGGCGGCGGCCCTGAGCGGGTCCGGCACCCCCGCGCCAGCCCCCACTCCCCCGCCGACGCCGACCCCGGTGGGCGAGATCCAGACCCTCGTCGCCGCCTTCTACGTGCTGCCGAGCGGCTACGACGAGGACCGCAGCCGCGCCGCCCTGGTGAATCAGGAGACGCTGCGCAACAGCTACAAGCTGGGGGGGCTGGAGCCGGGCCGCTACAACGTGGCCGCGTGGCAGGACCTCGACGGCGACGAGGAGGTGGACGACGGCGAACCCTTCGGCATCTACTTCGACCCCGTAAACAAGACTGCCAACGTGACCGTCGACAACGTCGCCCGCAACATCATCGGCATCGACATCGACCTGGAGCCCTACCGCGCTACGAGTCAGGCGCAGAGGGCGGCCAGGGCTCCCGGCGCACAGGGAGCGCTCGCGGCGGCGGCGCAGGCCCGCGCGGCCTCCCGCTGACCCTCCCCGCGCGCCCTCACCCCGTCCCCGGGTAGACCTCGGTCCGCAGACCGGGGAAGTCCCCCTCCAGCTCGCGCGCCAGTTGCCGCAGCCCCCACAACTCGGTGCGGCGGTGCCCGAGGGCGGCCACGCCGAGCCCCAGCGACCGGGCCGCCTCCTGCGCCGAGGGCCGCAACTGGCCCGTCAGGTAGACGTTCACCCCCAGGGAATGCGTCAGGCCCAGGAGGTCAGGGTTCATCGCGTTCATCAGGGCGACCCGCACGAAGGAGGTGTCCACGGGCGCCCACGAGCGGTCCTCTCCCCGCATCTCCTCCGTCAGCGCCCGGTGAAAGGCCCGCCACTCCTGTTCCGGCGGTGTGGCCGTCAGCCCCACCGGGCGCCCCTGCCAGAAGAGGGGCCGCACCTCCCGCCACCCCAGCCGCCCGACGAGGCGCAGATTGGGCCCGGTCGTGAGTTGCAGGTCGAAGCCGTCGTGCGCGTTCAGGACGCCCAGGGTTGGGAACGCCTCGCCCAGCCGCAGCGCCCGGTGGAGGAAGAGGGCGTCCACGTCGGGCCGCTGCGGCAGGTCGGCGGGTTCGAGCGCGAGCCCGAGGGCCGCCACCTCGGGGGGGCCGGGGCGGAAGAGGGGCCGGGGCTCGCCCAAGTGGACGTGCAGCCAGCGGGCGAGGTCGTCGAGGCGGGCGCTCACCGGGCCAGCCTGCCGTGCGGGGGAGTCGGGCGCCGCGTGGAATGACCCAATGGGAGGTCCTCAGCCCGCCCCCGCCTGGAGCTGCTTGCGGTGGTGGTGGATGTGGAGGACCACCATCCGCACCCAGTCGAGCGCAGTGAGTTCGCCCAGGAAGGGGTGGAAGAAGCGCCGCTCAGGGTTCTCGGTGGCCTGCCCGGCACTTTGGAGCAGGGCCGCGCGGGAGGCCGCGTGCCGCTCGGCGAGGGCCTCCCACTCCTGCCCCGGTCCCGGTCGTAGGTTGGCAGGCGCCTGCCGTCTGCCGTCCACCAGTTCGCCCGGCACGGCGGGCACCGGGCGCAGCGGTCGGTCGGAAGTCAGCAGGGCCACGATGCGGGCGGTGCCCTCGTTCACCAGGATGACGTGCTCGGCCTCCTGGGCGGCGGTCCAGGTGCGGCCCGGCAGCAGCTCGTGCCAGCGCCCCCGGGCCCCCTCCACGGCGGCCTCGAAGGCGTCGAGTTCGCGTTCCAGCCGGTGCCGGACCTCCTCGGGCGACGTGCCGAGGGCGCGCAGCATCGTCACCTGTTCCGCAGCTTGGGGATGGGTCATAAGTCAGTCTAAGCCTGGCCCTTTCCGGCCCCCACTACACTCCCCCCATGTGGATGAACTTGCTGCTGGTCTTCATTCCGGTCAGCCTGCTGCTGGAGTACGTGTTGCGGGCGCCGCCCCTGTGGGTCTTTCTCACCGCCACGGTCGCCGTCATTCCCCTCGCCGACGGACTGCGGCAGGCCACCGAGCAGGTCGCGGCGCGGGCGGGGCAGACGGTGGGCGGGCTGCTGAACGTCACCTTCGGGAACCTGGCGGAGCTGATCATCGCCGTCTTCGTGCTGCTGGCGGGCAACATCACCGTCGTGAAGGCGCAGATCACCGGGAGCATCATCGGCAACGCCCTGCTGGGGCTGGGGCTCGCCATCCTGATCGGCAGCTTCGGGCGGGTGCGGCAGAAGTTCAGCGGGGAGCACGCCGGTCAGCTCAACTCCATGCTCTTCCTGCTCCTCATCGCGCTGATGCTCCCGGCCCTCTTCGACCTCACCGAGCAACTGCCCAACTTCGCGGCGGGAAGCGAGACCCTGCGCGCCAACCTCGACGAGTATCTCAGCCTGGGCGTGGCCGTCGTCCTCATCGTGGTGTACCTGCTCAACCTCGTGTACACGCTGGTCACGCACAAGGACGTGTTCGCGCTGGAGGAGGAGCCCCACCACGGCCCCCTCTGGCCGGTGTGGCGGGCGGCTGCGGTGATGGTGGGGGCCACCGCCCTGATCGCGCTGGAGTCCGAGATGCTCTCGGGGGCGCTGGAGGCCACGAGCAGCGTCCTGGGCCTGAGCCCCTTCTTCCTGGGGATCATCGTGCTCGCGGTGGTGGGCAATTTCGCGGAATACATCGCGGGGAGCTACTTCGCCCGGCAGGGGCGCATCGGGCTCGCCATCAACATCGCGGTGGGGGCGACGATCCAGGTGGCCCTCTTCACGGCGCCGCTGCTCGTGCTGATCTCGTACTTCATCGGCAGGCCCATGAACCTCGTCTTCTCCAGCCCGCTCGAACTCGTCGCGCTCGCGGCGGTGGCCTTCACCGTCTCCACCGTCACCCGCGACGGCGAGGCGACGTGGTTCGAGGGCGTGCTGCTGCTCGCCGTGTACCTCCTGCTCGCGCTCGCCTTCTTCTTCGTGACCCCGCGCGGGGAGGGGGAGGCCCGGCGCCTTGCCCCGGTGGCCTTCCAGGCTGTGCAGCAGGACGCGGCCCTCCCTATACTGAGAGTGTCATGAAACTCAGGTTCCTCTCCGCCGCGCTGCTGCTGACCTCCGCCTCGGCCGCTCCCCTGACCGTCACCATCCTCCACACCGACGACCTGCACGGGCACGTCGATCCCGTGAAGGTCGGGCAGGGCACCTACGGCGGCTACGCCCGGCAGACGGCGCTCGTTCGCCGGTACGCGGCGCAGGACCCCAACCCGCTCGTGCTCTCGGGCGGCGACACCTTCCAGGGCACCCTGTACTACAACGTCTACCAGGGCCTCGCCGACGTGCTCTTTATGAACTACCAGGGCTATCAGGCGATGGCGGTGGGCAACCACGAGTTCGACAACGGCCCCGAGGCGCTGGCCCGCTTCGCCCAGAAGGCGCAGTTTCCCCTCCTCGCCTCCAACCTCGACCTCAGCGCCGAGCCGCTGCTGCGTGACCTCGTCAAGCCGTACGCGGTCCTGAGCGTGGGCGGGCAGAAGGTCGGCGTGATCGGCGCAGTGACGCCCGACCTGCCCCTGATCTCCTCGCCGGGGCCGAACGTGAAGATGGTCGAACTGGCCCAGAGCCTGAACGCCAGCGTGAAGGCCCTCCAGGGCCAGGGCATCGACAAGATCATCCTCGTCTCGCACCTCGGGTACACGCTGGAGCAGGAGGTGGCGAAGACGGTGCCCGGGATCGACGTGATCGTGGGCGGCCACTCCCACACCTTGCTCGGCACCTTCGACAACAAGGACTTTCCGCCGAGCGAGGGGCCCTACCCCACCATCGTCCAGAACCCTGACGGCAACCGTACCCTGCTGGTGGCTGCCTGGGAGTGGGGCAAGGTGCTCGGGCGCCTGAAGGTCACCTTCAACGACGCCGGGGCGGTCGAGAGTTACGAGGGCCAGCCTATCGTCGTGTCCGCCGACCTGCCGGAAGACCCCACCGCGCGGCGGATGATCGACACCCTGGCCGTGCCCATCGCCGCCCTGCGCCAGCAGGTCGTGGGGAACACCACGGGCGGCCTGAACGGCGCCCGCGAGATCGTCCGCCGCCGCGAGAGCACGATGGCGAACGTCCTCGCCGACGCGGCCCTCGACGCGGCGCAGAAGGCGGGGGCGACCATCGCCTTCGTGAACGGGGGAGGCGTGCGCTCCAGCATCGACGCGGGCCCGATCACCTTCGAGGAGGCGATCACCGTGCAGCCCTTCGGGAACACGCTGACGGTCCTCGACCTGACGGGCGCGGAGATCAGGCAGGCGCTGGAGCACGGGGTCGCCACCTGGAGCGAGAACAAGGGCCAGTTCCTGCACGTCTCCAGGGGCATGAGCTACACCTTCGACCCCACGCGCCCCGCCGGGAGCCGCGTCACCGCCGTCACCCTGAACGGCCAGCCCCTCGACGACGCGAAGACGTACACCGTCGCCATGAACACCTTCACCGCGCAGGGCGGCGACGGCTTCGACGTGTTCAAGAACGCGAAGGGCCGCCGCATCGACACGGGCACGCTCGACATCGACATCCTGGTGAACTACCTCCGCGCCCGCCCCACCACCGACGCGCAGAACGAGGGGCGCATCGTGATTCAGAACGAGCCGAAGTAAGGCGGTCGGGCTCGACAACGGCGAGAGGGACGCGGGCGCTGTACACCCCGCGTCCCTCCCCTTGTGGAGCCGGGCCCTACGCCCTCGCCCCGCCGAACTGCGGTGCCCCCGCCCGCAGCCGCGCGACGCTCTGCCGGAAGAACTCCGGGTCGTTCAGCGCGCGGGCCACGGTATACGCCCCCTGGACGGCGGCGAACAGGTCGTCTCCAGCCGACGGCGGCAACCCGAGGAGGACCGTCCTCTGCCGCAGGGCGTCCAGGTAGAGCCCGACCGTCCGCCCGGCCCGCGCCGCCGCCGGGTCCCCCAGGGCACGGAGTTCGCCCGCCAGCGTGCCGAAGGGGCACCCGAACTGCGCCGCGCCCCCGGGGTCGGCGAGCAGCCAGTCGAAGTACGCCTCGAACCACGCGCGGGAGGGCAGGGGAGAGAGCCGGGCGAGCAGGTCGAGCAACTCGGCTTCGCAGGCGTCGAGCGCGGCGCGCACGAGGTCGTCGCGCGTCTTGAAGTAGTAGTACATGTTCCCCAGGGGAACGCCCGCCGCCTCGGCCACGTCCTTGAGGGTCGTGCCCGCCACGCCGTTCGCGCGGTAGAGCCGCAGCGCCACGGCCACGATCTGTTCCCGTCTGCTCGGCATCCCTCACCCCCGGGGTCAAGATGCCATGAAGTCCGCCCGCACTTTGCGAGGCACCTCCACCTCTACGCTCAGTTGGAAAGCTGACTGAGTTGGGCTCCGGTCGTCTGTGCGGTCCGGTCGTCCCCGTTTTCCGCCCTCTTCCCGAAAGCAGGTCCTTCATGTCTCAGCACCCCCGCCGTCCGCTCCTCCTCGCCGCCCTGACCGCTGGCCTGCTCGGCTCCGCCCTCGCGGGGGGCAGTGCCGGGGCGGCCCCGCAGATGGGCGACCTCGACGTGAACGGCGCCCGCATCCACTACGTCAGCGTGGGGCAGGGCACCCCGATGCTCCTGCTCCACGGCTACCCCCTCAGCGGCGAACTCTTCGCCCGCAACCGGGACGCGCTGGCCGCCGCCGGGTACCGCGTGATCACCATCGACCACCGGGGCTACGGCCGCAGCACCGCGCCCGCCTCGGACCCCGGCAGCCTGGCGACGTACGCGCAGGACGCCCTCGCCGTCATGGACCGGCTCGGCGTGCAGAAGGCGATCATCGGCGGCATGAGCATGGGTGGGCCCATCGTCTTCGAGATGTACCGCCGCGCGCCTGACCGCTTCCTGGGCATGGTCCTGATCGACACCATCGCCAACCCGGCGGGGATTCCCGAGCAGTACCTGTGGAGGGGGATGGCGCAGGAGGCGCAGACGAACGGCCCGCAGGCGCTGGTCAACGACCTGCTCAAGGACATGCTGACCGGGCAGACGCGCCTGAACAGACCCGCCGACGAGACGTTCCTCTCGAACATCGTCAAGCAGGCCAGCGTGGCGGCGGACGTGGCGGGCGCGAACGTGCTGGCGACGAGGCCCGACTCCATCCCCACCCTCAAGACCATCACCGTGCCGACCCTGATCCTGGTCGGTCGGGAGGACACGGTGTACCCGCCCGTCTTCTCGATGAAGATGCAGCAGAACATCCCGGGCTCCAAGCTCGTGATCATCCCCGGGGCCGCCCACGCCGCGATCTTCGAGAAGGCCGACGCCGCCAACGCGGCGATCCTCGACTGGGCCCGCACGGTCCGCTGACCGGAGGGAACGCAGAGGGCGCACTCGGACGGAATTGTCCGGTGCGCCCTCTTCCGTCCCGCCTTCACACCACGTCGTCGCTCACCAGATGGCAGGCGTCCGCGCGGCGCTCGACCTGCACGGTCACGTGCTCGATCCCGAAGCTGCCTTCGAGGTCGTGCTGGAGGCGGGTGTAGAACGCGTCGTCCGGCACTCCCCCGGGCATGACGAGGTGGGCGGTCAGCGCCGTCTCGGTCGTGCTCATGCCCCAGACGTGCAGGTCGTGGACCGCCGCCACACCGGGCAGGCCCTCCAGGTACGTCCGCACCGCCCCCGGGTCCACATTCTCCGGCACCGCGTCGAGGGCGAGGTTCAGCGAATCCCGCAGCAGCCCCCAGGTCCCCAGCGTGATCACGACCGCCACGACGATGCTCACCAGGGGGTCGAGCCACCGCCAGCCCGTCAGGAGGATCAGGCCCCCGGCGACCACCACCCCGAGGGAGACCAGGGCGTCGGCGAGCATGTGCTGGAAGGCTCCCCGCAGGTTGAGGTCGTCCTTGCTCCCCGAGGCGAAGAGGTACGCGGTGACCCCGTTGACCAGGATGCCGACGGCGGCGACCGCGATCACCGTCCCCCCCTCGACCGGCCGGGGATCACCCAGGCGCCGCACGGCCTCCAGCAGGATCGCGCCCACCGCCACGAGGAGGAGCACCGCGTTCGCCAGCGAGGCGAGGATGGTGCCCCGCCGCAGTCCGTAGGTGTGGCGCACACTCGGCCTGCGCCGCGCGAGGAGGTACGCGCCCCAGGCGAGGAGGAGCCCCAGCACGTCCGAGGCGTTGTGCCCGGCGTCCGCCACCAGGGCGAGCGAGCGCGAGAGCACCCCGTAGACGAGTTCGACCGCCACGAAGCCGACGTTGAGGAGGATGCCCAGGGCGAAGGCGCGGCCGTAGTTCGCGGGGGCGTGCGAGTGCCCGTGGGCATGACCGTGGTCGTGGCCGTGCGTGTGGGCCATCTTCCCCTCACCCCGCCCGTCGGGGAAAGGTGCCGGGCCGCCCCTCGCCCTCGCCCGTCATGACCGAGACGGTGCCGCCCGACTCCAGGACGGCGAGGCGAACCCGGGTCACGTCGTCCACCCCCTGACGGCGCAGTTGCTGCTCCAGGGACTGCCGCGAGACCCGCACCCGGCGCATCGCCTCCTCCCGGAGCCGTCCGTGCTCGATCAGCACGACGGGCGGGTTGTCCACGAGGTCGTGAAAACGGGCGAAGCGGGCGCTGAGCCAGGACGTGAGCCCCTGGAGGAGGGCGAGGCACAGCAGGGCGAGGGCCCCCTCCGCGAGGTTGCGGCCCATGATCGAGCTGGCGACCAGGGACCCCGCCGCCACGTTGATCAGGAAGTCGAAGGACGTGAAGGACGCGAAGGTGCGCGAGCCGAAGGAGCGGGCGATGAGGACCGCCAGGGCGTACAGGAGCAGCACGGAGAGGATCACGCGGACGAGAAACTCCGCCGACCAGCCACCCTGTGGCGTGAGGATGTCCCGCAGGACCGAGAGCAACACGTCCATGCCCCACCCTACCCCGCGTTCCCCGGTTCCGTTCCCCGCCACCGCAGCAGCCGCAGGGCGTTGGCAGTGACGAGGGCCGTGGCCCCGGTGTCCGCCAGGATCGCCGTCCACAGGTTCGTGACGCCGAGCAGCGTGGTGACGAGGAAGACGGCCTTGAGCCCGAGCGCGAAGGCGAGGTTCTGCCGGATGTTGCCCAGGGTGGCGCGCCCGAGTGAGACGAGGTCGGCCACCCCCGTCACCCGTCCGTGGAGGAGGGCGGCGTCGGCGGTCTCCAGCGCCACGTCGGTGCCGCCGCCCATCGCCACCCCGACGCTGCTCGCGGCGAGGGCGGGCGCGTCGTTGATCCCGTCGCCGACCATAAGAACCCCGCCGTGCGCGCGAAGCTCCCCGATCAGGCGCAGCTTGTCCCCCGGCAGCAGCTCCGCCCGCACCTCCAGCCCGAGGGGGGCGGCCACAGCGTGCGCGGTGCGGGCGTTGTCCCCGGTCAGCATCAGGGGACGCAGGCCCAGGGCGCGCAGCCGGGAGACGGCCTCCCCCGCGTCGGGCCGCGCCTCGTCCCGCAGGGCGATCAGCGCGAGGGCGCCGCCTGGGCGGTCCTCGGCGAGGACGACGACGGTCTGGCCCAGGTCCTCCAGCCTCTGAACCTCCGCCTGCCCGTCAGCGCCCAGCCACCCCCGCTCCAGCGCGAAACGCGGGGAGACGACGTGCAGGGCCCGGCCCTCCACGGTGGCGCTTACCCCGCGTCCCGCCTGGGCCTGCCCCGCCTCGGCTCGGGGCACGTCCAGCCCCAGCTCCTCTGCCCGCCGCACGACCGCCCGGGCGAGGGGGTGGTCGCTGCCGCCCTCCACCGCCGCCGCGAGGCGCAGGGCCTCCTGTTCACCCAGAGCGCCCAGGGGCCGCACGGCCGTCACCGTCGGCGTTCCGGCGGTCAGCGTGCCCGTCTTGTCGAAAGCGACCGTGCGGGCCCGGCCCAGGGCCTCCAGCGCCGCGCCCCCCTTCACGAGCAGGCCGCGCCGGGCCCCCGCCGCCAGGGCGCTCGTGATCGCGGCGGGCACCGACAGCACCAGCGCGCACGGGCAGCCGATCAGGAGCAGCGCGAGCCCCCGGTACAGCCACGTCGTCCACTCGGCCCCGGTCAGGAGGGGCGGCAGGGCGGCGACGGCCACGCTCACCGCCACCACCCCGGGCGTGTACAGGCGGCTGAAGCGGTCGATCAGCCGGGCGGTGGGGGCGCGGCTGGCCTCGGCCTCCTCGACGAGCCGCAGGATGCGGGCCAGGGTGTTGTCGCCCGCCCCCCGGGTCACGCGAACGCTCAGCACCCCGCCCCCGTTCACGCTCCCCGCGTACACGGGGTCGCCCAGCCCCTTCTCCACCGGCACGCTCTCGCCCGTCACGGGGCTGTCGTCGAGCGCGGACCCGCCCGCCACGATCACCCCGTCGGCGGGCACCCGCGCCCCGGGCCTCACCTGGATGCGCTGCCCGACGTGCAGGGTGTCGGCCCCGACCTCGCGCACCCGCCCGCCCTCCTCCAGCAGGGCGGTGCGCGGCGTCAGGGCAGCCAGCGAGCGGATGCCCGCCCTGGCCCGCCCCGCCGCCACCCCCTCCAGCAATTCCCCCACCACGAAGAGGAAGACGACGACCGCCCCCTCCGCCGCCTCGCCGATCAGGAGTGCCCCCAGCGCCGCGAGCGTGACGAGCGTGTGAATCGAGAAGGGCTCGCCCAGCCGCGCGGAGGCCACGGCCCGCCGGGCGAGCGGCCACCCTCCCATCAGCGTCGCCGCCGCGTAGCCCCAGGCGGGGGCGCCGGGAAGGATCAGCGCCAGCCCCCACGCCAGGGCGAGCAGGGCCCCGGTGAGGAGGACCAGCCGCCCCTGCGCGCCCGCGTACCACGGCAGGCTGTCCCCGGCGGCCTGGTCACGCGCGTGGCCGTGGTCATGGTGGGATTCCGCCCGGCCCTCCGCGCCCGTCGGCAGCGCCCGGGGCGTGTACCCCAACGCCCGCAGGTGACCTTCGAGCACCTCGCGCGGCGTCTGCGTCTCGTCGAGGTGGAGCCGCAACACCCCGGTCTGGAAGCTCGACTGCACCTCCCGCGCTCCGGGCAGCCGCGTCACCGCGCGCTCGACCTTCTGCATACACGAGGCGCAGTCCATCCCGTCCACGTGGTAGCGCAGTTCCGGGCCCGGCGTGGTGGGCGAAAGGACTTCGGCGGGGCGGGACATGCCCCAGTATATCTGAGCAAGTGCTCAGGTGTCGGGGAGATGACGACGAGGATAGCTCTTTCGTGCTTGGGCGTCGAGTGCGACCCATCCCCGCCCTGCCCGGTGCCCTTGTGCGGTCGGGGCGGGCCTGTCTCGGTCCCGGAAGTCCGGCGGACGAGGGCTCAGGCGTTCCTTCGGAAAAGTGCGTTCTCGGTATGAAGAGCGGGACGTAGGTTTGCCTCCCGCCAAGCCCTTCACCACTTTCGGAAAGCCCCGCATTTCCCGGGCGATCAAGCGTCACAGAACCGGTTACGATACGCCGCCGCCCTCCTGATTGGCTAGACGGCTAGACGAGTATGTGAAGTTTTGCTCTAGGTTCCGTGCAGGCCTGTAAAGGAATTCACCTTCATTTGGCGCGCCCCCAGCCGCTAATCTCGGGAAGGTTCCGGGCTCCCTTTTTGCACCCGGCTCTGGGGCGGGCATTTTTTGTTTGGCCAACTCCATGAGAATTGTCAGTCTATGTTCTGTTTCCAGGAACATATTCGTCAGGCATTAGTCAGACCCACCTCACCTGTTTCCCGTGGGAGGAACCTTCTCTTGAAAACGATCCATCTGAATCCCGGCTCACGTGTCGTGGCCCCCGCCCTGATCGTGATCTCGCACCTCCGCTGGGACTTCGTTTTCCAGCGGCCCCAACACCTGATGACCCGCGCGGCCCGCACCCGCCGGGTTTTCTATGTGGAGGAGCCTGTCTTCGGTGCCGGGCCCGACCGTCTGGAGCGTAAGGACGACCCCAGCGGCGTGACGGTGCTCACCCCACACGTCGAGGAGGGGTACAGCCCGGCGCAGTCGCAGACCCGGACGGCGCAACTCCTGAACGAGTTCGTGCGCGACGAGGCGCTGGAGGTCTACGACCTGTGGGTCTACACGCCGATGGAACTCCCCGTCACGGCGGGGCTGCGTCCGCGTGTCACGGTGTACGACTGCATGGACGAACTCGCCAACTTTAAGGGCGCGTCCCCCGAGCTGCGCGACCGTGAGGCCCAGCTTTTCGCCCAGGCCGACCTCGTCTTCACCGGCGGCTACCGCCTGTACGAATCCAAGCGCGAGCAGCACGACGGCGCCCACCCCTTCCCGTCGAGCGTGGACGTGCCCCACTTCATGCGGGCGCGGACCGGTGTGGAGGACGCCCCCGACCAGCGCGACCTTCCCCGCCCCCGCCTGGGGTTCTACGGGGTGATCGACGAGCGGTTCGACATCGCGCTCATCGGTGAACTGGCCCGTCGCCGCCCGGAGTGGCAGTTCGTCCTGCTGGGCCCGGTGGTGAAGATCGACCCCGCTGAGCTGCCGCGCGGCGAGAACCTGCACTACCTGGGCATGAAGAAGTACGCCGAGCTGCCGACCTACCTCGCGCACTGGGACGTGGCGTTGCTGCCCTTCGCCCTGAACGAGGCGACCGAGTTCATCAGCCCGACCAAGACGCCCGAGTATCTGGCGGCGGGGGTGCCCGTGGTCTCCACCGGCATCCGCGACGTGATCCGGCCCTACGGCGAGCGTGACCTTGTGCGCGTGGCCGACGGGGTGGACGCCTTCGAGGCCGCCGTCGCCGCCGCCCTGGGTGAGGCGGGGACCCCCGCCGCCGAGGAGCGCAGAGGGCGGGCCGACCGCCACCTCGCCACCCTTTCCTGGGACCGCACCTGGGCCGAGATGAGCGCCCTGATCGAGGGGGCCGCCGCCGAGCGCGTGGCCGTGGCGGGGGTGGCCGATGACTGAGCCGACCTCCACCTCTCAGGGCTTCGACTACCTCATCGTCGGGGCGGGCTTTGCGGGCAGCGTGCTCGCCGAGCGGCTGGCGAACGACGGCAAGCGCGTCCTCATCGTCGACAAGCGTCCCCACATCGGCGGCAACGCCTACGACTGCTACAACGACGACGGCATCCTGATCCACCCCTACGGCCCGCACATCTTCCACACCAACTCGCGGGAGGTGATCGACTACCTCTCGCGCTTCACGAAGTGGCGGCCCTACGAGCACCGCGTGCTGGCGAGCGTGGACGGGCAACTCCTGCCCATCCCGATCAACCTCGACACGGTGAACAAGCTCTACGGCCTCAGCCTGACCTCCTTCCAGGTCGAGGAGTTCTTCGCCTCGGTCGCCGAGAAGGTCGATCAGGTGCGGACCTCGGAGGACGTGGTGGTCAGCAAGGTGGGGCGCGACCTCTACAACAAGTTCTTCCGGGGCTACACCCGCAAGCAGTGGGACCTCGATCCCAGCGAACTCGACGCCTCGGTGACGGCGCGGGTGCCCACCCGGACGAACCGCGACGACCGCTACTTCGCGGACACCTACCAGATGATGCCGCTGCACGGCTACACCCGGATGTTCGAGAACATGCTCGCGCATCCGAACATCAAGGTGATGCTGGGCACCGACTACCGGGAGATCGCGGACTTCATCCCCTACGGCCACATGATCTATACGGGCCCGGTGGACGCCTTCTTCGACTACTGCTACGGCAAGCTGCCCTACCGCAGCCTGGAGTTCGTCCACGAGACGCATGCCCAGGAGCAGTTCCAGGCGGTCGGCACGGTGAACTACCCCAACGACTACGCCTACACCCGCATCAGCGAGTTCAAGCACATCACCGGGCAGCAGCACCGCCACACGTCCGTGGTGTACGAGCTTCCGCGCGCCGAGGGGGACCCCTACTACCCGATCCCCCGCCCCGCGAACCAGGAACTCTACAAGAAGTACGCCGCTCTGGCCGAAGGGCGCCCCGACGTGACCTTCGTGGGCCGCCTCGCCACCTACCGCTACTACAACATGGATCAGGTGGTCGCCCAGGCCCTCACGACCTACAAGAAGCTCACGGCGGCGACGCCCGAGCCCGAGGCCCAGCCCGTCGGCTGAACCCGAATCACGAGAGCCCGCCCGAAGCCTCGACTGGCCGGGCGGGTTCTTCTTTTGGGCCTGGGTGGATCTCTCCTGCAAACGTGCGTGAAAAGGAGGGCAGAAGGCCGAGGGGGAGCGCCTTCTGCTTTCTGTCTCCTGCACCGTTCGCAGAACGTCAGTTGAACATCCGCCGCAGGTCCGCCGTGTACTTCGCCAGCTCGTGCGGGGGCGCGAAGGTCTCGGCGGCCCGTAGCCGCAACTCCAGCACCTCGGGCTCGTGGGGGTCGATGCGCAGGTACTGGTTGGCGAGCAGGACCACCCGGCGGTGGTCGCCCCCCTCCGCCACTCGCTCCATCTGGCGCCGCAGCTCCAGGGTCAGCGAGAGCAGCGCCTCCTCGCGCAGTCCCTCGGCCCACTCGCTGTCCTCCAGGTCGGGAAGGAAGGGGCCCCGGTACAGCGCCAGGGCGCGGGCCGTCTCCCCCCGCGTCAATGCCTCCCGCAGGGCGTGCAGGTCGAGGTCCACGTGGACGTCGCGGCCCAGGAAGTAGCGCGGCGCCTGGTGGGGCCCCTCGAAGCGGACGATCTCGGCACCCAGCCGGTCGCGCAGCTCCTTGAGGCACTGGCGCATGTACGCCGCCCCGCTCTTGGGGTCTTTCTCGGGAAAGAGGTCGAGCTGCATCTCCGCCCGGGTCCGCCCCGGACTCAGCGTGATGTACACGAGGAGGGGCACCGTGCCCCCGTACGTGAAGCGCACCTCCTCGCCGTCCTTGTGGACCGCCTGCCCCCCGAGGGTCTGCACCTGTACCGTGATCACGCCGTCCTCGGGCAGCGTGGGCGCCCCGGCCAGGTGCGCGAGGCGGTCGAGGAGCGGCTCCATGTACGGCGCGATCTCGGGTTCCAGGACCGCGTAGTGCAGCAGCTCGTTCAGCTCCTCCAGGTCGGGGCGGAACTCGCCCAATTGCCGCAGCCGCAGCATGTGGGTGAGGGCCTCCTTGAGGGCCGACGCGACCGCCCCCTCCTGCCGCAGCTGCAGGGCCGCCGCCGCGTGGTGAAGCTGCACCCGGACGAGTTCGGGCAGCCGGGCGGCGTTGCGGAACATCTGCGCGGCCCGTTCCAGGTCCGCCGCCGCGCTCGTAGGATCACCCCGTCGCCGGGCAAGCACACCGCTCGTTGCCCACATCTGGGCGGGCCACTCGGCGGGCACGCTGCCAAAGCTCAGCAGAGTATCCACGGCCTTTCCGTGCTGTCCGACCAGACTTTGATGCTCGGCCAGACGCGAGATGACCCAGACCCGGAGGTTGTGGTCCTGCAAGCTCTCAGCAAGAGGGCGAAGCTCCTCCAACACATGAACGTAAGAGGGATAGTCGCCATTGAGGCGTAACAACTCGGCCTCGCTGGTCATGAGCAGGGCTTGCAAGCGTGGCGAATTGGCATGGTGCAGTGTTCGTTTGGCCTCGGTCAATGTCGCGCGTGCCTCGGCGAGTTCGCCATGCGAAATTTGCAGTTCCAGGAGATTGCGTAAAGCGCTGAAGCGGGGAGCGGGATCGGGCAGGGAGGGCAACACGCTCACGGCTTCGGAAAGCAGGAGTTTGGCGCGGCGCGGATTCCCGAGAAGGGTGTACATCAGTGCCAGGGAGACGGTGACGCGAGCGGTCCACTCGTCGTTCCCCAGGGCAACATAACCATGCCAAGCGCGTTCCACACGCTTCAGGCCCTCGGCGGTCTGCCCAGACTGGAACTCCGCCACGCCCCACCAGCGCAGGCAACGTAACTGGAGTTCCCCTGTAAGATTTGGCACGATGGCTTGGAGACGCGCGGCCGCCTCATCGAACCGACCAAGGAGCCGAAGCACGTTTCCAAGCTCGACTTGCCCTTCGGGATCACCGAGCAGACTTGCCTTGGTGAGTGCGATTTCAGCTTCCTCCAACCGCCCTGTATTCAGCAGCGAGAGGCCCAACAAAGTATAGTCGCGCGCCGTCCTCGCATTTCCGGAGAGGAGCGTGACGACTGCCTCAAATCGCCCGGCCTCGAATTGTCCCTCGACGTCGCTCATACCACGTCCCCCAATTTTTATACGACTCTGCCTCTATCGTGGCGCTATGAAAAGCAACACCGGACGCAAAGTTCGCGCCATCCTGCTCACCGCCTTGACGGCTGTCCTGACGCTGGCACAGGCGGGTGGCGCTCATGATTTCGGCCAACGCGCCCCTGCTCAGACAGAACGTACGGTGCAACCTGGCGGTGGTGCCCACGACTTCGGGCAGTAACCATGCCGCGACCTCATCCCCCCCAGCCGAAGGACAAAGCCGTCCCGCCGGTGCCGCCCGTGCGGACAGCCCCTCGTCCGACCCTCCCCGTCATTCTGGGCGGTGCCGTGGACTTCGGTCAGCGTTAGGTCACACAGCTTCGGAACCCTCCCGGTGCCCCAGCGCCCGGGAGGGTTCTTCTGATGCCCCCCCGGGCGCCGAGGGCCGCTCATGCCCGGCGACCTTTCCCATGAGACACCTTCGTCAGGAATATTAAGTTTTTCGTTCGCCTCCCGTGTCCTATGGGGGGGCCCCGCACGGCACAATGCCCGACAGGTCCTCGCCCGGGAGGGATGGGGTCTAGGCCACCCGTGCCCGGTCTCCCTCCCGGCAACGCCGTCGAAACCTTTGGGGAGAGCCCCCAGGGAACGCTCGTTGCAACTCCGGTCCGGTATTCAGCCGGAGGGGACCGCGTTGCACATGCATTCAACCAGCAGGTCACGCGAAGAGGGCAGGGGGAAGTTCGATGGACAACTTGGAACTGTGGGTGGGCGTCGAACCCACCGTCAGCCGCGTGGGGGACGAGACGCTCGATCAGCTCGTTCTCAGCGGCTTCGACCGCCGTCTCGACGATATCGACCGCCTCGCCTCGACGGGGGCGAAGGCCGTCCGTTTTCCGCTGCTGTGGGAGCGCACCGCGCCGGGGAACCTCGCGGACGCGGACTGGCGCTGGGGGGACGAGCGCCTCGCCCGCCTCGCCGGGCACGGGCTGGACCCCATCGTGGGGCTCGTCCACCACGGGAGCGGGCCGTTTCACACGCACCTCCTCGACCCTGGCTTCGCGGACGGGGTGGCCGCCTACACCCGGGCGGTGGCCGAGCGGTACCCGCACCTGGGGATGTACACGCCCGTCAACGAGCCGCTGACGACCGCCCGCTTCGCGGCGTTGTACGGCCACTGGTACCCTCACGCGCGGGACGAGGCGAGCTTCTGGCGGGCGCTGCTCCACCAGCTCCGGGCGACGGTGCTGGCGATGGCCGAGATCAGGAAGGTGAACCCGGCGGCCCGCCTCGTGCAGACCGAGGACCTCGGCCACACGTCGAGCACGCCCGCCCTGCGGTATCAGGCAGACTTCGAGAACGAGCGGCGCTGGCTCAGCCTCGACCTGCTCATGGGCCGGGTGGACGAGCGGCATCCGCTGTGGGGCTACCTGCGCTGGGCCGGGGTGATTGAACGCGACCTGCGCTGGTTCGCCGAGCACCCCTGCCCGCCCGACGTCTTGGGTCTGAACGTGTACGTGACGAGCGAGCGTTTTCTCGACGAGCGGCTCCACCGCTACCCGCCCCACACCCACGGGGGCAACGGGCGACACCGCTACGCCGACGTGGAGGCCGTGCGGGTGCGCGGCGAGGGGCTGGGCGGCGCGGGCGAGCGGCTGCGCGAGGCCCACGCGCGCTACGGCCTGCCCCTGGCGATCACCGAGGCTCACCTGGGCTGCACCCGCGAGGAGCAGCTCCGCTGGCTGCACGACACCTGGCGGGCGGCGCAGGCCGTGCGGGAGGAGGGGGCCGACGTGCGCGCCGTGACCGTCTGGGCCGCCCTGGGTGCTTTCGAGTGGAACAGCCTCCTGACCCGCCGCAGCGGCCACTACGAGAGCGGCTTGTGGGACGTGCGGGCGCCTGAGCCGCGCCCGACCGCCCTGCTGGGCCTCGCCCGCGACCTGGCCGCCGGTCGGGAGCCCGCCCACCCGGTCCTGGCGGGCCCCGGCTGGTGGCGGCGCGGGGAGCGCCTCATGTTCCCGCCCCACGGCCCGGTGCGCGCGGAGAGCCCCGACGGTCCCCCGCTCCTGATCACCGGGGCGAGTGGCACCCTGGGCCGGGCCCTCGCACACGCGTGCGAGGGGCGCGGCCTGCCCTACCGGCTGCTCTCGCGCCGCGACCTCGACATCGCCGACCCGGCCTCGGTGGAGCGGGCGCTGGGGGAGCACCGCCCCTGGGCGGTCGTGAACACCGCCGGGGACGTGCGGGTGGACGACGCGGAGGGGGACCCCCGCGTGGAGCGTGAGAACGCCCTCGGTCCGCGACTGCTCGCCCGCGCCTGTGCGGAGAGCGGCGTGCGGCTGCTGACCTTTTCCTCCGACCTCGTGTTCGACGGGCGCAAGGGGGCGCCCTACGTGGAGTCGGACACACCGCACCCGCTCAACGCCTACGGCCGGAGCAAGCTCGCCGCCGAGGAGGCCGTGCTGGGTCTGCTCCCGGACGCCCTCGTCGTGCGGACGAGCGCCCTCTTCGGCCCCTGGGACGAGCACGACTTCGCCGCCCACGTCCGGCGGGAGCTGCGTGCCGGGCGCGTCGTGCGGGCGGCGGGCGATCAGGTCGTGTCGCCGACCTTCGTGCCCGACCTCTCCCACGCGGTCCTCGACCTCCTCCTCGACGGGGAGGGCGGCGTGTGGCACCTCGCCAACGCGGGCGCCGTGAGCCCGGCCGATTTCGCCCGGATGGTCGCCCGCGCGTCGGGCCTCGACCCCGAGCCCGTGGAGGAGGTGCCCACCGCCCGCCTCGGCCTCCCGGCGGCACGGCCCCCCTACAGCGCCCTGGCGAGCGAGCGCGGCTGGTTCATGCCGGACCTCGCCTCGGCCTTGGAGCGCTGGAGCGCGCATATGGAGAGCGCCGAGCGGGAGATGTTCGCCGCAGACTGACGGCGGGGGAGGCGGGGCAGGGGAGAGGTCGCCCCTGCCTGCCCGCCGGGCCGCTCACCAGTCGGAGCCCTACCTGAGCCAGGTCGTGCGGAAGCCCAGGTAACTCGTGTTAGGGAAGTGCTGGTAGCCCTGCACCCGCCTCGTCGCCGCCTCGTACTGGGTGCTGGAGTACAGGAAGACCATCGGGCTGAGGTCGACCAGCCGCCTTTGCACCTGGGCGTAGATCGTCTTGCGGGCCGCCGCCGCGCTCGTCTGCCGCCCCTGGTCGAGCAGGCGGTCGAGCGCGGCGTCCTTGAAGTTCGTCAGGTTCCCGCCGCTGTCGGACGCGAAGGGGGTGTAGAGGTAGTCGTCGGGGTCCCCCTGCCCGCTCTCGCCGAGGATGGTCGCCGTGTAGTTCTTCTTCAGGATGTCCGGGAGGTACACGCTCCACTCCAGCGCGGTGATGTTCACCTTGATCCCCAGGGGCGCGAGCTGCGCCTGGATGATCTCGGCGGGCGTGCGCAGGAAGTCGTACGTGCTCGTGACCTTGAGGTCGAGCGGGAAGCCGTTCGGGTAGCCCGCCTCACGCAGCAGGGCGCGGGCCCGCTCCAGGTTGGGCTTGCCGTAGTTCGGGTCCGGGGCCGCGTAGTAGTTGCCGTTCGGCAGGGTGGTGCCCCGCGCGGGCAGGCCGCCCGTGCCCAGAAGCGCGACGTCCACGATCTCCTGGTTGTTGATGGCGTAGGCGATGGCCCGGCGCACCCGGGGGTCGTCCAGGGGCTTTTTCGCCACGTTGAAGAAGATCGCCCGGTAGTTCGCGCTCGGCCCACCCAGCACGGTGACCTGCGGGTTGGCCTGGAGCGTCTTGATGTCGGTCGCGGGCACGTACTCGATCCAGTCCACGGTGTTCGTCCGCAGGGCCGTGACGCGCGCCGTGGGGTCCGGCAGGTACGTGAAGGTGATGCCGTCGAGGTACGGGAGCCGGTTCCCCCTCGCGTCCCGCCCCCAGAAGTTCGGGTTCTTGCGCAGTACCATGCGGGTCTGCGGCACGTACTCGACGAAGGTGAAGGGTCCCGTGCCGACCGGTTTCGTGTTCAGCGTGGCCGCCGCCTCGCGGGGCACGATCACGTTCAGGCTGAAGGCGAGTTTGCTCAGCAGCGGGGAGAACGGCTTGCTCAGCGTCATGACGACCGTCGTCTTGTTCGGCGCGGTCACCGACTTCACCAGCTCGAAGTCCCCACTGCGGGGCGACTTGGTGGCCGGGTTCTTGATGCGGCCTATGGAATAGACCACGTCGCTCGCCTCCAGCGCGCGGCCGTTGTGGAAGCGCACGCCGGGCCGCAACGTGAAGGTCCAGGTCAGCCCGTTCGGGCTCGCGGTCCAGCGGGTCGCCAGGGCGGGCACGATCCGGCCGCTGTTGTCGAAGGCGACGAGCGTGTCGTACACGTTCTCCAGTTGGTTGCGGGTGGAGGTGGCCTCGGTGACGTGCGGGTCGAGGCCCACTGGGTCGGCCTGCATCCCTGCGCGCAGGACGCCGCCGGGGGTCTGGGCCGCCGCGCCGCAGGCCAAACCGAGGGCGAGGAGCAGCGAGGTCGTCTGGACGTGGCGCTTGTTCATGGTGCCTCCTGGGCGCCCGGCGTGGGCGCGAAGACGGGGAAACAGGGGAAGGGTCAGCGGCCCAGCCGGGGGTCGAGGGCGTCCCGCAGGGCGTCGCCGAAGAGGTTGAAGCCCAGGACGACCAGCATGATCGCCAGCCCCGGGGCGATGGAAATCCAGGGATTCGTCTCCAGGAAGGGCCGCCCGTCCGCGATCATCTGCCCCCAGGCGGGGGCGGGCGGTTGGGTGCCCAGGCCCAGAAAGCTCAGGGCCGCCTCCGCCAGGATCGCGTAGGCGAGGCGCAGGGTGATCTCGACCAGGATGGGCCCGGCGGCGTTGGGCAGGACGTGCCGCCACAGCAGCCGCGCGTCGGTGGCGCCCAGGGCCCCGCTCGCCTCCACGAACATCGCGTGGCGGGTGCGCAACACGGCGGCGCGCACCACCCGGGCGAACGGCGCGGTGAACGCGACCGCAATCGCCAGCGTCAGGTTCCAGAAGCCGCCGCCCAGGAACGCGAGCAGCGCGATGGCGAGCAGCACGGCGGGAAAGGCCAGGAACACGTCTGTCACCCGCATGACCAGCGTGTCCACCCAGCCCAGGAAGTACCCCGCGAGCGCCCCGAAGCAGCCCCCCACCAGCAGGGACAGCCCCACGCTGATCGCGCTCACCGACAGGCTGATGCGGCTCCCGTAGATCACCCGGGAGAGCAGGTCGCGGCCGTACAGGTCGGTGCCCAGGAGGTGCCGCAGGCTGGGGCCCTGCATCCGGTCGGCGGGCAGGTACGCCACCGGGTCGTAGGGGGCCAGGAGGGGGGCCAACAGCGCGGACAGCACGGCGAGCACCGTCAGGGCGAGCCCGATCACCCCGGCGGGCGAGCGGAAGAACAACCGGGCGGCGCGCCGGGCGGGCGACTGGACCACGGGCGCCACCGGCACGGCCGTCACCCGTACACCACCCGGCGGTCGATCAGCCCGTACAGCACGTCCACGACCACGTTCACGAGCACGTAGCTCACCGCGATCAGCAGCACCGCCCCCTGCACGACCGGGTAGTCCCGCAGGTTGATGCCCTCCAGCGCGTACCGCCCCACGCCCGGCAGCCCGAAGATCTGCTCGATGATCACCGCGCCGCCGAGCAGGCTCCCCGCCTGGAGGCCAATCACCGTGACGACGGGGATCAGGGCGTTGCGCATCGCGTGGCGGTACACCACCGTCCGCTCCCGCAGCCCCTTGGCGCGGGCAGTGCGGACGTAGTCCTGCCCCAGCACGTCGAGCAGGCTCGCCCGCACGATCCGCGTGACGGCGGCGGCCAGCCCCAGGCTGAGTGCCAGCGAGGGCAAGAACACCGAGCGGAGATTGCCCCAGACGGACTCGTGGGGCGGCACGAAGCCGTTGGGGGGGAAAAGAGGCCACTTCAGGCTGAACAGCAGGATCAGCAGCAGGGCCATCCAGAACTCCGGCGCGGCGAGCCCGACGAGTACGAAGCCGCTCGACAGCACGTCCGCGAGCTTCCCGCGCGAGAGCGCCGCCGTCACCCCGAGCGGCACGCCGATGAGGAGGGCGATCAGCAGGGCGAGCACGGTGAGTTCCAGCGTCACCGGGAAGCGCAGCAGCAGGTCGCCGAAGACGGAACGCTCGGTCCGCAGGCTGACCCCGAGGTCCCCCCGCAACAGGGCGCCGAACCACGTGAGGAACTGCTGCCAGATCGGCTGGTCGAGCCCGAAGAGCCGCCGCATCTCCGCCTGCTGCTCGGGGCTGACGTTGCCCTCCAGCCCGATCAGGTTGGTCACCACGTCGCCCGGCACCAGCCGCAGCAGGGCGAAGACGAGCACGCAGACCCCGAAGGCCGCAAAGAGGGCCAGCCCCACCCGGCGCGCCAGCCACCCGGCGGTCACGGGCGCTCCAGCAGCACGTAACTCAAGGTAACGTCCTCCAGCACCTCCGCCCGGTGCCGCTCCCCGGCGGGGATGAAGGTGACGTCCCCGGCCCGGATCAGGTACTCGCGGCCCCCGCTCACCGCCCGCATCAGCCCGCTGTGGATAAAGGACACCTCGTCCTCCTCGTGCTGAGTCTCGGGCAGGACGGTCCCGGCGGGAAAGTGGAGGTGCCCGACCGTGGCGGGCAGGGCCTGAAAGCGGCGTCGGTCGCCCTGGATGCTCAGCCTCTCCATGAAGTCTCCGGTCACAGCAGTTTCGGGGTGCCGACCCACAGGATCAGGGCCTCCGCCGCGCCCGGGTTCTCCCAGGCGTGCGGGGTGGTGCTCGCGTGCTGGGCGCTGTCCCCGGCCCCCAGCAGGTAACACTCCTCCCCGACCCGCAGTCGAAGCTCCCCGCTCAGGACGTACAGGAATTCCTCGCCGAGGTGCGTGCTCGGCGGCGACGAGAAGTGGGGCTCGACGTGGATGAGCAGCGGCTCCATCTGAAGGCTGCCGCCCCGCCCGGCGAGGCTCTTGATCCGGAAGGGAATTTCACGGACGCTGAGGTAACCGTCCTCCCCGGCGCGCACGACCACCGCGCTCCGCTCCTGCCCGGGGATGAAGAAGTTCAGGCTGACGCCCAGGGCCCGGGCAATGCCCGCCAGGGACGTGACGGTGGGGTTGGCCTGGTTGCGTTCCAATTGCGAGAGATACGGGACCGACAGGCCGCTGTGCTCGCTGACCGTTTTCAACGTGAGCGAGAGTTGACGGCGACGGGCGCGAATGCGGGAGCCGAGTTGCAGGCGCACCTCCGTTCCCCTGCCGGGCGCGTGCGGACAGAAGGAATGGCTCACTCTAAGAAACTAAGTTTGAAATGTCAAAAAAATTATGATCGCGCTGATGTTGGCTCCCCTCCGCGCGTCGGAGCCCTCACCCAGTCCTCGTGACGAGCCGTATGCCCTCGTGTGGGGAAGAGCCCGGATCATGGGCGGCACGGACACTTAATTGCATTTTACAACGACTCACAGGCCGGTGCGGCATGGTGGGGCGGTGGACGCGGCCCCCTCCTCCCCGGCACCGGAACTGGCGTTTCTGACGGCGTTCTGGGAGGCCTGGCAGGCGCTGACCACCCTGGGCGAGGCCGAGTTGCGCGCCCGGCATGGCCTGGACCTGCGGGCTTTCATCGTCCTGGCCTATGTCCACGGCGGAACCGATCAGCCTGCGGCACTTGCCCACGAACTCGGCGTGCCCCGCTACGAGGTGAGCCGCGTGCTGCACGCCCTGGAGGCCCGGGGCGCCGTCACCCGCAGTCCCGCGCGGCCGGACGCCCGCCGCGTCACCGTGACCGTCACCCCGCAGGGGGCGGCGCTGTGGGAGGCAGCCCTGGACACCGTGCGCGCGGTCACCGGGCCCCCGCTCGCCACCCTGGGACCCCGGGTGGACCTCCTCACCCGCGACCTGCACGACCTGGCGCGGGCCGCCCGTTCCCTTCCCCGCCCCTCGTCCCCCCTGGAGTCCGAATGACCTCCTCCTCCGACACGCCCCGCTGCCCGTTCACCGGACGAACCGCCTCGCTGACCCGCCGCGACGACCCCTCCCCCGGGACCCGCCCGGGAGTCGAGGTGGATGACCGGGGGGTCTACCGCGTTCACGCCTTCGGGGCGGCGCAGGGCATCCTGCGCTCGGAGGCGGTGCGGCAGGCGGGCTTCATGGCCGAGGCCGCCCGGGAGATGGGGGGGCTGGGCCGTCCCCCCGTCCTGTTCGAGGAGGGGGAGACCCACCACGAGATGCGGCGCGGGGTCGCCCGGTACTTCACCCCCACCCAGGTTGCCGGGTACGGCCGGGCCATCGCGGCGCTCGCCGACGATCTCATCGCCGAACTCGCGCGCCGGGGCGAGATGAATCTCGACGACCTCAGCCTACGGCTCGCCGTGGGGGTCGCGGCGCAGGTCGTCGGGTTGACGGACAGCCGCCTCCCGGGTCTGGAACGCCGCGTCATCGCCTTCGTGGAGGGCGGGGGTGACAGCGAGCCCGGAAGTGCGCCGGACCGGGGCCGACTCCAGGGCCTGCGGCAACAGGCGCAGATGGCCCTCTTTTTCCTCCTCGACGTGAAGCCCGCCATCGAGGCGAGGCGCAGGGAGCGCCGGGACGACCTGATCGGCCACCTGCTCGACCGGGGGTACGGCGACGTGGAAATCCTGACCGAGTGCCTGACCTACGGCACGGCGGGCATGGTCACCACCCGCGAGTTCATCAGCGCCGCCGCGTGGCACCTGCTGCGCGACCCCGGGTTGCGCGCCGACTACGTCCACGGCACCGAGCGGGAACGCCACGCCATCCTGCACGAGGTCCTGCGTCTGGAGCCGGTCGTGACCACCCTCTACCGCCGCGCGACAGGGGAGATCACGGTGGAGGGCCGCACCATCCCGCCGGGGAGCCTGCTCGCCCTGAACATCCAGGAGGCCAACCTGGACCCGGAGGTAATCGGCGAGGACTCCGCGCGGCTGTGCCCGGCCCGCCCCCTGCCGCGCGGGGTCCAGCCCCAGGGGCTCGCTTTCGGCGACGGTGACCACCGCTGCCCCGGCGCGTTCCTGGCGATCAAGGAGTCGGACGTGTTCCTGCGCAGGCTGCTCATGTGGCGCGACCTGGAAGTCGTCTCCGAGCCCCGGGTCGGCTACAACGAGGTCGTGAAGGGCTACGAGCTGCGCGGCTTCCGGATTCGCCTGGGCCGGGGAGACGCGCGGCAGCGTGCCGCAGCCCGGCCAAATCCTGGGCACCGGCTCAAGGAACGCGCAGCCCTCTGATCCCCGGGGTCGTTTAGGCTCAGCCATGACCCCTTCCCGCCCTTCAGGACTCCGGCCCACGCCCGGCCGCGCCGCGTGGGTGTTCGGGCTGCCCCTGGTCGCCGGGCTGGGCTGGACCCTCTTCAGCCGCCTGCGCGTCCCCCACGACCTGACCCCGCCCCCGGCCCTGGACGCCGAGCGGCGCACGTTGAACGGACGGGCGGGGCCGGTCAACGTTTACGTGGCGGGGTCGGGCGCCCCCCTGCTGCTGATTCACAGCGTCAACGCCGCCGCGAGCGCCTACGAGGTCCGCCCCCTCTTCGAGCAGTACCGCACCTCCCGCCGCGTGTACGCCCTCGACCTCCCGGGCTTCGGTTTCTCCGACCGCTCCGACCGCGACTACACCCCCCGCCTGATGACCGACGCCGTCCACGACGTTCTCGACGAGATCGCTCTGGAGAGCGGGGAGAGTGTGGACGCCCTGGCCGTGTCGCTGGGCGGCGAGTTCCTGGCCCGCGCCGCCGCCGAGCGCCCCGACCGCTTCCGCTCGGTCGCCCTGGTGACGACCACCGGCTTCGGGAGGAACGAGCAGTTCTACGGAGGCCTGGGCAGCACCCGGGGGCGTCCGGGGATCAAGCGGGCGTACGAGAACCCGCTGTGGGCCCAGCCCTTCTACGACCTGCTGGCGAGCGCGCCCAGCCTGCGCTTCTTCCTGGCCCAGACCTTCGGCTCCTACGCGGCCGTCGACGAGGGGCTGCTGCGCTACGACTACCCGACCTCACACGTGCCCGGCGCCCGGCACGCCCCCTTCGCCTTCATCGGCGGGCTGCTCTTCGGCGCAGACATCGACCGGGTGTACGAGGCCCTGACCGTGCCGGTGTGGCTGGCCTACGGGACGCGCGACCGCTTCACGGACTTCGGTGACCTGAGCAACGTGGAGAGGAGGCCCAACTGGAGCCTGACGCCCTTCGACACGGGCGCGCTCGTGTACTTCGAGGAGCCCGCACGCTTCACCGCCGCTTACGACGCCTTTCTCGCCGGGGCCGGAGCGGGCTGAGGCCGCCCCCGGCGACGACCGGAGACCGGCGGTGAATCCCGGCAATCCGGGAGGACCGCTGCTCGACAGCCGTGGTGAGGTGATCGGGGGGAACACGCAGGGGCTCTTCCCGGCGGCGTCGCTCCGGGCGTGTGGATCGACTCATCAACCTCGTCGGGGGTCGGCTGCCACGTCTGCGGGCGAGAGAAGCACCGTGACCCTCACCTGATCCCGGCGGCGCGCGAGGTCCCGGGCCTGCCCAACAGAGGCCTCCCGGTGCTGGTGCTGGCCGCCTTCCGGTCCGCGTAGTCACCTGGCCGTCAAGGCTGCCCGAACGAGCCGCCGCGCGCTGCCGTCGTGGGTGAAGCCGAGCGCCTCCGCCTCGGGGGTGTGCAGGGGTGGATACCGGCCGAAGAGGGCCTCAATGCGCTCGTCCGGCTGGTAGGTCACGAGTGCCCCCCGGTCGTCCCCGAACAGCGTGCTCAGGGCCGTGACGACCTGCCCCACGGACAGGTGCAGGGCGGGCAGCGTCCACGTTCCCGGCGTCCCCAGCTCCCCCGCGTGCAGGAGGTTCCGGGCCGCGCAGGGGGCCGACATCCACCACGCCGCCCCGCCCGGCGAGACCGGGCAGGTGTACGGCTTCCCGGCCGCGAGGGAGCGAATCACGTCACTCATGAACGCCGAGCCGAAGCCCGAACTCTCGCCCGGCCGCGCCACGATCCCGGGCAGCCGCAGGGCCACGCCCCGCAGTTCCCCCCGCCGGGAAAAGTCCTCCAGCGCCAGTTCCATCATGCGCTTGTGGGTGCCGTAGCTGAGCTGCGGGTGCAGGGGGGTCCGGGCGTCCACGGGCGCTGTTCCGAGAGCACTGTAGACGGCCACGCTGCTGGCGTAGACCAGCGTGGGAGGCCGCGCCGCGTCCGCCAGCCCCTCGAACAGGTTCAACGTGGCGTCCACGTTCACCCTCCGCCCCAGCGCGTACTCCCGCTCGGCCAGGGCCCCCGGCACGCTGGCGAGGTGGAACACCACGTCCGGACGCGCGGCGAGGGCCGCCTCCAGCACCGCTCCCTCGCCGAGGTCCCCCTCGACCGCCCGCGCCCGGGGGTGGGGCGACGCCACCTCCCGGTCGAGCAGGGTCAACTCATCCCCCGGCGTCATCCGGTCCAGGAGGGCGCCCGCCAGATTCCGGCCCACGAAGCCCCCGGCTCCCGTGATCAGATACCGCGTCATGGGGTCCCGTCCGAGACGGTCGTGCCGCCGTCCACGACGAGGTTCTGCCCGGTGATAAAGGCCCCGGCGGGGGAGGCGAGCATCACCGCGACGCCCGCCACCTCGTGCGCTTCTCCCACCCGCCGCAGGGGTGTCAGGGCCAGGCGACGTTCCATCACGTCGGGCTGGCTCAGCATGTCGCGCGCAAAGGCGGTGCGGATCAGCCCCGGCGAGACGCTGTTCACCCGGATGTTGTGCGGGCCCCACTCCACGGCGAGGTTGCGGGCGAGTTGTGTCAGCCCCGCCTTGGACACGCCGTACACGCCCAGCGAGCGGTTGCCGCGCACCCCCGCGATGCTGGAGATGAAGGTGACGCTGCCCCCACCCCGGACGAACAGATGCCCCCGGGCCAGGGTGCAGAGGTGCCACGCCGCCTCCAGGTTGACCCCCATGGTCAGCCTCCACTCGTCCTCGGTGGCTTCCGCCATCGGCCCGAAGTGTGGGGCGACACCGGCGGCGTGAACGACGGCGTCGAGCCCCCCGAAGTGACGGACCGTCCCGGCGACCAGCATTGCCAATCCGCCCCGGTCCCGCACGTCACAGGGAACGGCAAGGGCCTGGATGCCCTGATCCTGAAGTTCCCGCGCCGTGTCCCGGCAGGCCGCCTCGTTCTCGGAGGACACCACGACGGAGGCCCCCGCTTCTCCCATCGCCCGCGCGGTGGCCCGGCCGATCCCGCTCGACCCCCCCGTGATCAGCGCGACCTGACCCCGCAGGCTGAAGAGGTCAGACACGCTCGCCCCAGTGGATCATCGGCGCCCCGGGAACCGGGCTGCGGAAGAAGGGAACCGTGGTGCCCCGCAGACTGCCCAGATACACCGTGCGGAGATCGGGGCCGCCGAAGGTCAGGCTCGCCATCCAGGGGCAGAGGGTGCCGCAGTTGGCCGCCATCACCCCGGGGGTGACGTGGCGGGCCGCGAAAGCCTGTTCGTAGGCGGCGTTCGCCTCCGCATTCCCGTCGTCCAGCAGCGTGAGGAGTTCGCCCTCCGGGGTGAGGGCCACCAGCCGGTCCGCGAAGATCAGCGTGATCCACAGGTTGCCGTGGGCGTCGAAGGCGAAGCCGTCGGGGTGACCGCCGAGGTCGGAGGGGCCGTACACCTCCCGGTCGGTCAGCGATCCGTCGGCCTGAGCCCGTAGACGCGAGATGCGCCGCCCGGTGCTCTCCACCACGTACAGCCATTCCTCGTTCGCGTCGAAACGAATCTCGTTGGTGCCGCAGAAGCCGTCGGCGACGATGCGGGCGCCGCGCTCGTCGATGAGCGCCACGTATCCGTCGTTGGCACGAGAGTTGAGCTGGTTCGTCCACGGCTGCTCGCGGGTGGTCACGCTGAACCAGATGCGTCCCTTGGAGTCCAGCAGCGGGAAATTCGCCTTGCCCAGCGGCTGCCCGTCGATCTCCGAGCAGACCGTCCGCACCTCCCCGGAGCGCGACATGATCTCGACGGCGTCCGTGCCCCAGTTGGCGATGATGAAGTCTCCCTCCCGGGTGAAGGCCAGCCCGTTCGGGAGGGAGCCCTGGGCCTGCACGTACCGGGTCTCGAAATCCTGGGAGGTCGTACTCGCTGTCCTGGGCACGATGAGTTGCTGGTCCCCGTCCGTCCCCAGCCGCATCACGCCGCCTCGCCCATCCGCCGTCCAGACCGTGCCGTCCCTTTCCGCCAGGATGCACTCGGGGCGTTGCAGGTCATGCCCCAGGAAGGCGATGTCCTCGCGCCGCACCTGCCAGCCCTTCAGGGGGTTGCTCATATCGGTTGCGCGGTGTAGTGCAGCATCTCCCCGATGACCCTGGGGTGGTTGAAGGTCGGGTCGTTCTCCATCTCGGCCCGGCAGATCAGCAGCGACTGATCCTGCACGTACTTCGCCCGGGCGAAGCGGCGGTCCATGAACTCCCGCAGCGTCTGCGCGAGCGGCTGGTCCTTTTCCAGCAGGGTACTCAGCACCACCGCGTCCTCAATCGCCATGCCCGCCCCCTGACCCATGTGCGGCGTGGTGGTATGCGCGGCGTCCCCGATCAACAGCACCCGGCCCCTGAACCAGTCCCCGTCGATGAAGGTCACCTCCATCGGGCGGTAGACCACCTCCGAGGGGTCGGTGATCTGCCCCCGCAACTCGGCGATACGTCCGACGAAGTGCTGGAGGCGGTCGCGCATCAGGTTCGCCAGTTCCTCCTTCGGGTGGAAGGGGTTGCCCGGCTCCTTGGTGGTCACGTACAGGTACATCAGGTTCTCGGAGAGCGGCACCAGGCCCGCCGAGTTGCCCCGGGTGTCCCGGAAGGTCTGCAAGGCGTCGTTGTCCGGCGTTCGCGGGAAGTTGTGCCGCCACACCGACTGACCCACGAAGTGAGGACGGTACCCGTCCCCGAACAGCAGCTTCCTGACCTTGGAGTACGCCCCGTCGGCCCCGATCACGAGGTCGTAAGGCCCGGTCGAGCCGTCGGTGAAGGTCACGTCCACATGCCCCTCGTGCTGGTCGAAGTCCTCCACCGTCACGCCCAGCCGCACGTTCGTCCCCTTTTCCAGCGCGGCCTCCTTCAGCGTCTCGTGCAGGGTGGAGCGGCGCACGCCCATGTTGGCGGGGTACTCGGCCCCGGCCAGGCGCTCGCCGGGGATGCGGGCCCGCCTCACCCCGTCGGGGCTGTAGAACTCCACGTCCTCGAAGGGGAAGCCCGCGCCCAGGTAGCGGTCGAGCAGGCCCGCCTGCGCCATCGCCCGCACCACGTTGCCCTGCTGGATGATGCCCACCCCGTAGGCGTTCCAGGCCCGGTTCATCTCCACCATGTCCACGCCGATGCCCCGGTCACGCAGCATGGAGGCCGCGACCAGCCCGGCGATGCCCCCGCCCACGATCAGGACCTTACTGACCTGTTGCATTGCGTTCTCCTTTACACCTTGCGGACGTGCGCTTCCGTATCCCGCAGGTAGCCGTCCCGAATGACCTTCCCCGGCACGCGGCTGTGGTCGAAGACGAAATCCCGCACCCTGCGGACGAGGGGTGGGGCGTGATGGAACAGGTTCCCCATGTTCTGCGCGTTCTTGATGACGCCGTACGTGTACGCCTCGCGCTGGGCCTCGTACCCCTCCAACAGGTCGTCGAGACGAATCCGGTCGGTCAGGTCACGCCCTCCCAGCGTCTTCGCCAGGAAGTACCCGTCCTCGATGGCGAGACCGGCGCCGTAAGCCGCATAGGGCGAGGCGGGGTGCACCGCGTCCCCCAGCAGCGTCGCGCGGCCCTTCGACCACTTCTTCAGGCGGGGCCGGTTCCAGATTTCCCAGCGGTAGATGTCGTCGTCCCCCGCGCAGGACTCCACAATTCGGGGGACGGGATCGGCAAAGCCCCGTGTCAGGTCGCGGATGTGCTCCTTGCGGCTGCCCTCGAAGGGTTTCCCGGCGGGCCACGCCTCCACGCACCACCACTCGAAGGCGTCCACGCCGTCCCGCTTCATGGGGTGGTAGCCGAACTGCACCCGGTCGGAGAAGAACATCCTGCCCACCGAGCGGTCGATCCCCTGCACGGCGGTGAAGCCCAGATTGACGGTGAGGTTCAGCGGGAAGAGTTCGGGGTCCCCCCACAGCTTCCGGGAAACCACCGAGCGGATGCCGTCGGCCCCCACGATGAGATCGGCGGCGGCATGGGTTCCGTCCGTGAAGATCAGTCGCACCTCGTTGTCCACGAAATCGAGGTCCTGCAACTCGTGGCCGGGGACGAGGAGTTCGGGGGGGATGTGCGCCAGCATGCGCTCGTAGAGCTGGGCGCGGAACAGGCCGTAGTTCCAGCCGGGGATGCCGGAGTAGTGCTCGACCTCCGGGCTGAAGGGCATGTCCACCCGCAGCCTGCCGTCCTTGTTGCACATCTCGGTCCTGGCCGTCACGCCGAGGTCGGTGATGTCCACGCCCATATTCCTCAGGCACATCAGCACGGACGTGTTCAGCAGGATTGCCCCGCCCATCGGCTTGATGACCGGGTTGCGCTCGAACACCCGGACCTCGTACCCGGCGTTGTGGAGGGCCAGCCCGGCGGAGAGGCCGCCCGGCCCGGCACCGATCACCGCGACCCGCTTGCCCCTGTTCTCCTCGTTGAACATACGTTCTCCTTTCAGGCGGTATGTCCGCCCAGCCGCTCGGCCACCCAGTCCGAGATGTAGTCCAGCCCGTACGCGCTGTTGTCCACGCTGCTGTGCTGGACGCCGCCTTCCTTCTCGGTGAAGATTTTCAGCTCCCGGTCCGGGCTGTTCACCAATTGCTCGTAGGTCTGGTAGGCGTACTTCAGCGGAATCTGGCGGTCCTGCTCCCCGTGCGTGACGAGGAAGGGGACCTGGATGCGGTCCAGCACCCCGTCGAGCGTAATCTTGGGAATCAATTCCATGAATTCGTCCATGCTGCCCGTGCCCCACACCCACTGCACATGCTCCCAGTAGTGCGGCACCGGACGCTCGCCCTCGCGGTTGAGGCGGGCGAGTTGCACCTCGCCCCAGTTGTGGTTCGCCCCCCACACGGCCCCGAGGGCGAAACGGGGCTCGAAGGCCACGGCGCGCGGCGCGTAGTACCCGCCCAGTGAGACGCCCTGCAACCCGATCCGTCTGGGGTCGATGTCGTCCCGCGTTTCCAGATAGTCCACGACCTTGCTCGCCCACGCCTCCGAGTCGTAGCGGGCGGTCAGGCCGTGCAGGCGCAGGGCTTCCCCGGTGCCGGGCTGGTCGATACACAGGGAGGAAATGCCCCGCTTGGCGAGGTGCTGCGGCAAACCGACGCGGTACAGCATCTCCTTGGTACTGTCCAGGCCGTTGATCTGCACGAGAATGGGCGCGGGGCCGTCCACGCCTTCCGCCCGGACGTACAGCCCCGCGAGGTGCGCCCCCTCATAAGGAATCTCGATGCGTTCGCAGTTTTCGTGAGCCAGCCGCACGCCGCGCTGGAAGCAGTCCTGGAACTTGGCGTAGAGCGCCTTGCGGGGCTCGTAGTCCCTGGCCTGCATCCGCTCGGCAGTCAGCAGATAGATGGCGGCGCGGCCCAGCTTGGTCCCGGCACTGATCAGGCGACCCCGCGCCTCGTCCTCCCACGCCTGACCGATCAGCTTGTCGCCCATCCGTTCCCAGGACTGGAGGAACATCCGCGTGCCCTCGTCGTCGCCGCGCTGCGAGACTTCGAGGAGGGGGCGGCACATCTCGTCGAGTTCGCCGATTTTGGCGCCCATCTCCATCGCCAGGTTGATGGCGAGGTTCCAGACGTAGTTCTTGGGGAAGTATTCGAACATGGGGCTCCTTCGGGGGGCGCGGGGCGGGTGGGGTCAGTCCCCGGTCAGGACGGCCTGCCGGGGCGTGGGCGTCCAGCCCTGCCCGTCCGGGTGGCCGATGCGGTTTCGCAGCACCCCGATGCCCTCGATGTCGAGTTCCACCACGTCGCCGGGCCTGACCTCGCGCCCGAGTTCCATGCCGCACCCGCGCCCCACCGTGCCGCTGCCCAGCAGGGACCCGGCCACGAGCGGCTCGCTCGCGCTGGCCCACGCGACCATCTCCTGCACCCTCCACATCAGGGTGGCGGTGCTCCCCTGCGACCAGACCTCGCCGTTCACCCGGGCGGTCATGCGCAGGCTGTGCGGGTCGAGTTCGTCGGGCGTGACGATGACCGGGCCGCAGGCCGAGGCGAAATGCTTGCCCTTCGACGGGCCGAGGCGGCCCTTCATCTCCCGGAACTGGATGTCACGCGCGGAGAAATCGTTCAGGACGGTGAAGCCCAGGATGTGCGCGTCCGCCTCCCCGGGGAGGATGTTGCGCCCACCACGAGCAATGACAATGCCCAGTTCGAGTTCGTAGTCCATCCGGGACCGCGCGTACGTCGGCCAGGGCATCTCGTCCTCCGGCCCGATGAAGGCGGGGGCGCTGCCGAGGTAGGAGATGGGGAGTTCGTACACCACCGGATCGACCGTACCGCCGCTGCGGCTGGAGGCGTTGACGATGTGCTCCTCGAAGGCGAGGAAGTCCCGAAAGGTGGCAGGGTCGATGGGGGCGAGCAGGGCTCCCTCCCCAGCCACGGCGTCCCCACTCGTATCGTGGGCGGCGGCGTGCAGGATGTCGAGGAAGAGGTCACCGTGGGTCAGGGCGGCGGCGAGGCTCCCCGGCACGACCTGACCGGCCAGAGCGAGGGCGGCCTGTGGGGTGGCGCCCCGGCGCTGCAAGGCGAGGCCGTAGTGGCGGCGCACGTCGACGAGGGGGGACTCGCGGGTCGCCTGGACGACGATCCGTGCCTGGGGCCCGTCGGGCGTTGGGATGGAGATTCGGGCGATGCGCATGGGGACTCCAGGGGGAGGGGAGGGGCCGCCGCGTCCGGGCAGACGGCCAGCGGCCCCGCAGGTGGCGGAGATCAGTTCAGGATGGCGACGACGCGGGCGGGCGCGGCGCTCCCGCCGACCAGCCGCAGGGGGAAGCAGGCCACCTGGAACCCGGTGGGCGGCAGGGCGCCGAGGTTGGCGAGGCGCTCGATCTGCGAGTAGGGAAGGTCCACCTGATGGGCGGCCCAGAAGACGCCGGGGGCGTTGTGCTCGCGGGCCTCGGCCGCCTGCCGGTCGAGCGGACGGTCCCAGCCCCAGGCGTCGATGCCCATGACCCGCACGCCCTGCCCGAAGAGCCAGCGGGTCGCCTCGGCGCTCACCCCGGGACCACGCAGCCAGTAGTCGGGCTGGCCGTAGAACTCGTCGCGCCCGGTGTGGATCAGCACGATGTCCCGTTCCTGCAGCGTGTGGACGACGCGCTCCAGTTCCGCCTGCACCTCCTCCGCCGTGATCGCGTCCCCGTCCGCCTTGTGCCGGAAGTCGAGCACCACGCCGGGCGCGAAGAACCACTCCAGCGGAAGCTGGTCGATGCTCTGGGCGGGCTTACCCCCAATGGTGGAGTTGTAGTGCAGCGGCGCGTCCACGTGGGTGCTCGAGTGGGTGCCGAAGTTGGTGAAGGTCTCGGTGGCCCAGCCCTCGCCGTCTCGCAGCAGCTCGCGGGACACGCCGAACATCTTCTCGATCTCGGCGCCGCCCTGCGCGTTGCCGCTGTAGGTGATGCTCACCCGCTGGAACTCGGGCACGCCGGGCGGGGACTCCTGGATGGGGACGGACAGGTCAACGATACGCATGGGCGAAGGGGGCCTCAGCCGCGTCCCTGTTTGGCGTAGGGGTTCTGGATCACGGCGGCGAGTTCGTCCTCGGTGCCGCGCAGGGCGCCTTCCTCGGTGGCGCTGATCCCGGGGGCGGGCGGGAAGCTCTCGGTCATGGAGTGCGGCATGGAGGCGTTCTTGTAGAAGCTGGCCGAGCCGTGGGAGGGTTTCCAATCGTAGGGCTCCCAGTCGGGCACGTAGTTGCGGTAACCCCCGGTGTTCAACTCGATCCGCAGGCCGCTCGGCTCGCGGAAGTACAGGTAGGTCTGCTCCCCGATGCCGTGGATCGAGGGGCCGTACTCGATGGGCGTGCCGCTCTCCAGCAGCACGTCGGCGGCGACGAGGTGTTCTTCGCGCGTGTCCACCCAGAAGGCGATGTGGTTAACACGGCCCGGCACGCCCGAACCGTCGAGCACCACGCCGAGGTCGTGCGACTTCTCGTTGGTAGTCAGGACGGCGAACACTGTGACGGGCGCCTCGTCCAGCGAGGTGTAGGCCATGATGCGGAAGCCCAGCGTCTCGCTGTACCACTTCGCAAATCCCTTCACGTCGCTGGCGCTGACGGTCACATGGTCGAGGAAGCGCGGGGCGACGCCGTGGTTGGTGCGCCGCGACGGACGGTCGGGGTACTGGGACTGATGCTGGCCTTCGGCCCTGTGCTTCTCGACCTCCCAGAACAGTTCCATGACGTGCCCGTAGGGGCCGGTGAAGCGGTAGGCGCGGCCGTGGCGGTGCTGCGCCTCACGCCACTCGCCCCGCACGCCGCTCGCCTCCACATGGCGGACGGCCTCCTCCAGCGCCTCGGGGCTGCTCGTGCGCCACGCCATGTGGGCGAGACCGGGCCCCTCGCCCCGGGTCACGACCAGGCTGTAGGTGTAATAGTCGCCCCAGCAGCGCAGGAACACGGAATTGCCGTCGCGCTCGACTTCCCGCATCCCCATTCTCTCCTCGTAGAAGCGCACGGAGGCGTCGAGGTCGGGGGTGGTGACTTCCAGGTGGGCAAGGTGGGACAGCAACTGGATCATAAACGTCCTCTCCGGTGGGGCGTTTTCCCACACCACTTGGCCTGCTTTTGATGTTTGATCAAATTAGCACGGTAAGAAACCCAGCGCAACCGTTGGCTTGTGGTGCGCCGCGCAACTCGGAACGTCGCGGCGCATTACCCCGCCACACGCTCCCCGGGACGCTCCGCCAGCAAGGAGGCGATCCCCTCGGAGGCCCGCACGGCGAGGGCCACGCTGGTGATCGTGGGGTTGCAGGCGGTCGAGGTGGGAATCACGCCGTTGCCCCCCACGAACAGGTTGCGGTAGCCCCAGACCCGCGAGTGGCCGTCGCAGACGGACTGCCCGTCGTCACGCTCGCCCATGCGGACGGTGCCCTGGTAGTGCAGCGAACTCCCGGAGGGCAGCAGGAACGGGCGGTCGTTCGTGAGCGGTCGTCCCAGGATGCGGATCGCCAGTTCGACCTCGGCCCTCGCCTGCTCGATCACGGTCTCGTCGGCGGGGGTCAGGGTGTGGTGAACGGTCATGCGCGGGAGCCCCAGGTAGTCCGTCTCGCTCTCCGAGAAGGTGACGTGGTCCTCGTGCCGCACCTCCCTGGCGCAGAACCAGCCCAGGCCGACGACGGGCGTGCCGGTGTCGTGCTCGACGGGGATGGGGATGGGGGAGGCTTCCAGCTCCATCACCTGACCGTGGTACGGGTGCTCGGGCGAGTGGAAGGGCACCCAGGACACGCCGCCCGCCGCCGGACCCGCGTTCTCGGGCAGGAGCGCCGGGTTCAGTTGCACCGCGCCGATCACCTGCGGCTGGTCGTTGAGGTAGCGGCCCAGCGCCGGGGGCCGGATGCCCGACGCCCACAACAGTTGCGGGGTTCGCAGCGCGTCGGCGGCCACCACGATCACCCGCGCCCGCACCTCGTACCGCTCTCCCGTGGGGAGATGTTCGAGGATGGCACCCGTCACCCGGTCGCCTTCCACCGTTAGGCGGCGGCAGAGCGTTTCAGCCCGGAGGGTGAAGTTGGCCCCGTGCCCCTCCTCCGCCAGCGGTCCCAGCACCGCGTCCACGCCCGCCCAGCGCCGCTCGTCGCCCTCCGTCCGCGCCGCGAGGGGCATGGGCTGAACGGGCCGCTCAGGGTTGAGCCTCTTCCCGAAGGCGTCCATCAGCGCCCTCCGGATCGCCCGCGCCGCGTCGGTGTCGGGGTAAGCCCGCTGCGTCACGCCGAGGATTCGGTTGGCCTCGTCAAAGGCCGCGCGCCACTCCTCCTCGGGGATGAATCCGATGCGCTCCGTATTCCCGGGAGGGGGGCAGGCGCAGGTCCAGTGCGCGCCCATGCCGCCGACGTTGGTGGACATGGCGGCGGCGGGCATCTCCGGGCTGCCCACCAGGAAGGTGCCGGGGCGGGCGAGCAAGCCGGGCCGCGTGGGCGCCCCTTCGCCCGCTTCCTCCCCCGCCTCGGTCCGCTGGGCAGGCGTCGGCGTGCCGTAAACGTACTGGGTCGGCCCCTGGGAGCGTACCTGCGCCCGCTCGCGCTCGGCGGGATCGGGGATGTTCTTGACGTGCAGGCCGGGGCGGGAGGTGAGTTGCGGCCCGGCGTCGATCAACAGCACGCCCGTCTGCGGCGAGCGTTCGGACAGCACCCGGGCGAAGGTGGCCCCTATCGGCCCGCTGCCGACGATCAGCACATCCGTTTCATGGGGCGTCGCCATCAATTCACCAGCTTCAGCGTCTTGGCGTCCTGCCCGACCATCGGGACGGGGAAGTACGAGATGCGCAGCCCGAAGTTCACCCCGACCTGATGTTCGCCGGGGCCCAGTTCGTGCGGCAGCCGCGCAGTGACGGTGACGACTTCCCCGAAGTTCCAGATGGTGTCGGTCTCGTCGTCGCGCTTCTCGAACGAGACCGTCCTGTCCCCCAGCGTGACCTCAAGGTGCTCTTCCGGCACACGCTCACCGTCCACCGTCACGTCCATCGTCTCGACCATCGAGAGGCCCAGGCCCCGGTAGTAGGGCAGCCGCACGCCGAACTGCACTCCCCCCGGAACACGCTTCAGGGTGTCCTCGACGACGATGTACTTGTCAAACATGGGCGACCTCCCGCTCCCCGATCAGGCGGGCGAGCATCCGCTGGTGGCGGCGCACCTGCTCCACGCTGTCCACCTCGAAGGCGTCCTGGATGTGCCGGTTGCCCTCGTACTCGCTGGCGAGGTAACCGCTGTAGCCGCCCTCTTTCAACACGGGAATCACTTCCTCGTACCCCAGGCTGGTCTCGCGGTCCTCCTCGTCCATCTCGTAGAACTTGGCGTGGACGTGGAAGATGCGGTCCATGTGTTCGAGGAGCCGCCTCGGGTTCGACCAGTTGTTGTGCCGCAGCATCTCGGCGGCGCGGATGTCCACCGGGTTGCCGCCCATGTTCCGCACGTCGCCGACCACGTACTCGGCCAGCACCCGGCGGTCGTACTGCTCCTTGATGTAGTCGATGATGTGCGGCGTGGCGCCCTGCCGCACCAGCCGCTCTGCCATCACGGGCGGGAAGTGCTTGGTGAAGATGCCCATGTCGGGGATGAAGCCCAGCAGCGGCGACCCCAGCCGGTCCATGAACTCGATGTGCCGCAGCACCCAGGGATGCTCGAAGTGCATCGGGGCGTGAATCTCCAGCCCCAGCCGCATGTTGTACTCCTCGGCGTACGGCAAGACCTTTTCCATCAACTCGGGCGACACGAAGTTCAGCACCCGGATCACCGTGCAGCCCAGGCGGCTCGCGTGCCTGATGTCGCGCACGAAGGACTCGACCTGCTCGTCCAGCGTCATCAGGCGGCCCCTGAACTTCTTGGTGTCGAGGAACATGTCGTGGCAGACGGACACGGTGCCGTACCTCGCCATCATCGCGTGCCAGCCGTCGTAAAAGGCGTCGTCCAGGTTGGGAAACCCCGGCATCATCTGCTCGGCCAGCGACTCGATGCCGTAGGCACCCATGCTGGCACAGGCGGCCACGCAGTCTTCGAGGGTCATCTTCCGCAGGAAAAACTCCTCCTGGAAGCTGTAGAGGCTCACGCCGCGTTTGATCTGTGCAGGCTGTGTCATGGTTCCTCCCTTTCTGCTGTTGGTTTGAGGTTGTTGGTGTTGCGCTTTTGCTCCTCCCCCTTGAGCTGCTTGCAGAGGGGGGAGGCTGGGACTTGCAAAGCTCGGCAGGAGAGGGGGTGAGGAATGGGTCATCCGCCTGCGTGTCCCCTCTCCCCGGCGCTCTGCGCCGACCCTCTCCCGCAAGGGGCGCGGGTGAATCCGTCACCAGAGCTGCCCGACTTGGCTCCCGCTCGCTCCCTACCCCTTCACCCCGCCCGAGAACCCCTGAATCAGTTGCCGCTGGGCGAAGATGAAGAACAGCAGCGCGGGCACCAGCGCAATCGCCACCGCCGCGAAGACGTAGTTCCACTGGGTCGCGTAGTTGCCCACGAACGAGTACACCGCCACGGGCAGGGGCGTCTTCCCGGTGCCGCTCAGGAAGACCAGGGGATTGAAGAAGTCGTTCCAGATCAGGATGCCGGAGAGGATCGCCACGGTGCCCGTCACGGGGCGCAGCAGCGGGAAGACCACGTGCAGGAAGGTGTACCAGACGCTCGCCCCGTCGATCTGCGCGGCCTCCTCGTACTCGTGGGAGAGCTGACGCAGAAAGCCGGTGTACAGGAAGACCGCCAGCGGCAGCCAGGTGGAGACGTTCAGCAGGATCAGCCCGGTGTAGGTGCCCAGCAGGTGCAACTTCTTGAAGAGCGAGTAGATCGGGATCAGCCCCAGTTGCGAGGGCAGCACGATGCCGATCAGGAAGAGCAGGCCCATGATGACGGCGATGCGCCCCTCCCGCCGCGCGAGCGTGTAGGCCGCAACGGAGCTGAGGGCCACGATGCCCAGCACGCTGCCGCCCGTGATGACCAGGCTGCTCACGAGCGCCGAGCCCAGGTGCCCGCTCTGCCAGGCCCCGGCATAGCTCCCCAGGTCGATGCGGCTGGGAAGCTGGAGGGCCGAGGAGAAGAGTTCGGCGGTCGGCTTGACCGAAACCACGATCAGGAAGAAGAAGGGAATGCTCCAGATCAGGGCGAGGACCCACAGCCCGACTTCGCGGGCGAGGGGCCCACTGTGGCGGCGCCTCATGCGTTCCTCCGTTCGGTCGCGCGGGTGGTGAGTTGCTGGATCAGGGCGGCGGCGACGATCAGGATGGTCAGCAGCAGGGCGAGCGCCGTCCCGTAGCCGTAGCGGCCGAACACGAAGGTCTGCTTGTACACCTGGGTCGCCAGCGTCTCGGTCGCCCCCAGCGGCCCGCCGTTCGTCAGGGCCATCACCGTGTCGAAGATCGCCAGCCCGGAGATCACCGAGAGCTGGATGCTGATGGCGAGGGCGGGGGCGAGCAGCGGCAGCGTCACACGGACGAGGCGCTGCCAGGAGGACGCCCCGTCGATCTCGGCCGCCTCCTCGACCTCCTGCGGGATGCCCTGGAGACCCGCGAGGAGAATCACCATCGCCAGGCCGGAGAACTGCCACACCAGCACCACGACGACCGCCCAGAAGGACCAGGTGGGGTTGGCGAGCCAGGTCTTCTTGAGGGACTCCAATCCCAGCGCCCCCAGGACCCCGTTGACCGGCCCGGAGTAGTCGAAGAGGAAGCGCCAGATGAAGGCGGTGGCGAGTTGGCTCATGACCACCGGGGCGAAGAAGACCGTGCGGAGGAGGTAACGGGTTTTGAGGTGCTGGTTGAGCGCCACCGCCAGGAACAGCCCGACCAGATTGGTGAGCACGACGAAGCAGGCGGCGAACTTGACCGTGTTCAGGAGGGCGCCGCGCGCCCCCTCGTCGGTGAAGATCTGGCGGAAGTTCGCCAGGCCGGTGAAGTTGGCGGTCGGCGTCAGCCCGTTCCAGTCGGTGAAGGCGTACCAGCCGCCCGCGACCGCCGCGACGTAACGGGCCAGGAACACCAGGAGGACCGCCGGGACGGCCCAGGCCCACGGTGGCACGTGGCGGGGCGGGTTCGGGCGTTTGCGCTCGCCTGAGGGCCGAACCACCCCTAGAACGTTACGGGAGTTTTGGCTGGTCACGGGGACTCCTCCGGTGGGTTGGGCTTCGTCTCAGAAGAAGGCGGGGCACGGCCGATCACCGCACCCCGCCCTCTTCCTCACTTCCGGTTCCAGGCCGCGTCCATGCGGGCCAGCAGCGCGTCCACGGTGAGCTGCCCGGTCAGCAGGCCCTGAACGCCCTCGCCGAGGGTGGTGTAGACCTGCGGGTTGCTCCACTCGATCTGGATGAGCGGGAAGACGCGGTTCTTGCGCGTCAATGCCGGGGCGATGCCCGCGAGTTCGGGAGGCAGATTCTTGCCCGTCGCCGCCTGCTGGGTGGAGATGTCCCCGGTCGCCTTGGTGTAGAGTTCCGAGCCCCCGCCCGTGGCGATGAAGTCCGCGAAGGCCAGCGCCGCCGGGAGGTTCTTCGAGTTCTTGGACACCGCGATGGCGTCCGTCGGCGAGACGGCGAGGACGGTGCTCGCGGCGGTCGGGCCGGGCAGTACGAAGGCGCCCAGGTTGAGCTTCGGGTTGATGCTCTTGAGGGCCGAGATGGCGCCGGTCGGAATCACGAAGGCGAGGGCCTGGCCGCTTGCCATCGCCGGGGCTGCCTGGGGCAGGTCCGCGCCCTCGACGCCGGGGATGAAGCAGCCCGCCTTCTGCATGTCGAGCAGCGTTTGCAAGGCCTTTTTCCAGCCCGCCGTCCCGGCGAAGGTCACCTTGCCCGCCGCGCGCTTGGCGTTCCACTGCGGATCGCTGCCCAGCACGTAGTTCTCGGCCAGGGTGGCCGCCAGCAGGCCCGCGTTCTGCGGGTTGGCGCCCGCCAGCGCGAACATGCTCTTGCCCTTGCTGCGGATAACCTGGCAGGTCTTGAGGAGTTCCGGCATCGTCCTGGGGATGCTCACGCCCAGTTGCCCCAGCAGGTCGGCGTTGTAGACGGCGGCGATGGGGGTCATCCCCAGCGGCACGGCGGCGAGCTGGTTGCCCTTCCAGTACAGGCCCCGGGAGGCGGTGGGAATGACCGTCTTCGCCCAGGGGCGCTTGCTCAGGTCGGCGACGTAACCCGCGTCCAGGAAGGGCAGCACGGAGACCTGCCCACCCGACCCCGCCGTGACGTAGAAGAGGTCGGGCGCGTTCCCGCCCTGAAGCTGGGTGCGCAGCACCTGCGGGTACCCGGTGCCGATGGGGAAGAACTCGGTCCTCACCTTCACGTTGGGGTACTTCTTCATGAAGGCGTTCACCAGGGCCTGCATGGTGGGGTTGCCCTGTTCGCTCGCCTGGGCGATCAGGCGCAGTTCGCCGCTCTGGGCGAGGGCGGGCGAGGCGAGCAGGGCCGTCAGGGACAGCAGGGCGAGGGTGCGCTTCATGTCAGGACCTCCAGCGTGGGGGAACGGGGGACGAGGGAAACACCGGTCAAAGCCGACGGAGAACCGCCCGGGGCTGGCCTCACGCCTGCCCCCAACTACTCTTCTTTGATGTTTGATCAAACATAATCCACGTTCTGATTTTTTGCAAGTCTGTCTTGGAGCGCTCGTCATCCCCGGAAGTCGGGAGGTTGACGTTGACCGGCGCCAGGTGGCGTCCTAAAGCAAGTGCAAAGTCGCAGCGCAGGGTGGGCACAGCCCGGTTTGACCCCTCTGCCATGCAGCTCTGCGAGTCCGGCCCTGCGGGCCACCTCTGCTTCGCAACTTTGCAAGTCCCCTCAAAGGGAGGCAACAGCCTCGGCTTCCTGGAGGGCAAAGGCGGTACCTGGTTCCCCTCTCAGGGGAGCTGTCAGCAAAGCTGACTGAGGGGTCGACCAGACGATATCTGATCAAATCTAGTGCTAGACTGCTCGCCATGTTTCCCAGGACGGTCAAGACCTCTCTCGTGAACATGCTGCGCGACGAGATCGTGCGCGGCACGTTCGAGCCGGGCGAGCGGCTGCGGCTGGAGGACCTGGCCCAGCGCTTCGAGGTCAGCACCATGCCCATCCGGGAGGCGCTGAGCACCCTGGAGTCCGAGGGTCTGGTCACCATCCAGCCGCACCGTGGGGCCCAGGTCACCCGCTTTTCCGCCGACGAGATCCGCGAGATCTACGAGATGCGGGCGGTGCTGGAGGAACTGGCGACCGTCAAGGCGGTGCCGAACCTCACCGAGGAGGATTTCTCCCGCCTGGACGCCCTCGTCGCGGAGATGGAACACCCGGAGGGGCAGTTCGACATGGCGCGCTTCTCGCAGAACAACATGGAGTTCCACCGGGTCATCTACGACCGCGCCCGGCGCCCGCATCTGGCCGCGCAAATCCGCGACCTGCGTTACCGGGTGCAGCACTACCTGCACAAGCACCTGGAGAGCACCAACTACAGCCTGTCGGGCAACGTGGAGCACGGGCGCCTCGTCGAACTGATGCGCGCCGGGAAGGCCGAGGAGGCCGGGAGGGAGATGCACCACCACATCCTGAGCACCGGGCTCAAGATCGCCGACCTGATGGACGCGGAAGAGGCGACGCGCCCGACCACCAAGGGGCAGGTGCGCCGGGGCTGAGGGGGCGGGCGAGGGTTCAGAGGGTCAGCGGCCCCGTCCAGCGGATGTCCCCAAGCGAACGCCCCACCTTCACGGTCCGCGTCCCCGGCGGGGTCGCCCACCGCCCCCCGGCCTCCGACCAGCGGCGGAAAGCACGGGTGGGAATGGTTAGGGTCACGGCTCGCGTCTCCCCGGCGGGCACGACGGTCGCCGCGAAGGCCGCGAGTTCGGGATGCGCCGGGACGCCCTCGAACTCCGGCTGCTCCAGGTACACCTGCACCACCTCCTTGCCCGCCCGGCCCGAGGTGTTGGCGACCTGCACGACCACGAGGACTTCGCCGTCGGGTTGCGGCTGCATGGTCACCTCGCCGTACTCGAACTCCGCGTAGCCCAGCCCGTGCCCGAGGGAGAAGGCGGGCGTGATCCCCCGGGCAGCGAAGGAGCGGGAGCCGATCAGCACGCCCTCCCCGTAATGCAGGTCGCCCTGGGCGTCCGGGGTGAGGTCGAAGGCGGGGTAATCCGCCTCCTGCCGGGCAAAGGTGACGGGCAATCTCCCCCCCGGCTCGCGCAGGCCAGCCAGAACCTCGGCCAGGGCGGCGCCGAATCCCTGCCCCGGGAACCAGACGTGCAGCACGGCGGCGGCCTGGGCAGCCCAACTCGTGTCGACCGCGTGGGCGGCGTTCACCACCACGACCGTCCTCGGGTTGGCGGCGCAGACGCGGCGGATCAGTTCGAGTTGGGCCCCGGGCAGCCGCGTGGTCGTGCGGTCGCGGCTCTCCACCCCGGAGTCGGCGGTCTCTCCCACCACCAGCACCACCTGCTCGGAACGGGCCGCCACTTCCTCGGCGCGGGAAAGCAGGTCGGGCACCCCCGGCGGCCGGGCGCCGTACCACAGCCCCTGGGCGCGGGCGGGCCCGAAGGTCATGACGAACTCCAGCCTGACCTCCTCGCCCGCCGTGAGTTCCAGGTCCACGTAATCCGACTCGCCCCGCAGCAGGTGGCCCATCACGTCGCCCGACACGACCGGGGAGGGGCGCCGACCGCGTTCCACCCCATCCACCAAGAACGTCACGTCGCCCGTTCCGCCGTAGAACAGGCGGTAGACCCCGCTGCGCTCGGGCCTCAAACGGGTCCGTGCCCGCACCGTGCCGGGCCTCTGCGTGCTGAGGCCCCCCGGCATGTCGCTGAACCAGACCAGGGTGGAGGTCCGCCGCACCTCGCTGAAGCTGGGCGACCCGCCCGGGTCCGTGTCGGGGACGTACTCCACCGTCAGGCCACGCTCACCGCCGTCCGCCGTGATCGGCAGGGCGGGAAGGGGCGGCAGGCGGTACTCGGGGGGGACGCCCACCTCGTAGGTCACCTCGGCGAACTGCCGCCGCAGGGCCTCCAGCGGCGTCGGCACGTCTTCCGCGAGGGCGATGCGCGCGAAGGTCGCCCCCTGGTAGCAGGGCACCGAGGCGTTCGGGCCGATCACGGCGAGGGATCGGTCGGCACGCAGGGGCAGGACGGCCCCCTCGTTCCTGAGCAGCACGAAGCCCGCCGCAGCCGCTTCTGTCAGCACGGCATGGGCCTCCACCTCCACGCGCCCCGGCGAGCGGTCCACCTGCCGGGCCCAGCCTGCCACACGCCGCGCCGCTTCGGCGACCCGTTCCCCGGGCACCTGGCCCTGCGCCACCAGCTCCGCGACCCTGGGCCCCATCTGGCGCGGCGGGCCGGGCATCTCCAGGTCGAGGCCCGCGTTCAGGCTGCGGGCGCCGTCGTGGGTGCCGAACCAGTCGGACATCAGCACGCCGTCCCACCCGAAGTCCCCCCGCAGGATGCCCATGACGTGCGCCTGCTCGCTACAGGTCACACCATTGCAGCGGTTGTAAGCCATCATCATCGCCCACACACCCGCCCCGGCGGCCATCTCGAAGGGCCGGAGGTACACCTCGCGCAGGGTCCGCCCGTCCATCACCGAGTTCATGGTGTGCCGCTGCGTCTCCGAGTCGTTGCCGACGACGTGCTTGGCGACGGCGGAGACCCCGTGGGCCTGGAGGCCCGAAATCCAGGCGGCGCCGATGGCCCCCGTCAGGAACGGGTCTTCCGAGTACGTCTCGAAGGCCCGGCCAGCGAGCGGGCTGCGCGGGAGGTTCAGGTTCGGCCCGAGGAGGGCCTGCACCCCCCGGCGGTGGCATTCCCCCGCGAGCACCTCGCCGACCCGGCGCGCGAGATCGGTGTCCCAGGAGGCGGCCAGAGCCGTGCCGCAGGGCATCAGGAGCGACACGTCCCGCTCGTCGATGTGGGGGCTGGCGACCCCCATCGGGCCGTCCACCATGCGCACGGGGGGGACGCCGCGTCCGGGCAGGGCGGGCGTGGACCACAGGTCCGCCCCGGCGGTGAGGGTCGCCGCCTCGTCCAGCGTCCACTCTGCGGTCGGGGCGGACGGCTCGGCGTTCACGCGGGCACCCCGGACGGCAGACCACGAAGGGCGGCGGTCGCCCGCGCGAACTGCAGGACCTGCCCGGCGAGCGTGGCGAGCCCGGCGTCGGTGGCCGGGTCGGTGCAGCTTCCATCGGGAGCAAAGGCCTGCACGGCGACGGTGTTGATGGTCACGCCGAGCGGCGTGGGCCAGCCCCGCAGGGCATGCACGATGTCACGCAGGGCGCTGAGCGTCACCCCGGTCCCCTGCCAGCCCGCCGCCACCACGACGCACCCCACCGCCCGCCCGTCGAGGTAGGGCCGCTCGTCACCCCGCAGGTCTTCGAGCAGGTCGAGCGCGTTCTTCACCAGCCCCGACACGCCCCCGTGATACCCGGGCGTGGCGACGAGCACTCCGTCGGCCTGCCGCACGGCCTCGACCAGCGCGACCTCGGCCTCGTTGCGCTCCTGTTTCTCGGGGGCGTACAGGGGGAGCGCGGCGAGTTCGGGGCCGCCGAAGAGCCGGGTGCGTGCTCCGGCCTTTTCCGCGTGCGCCAGCGCCACCCGCAGCGCCTTCTCGCCGCTGGAACCGGGGCGGGTGGTGCCGCCGATCCCCACGATGAACGGCCTCGTTCCGGCGGTCATACGCGGGCCAACTCCGGCTGCTTGAAGTGCGGCATGACCCGCTCGGCAAAGAGGCGCATGGACTGCTGGCCCAGCCGCAGGCGCTCGCCCGTCAGGGGCCCGTTGGTAAAGCCCATCAGCACGTTCCCGATGCCGAGGTCCTGGTACTCCTGAAGGTGCGCGCGGACCGTCTCCGGGCTGCCGTACAGGCACCACGTCCCGATCCAGTCCTCGCTCAGCGCGTTCGGCGTCTCGTGAATCTTCACGTCGCTGATCTCCTCGGCCCGCTTGTTGTAGACCGTCTCACGGTCGATAGCCGCCTGGTAGCCCTTCAGGATGACCTCCAGTTCCTCGCGAGCCTGTTCGTCCGTCTCGGCGACGTGCACGCACTGGTAGGTGTGGGTGGTCCACGAGAGGGCGGAGCGCACCACCTCTTCAGGATGACCGGCGGCCAGCAGCGCGTCCCGGTAGACCTTGAAGTACTTCCGGACGTGGGTGAAGGGCTCCGTTCCGCCGATCCTGGGCGGCGTGAAGGCGGGGATGAAGGCGGGGTAGCCGCTCCGGGCCGCCCGCAGGGCGCTGGCCTCACGCAGGGCCACGCTCATCAGGGGGGCGTGCCGCTCGCCGTAGGGGGCGGGGACGATGCGCTGGATGACGGCCCCCTTGTAGTGCCCGGTGTCGAACACCACGGGATCGTCGTCCAGCCCCTTGTTCCACAGCCGCTCGGCGACGTCGAGGTTCTCCTGGGCGATGCGCGAGGTTTCCTTGTAGTTCACCCCGAAGCCGATCATCTCCTCGGGGGTGGTGCCGCTCCCGATCCCCACCAGCAGGCGCCCCTCCGTGAGCTGGTCGAGCAGGTTGACCCGCTCGACGAAGCGGACGGGGTGGTGCAGGGGAACGGTGGTGACCGACATGCCGAAGTGCATCCGCCTGAGCTGACCCGCAAGGTACGCCGCGAAGACGAAGGGGTCGCTCGACATGGGCGCGTACCCGGTGAAGTGGTGGTCGGGCAGGAAGACGGCGTCGTAGCCCAGCCCCTCGGCCTCCCGGGTGTGTTCTACGAGCGCCTGGATGATCGCGCGGTCCTGTTCGGGAGCGGTGGAGCGGCCGACGAGAAAGACGGAAAAGCGCATGGGTCCTCCGGGGTGGCGTGGTGCGGGCACTCGCCGCCGATCCCCCACGCCGGGCGGGACGGCAACGGACCAAAACTAGAATTACCGTTCTAGTTAAGAGTGCGACGGATTTGATCAGAAGTCAAGCGGCAATGGATTCAGCGGGGGAGGCAGTGGCGCAAGAAGAGCAGGCCCATCTCGCCCAGGTCGTGCTTCAGCTCGTCCCAGTCCCCCTCACCGGCCACGTCCGCCGCCGAGCCCAGCCCCAGGTAACGGGCGAAGGCGGCGTACGCCAGCGAGAAACACGCGTGGACGGCGTGTTCGGGTCTCGGGTGGCCGATGTCGGCGCGGTGTTCGAGCAGGATGGCGCTCCAGCCCTCCTCCAGCTTGCGGAAGGACCGCTTGCCCACGCTCGATACCGCCGGGTTGGAGGGCGCCCGCGACATCAGGGGGCGCAGCAGGTTGGCCTGGGCTTTCAGGAACTCGCCGAGCGCCCCCACCATCTGCGGGACCAGGGCATCGAAGGGCAGCCGCCCGGCGCGTATGCCCGCGAGCATCTCGGCCTGCTGGCGCTCCACCCGCTCCAGAATCCGCATCCGGGCGGCGTCGAGCAGATCCTCCTTGCCGCGCACGCGGCCGTAGATCGCCCCGGTGGAGACGCCCGCGCGCTGGCTGACGCTCGCCAGGGTGAGCTGCTCGAACCCCTCCTCCCCGAGAATTTCGATGGCCGCCTCCAGCACCCGCTCGAACGACTGCCGACTTCGGTCCTGCTGCGGGGTGCGGAATCCTTCCAGTTCGGTCATACGCTGCCGCACAGGCTAGCGCGTTTCCCGGGGCGCCCCGGGCACCTCGCGTGCCGCCCGCTTCCCACCCCCTGTGCCTGGCGCCCTACCCGGCGAACTCCCTCGCTGGCTGCCCTCTGACGCCGACCTCCGCCCGGAAGAGGGCCCCGGCCAGCGGGTCTTCCCCCGGCTCCAGCCCCTCGCGCGAGGTGGTGATGTAGAGCGTGCCCAGCCCCGGACCACCGAAGGTGCAGGCCGTGACCTTCCTGGCGGGAACCTCGACCACGCCCGCCAGCCTGCCGTCCGGGCGGTAGTGCCGCACCGCGCCGCCGCCCGCCAGGGCCACCCAGACCCCGCCCCGGGCGTCCACCGTCAGCCCGTCGGGCGCCAGCTCCTCGCCCGCGAGGTCCGCGAAGGTGCGCCGCCCGGTGAGACCGGCCTCCCGGTCGTAGTCGAACACGTCCACGCGGCCGGTCGCGGTGTCGTTGTAGTAGGCCCGCGTGCCGTCCGGGCTCCACTCCAGGCCGTTGGAGATGGTCACGCCCTCCAGCACCACGTGAACCGACCCGTCCGGGTCGAGGCGGTAGAGCCTGGCCGCGCCGGGTTTCTGGTCGTAGGCCATCGAGCCGCAGTAGAAGCGGCCGTCGGGGTCGCAGCCGCCCTCGTTCATCCGCACGCCGGGGTCAGTCCAGACCTCCGGCAGCGGTCTCACCGTGCCGTCCGCATCCTCCAGCGCGAAGCCCCGCTCCACGCCGATGACGGCCCCACCCCCGCGACGGGGGCGCAGGGCGGCGGCCACCCGCCCGACGTGGCGGCGCCCGACCGTTCCGTCCGCCCCCAGGGACAGCACGTCCCCGGCGAGCATGTCCACCCAGCGCAGGCCGCCCCAGCCTTCCGACCACACCGGACCCTCGCCGTGATAGGCCACCGGGTCCGTCACCTGTTCCGCGCGCATCCCCCACCTCCCTGTGTTCGCCCTCCTTTGTAACCTTTGTAACCGGATCGGGAGGGCGGGCGCCCGCGCGGCTCCGGCCCGCATTGGAGCCCTGGGCGCCCGACGACGTCCATCAGGGCAAATCGCAGGGAGGGTGTGGGGCAGCGGTCACCTTTCCGGGCGTCTCCCCGCCGCTTCTCACTTCCCGTCCTGCAGGCTGTAGTCGCGCCCACCGAGGTGCACAAAGCCCTTATTCGGCTGCCCGCCCTTCATCTCGGGCAGGAAGGCGAAGGAGCGCGACACCCGGCCGTCCGCGTACTTCAGTTCCAGGGTGTTCCCCGCGAAACGGTACGTGCCGCCGTTGCTGCGGCTCCCCGTGGCGGTCACGCCGCCCGTGGTGGTGCCGGACGACGTGCCGTTGTCCGTGAAGGTCGAGCTGGCGCCCCCGGCGGCTTCCCGGGAGAAGCGGCCGTCGGGCAGGAAACGCAAGAAGACCTCCGAGAAGCTGCTCGTCATGCCGCCGGGGCTGACCGAGCCCGAGAAGCTGCGGTACTTCCCGCCCAGCTTCAGCCCGGTGACGGGGCGGATGGCGGTCAGGGTGGTGCCGTCCAGGTCGTAGTTCCCGTCGGCCTTCTTCCTCAGCGGCTCGGGCTTCCCGTCCCCGATTGTGAGTTGCCCGCCCCGGAAGGAGTACACCTCGCACACGGGCAGGCCGTTGGGCCGCGTGCGCGAGCAGTCCGCGTCCTCCAGCCCGGTCTCGGGCTCGTCGGTGTACACGTAGCCGTTCTTGTCGAAGATGTAAAAGCTCCAGCACAGGCCGCCGCAGTACCCACCCACGTCCGCCTGCCAGCTCGCGTACGCGCCCGAGAGCCCGCCCGAGCCCCGGGGCGGCGTCGGGGCCTTGGCCGTCCCGTAGCGGGGAATCGGGGTCGGCTTCACCACCAGCCTGCACGTCACCTTGGGCCGGAAGACGCTGAACTCGCGCTCGCCGTCCTCCCCCTCGCTGTAGGAGCCGCTGGCGCCGTCCAGGGACCCGCCCGCGAACTCCAGGTCGCTCCAGTCCTCGTTCTGGTCGCTCAACAGGTCCACCGCGTATCTCCCCTCCCCGCCGCCCAGGCGGTAACGCCCCCCCGGCAGGATCTCCAGCGTTCCGGCCCCCTTGTTGCTCCCGTCGCCGGTCACGCAGGGGTACTTGCCGGGCTTGGGCGTCTTGAGCGAGAACTCCAGCCGGGCGAGGTTCTCCCGCGCGCCCGCCTGGTAGCACTCGTAGTCGCGCTCCTGGGGCCCGACGTCGCCCAGGCTGAAGTCCTGCCCGTGGTCGCCGAAGCCCAGGTAGCCCTCCGAGGAGCCGCCCAGGGGACCGCCCTGCCAGCGGACCTTGCGCAGGCTGCCGTCCTTGCGGACGCTGAAGGTGCCGCCCCCGCCCGAGGTGCGGTACCCCCCGCCCGGCAGGATCTGCACGGTCAGGTGGGGCCGCGCCACGTCGTCGCCCCGGCGTTCCTCATAGCAGCGGAACTCGCCGGGGATCAGGGTCTCCCGGGGGTTCCCGCCCGCCTTCACGAACTCGGCGGCGTTCAGGGTCCTGACGGCGGGCAGGGTGGCGCCCGGGGAAGGGGTGGGCGACGGGGTGGGCCGGGTGGCCGCCCCGGCGGGCGTCGGCGGGCGCGGCGTCGGGGCGCCGGGGGTGGCGGCCACCGCCGTCCCCGCCAGGTCCACCGAGTCGGCAAGGGCATTCAGGCCCGCCTGGTACCGCCCCACGAGGTCGAGGCTCGACGCCTGGTAGAGCAGGAACACCGCGCGCCGACCCGCACCCTGGCCGAACTCGCCCGCCACGTAAAAGCGGTACTGGGGCTCGCCCGAGCCGCCCACGACCACGGCGCCCTGCGAGAGGACGGTCGAGCCGTCCTTCGCCCTGGCCGCCTCAACCGCCGTCGTGTTCAGCACCCGCACCTTCCCGTGCAGGCCGCGCACACGGGCCTCGAACCAGGGGCGCAGCTCCCCGGTGAGGGGCGCGTCGGGGGACAGCAGGATGAAGGCGGTCTGGCCGGACGGCAGGTCCCTCGGCGTGAGGGTGAGCACGCCGTTCCGGGTCTGGGTGGTCCAGCCCGGGGGGACGCGGTACGTCAGATTCCCCAGCCTGGCCGGGGTCTGGGCGAGGGCCAGGGTGCTCACCCACGCGAGGAGCAGGCACCACACTGAGCGGGAACGCCGCGTCGAATTCATCGTCTTTCCTCCAGGAGCGTGAGTGATCCGTCAACGGTAGCGGCCCGGCGTCTGCCTGCGGTGAGAAGCCGGAGCGGGCAGACCCCTGTTCCAGACTGGGTGGAGAATGCGCGGCAGGCCGGGTCCTCCCGAGCATCCTGCCGGACGTTCTCCGACGCGGGACTGCCACCGAACCGATCCGGGGGAGTCTCGGCGCGTCCTGCCCGGGTCGTCCTCCACCCGCGACAGGGCCGCAAGCACGGGCATGAACAGGAGCCGGGGACGCGGGTCGTCCGGCGTTCGGGCGCGAGCAACAGCTTCGCGTCACGGTACGCCCCCTCGGTCTCCTGCACCTGTCGCGCCCACGGGTCAGGAGCCGCGCGTTCTCGCCGCCCGCCGTTCCGCCCTTTTTGGCGTCCTGAGGAAGCCCGGTGAGCTGGTCCCCGCTGAACTCCCTGCGGCTCATGCGGTCATCCTCGCTTTCGGGTCAGGGTGAGGGGAAGTTCCCTTCCCGGCCGGGAGCGAGCCGAGGGTTTCCGGTCGTCTTCGTCCTGGTGTTGGGGGCGGACCAGGAGGAGACGCCTGGAGTCCCCTGAACCCCAGGCAGGCTCACCACGAACGCTGGCCTCCTCGTCAGGCCGTTCGCCCGAAGCCTCCCCTCCCGGCGCTCACGGGACCTGCCGCGCGAGGACGAGGTGGGTGTTGCCCCGCCGTTCCCGCCACGCCAGCGTCACGCGGCCCCGCCCGTCAAGCCCCACGTTCGCGAAGTCGGCGTCGTGCCCCGGGGCGCCCACGCTCCCGGCGACGAGGGGCCGCCACCCCCGCCCGTCCCAGGTCCTCGCGTACACGCGCCGCTTCCCCTCCGGCCCCTCGGCCCACGCGACCACCACCCGGCCGTCCGCGCCCAGCGCGAGCGAGGGGCGCTCGGCGGGCTTGCCCGCGTCCACGTTGAGTGCCCCGCCCAGGAGCCGCCACGCGCGGCCCGTCCAGCGCTTCACGAACAGAGTGTCGATCCCGCCCCGGTCCTCCAGCCACGCCACCACCGGCCGGTCCTCCTCGTCGAGGCGCAGCACCGGGGCGAAGGTGTAGGTGCCCGGGCGGACGTTGAGCGGACCCCCGACGGGGACCCACGCCGCGCCGTTCCAGCGTTTCACGAGCACGTCGCTGGTGGCGGCGTCGCCCTCCAGCCAGGCCACGACGGGTGCCCCCCCTCCGGTGAGCGCGACCGACGGGGAGAGCGCGACGTGGCGACCGCTGTTCAGGGCGGGCAGCCGCGCCCACGTCCGGCCGTTCCACGTCTGCACGTACAGCCGGGTGCCGGGCAGGTCGGTGTCCTGGACCCCCCAGGCAAGCACCGGCTCACCCGAACGCGCGGCGAGGGCGCGCACCCTCGCCGCGTAGGTGAGGTCCTGGCCGAGCCGCCGCACGTCCCAGCTCGTCCAGCCCGTGCCGGTCCAGGCACGGAACACATGGATGTCCGCGTGCGCGAGATTCTCGTTCCAGGCGAGCAGCGGTCGTCCCGCCTCGTCGAGGGCGAGGTCGAGGGTGGTCGCGTCGCGCGGGTGCGAATAGTTGAGGTTGCCCCCGAGCGGCGCCCAGCGCCCTCCGACCAGCCGTTTCACGAACACGCCCTGCCCGAAGCGCTCGCCCGGCCGGCGGGTGTCCTCGGTCCAGGCGACGGTCACGGCACCGTCTGGGGCGACCGCGAGTCGCACCTCCCTGACGTCGCGGGCGCTGTCGACGTTGAGCGGACCGAACACCGTGCCCGGTTCCCGTCCACCGGCGGTCGCCGGTCCTGTCAGCACGAGCGCGACCACGGACAGGGCGCATGTGTGGCGCACAGTGGGCATAGGCTCCCAGTCTGCTCCCCGAACGCATGCCTGACAACGCGGGGTCACGCTGCCGCACCCACCACCCGACGGGTTGACAACCCGTACAGGTTTCCGTCGCCTTCCGTGTCGTGCTCCTCTCGTGATCAGGCCAGCTTGAGCCATGCGGCGCGACGTGGCACGATCATGGCGTGACCAGCAGACCGGCCGCGACGCCGCACCTGCGCGACCTCGCCCGGCTGCGCCGCGTCCGGGACCGGATCGACCGGGAGTACGCGCGGCCGCTCGACGTCGAGGCGCTCGCCCGGGGCGTGAACATGTCGGCCGGGCACCTCAGCCGCTCATTCCGGCGCGCCTTCGGCGAGTCGCCGTACAGCTACCTGATGACGCGGCGCATCGAGCGCGCGATGGCGCTGCTGCGCCGGGGCGACCTCAGCGTCACCGAGGTCTGCTTCGAGGTCGGCTGCTCGTCGCTGGGCACCTTCAGCACGCGCTTCACCGAACTGGTCGGGGTGCCGCCCAGCACCTACCGGGCCCAGCCCGGGGGCAAGGCGGCGGGACTGCCGCCCTGCGTGGCGAAACAGGTCACCCGGCCGATCAGGAATCGAGAAGCGCCGGACCCCGGGCCGCGCCTAGAGTGACCCCATGGACCTCACCATTCACCAGACCTTCCTCCCGCACGACGACCCGGACGCCTCCCTGGCCTTCTACCGCGACACCCTCGGCTTCGAGGTCCGGGGCGACGTCGGGTACGGCGGGATGCGCTGGATCACGGTGGGCCCCGCCGACCAGACGGACACGTCCATCGTCCTGTACCCTCCGGTCGCCACCCCCGGCCTCACCGAGGGCGAGCGCCGCACCATCGCCGAGATGATGGCCAAGGGCACCTACGCCACCATCATCCTGTCCACCGCCGACCTCGACGGCACCTTCGAGCGGGTGCAGGCCAGCGACGCCGAGGTCGTCCAGGAGCCGACCGAGCAGCCGTACGGCGTGCGCGACTGCGCCTTTCGCGACCCCGCCGGCACGCTGATCCGCATCCAGGAACGGCGCTGAGCCTTCTGGAGAGTACCGCCGCAATCCGCACGGACGGTGCCGAAAGAGCCGGCACACGACGCTCGTGGCGGCCGTAGGGCCGCCGTCACCCACCCCGACTGGAGGAAGCACCATGACGGCAAAGACACCCAGGAAGCCGGCGAAGTCCGCCACGAGCGGGGCCGCGCCGGACCGGACGGCTCAGGAATTCACGAAAGAGGAACGGGCCGCGATGAGGGAGCGTGCCAAGGAGTTGAGGGCGGAAGCGCGCGTGAACAGGGACAGGGCGGATGGGGAGAGCGCCGTGCTCGCAAGGATCGCCGAGCTGCCGGAACCCGACCGTGCCCTGGGCGAGCGGCTCCACGCGCTCATCACCGCCAGCGCGCCGGCCCTCTCGCCGAAACTCTGGTACGGCATGCCCGCGTACGCCCGGGACGGCAAGGTCGTCTGCTACTTCCAGGCCGCGCACAAGTTCAACTCGCGGTACGCGACGCTCGGCTTCAACGACACGGCGAACCTCGACGACGGCGCCATGTGGCCGACCTCCTTCGCGCTGACGGGGCTGACCGCCGATGACGAGGCCAGGATCGGCGCCCTCGTGAAGAAGGCGGTGGGTTGACTGACATCTTGCAGTTGAGGGAAAGGACGTCTGGAACGCCCTTTTGGCCCCATTGTGGGGTGTGAACCCAAAAGAACAGCGTTCCAGACGGTTGTATTCTGACATCCTGCCCTGCTTTTCCCGCAAGCAGCATCGGGAGTCGTTCGAGGTCTTCCTCGACCTGCTGTTGGATGGTTCTGGTAGACCGCTACCCCAACGGGCCACCGTCAAATCTCCCTCAGCTCTCAGCCGCTTCCTCAATCACGCGGTCTGGGACACCCGGCACCTGTGCCGAGTGTTGCGTCAGCACGCCCTGGAGACGGTGCAGGACTGGTGGCGACAGCAGCCCCACCAGCGCCCTCGGCTGGAACTGCTGGTGGACCTGACCAGCCTGGAAAAGACCGGCAAGTTCAGCGAACTTGCCGACTGGGTTCACACCTTCAACAGCGTCCACGGCGTTCACCTGGTGGTGTTGTACCTGTGCTGCGGGCAGCTTCGTCTGCCCTGGGCTTTTCAAATCTGGCGGGGGAAGGGGACCCCTTCCCCCGCGCAGCTCGCGTTGAAGCTGCTCCGCACCGTTCCTTCTGCCCTGATGTCTGGAAAACGGCGTCCCCGTCTGCATGCAGACGGGGGCTTCGAGAGTGCCGAGTTTATTCGGGGCGTTCTCGCCCGTGGCCTCGACATCGTGGTCGGCGTGCGCTGCACCCGGAAACTGGAGGGTGGGCGGCAGGTCCGTGACCTGATGGTCCGGGGGAGCCTGGTCAAGCCCACAGGGCTTGACCACACCATGTGCGTCTCCTGGGTCTGGCTCTACCGCAACAAAGAGCCTGAACAACGCTTCGTGATGTCCAATCTCGATCTGGGGGGCAAGTACCTGGCTCGGCTGGGGAAGTGCCGGTGGCGGATCGAAGCCTTCTTCAAAACGGTCAAGGGACGCTTTGGGCTCGAACGCTTCGCCCAGCACAGCAAACAGGGGGTGATGCGCTGGTGGTGCCTCTCTGGGACAGCCTTCCTCCTCTGCCATCTCCAGAACCTCGATCTGCCTGTGGGGAGAGCAGGCATGTGGCCCGACTGGGGCGATCTGGCGAGAACCGTACGGTTCTCGTTCGTCCCCGATGTGCGTCGTCAAGCACTCCAACTGGAGCTGGACGCGCTCGACGCCTTCCAGCATGCACTTCCCGTCCCCTCAACCTAAATTGCAAGATGTCAGTTGAGGCACAAACTCGTCGCAAGAGGTCTTCTGCGAAAGTGGGCCTCCCTCAGTTGTGCGGCTCTTCCGCGGTCCCGATGCAGCCCTGACAGCGGTGGTCAAGCTTCCAGCGGTCCGCTCCCCCGGCCGCCGAGTCAGAGCCCGGTGAGGTCGGGTGAGCAGACGGCGCCTCGCCCACCAACCTGACCGCGCCCTGACCCCGCGCCGACCTGGGGCTGACGGGAACTTCAAACACTGCGGGAGTGAGACACACCCTGGTCCGCCTGACGGCCCTGCTGGGCCTGAGCCTGGGCAGCACCCACGCCGCCACGCTCGTCGGGTACGCGGAACTGCCCGCCGACACCTTTGCCGCGGGCCCGCCGAGCGGCGCTTTCGGCGCCCAGGGACTGCGCGGCCCGGCGCGGTTCAGCAGCCAGCCGGTGCAGGGCTTCTCGGGGGTGCGGCGCGCCCCGGGCGGCGGGTACGTCTTCCTGAGCGACAACGGCTTCGGCAGCAAGGCGAACAGCGCGGATTACCTGCTGCGCCTGTACCGGGTGAACCTGACCGCCAAGACCGCGCCTGGCGGACAGGGCCGCGCCGAGGTCGGGACCTCTATCCAACTGCGCGACCCCGACCGCAAGGTGACCTGGCCCATCGTGAACGAGGCCAGCCCCGAGCGGCTGCTCACCGGCGCCGACTTCGACGTGGAGGGCTTCGCCTTCGCCCCCGACGGCACGCTCTGGGTGGGCGACGAGTTCGGCCCCTTCCTGCTGCACTTCGCGGCCGACGGGCGGCTGCTCGAAGCGCCCATTCCCACGCCGAACCTGCCCGGGCTGCCCACCCTGCGAAACCAAGCGCCCATCGTCATCGGCCACCGGGGCAGCAGCGGCACCCGCCCCGAGCACACGCTGGAGTCGTACCGCGTCGCAATCGAGACGGGCGCCGACTTCATCGAGCCCGACCTCGTGGTGACGAAAGACGGCGTGCTGATCGCCCGGCACGAGCCCGTGATCGCCGCTGTGGACGCGAGCGGCAAGGTCACCGAGGCGACGACCGACGTGGCGAGCCACCCCGAGTTCGCCTCCCGCCTCACGACCAAGAAGCTCGACGGGGTGGACGTGCGCGGCTACTTCGCCGAGGACTTCACCCTGGCGGAACTCAAGACCCTGCGGGCGGTGGAGCGCCTGCCCGCCCTGCGCGGGAAAGCCTACGACGGCCAGTTCGAGGTGCCCACCCTCGCGGAGGTCATCGCCCTCGTCAGGGACGTGGAGGCGAGGACCGGGCGCAAGGTCGGCATCTACCCCGAGACGAAGCACCCGACCTACTTCGCGGCGCAGGGCCTGAACACCTCGCAGCTCCTGATCGACACCCTGAAAAAGGAAGGCTTCACCGACCCGGGGCGCGTGTTCGTCCAGTCCTTCGAGACCGCGAACCTGCGCGACCTGAAGACGAACATCATGCCGAGGGCGGGCGTGAATCTGCCCCTCGTGCAGCTTGTCAGCAGTCCCGACGAGGCGCCCTACGACTGGGTGGCGAGGGGCGACGCCCGCAAGTACGACGCCCTGACGACCGACGCGGCCCTGCGCGACATCGCCACCTACGCGAGCGGCGTGGGGCCGTACAAGCGGTGGATCATCGACGACGGGGGCAAGACCACCAACTTCGTGACCCGCGCCCACGCCGCCGGGCTGCTCGTCCACCCCTGGACCTTCCGCAACGAGCCGCCCTACCTGCTGCCCGTCTACGCGAACGACCCCGAGGCCGAGATGCGCCAGGCCCTGCGTGCGGGCGTGGACGGCCTGTTCACCGACTTTCCCGCCACCGGGGCGCGGGTGGTGGGGCAGTACACGGCCGCCGAGGTCCGCAGCCCCCAGAACCCCGCGTTCGCGCTCGTCGCCCCGGCGCCGGGGCAGCCCAGCGCGGCGAACCTGGGGAGCAGCGGCGGCTTCGAGGGCGTGAGCCTCAGCCCCGACGGCAAGACCCTGTACGCCCTGCTGGAAAAGACGGTCGTGGGCGACCCGGCCGGGCAACTCCGGCTCCACGCCTTCGACCTCGCCTCCCGCAAGTGGACGCTCGCAGGCCGTTACCTCCTCGACGACCCCGCCAACGCCATCGGGGACCTGACGCCGGTGAATGCGGACGAGTCCCTGGTCATCGAACGCGACAACGGCAGCGGCCCCACGGCGAAGGTCAAGCGCGTGTACCGGGTGAGCCTGCGTGAGAAGAACACCGACGGCACCCTCAAAAAGACGCTGGTGGCCGACCTGATGAACGTCTCCGATCCCCAGGGGCTCGCGCCCAGCACCCGGAATGGGGTCTTCACCTTCCCCTACGTGACCATCGAGAACGTCCTCGTCCTCGACGCGAACACCATCCTGGTCGCCAACGACAACAACTACCCGGGCATGGGCGGACGCGGCGCGGACGTGAAGGACCACACCGAGTTCCTGTGGCTGCGGCTCGACGCGCCGCTCACCCTCGCGCCCGGCGTGGGGCGGTAGGCGGGGACTTCGACCGGGGTCGTTGCCCGGAGGCCGCCCCACAAGTCGTCGCTTGTGGGGCAGTCTTCTTTTCGGCGGCAGGTGGTCCCGCCCGCCTTCACCTCCACGCGGCAGAGGAAGGAAAATATAACCTGTTTTAACAGGACTTTGTCACTTCAGGGCGGCTGAGCGCCGCCCCTCGTCGTGCTGACCGAAACGGACGGTATGCTCATCCCACACCACTGGCGGCGCTCCTTCCTATAGAGCGCAGAACGGTTGCTGCCTCGGCGTAGGCACGCCCAGCTCAGGCCGCTAGGCCGCTACGCCAGCCAGGACCAGCAGCACGAACGCGGCAACGATGATCCCCACCCGGATGTAGTGCAAGCCGTCCCAGCGGCCAACCTGCTGCTGCCAGTCGACAGGGACGCCCTCCGAGGACCAGCGAGCGACCCGGGCGTTGATCGGCACAAGCAGCACGATGGACATCACGACGCTCACCACCAGCAACGCCGCAGCCACGGCAACCGTCAGCGCTTGCGGACGACCCCATGCCTGGGCGGCCCAAATTGCCCCGAGGAGGACGGACCCGATATACCAGAACGGCATCACCCGGCCGAGCACCCGGGCTCCATCGCTTCGGGCCGCAACTCCAGCGTCGTTCGGGAGTCGGCCGAAGATTGGATTGACGAAAGCTGCCACCGAGAGTTCCACGCCGACCATCAACCCGACCAGCACAATGGTCACGACCACCAGCAATTCCTGCATACGTCCTCCCGTCCTCAAATCTTTACTAGCGTCGCTAGATACTAGTGCAATGCTAGGTCTAGCATTGCCAACATGTCAAGCGATGCTAGCCTCACGGCATGACTGTACATCAACGCAAGGAACGCGAGCGCTCCGAACGCCACCGGTTGATCGTCTCAGTGGCTCGCCAACTCGCCGAGACCGAGGGCTGGGACGCCGTGACCGTACGGAGGCTCGCCGAACGCATCGAGTACAGCCAGCCGGTGCTCTACAGCCACTTCCGCGGCAAGGACGAGATCGTCGGGGCCGTCGCGCTCGACGGCTTCGCCGAGCTGACGGCGGCCATCCGCAGCGCCGTCACCACCGGGGCCGCCGGGCGTGCGGCGGTCGCCGCGCTGGCCAGGACCTACCTGGCCTTCGCCGAGCGTCATCCCGCTGTCTACGACGCCATGTTCAGTCTCAGCAGCGGACTCCCGTTCGCGGATGAGGCCACACCCGCACCGCTGCGCGAGGCGTTCACGGCCCTGCTGGACACGCTGGGTGGAGTCGCCGGTGGGGTCGCCCCGGGACTGTTCACCGAGGTCTGTTGGGCGGCGCTGCATGGCCTGGTCACCCTCACCCGCGCCGGTCGGCTGCCCCCCGAGCAGACCTCAGAGCGGCTCGAGGTGCTCGTGAATTGGATGGTCGGGGAAGAACGTTGATGCGCCCAACAACACGGGCGGCGGTGTGGGCAGCAAGCGCGTTGTGCGGTGGAGCGTGGTGAGAAGGGGAAGCAGGACATCTCGGCCTCCCGTGACCGGTGGTGTGGGACGGGCCTACGGTCCGTTTCAGCCAACAGACGAGGGGCGGCGCTCAGCCGCCCCTCGCCGTGGTGACTGATCCTGGCGAGTGTGTCCGTCCCCCGCGACTGGCAGCGGTCCTTTTCCGACTTCCTCTCTCCCTGTTTGAAAATCTTCGACCACGCTAAGCAGCGCGCCTGTCTCCCCAAGTACCTTCGCGGCCTCCTTGCTCCGTTGGAACGGAAGAGCACCGAGCCCATCGCTGAGCACGTCGGGCTGCCGTATCAACGCCTCCACCATTTCCTAAACGTCAGCCCCTGGGAGACTGACCCGCTCGACCGCCTCCTGGCTGAGAGCGCTCAGTCCCTCTGTGGTGGGAAGAATAGTGTGCTGATCATTGACGACACCGCTCTGCCCAAGAGTGGCGAGCACAGCGTCGGCGTCGCCCATCAGTATTGCGGTGCGCTCGGGAAACTCGCCAACTGTCAGGCGCTGGTGACCCTGACCCTGGCCGACCAGCGCGTCTTCGCGCCGCTCGGCATGCGGCTGTTGGACCTCCAAACGTATAAGTCCAAGGCCGACCTCGCCCTGGAAGAACTCGACCGCGTGCGAGCACAAGGTGTCACGTTCCGGGTCGTGCTCGCTGACGCCGGGTACGGCGTCAGCAAAGAGTTCCGTCAGGCGCTCACCACCCGCGGCCTCACCTGGGCTGTCGGAATCGTAGGCCACCAGAAGGTGTTCGGTGAACACGTCACCGTGCACGATCCACCACCGAAGGCCAAGGGAAAGGGGCGGCCTAACAAACACCCGGTCCCGAGTAAGCAGGCACGGCCCGTCAGGGCCATGCTGCATACCTTGCCGCCGCACCACTGGCATACGGTCAAGGGCGGCAAAAAGTCGCGCTGGGTGATCGTGCGAGCACGCATCGCCGATGGCGTTGAGGACGCGCGTGGGTGCCACCTCCCTGGCGAGTTGGTGTGGGTAGTCGGGGAGAAGCGTCGAGGTGGTGAGATCAAGTACTACGTCACCAACCACCCGGCGAGCACTTCCAAAGCGCAAATTGTTCGGGACATTAAGGCGCGCTGGTCCTGCGAAACGCTGCACGAGCAGGCCAAGGAGGAACTGGGACTCGACCATTTTGAGGGGCGGTCGTGGCGGGGCCTGACGCACCACGTGGTGTTGGTGATGTTGACAATGCTGTTCTTGCAGACGGTACGCGCCGCGACCTGCGGCACCGCGTAGGTCGTGACCTTGCCCCAGGCACGGCGAGCAGCGAGCCGGACCCTGGAGGAGGTCCGGCTCGGTCGCTGTCCGCATTGCGGGGAACAGGTGCGAGGAGCGTCCCCATGAGCCCCAATAGAAGTGACAAAGTCCTGCTACTGGGCTGTCAGCTTCGGTCTGTCACTCCCGCCTCTCATTTTCATCGATCCTCTGGCCGGTTGTGGCAAGTTGTTGAGGTAGGGTGACGCAGTGCTCAGCGGTCAGAAGCTCCCCGGTTACCGGTTCCCCCCTGCGGTTATCGGCTACGCCGTGTGGCTCTACCACCGGTTCACCCTCAGTTACCGGGACGTCGAGGAACTTCTGCTGGAACGAGGCATCGCCGTCACCCACGAGTCCATCCGCACTTGGTGCCTCAAATTCGCTGATCTCTTTGCTCAGGATCTCCGCCACCGGGAACCCCGTCGGGGTTCCCGGTGGCACCTTGACGAGATGTGCGTGGACGTGGGGGGTGTCAAACAGTGGCTGTGGCGGGCCGTGGACGAACACGGAGCCGTGCTGGAAGTTCTCCTTCAGGAACACCGCGACACCGAGGCCGCCAGATCGTTCTTCCAGCGACTGCTGGGGAAATACGACGTGCCGGAGATTATCCATACCGACAAGCTGTGGAGCTATGGGGCAGCCCTGCGTGAGCTTCCCGTGCTCCACTCGGTGGAGCACGTCCAAGTCGTGTCTACCGCTCGCTGTAACAATCTGATCGAACAGTCCCACCGCCCGACAAGACGGCAGGAACGTCAGCAGCAAGGTTTCCGGTCATGGCAGCGGGCGCAAGGTTTCCTCGACCTTCGTGCCCGCATCGCGAATCTTCACCACCCAGCTCGGTCCACCGTTCCCGCACGTCATCGTCGGCACCATCAACAAGCCGCCTTCAAGACCTGGCAAGACACTGTGTGGCAGGCGGCCTGAAGTTCAGGCCGCTTGCCTTCCCACACCCCCTCTGCTTTCTAGAAGCCAACAACTTGCCACAACCAGCGGAACAGGTTTTATTTTTCCTCCTCTGGCGGCCCGGCTGGGAACGACGAAAGACGCCGCCGGGTGGCAGCGTCCTTTCGAAAGGGACCTCGCAGGGCCGGGGCTTACGCTAGGCCCGCTGCGCTCCTGGCCTCCCGTTCTCGATCACGAAGCTCGCGTCGGTCGTCACGGTCGAATTCGGCGAGGTGATGCCCGATACGGCCCGGAAATCGGTGCGCCAGGTCTCCCGCGTCAGCTCGCACACGGCGTAGCCCCGCGCGGCCCCGTTGAAGTAGCGGGTGTGGGGGTTGTCGGCGAGCGCGGCGGTCGTGCCGGGGATGGCCGCCGCCGGAAAGTCCGCGCTGATGGAGGTGGTGATCAGTTCGGTCGCCAGCACCTCCGAGTCCGGGCGGGCGAAGTCGGCCCTGAGGTCGTGGACCCACGCCGAGTGGATGTCGCCCGCCAGCACGACTGGGTTGCTGGGCCGCCGCGCCTGGAGGTAGCCCAGGATGCGGTTCCTGGCCGCCGGGTACCCGTCCCACTGGTCCATGTTCAGCACCTGCGCCGGACCCGCCGCCCAGTCGTAGGGCGCGAACATCACCTGCTGCCCGACGATGTTCCACCGCGCCTGCGACGCGCCCAGCCCGTCGAGCAGCCACCGTTCCTGGGCGGGGCCGGTCAGGGTCGCATTCGGGTCGGCCACGGCCGCGCAGGGGGGTTTGAAGCCGTCCCCGCACGGCTGGTCGGTGCGGTACTGCCGGGTGTCGAGCATGCTGAACTGTGCCAGCCGTCCCCAGGTCAGGCGGCGGTAGAGTTGCAGGTCGGGCCCTTTCGGCAGAGACGACGCGCGCAGGGGCATATTCTCGTAGTACGCCTGGTATGCGGCGGCCCGGCGGGCGAGAAAGGCCTCGCGGGTCACGGGCGCCTCGCCGGAGGCGCGCTCCTCGGGTACGTCTGCGGCGTAGTTGTTCTCGACCTCGTGGTCGTCCCACACCACGATCCAGGGGGCGGCGGCGTGCGCGGCCTGAAGCTGCGTGTCGCCCTTGTACAGGGCGTAGCGGCGGCGGTAGTCGTCGAGCGTCACGATCTCGGGGCCGTTGTGCTGGCGCACGCCCCGGGGGTTGGGGCCGTACTCGTAGATGTAGTCGCCGAGGTGCAGCACGAGGTCGACATCCTCGCGCCCGAGGTGCCCGTAGGCGTTGAAGTACCCGTTCTGGTAGTCCGAGCACGACACGAAGGCGAAGCGCAGGCGCTCCGGGTCGGCGTTCATGGCAGGCATCGTGCGGGTGCGGCCCACCGGGCTGACCTCACCGCCCGCGAGAAAGCGGTAGAAGTACGCGCGGCCCGGCTCCAGCCCGTAGACCTCGGCGTGGACCGCGTACCCCTGCTCGGGTGTGGCGGGCACGGTGCCCCGGCGCACCACCCGCGTGAACGCCTCGTCGTGCGCCACCTCCCAGGCCACGAGCACGGCGGAGACGGGCAGCCCCGCGCCGGTCGGCCCCAGCGGGTCGGTCGAGAGCCGGGTCCACAGCACCACGGAGTCGGGCCAGGGGTCGCCCGAGGCCACGCCCAGGGCGAAGGGGTTGGCGGGAAAGCGGACCGTCTCCAGCACCCGGGCGCAGCCCGACAGGCTGGCGAGCCCCACCCCCGTGACGACCGAGGCGGCCTGCAAGAGGGCGCGGCGGGTGAGCCTGGCGTCTGAAGAGCGGCTGTGCGCGCGGTCGTTCATGGTGTCCTCCCGGGAAGATGGCGGGCCTGGCGGGCGGGGAGACGATCAGCTCTGGCAGCTCACCCGGCTGTTGGCGGGGTCCTCCTTGATCAGGCGACACAGGGCCGCCGGGTCGAGGTGGCGCGGTGTGGGCAACGCGAAGCCCCGCTCGGCCAGCGTCCGGCGCAACTGGTCGAGATAGTCGGTGATGATGCCGTCCACGCCCGCGTCGATGAGGGCGTCGTAGGTCCCGCGGTCGTCCACCGTCCAGGGCACGACCCTCATCCCAGCGGCGTGGGCGTCCCGAACGAGTTCAGGGGTGGTGAAGGGCACATAGCCCGGCGCGCCGAAGCGCCCGTTCTGGGGATCGCCGTGCACCGGCGAGAGGACGTTCGTGCCGAAGGACCGCGCCGCCGCCACGTACTTGGCCTGGAGGGTCTGCCCCGGGAAGTCGTCGATGTCGAGGCCACCCAGCCAGGGGGACTTGCCCTCCTGCCCCGCTTGCAGGAACTGTTGCCCGTTCGTGAGGGCGACGATGGGTAGATCCGGCTCCAGTTGCCGCACCAGCATCAAGGCGCCCCAGTCGAAGCTCTGGACCGTCACCTGCCGTCCGATCCCCGCATCCCGGATCTCCCGCAACACCGTCCGCACGAAGGTCTCGCGCGGCGCGGTCTCACTGGGAGCGCCCGCCTCCACCTTCGTCTCGATGTTCAGGATCACGTCGTCCGCCCGGTAGGCGCGCACCAGCCGGAACACGTCGCGCAACTCCGGCATGGTGATGCCCGGAACGAGCCGCTGGAACGGGAAGTCGGCGAGGCGTTGGGAGCCGCAGTCAAGGGTCTTGACCTGGGCGAGGGTCAGGTTCGTGATGAACTTGCCGACGTAAGGAAAGTCAGGGTCGCCAGGCGTGGCAGGCGACGTATCCCGGCACTTCGCCCCGGAGACTTTGCGGTCGTGCGTCACGACGACCTTGCCGTCCCGGGTCACCTGGGTGTCGAGTTCCAGGGTCGTCACCCCGAGTTCCAGGGCATTCCCAAAGGACGCGAGGGTGCTCTCGGAGACCAGCCCGAGCCCGCCCCGGTGGGCCTGAAGGTCGAAGGCGCGGGCGGCTGGACCGGTGGGCGCCGCGCCCGGGGTCCCGCACGAGGCGAGCGTAATGAGACCTCCAAGCAGCAGGCCGGCGCTCCGAATGTTCATGGCGCGAGCGTAGGGGGCGAACGTCAGGAGACCGTGATTCGGCCGGGCCCCCAGGCAGGCGAACCGACCTCGGCGGCTGCGCCCGCCTGAAAAGGCCTAACCTGGCGAGGGTGTCAGCAGCGGCAAGGTCAGGTTCAGGCAGCGTCGAGCGGCAGGTGCCTGCTCAGGCTGAGGGTGAAGGTGCCGTAGGGGTAGACGTGCCGTAGGGTAGACGTACTGCCACTTCAACGCCGATGAGGCCCGCATGTCCGTCGCAGCGGCCCGGTGAGCGCGGACCAGATCGGGTTGTCGAGCGGGTGCAGGGTCAGTCTCCGGCCAGCGCGGACCCTGGAGCAAGGGCGTGCCCCCGCTGCCACTCGGCCGAGTCGGCGCTGAGACTCGCCCGGCCCGCCTCCGAGAAATCGCCCGGTGCGAGGTGCGGGGCCGTCCGAGGAGCGGGGCGCAACATCCAGGCGGTCAACTGGGCCATCAACCTGAGTCCTGTCCCAAGTCGGCGCGCAGCTTCCAGGTTGGATGCCACGTAGCGCCGGGCGATGGTCTCAAAGTCCTCCGGCTCCCGGCCCGTCAGGGTGCGCACCACGTCGGTCGGGGCGTTCACAGCGAAGGCGCCCCGCTGGTAGTCGCGGACGTACTGGGTGTACTGCGCGGTGGCGAACTCGGAGAGGCCCATTCCACGCAGCACCTTGGTGAAGACGCCGATGGGCGCGTCCACGTACCGTACCCGGTGGCCGAGCACCCGGCCCAGCGCGGAGGCGAGGTCGTGTGGCGAGAGCAGCGTCGGCCCGGTCGGGCGGTACGTCCGGCCCGCGTGTCCTTCGGGGCGCATCAGAATCTCGGCGGCGACCCGCGCCAGATCCTCGTTCGACGGGGGCGCGTTCCGGCCCGAGCCGTAGGGCAGCATCAGTAGTCCGAACTGCGCCGCGAAGGCGAGCCCCGCGAGGTCGTTGTCAGCGAAGAAGCCGGGGTTGAGGGTCGTGACGCTCTTGCCCGGCAACAGGGTGAAGAGGCGGTCGGCCAACCACGTCTCGCGGGTGTGGAGCGACGGGTGGCTGGGGTGAGCGAGCCACTGGCTCATCACGACCACCGACTCCAGCCCGTGCTCGGCAGCCACGGTGGCGAACACGACCGCCGCACGCAGGGCGCCTTCCTCCAGCGGCGTACAGAAATACGCGCGCTGAGCGCCCGTCATGGCGCGGCGCATGTCACTGGGGTCGGTGATGGAGCCGACTACAATCGTCGCCCCCTGAGTCTTCAGGCGTTCGCTGCGCGCGTCTTCCCGGCGCACGAAGGCGGTCACGGGAAAGCCCTCGCCCAAGAGGTGCAGGGCGAGGGGCAGGCCCGTCTTGCCAGCGGCGGTCAGGACGAGAATCCGGGGCTTGTTCATGATGGCCGTTCCTTTCGCAGTGTGGGCGGAATGACTCACGGGGCGCTGGGTTCGGGCGGCACGACGACCTCGACCCGGCCGGTGTGCACGTCGTACACCAGACCGGAGACCACCCAGTCACGCGGCAGGCGGGGGTTGGAGCGGAGCAGGGCCACGTCCACGGCGACCGCCGCCCTGGGGTCGCTTACCGACTTGGAGGGAAGGGCCGCCGCCTCGACGCCGAAGTACCCCGCGAGCTGTTCGGGCTGGCTTTCGAGCGAGGTGATGCCGCAGTCGGTGTGGTGCAGGACGATGAGGTCGAAGCCTCCCCCGGGCCGCGCACCATGCGCGCGGGCGACCTCTTGCAGCATCGCCATCTCCCGCACCGCCCCAGGCGTGACGCGACCACCGACATTGCGAAGAACGGCGGCTTCACCGGGGTTCAGCCCCAGCACGAACACGGGATCGACGCGCGGATCGACACAGCCGATGATCATCGTCCTCAGGCTCGGCATGATGGAGAGGCCGGGGCCTTGCGGCTGGGCATCCGCCTCCTGGTGTCGAGCGGTGAGCGTTTCTACGGCACTCATGGGGCTCCTCCTGTGCGAGAGCCTCGCTGCCGAGGCTCACGTGATCGTTGGCCGATCACCCCCGCAGCGTGAGGCTTGCCGTGACGTGAAGGTCAAGCGCCTGGCTGGGAACGGGCTACAGGCAGTTGCAGTTCGACGACTGCCTCGCTCTGCGGGCCTTCCAGCGGGAGTTGCATGAGGACCTGTCGTCCGGGGCCGAGCACCTGCCAGCCGTGCGCCTCAAGCCATCCAGCGAGCAGACCGTAACTGCGGTGTGTATCGCTCGTCGGCCCGACGTGCACGAGGGTCGCGGCCAGGTCGAGCCTGGGCAGGTCGCGCACGTTCAGCACGCGCTCCTCGGGCAGCCGGACCTCTGGCCGGACACTCCCAACGAGCGGGTACCCGATCTCAAAGTCGAGCGCGCCGGGCTCGAAGGCGGGCGCGTGAATCACGAGCGTGACGGGCCCGAGGTTCGACGCTCCCAGGGTCCTCGGCACCACGGAATGCAGGTGCTCGACCAGCGTGCGCACGGCACCGACATCGGGCAACACCTCGCGCAGGGACAGGAAGGGCTGGGCGGGCACCGACTTCATCACGACGTCCGGCGCTTGGGGGCGGCCTTCGTCCTCGATCTGCCGCAACCTCGACTCGACGATCCGCAGCCGTTCGGCTTCCGCCTGCACGGCCTGTTCGATCTGGGCCTTACGTAGGGTCAGCATCCCACGCAATTCACCCACCGAAAGTTCCTCGTCGAGGAGGCGCGCGATCTGCTCCAAGGTAAAGCCCAGCTCCCGGGCGGCGAGGATGCGATTGAGGCGCGGCAGTTGCGCGGCGCTGTAGAAGCGGTACCCGGACTGTGGGTCGGTGAACTCCGGGCTGAACAGACTGATCTCGTCGTAGTAACGCAAAAGGCGCCCGGAGACCTGGGCGATGATGGAGAACTCACCAATCTTGTACATACCTGACCCTCCCGCCGCCGGAGTGTACGGATTGACGTGGCGGGAAGGTCAAGCGGCGGAGGCTCGGCGGGCGCAGGTGCTATGACGTGGAGAACCATTCACTTTGCCGCTGGTGACACGCCCGCTAGGTTAGGCCCTGAAAGCTCAGGGGTCCGAACTCGCGGGCCCACAGGTCGGCCTTCTCGCGCGCGCCCACGAGGTCGAGGGGGGTCGCGCCGCCCACCTCCAGGGTCCACCCGCCCTCCTGACGCCGCAACCCCGAGAGCCGCGCCCCCCCGGCGTGCGAGCGGTCCAGGCCGTCGGCCACGCGCAGCACGGCGGCGAGGCGCGACACGAGCGAGCGGTCGGCGGGGGGCAGCGCCGCGTACTCCGGGTGGCTGGCCTTGGGCGCACTGCGGCGGTGGTAGCGGGCGAGCTGGGCCACGAGTTCGGTCTCGCGCGGCGTGAACCCGCGCAGCCCCGCGTGGCGGATCAGGTATGCCGCGTGCTTGTGGTGAGCGCTCTGTGCCACGATCTGCCCGACCTCGTGCAGCCCGGCGGCGGCGGTGAGCAGGCTGTGCGCCTCCGGCGGGAAGGACTCGCCCGCAGCAGCCAACCGGGCGAGGAGGTCCTGCGCGAGCGCGGCCACCTGCCGGGCGTGCGCGAGGTTGGCCCCGAAGCGCTCGGCCACCTCCAGCACGCTGCGTTGTCGGGCGCTCAGGCCAGCGGCGAAGGCGGCGTGCCGTCCGAGTTCCTCGATCAGCATCCCCTCGCGCAGCGCCCCCTCGCTGACCGTCGCCCCCGCCACCCCCAGGGCCTCCAGGGCCGCGTGCAGCACGCCGAGCCCGGCGACGATGGTGTCCGCCCGGCCCCCCAGTTCCGGCAGCCGGGCGCGCCGGGCGGCGCTCAGGCCCCGCAGCCGGTCGAGCAGCGCGCCGAGGTCGGCAGTGCTCACCGGCAGGCCGTTCACGCTTCCCGGGGCCGCGCCCTCTCCAGCGGCCAGGAGCGCGGCGGCGGCCTCGGCGGTGCCGCTCGACAGCACCATCCGGGTGCCGGGCCGCGCGGCGAACCGGGAGACGTGGGGAATGAGGGCCGCTCGCACCGCGTCCCCGAGCGCCCGCAGCTCGGCCCGGGTGGGCGGGTCGTGCCCCAGCCAGGCCCGGCGCATGCGGATGGCTCCCAGCGGCAGGCTGAGCACGTCCGCCGCCGCCTCGGGGCCGCCCCGCGCGAGTTCCAGGCTGCCGCCGCCGAGGTCGAGGAGCACGTTGTCGGGCCCGAAATCCACGCTGTGGGCCGCGCCCAGGTAGGTCAGCTCGCCCTCGCGCTCCCCGCTGATGACCGCCGGGTACACGCCGGTGCGCTCGTGCGCGCGCCGGGCGACCTCCGCCCCGTTCGGGGCCTCGCGCAGGGCGCTGGTGGCGTAGACCCGCAACTCGGGCACGCCCGCCGCCTGGCTCAGTGTTCGGAAGGAGGTCAGGGCGCCCGCCAGACGGTCCTCGCCCTCGGGCGTCAGGTGGCCCTGCGGGTCCAGGCACTCGCCCAGCCGGGTGCGGTCCTTGAGGGCGTCGAGCACCCGGTAGCCCAGGGAGTCGCCCGGCGTGTCCCCGCCTTCCACCCGGGGCCGGCTCTGGGCGATGAGCAGGTGGCTGGAATTGGTGCCCACGTCGGCGACGGCGACCCTCATGGCGGCAGGGTAACGGGTCCGTGGGGCGGGAACGTCAGGGGGCGCGGGTCGGTCACCTCCCCTGCCCGGAAGCCCGGCGGGGCCCCACTAGATTCGGGCGCGGGTCACCGCCATGACACAACCCGGCCCTCCGGCTGGCACACTGGCGGGCATGGTCACGGTGGAGCTGACGGATGAGCACATCCTCGACATGCAGCTCGCCGACCGGGAGATCGTCATGAGCCTGAGGGGCGTACTGCCCCCCCTGCGGCCCGGGGACCGGCTGCGCTTTCCCAGCTTCGGCCGCTGGACCGTCCTGCGGGTCGGGCTCCACCCGCCGCACGCCTCCGGGGTGGAGGTGACCCTGCAGCTGGACGAGGCCGGGGACGACGTTCCCCGTGACGAGGCGCGCGCGGGCACCGAACGGGGCGGGCCCGCCGAGTTCTCCCACTGCGGCCGGGTCGAAGAATGACCCCGGAAGGAGAGGCGGGCGCGTCCCCCGACCCCGGCGCTGTCACCGAAGGCGCCCTGCCCGAGCACGTCTTCCTGAACCGCGAGCTGTCCTGGCTGGCCTTCAACGACCGGGTGCTCTTCGAGGCGCTTCCCGGGCGCAACCCCCTGCTGGAACGGCTGCGGTTCACGGCCATCGCGGGAGCCAATCTCGACGAGTTCTTCATGGTGCGCGTGGCCGGCATCCACCAGCAATTGAAGGCGGGCGTGACCGCGCGCAGCCCGGACGGCCTAACCCCGCGCGAGACCATCGAGGAGGTCCGGCGGCGCACGCACACCATGCTGCGCCGGATCGAGGGAGCCCTGAACGGCCTTCTGGGGGACCTGGAGGAGGTCGGCGTCCGGGTCACGCGGGTGCAGACCCTGGACGCCGGGGCGCGGGAGCGGCTGCGGAAGGTGTACCTGCACCAGATTCACCCGGTCCTGACGCCGCTGGCGCTGGACCCCAGCCACCCCTTTCCGTATCTCAGCATCTCAGCAACCTCAGCCTCAACCTGGCCGTGACCCTGGCGGGACGGCCCAGGCGACCTTCCTGAGCCGCCGGGACGTCACGGCCCCCGGTTCGTGACCTCGGCTGAATCCCCCGTGACACCCCACCCTTATCCTGCCCCCATGTTGTTCGCCTTCGACCTCGACGGCACCCTCGTCACGCGGGAGCACGTGCTGCCCGAGCCCATCCGCGAGGCCATCGTCGCGGTGCGGGACGCGGGGCACCTCGTCACCGTCATTACCGGCCGCCACGAGCGGGACGCGCGGGCCGTGCTGGACGCGCTGGGCATCGACGCGCACTACGCCACCTGCCACGGGGCGCGCGTCCACGCCCGGGGAGACGAACACCACGCGGAATGCTGCCTGGAGCCGGAGGTCGTGCGCTCCCTGCTGGAGCACGCTGGGCGCTCTTCCGGGGCGCTGGCCTTCCTGTCCGCCCGGGACCGGATGTTCGTGCATGACCCGGGGGACGCCGCCTGGGACTGGGCCCGCCGGGCAGGCCACCCGCTCCACGCGCACCACACCTACGCGGACGAGCCCGTGCACCGTTTCGTGCTCGCCACCGAGGACGCCGCGCGCTGGCGCGACGAGCTGCGGGGGCGCCACCCCGACCTCACCGCCTTCGTGTGGGAGGACCGCTACGTCGAGGTCGTCGCGGCGGGAGGGCACAAGGGGGATGCCCTGGCCCGGCTGGCGGCGGTCCACGGCGTCGCGCAGGAGGACACGGTGGCCTTCGGAGACGGCGTGAACGACATCGAGATGCTGCGCTGGGCCGGGCACGCGGTCGGGGTGGGCGAGTTGCAGCCCGGCGTGGCGGCAGTGATCCACGAGCACATCCCCGGTCCCGAGGAGTTGGGCGTGGCCCAGTGGCTCCGGCGGCACGTGCTGGGGAATGTGGCCGCGCCGGGTCTGGCGTGCGTGTTGCCCTGAGGATGTCCAGGATGTGAGCTGTCCTCCTCATGGTCGTGGCCGCCCTGCTTCTCGGTGTGGTGGGTTGGGCCTTGAGTCGGTGACCAGCGCCCCGGACCCTCCCCAGGAACTCGCCCGGGGAGCGGTCGACGCCTTCGTTCTGCTGCTCATCGCCCTCGCCGCCCTGTGGTGGGCCGCCCGGCTGCGGGGGCAGGGCCGGAACGCGGAGGAAGTCGTCGCGTCACGTCCTCGCCCGAGACGTGGGAGCCCGACCCTGACCTTCCCCTGAAGGTCGGGTGGTACATCCTGCCCCATGCGCGCTCCTGCCGTGGCGGCCCTCGTCCTGAGCCTCAGCCTGAGTGCCTGCGTGCGCCAGGAGGCGCCGAACCGGCCCCTGGTCACCACCCTGGACTTCACCGCCTTCGACGCCCAGCAGGGGACACTGAAGTTGCGCGGCGGCACGCCCAGCGGCCTGCTCTCCAGGGACGCCGAGCCCGAATACATCACCGTCGCGCCGGACGGCAAGACGGCCTACGTGACGTTGCAGGAGAGCAACGCGGTGGCGACCCTGGACCTGACGCGAGGTGCGTTCACCCGCCTGTCGAACCTGGGACTCAAGGACCACTCCGCGCCCGGTGCGGGGCTCGACCCCAGCGACCGGGACGGCGCCATCCGCATTCAGAACTGGCCGGTGAAGGGGGCGTACATGCCCGACGCCATCGCCAACTTCACGGCCGGCGGGCGCACCTACCTCGTCACCGCGAACGAGGGCGACACCCGCGACTACTCCGCCTTCACCGACGAGGTGCGGGTGAGTGCCCTGCGGCTCGACCCCACCGCGTTTCCGAACGCCGCCGTGCTTCAGGCCGACACCGCCCTGGGCCGCCTCACGGTCAGCTCCGTGGACGCCGACACCGACGGGGACGGGGACGCCGATCAGCTCGTGGCCTTCGGGGCCCGCAGCCTGAGCGTGTGGACAGCCGACCTGACCCGTGTGTCGGACACCGGCGACCTCTTCGAGCGCAAGACGGCCGAGCTGGTTCCTGCCGCGTTCAACTCGAACGGCACGGCGAGCACCTTCGACACCCGCAGCGACAACAAGGGCCCCGAGCCCGAGGGCGTCGTCGTCGCCACCGTGGGCGGACGGCCCCTCGCCTTCGTGGGCCTGGAGCGCACGGGCGGGGTGATGGTCCTCGACCTCAGCGACCCGGCTCGGCCCGGCTTCTTGTCCTACACGAACACCGTGGACGTGACGGCCAGTCCCCAGAGCGGGACGGCCGGAGACCTCGGGCCCGAGGGGCTGCTGTTCATTTCTGCCCCGGACAGTCCCAACGGACAACCCCTGCTCGTCGTGGCGAACGAGGTGAGCGGCAGCACGACGCTCTACCGGGTGGCGGACACGGGGGCCCTGACCCGGGTGGGGCGGTATCAGGTGACCCCCTACGCCTATGACCAGGGCGCGGCCGAGATTCCCGCCTACGATCCCGGCAGCAAGCGGCTGTTCGTGGTGAACGGGGCGATCAAGGGCCTCGATAGCCTGAACATCGCCGACCCGGCAGCCCCCACGCTGGCCGGGCAGATCGACCTGAGCCGCTACGGAGCGGGGGCCTCGGCCAACAGTGTCGCGGTGAAGAACGGGGTGGTCGCGGTCGCCGTGCAGGCGCCGGTCAAGACCGATCCCGGCAAGGTCGCCCTCCTCAACCCTGACGGCAGCGAGCGGGCGCCCGCCGTCATGGTGGGGTCGCAGCCCGATATGGTGACCTTCACGCCGGACGGCACCCTGATCCTCACCGCCAACGAGGGCGAGCCGCAGGGCGACTACACCGTGGACCCGCTCGGCAGCGTCAGCATCATCGACGTGGCAAAGGCGCTGGCGGCGAAGTAGGGCGGTCTGTCCGCTGTGGGCGTGGGAGCGGGCACCTCTGGACGGCCAGCTCCGCAGGAGGCACCTATACCGCGACAGGCGAGCGGGTGGAAGAAGTCAGTCCCTTCCGCCCGCTCGCCTGTCACTTCCCGGGAGCTCACCTCGGGCAGACGTTCAGAGCTGTCGCTGAGTTGCGCAACCCCTGCATGGGTTCCCACGCCCACTGCCGCGTTCACCCCGCCCACAAGGTCTTGCCGGGCGATATCACTGTTGTCTTGCACCTCCATCAGGCGCACGACGTCGGCGTCCAGACCCCGCAGGGCCGCGACCACCCTGGCCTTCTGGCGCCCGAACTCGTAGGGACTGTTCTCCCCGCCGTCCCACCCAGCCTGGCCGTCAGGGTCGTGCTCTGCGGCAGCAGGGGAGACGCGGTGACGGTGGCGGTCACACGGGTCAGGGCTGGGGCCGTGAGCGGTCTGTTACCGGAGGTCGTGCCCTCGGTGCTTGCCCGGTACAGCACGACGGCCCTGTCTGCGTTGTCGTAGGCGCGGAGCACGGCCGCGCACTTGCCGTGGGGCAGGTCGCTCAGGTCGAGGAGGGCGGCACCATCCCTGGGAACCGCCGTGAAGGTGTGGGGCGACACCAGCGTGCCGCCAGTGAGCGCGGCGGTCACGAACCGGAGGGCGCGAGGCACCTTCACGCTCAGAACATCGCTCTTCCCGGCAACGGCGGGGACTGGTCCTGCGGGCGGAGCGGTGAGGGTGGGCGGCTGCCCGCAGGCGGCGAGCGGCAGGGAGCAGGACAGGGCTAGGACGGGAAGACGCACGGTCCTCCTCGCCGCAGTTGGGAAGGGAATTGGGAGGGCGTGCAACGGGGCAAAAAGAGACCACACCTTCGTCATGAACTGACCAGAAGCCGGAGGGCCACCCAGGTCTGGGATTCCACTACGTGGGCACGGCGACGTGCAGGGGCGCCCCGGCCCCCGGTACGAAGCGCAGCAGGCGGCCCACCCGGCCGCACCATCCAGTCCCGAGCAGTGTAAGGCGGGGTCGGACGACCTGTCCTTCGTCGCTGCCCTCGCCCTTGACACGCCCGCCCACACCGTGCATCCTAAATCAAACCGTACGGTTCGGTTTGAAAGGAGGTGCTTTGCCCGCCGAGACACCCCGTTCCCTGGCCAAACGCCAGCAGATCCTCACCGCCGCCCGGACCCTGTTCCTCACCCAGGGCTATGCCCGCACGAGCACGGACGCCATCACCGAGGCGGCCAGCGTCAGCAAGCAAACCCTCTACGCCTACTACCGGGGCAAATCCGAACTCCTCGCCGCCACCATCGCGCAGGAACTCGGCGTCCTCGACCTCGACGGCCGCTTCGGCCAGACTCCCGCCACCCTGACCGAACTGCGGTCCTGCCTGCTCGACTTCTCCGGGGCCGTGACCGGGCACCTCCTGAAGCCCGACGCGCTGGCCCTGCTGCGACTCCTGATCGGCGAGGCCATTCATCTGCCCGACCTGCGCGCCAGCCTGCGCCAGGCCTTCCCCGCCCGCCTGATCGGCGCCACCGAACACCTCTTGGCGGGCGCGCACACGCGCGGGCTCATTCACACGCCCGACCCGCACCTCAGCGCCCGCATGTTCGTCGGGCCAGTGATGAGCTACGTCGCCCTCGATGGCCTGTTCAGCGACACCCTGCCCCAGCCCCCGCCCCAGGCCACGCTCGCCACCCTCGTCGACCTGTTCCTGCGCACCGTCGCGGCGAAAGGAGAAGAGACATGACCACAGGCACCACGGACGTCCTCATCGCCGGGGCCGGACCGACCGGGCTCTTTCTCGCCCTGTGGCTCACCCGCCTGGGCGTGCGGGTCCTCATCGCCGACCCCAGGCGCGGCCCGGTACGGGAGACCCGGGCCATCGCCGTGCAGGCGCGCACCCTGGAGTTCTACGACCAGCTCGGCCTGGGTGAGCAGGCCCTCGCGCGGGGCAGGCATTTCGACCGCCTCAACCTGTTCGTGGGCGGCGACCTGCGGGGCTCGGTGCGCCTGCGCGGGGTCGGGGACGGCCTCACGCCGCACCCGTACCTGTACATCCTGACCCAGGACGAGAACGAGGCCATGCTCGCCTCGCACCTGGGCGCGCTCGGCGTCCAGGTCGATTGGGAGACGGAGGTGACGGGCTTCACCCAGGACGGGGACGGCGTGACCGCGACCCTGGAACGGGATGGACGGGAGCGGACGGTGCGCGCCTCCTTCGTCGCGGGATGCGACGGCGCCCGCAGCACGGTCCGGCACGCCATGAACGTCCCCCTGTCGGGCGGGACGTATGAGCAGCGGTTTTATGTCGCGGACATCACCCTGAGCGGGAGGATTCGTGAGGGCGACGTCAACCTGGTCCTTGCCGACGACGATTTCCTCGCCTTTTTCCCCATGCCCGGGTCGGACCGGCACCGGGTCGTCGGCCAGCTTCCCCCCGGCGCGCCCGAGGACGCGACCTTTGACCTCGTGCGTTCCCGGATCGAGGCGAACGGGCTCGCCCGGGTGAGCCAGCTCCACTGGTTCAGCACCTACCGGGTGCATCACCGGGTCGCCGACCAGTTCCGTGCCGGGCGCGCCTTCCTGCTGGGTGACGCGGCGCATGTCCACACCCCCGTGGGCGGACAGGGCATGAACACCGGCCTCGGGGACGCGGCCAACCTGGCGTGGAAACTTGCCCAGGTTCTGCGCGGCGGGAGTACCGAACTTCTGGACACGTACGAACCCGAACGCCGACCCTTCGCGGTCTCCCTGGTGGGCACCACCGACCGGGTGTTCACCGGCATCGTGGGACGCGGCCGGGCCGCCCGTCTGTTCCGGCTGGGCGTCGTGCCAACGCTGGTGCCGCTCCTCACCCGCTTCCGGGCGGTGCGCCGCCTGCTCTTCCTCACCGTCTCTCAGACGCGCCTGCGCTACCCCCGCAGTCCCCTCAGTCAGGGCCGGGCGGGCCGTGTACGCGGCGGGGACCGCCTGCCCTGGGTGCCGCACCCGGGCGGCAGCAACTTCGACCCGCTGAGGACCCTGACCTGGCAGGTTCACGTGTACGGAGGCGCGGACCCGGAACTCCTGGCGTGGTGTGCCCGGCGAGACCTTCCCCTGCACGTCTTTCCCTACGACGCGGCGGCGCGGCGGGCGGGACTGGAGGCCGGCGCGGCGTACCTCGTGCGGCCGGACGGGTACGTGGGGCTGGTCGCACCGCGCCTGGACTTCAGCTTGTTCGACGCCTACGCCGCCCGCTGGCTGCCTGGAAGGGTCCAGCCCTCGCCGGTGCCCCGCCCGGTCCTCACGTCCTGACCCGCTGAGGTGACCCGCGTGAGACACGCTTTCCGCGTCACTTCCCCGGCTGCTCGGCCTGGACCACCGGACGTGACCGGTTCAAGTCTCCTCCGAGCGATGAGGAACTCCATGCTGGAGACAACCGAACCTGGCAGACGACCACCTGACGAACCTGCGACACCCTTCCGGTGGGCCACGCAGCCAAGGTGACCCGCCAGCGAGGAGGCGCCCCACCTCGGCAAGTTTGGGGCGCGCGAGCGGGAACCAGCAGAAGTTCGGTGCAACTCCGGACGCCCGCACCAGCCGGGGAGCCAGAAGGCTCCTCTTCTCTCGACGTGAACCACCCAGCGAGGTCGCATCACCGGGCCCCGCCGGACACGGCCAAAACAGCTTCCGCCCGTGCAGGGCCAGGAGCCCGTTTGTCCCACACGGTTGAGCGCACGGGACCGTCCCCCCGTCTTCCTGCTTCTCCCCGCCCGACCACCCGGGAACGTCTCAAGGGGGAGGGTCCTGCCCGTTGAGCCAGTCGACGATCTGCTGCTCAAGGTGATCACGAACCCGGCGGAATACCTGAGGTGAGCCCACGTCCAGTGAGTTACAGGGCGCAGGTGTGGGCCAGCGCAGCAGGAGCCGGGACAGAAACGGGTGTGGCGCAGACGGTTCACGGCCTCCCCGCAGGTCGACGATGACGTCGAACGTCTCGTGGGCGCGGCTGTAGGGACAGCCGGGAACGGCTTCCGACCGGGCGCCGCGTTCCTGGAGGACCACGAGTGTGAACGGATGCACCCGTGGCGGGTCGCCGTGGGCCCAGATCGCCGTCACGCGGGAGGCCGTATGGTGAGCCAGCAATGTCGCGGCCATCAGCGCCCTGTTGCCGTCGGCAGCGCAGACGAACAAGACCCGCTGAACACACGGGGACGGGTGGGAAGACGAGATCAAGACGGACTCCTCGTGTGGGGTGGCGTTGTGCCCAACGTAGATTCACGGTGTCAGGACATGATGAGGTCGACGACACCACAGGGCCAGGACGCGGCAGGGGAAAGACGGGCCCAGCGTCCACCCCCGGGCGGTGTGCCCGTTGGGCGGGGTATTTGCTGGCGGTGGGTGGCCCGTCGTCCGGCCTCCGGTGGCCGTGAGATTGCGCCGCCCCCTCCCTTACCCTCCCCAGCGCCGCATGCGGTAGCCCTGGCCGCGAACGGTTTCCAGCAGGGTGGGGTGGGCGGGAGTGTCCTCCAGCAGGGCGCGCAGTTGGGCGACATGCTGGTCCACGGTCCGTCCCGTGTGCACGACCGCCGGGCCCCACACCCGTTCGAGCAGCTCTGTCCGCCCGCAGACGACCCCCACGTGCCGCGTCAGGAAGGCCAGCAGGTCGAACTCCCGCCGCGTCAGGGTGAGCCGCCGACCGGCGAGGTGGACCTCGGCGGCGCTGAGGTTCACGCTCAGCGGACCGTTCGTGAGGACCTCGGGCCCGTCGAGGCTGGCCCGGCGCAGGAGGGCCCTCACGCGGGCCACCATGCCGGCTGGCCGGACAGGTCACGGCGCTGATGGACGCGTACGGTTTCGACGGTGTCTACCTCGACATCACCGCCGCCTTTTTCAACGGCCCGCGTCCCGGATGCACCGCCGCCGTTTCCTCCCGGTCCCCACCACCGCCGGGGACGACGCTACAAGAAGGTGGGAGGAACGGTTCGAGGGAAGCTTTCCCGAGCGGGGGGACCCGCGCCGCTGTAGTGGTGCCTGCCCCTCGGCAGGGTCACGGGGCGCGGTCCGCCTCAAGCAGGGCGCGGACGGTCGCCTGTGCACGGTCGGCGGCCTCCGGGTCCCGCTGGGCGCGGGCGACGGCGGTCGCGCCCTCCAGCAGCATCAGGACCTGCTCGGCGAGTGCGTCCGGGTGCTCGGCCCCCGCCTCACGTGCCCACCTGCGCAACAGCCCCAGCACCCGCTCCTTGTGCCCCGCGAGGATATCTCCGGCGGCATGCCCCGGGTCGGGCAGGGCGGTCACCACATTCGTGAGCAGGCAGCCGCGAAAGTGCGGCAGCGAAAACCACTCCCGCAGGGCGTCGAACACCGCCAGAAGGCGGGCTTCAGGGTCAGGGGCAAGGCGCTCGACGGTCTCTTGCAGCCAGGCCACCCAGCGCGCGTCACCCTGACGCATGTACTCCAAGATCAGCTCGTCCTTGCTTCCGAAGTGTTTGTACAGCGTGGCCTTGGCGACACCGCTCTCGGCGATGATCTCGTCCACGCCCACGTTCGCCACGCCCCTGCGGTAGAACAGCACACGGGCCGTTTCCAGAATGCGGTCACGGGCGCTGAGCCTGACCCCACCCGGGGCGAAGGTGGGGCCACGCGGCGTTCGGTCGGCTCCTCCAGCCTGAGTCATGTGAGCCAGTCTACATATAGACCGTTCTGTCTAGTGTTACCGTGCCCACCAAAGGGTAGACGGACCTGTCTACCTGGAGGAGGAAGATGAACATTGCGATGTTGGGCAGCGGCGGTGTGGGGCAGACGGTGGGGAAGAAGCTCGCGGAACTCGGGCACGAAGTTGTGATCGGCACCCGTCACCCCGAGCGGCTCGACGAGAAGAAGGGCTACGCGGGCAGTCTGCGCGAGTGGCGGGAGAGCACCGGCGGGCGGGGACGGGTGGCGACCTTTGCGGACGCGGCGGCCCACGGGGAGATCGTCGTGAATGCCGTGAGCGGCCTCGCCACCCTGGACGCCCTGCACGCGGCGGGCGAGGCGAATCTGCGCGGCAAGGTGCTGCTCGACCTTGCCAACGAACTCGACATGAGCGGCGGCGCGCCGAGGTCCCTCGCCACCGACACGCGCTCGCTCGCCGAGGACATTCAACACGCCTTTCCGGAGGCCAGGGTCGTCAAGAGCCTCAACACCATGAGCGCCCTCGTGATGGTGGACCCCGGCCTCGTTCCCGGCGGGGACAGCACCGTGTTCCTCAGCGGCGACGACGCGGGGGCCAAGGCGCAGGTGGCGGACTTGCTGCGCGACCTGGGCTGGCGGGACATCCTCGACCTGGGAGACCTCACGAGTGCTCGCGGCGCCGAGATGCTGCTGCCGATCTGGCTGCGGCTGTGGCAGCAACTCGGCACGGCGACCTTCAACTTCAAGATCGCGCGCTGACCCTGGTCTGGAGGACGCTCATGAGGACCGCACCCCTTGGCACCCTGACGTTCGCGCTGATCACCGTCGCCACCGCCCAGACGCCGACCCTCAGCGAGGCCCAGGCCCGGCAGGTTCTCGACCAGCTCTACAAGGGGGATTACCGCGACGCTTTCGTGCAGAAAAGGCCCGAGCTGTTCCTGCGTCACATCCCCGACGACTTCCAGTCGGTGCAGGTGGACGGGCAGACCTTTGACGCGGCGGCGCTCCGCCAGTTTTTCCCAACTCAGTTCCCGAATATGGTGCGGACCATCGAGCACAACGTGACCATCGAGGACGTGGACGTGCTGCCGGGCGGCACGGTCTCGGCCATCGTCACGCTGCACACGTTGATCGAGTTCCGGGGCCGAGGTGGCAACTACCTCGTGAACACGGTCGGCACGTACCGCGACGACTGGCAAAACCGGGGTGGAAGATGGGTCGAGGTGCGGGGCCATCAACTGCGCAACCAGACCACCACCGCCCCTCGCCCCTGACAGACGTGCCGATCAAGGAGCCCCTGTGCCCCTCCGCGTCGCCCTCGTGGTCGGCCCCGACCTCGACCTGCTCACCGCGCGGTCCGGGGCACGACGAGCGCGGGCGCGTCCTGAAGCTGGACGTCTCGAACGAGGCCGAAGGGCGCCGCGCCGCAGGGCAAGGAGCGCGGGTGGCCAGCGCCCCTCGCGTCCGAACAAAAGGAAGTCCGGATGAATGAGAGAACAATCCTGGTGACCGGCGCCACCGCCGGACTGGGCCGGGCCGTCGCCCTGCAACTCCTGGCAGCCGGACACCGCTTGATCGGCACCGGGCGCAACGAGGCCGCGCTCGAACGTCTGCGGGTCGAGGTCGCCACCGACCGCTTTCTGGGACTGCGCATGGACGTCACCCAGCCCCAGGAGATCGGGCGGGCGCACGCCGAAACCCTGAACTGGACGGCGGGACGCGGCGTTGACGTGCTGATCAACAACGCCGGGTACGCGGCGATGGGCCCCGCGACCGACCTCTCGGACGCGGACCTGCGGGCGCAGTTCGACACCAACGTGTTCGGCGTCATGAATGTGATTCGCACCTTCGTGCCCGAGATGCGGACGCGCCGATCCGGGCGGATCGTGAACGTCAGCAGCCTCGCCGGGCGCATGACCTTTCCCCTGGGCGGCGCGTACCACGCGAGCAAGTACGCGCTCGAAGCCCTGTCCGACGCCCTGCGCATGGAACTCGCACCCTTCGGGGTGGAGGTGGTGGTCGTCGAGCCGGGCGCCATTCGCACTGAGTTTGCGGGACGCAGCCTGGAACGGATCAACGAGGCCAAGCGGACCGACTCGCCCTACGCCCCGATCCTGCGCGACACGGCGTGGCTGGAACGGGCGGCGACGGCGGGCGCCCAGAGTGCCGAGACCGTGGCACGGGGTGTGGTTCGCGCTGCCCTCGCCCCGCGACCGCGCGCCCGGTCCGTGCTCGCCCCGAACGGCAGGCTGCTGCTGGGGTTGTTCCGCGTGCTGCCCACAAGCGTCACGGACGCCACGCTGCGCCGGGCGACCCGGCTGACCCCCGGGCAACTGGAGCTGTGAGCTGGACTAGTGGATAACCACAGACATAGCTAGGCCTAATTTTGGGACGGATATTGGCGGCTTAATTTCACTCGTGCCTTGTCTGTATTGAATTGCCAGCTCACCTTAACTGACCGAGCATTTCGATCCGCTTCCCAGGCTTTAACTACATTGTTGAGTTCCTCAGAGGTTGCCAACCGTCGTCTCAAGCACTGTCGCTCCAAAACTGACCATTCCATTTCCGCCATGTTCAACCAGGAAGCGTGCTTCGGCGTGTAGACCCATTCAAACCGCCTCTTCAAGGCGTTTGCTTCGTCGGGCGGGAGGTGCTGGTACAACGAGGACGGCGTGTGCGTGGACAGTTGGTCCAGCACCAGGCGAATTGTCTTCGCCTCGGGGTAGCGCAAGTGGAGAGCCTGCATTTGTGCCACGAACTCCTCGCTGCTGCGACGTTCGGTCACGGTGACTGTCCGCTGCCCGGTCAAGGGTTCAAAAGCAATGAAGAGATTGGCTGTTCCACAACGCCTGTACTCGTAGTCCACCCGTGCCGGGACACCCGGCACGGGTGGAAGCGGTTCAGTGATGTGCGCCAACAATTGATAGGACTTCTCGTCGAAGCAGACCACGGGGTACAGTGGATCATACGGCTCAGCGTACGTGTCCAGCACCTCTTCCATGCGCCAGACGAAGTCAGCGCCGACCTTGGCGATGCACCAACTCTGGACTTGCCAGGGCTTCAAGTCGTTTTTTTCAGTGTTCGCCGTATCGTCTCATCACTGATGCTTTCCACTACGCCCAGCGTCACCAAACGATCTGCAAGGAGTTGCATAGTCCACTTGGCTTGCCCATCTGGACCTCCTGAACAGGCTTCTGCAATCAGGATTGCTGTCTCCTTAGGGCCCAGTTTTGACGGCGGTTTCGGACGAGCCTTCTCGTACAAGGCGGCTTGCAGCCCACCTTGAGCGTATTTCTTCCGGATGCTGGCGACCGTCAAATGACTGATGTCCAGCCGCTCGGCCACGTCGTCATCCTTCAACTGTTGGTCAGTCAGAAGCAAGAGACGTGCGCGGGTCATGACCCGCGCACTGATCACGCCCTTTCGCGTCATGTCGGTAAGTTGACGACGCTCCTCATCGCTGAGCGTCACGACAAACTGCTTCCGCCGTCCCATACCCTCATCTTAGACCTTCTCTTGTCTGTGGTCGACCACTAGTGGGTCGGTTGGCACACTTGAGTGGTTCCTGAGACGGGCGATGTCGAGGGCGAGCATGAACACAACAGACTTTTTCGCCCTCATCATTCACCGCGAATAGGGGTTGATCGGGAGGCGGTTCTAGGGTAGGGGGGCAGGTCGCGCAACTTGAGATTGTAGGCTAAGACGATCAAGGCGACTTTGAGCCGTAAGCCTGACAGCGTTTTAACCTGCCCCCAGTGCAGCCCGGCAACGACCAGGGCCGAGAACACCGACTCGATGATCTTGCGTGCCGCTGCGTATTCCTCTTTCCAGCGAGGGTCAGGGCGCTTGGCGTTCGTCTTGGGTGGGGTGAGATACGTCCCGGACTGCTCTTGAGCCGAACTCGCGCCTGGACCTCGGATGGAAACTGGGGAAGTGGTTGAGCTTGAGAAACCGCCACCACCGGCTGAAGTACGGCACCTTGTGAAGCCGCTGGAGCACCGCCACCGCGATCAATTCAGCGTCGCTGATCTTCTCGTGCCGGTGGATCAGCTTGGGGGGCATTTGAGGGACCAGCCGCTGGGTCAGGAGTCGGAAAGCGTCGCACAGGCTTCGCGGTCACTCAGTGTCACCACGAACTGCTTTCGACGTCCCATGCACCCACCTTAAGCCTGCTCTTGCCTGTGGTCGTCCCCTAAGGACCCTGCACCCGGCCGGTGGGCACGAGGCGCGGAAACTCGGCCACCCGCAGCCGCGCACTCCCGAAGGGTACGAGGCACACGGGATCCATCGGCAGGCTCGAGGTGAAGGGGCTCTCGGGAGGTGGGGCCGCCGAGTTCAGGGCCAGCCCCCACGACTTGATCCGCGCGCCCCGAGCCCACACCCGCAGCGGGGCTGCGTCGAGCGCGAAGGGCACGGGGCTGGGCGGGCGGCGCTCCACTCGCCACTCTGCGCCCGGGTCCAGAAAGAGGCCGAGGTTCCACGACCTGCGCGGCCGCACCTCCCAGTCCCCGAAGCGCGAGTCCGGGCGGGGAGGGTCGTCCGACACCCGGGTCCACGTCTCGCCAGGCGAGTGCGCCAGGACGAGGGGCCCGACCATCAGGCCGCACGCGCCGCGCTCCCGCTCGACCACCCGCACCGGCATGGGGAAGGTCAGTTCGGCCGTATCTCCGTCCCGCCACTCGCGCTCCAGACGAACGAAGCCGCGCCCGTCGGGCGTGAGGGTGGTGGCTTCACCGTTCAGCCGTACCCGCGCCCCCTCACACCAGCCGGGCACACGCAACTCCAGCGGAAAGCGGGCGGGCGCCGCCGCCTCCACGGTCAGCCGCACGGTCTCCCCGAACGGGTAGGTGGTCTCGCTCGTCACGCGCACCCGCTGGCCTCCCAGCTCGGCCGTCACCTCGTTCGGCCCGTAGGCCACCGCCGCGAGCCCGCCGCCCGGCGTCCCCATCCACAGGCTCCGCACGAACTTGGGCCAGCCCTGATGCAGGTTGGCGGTGCAGCACCCGAAGTGCGGCTCCAGCGCGAAGAGGTTGGCGTCGTCGCCGCTGAAGGACCAGTCGCGCGTATCCACCGAGACGAGCACCTGATTGGCCTGCTGGTGGTACTGGTGGGCCGTCATGTCGGCGGTGCAGCTCGCGGGCAGGGCGCTGTATGCGACCGTCTCCAGGCGGTCGGCGTACTTCCCGGCCCCAAACACGCGGGCCAGGTGTTCGAGGGTGAACATGTACTCCACCACCTCGCACGTCTCGGCCCCGTGGTGCGGCTCGGTGCCGCCCAGCCACTCGTCCCCGCTGAAGACGCCGTGCACGAGTCCGTGTTTCTCGTCGAGGTTGGCGAGGGCCGCGTCGGTGATTTCACGCTGCCGCTCGTCGCCGTCCAACAGAAAACGCAGGGCGGGCGTCTTGAGCCCCATCGCCACGTTGACGCTGTGCGTGAGGTGGCTGAACTCCCGGGCGGGGCCGTCGATCAGGTGTTCGGTGAGGTACTCGCCCCAGTCGGCCGTCTGTTCAAACAGGAGACGGGCAAGGTCGAGCAGCCACGCTTCCCCCGTCCGCTCGAACAGCCAGTAGACGCTCAGCACGTTGTCCGCACCGCGCATCTGGCCCCAACCGAACAGGGGCCTGTGCGGCAGGTGGGCGAGTTGATACCGAAAATAGCGGGTCATGAACGGCACCACCCGCCTGTCCCCAGTCGCGTCCGCATGCTGGGCGAGCACTTTGAGGGCCACCATGCGCGGCCACCAGTCCTCGTTGCTCGGGGGGCCGAAGAAGCCGTCCTCGCGTTGGGAGGCGAGCATGGCTTCGACCCAGACCTTCGCCTTAGCGAGCAGCCGCGCGTCGCCGAGCAGGTGGGCGAGCGGGAGCAGCCCGTCGAGATAGTACGGGCCGCGCTCCCAGTCCTCGCCGCCGCCGCCCAGCCAGGCGGAGTTCGGGCCCACGTCCGCCCACAGGTCGTCGAGGTGCCCGGTCAGGCCGTCCGCCTGCAAGCGGAGCTGGTCGAGCAGCCAGCCGCGCGGCCGCACGGCACCGAGGGGCAACTCGCGCAGGGCGGCGGGCGCCAGGGTCGGGGGAGGCGCGGCGGGGGAGAGCGGTTGGGCCTGGGCATCGAGCATGGGTTCTCCGGGGTGGACCGCTGTGGTGGAATGGGGGGATGGTTTTTCCTCCTCCCCCTTGCCGGGGAAGGCCGGGTGGGTGAGCGAGAGAGGACCCGTCCTGGAACGCCCAGCTTGCTCCCGAGAGGTCTTAAGGCGTCAGCACGGGTGCCCTCAGAAACCGCCGGGCATACTCGCGCGCGTCGCCCAGGATGGCCTTGACCTCGCCGGGCGCTGCGGCCAGCGTGTCCTCCACGATGGTCACGGTGGGGATGACCCCGCGCCGCACGGGCGTGCGCCGGATGGGGTTGAGCCCCAGTTCGTGGACCCCCGAACTGCCCCGCCCCGGGTCGCCGAGGCACAGGTGGCCGAACGAACGGGCGTAGGGGTCGAACAGCCCGCCATACGGTTCGTCGTGGTGGTGCAGCAGGCCGTCGGTGTGCCCGGACTGGGTGAGCGGCACGGCGAGCGAGTGGGCGTCGTACCAGCCCTCGCCCGCCACGAGCAGGTCGGGGCGCCCCTCGCGCAGCCGCTCCACCAGGCGCCGCAGGCCCGGCAGGGTGTCCCAGCGCGGGTCGTTCACCCACGCCGCCGAGATGTCGAGGAACGCGCCGTCGAAGCCGTAGCGGTCGGCGAGCCCGGTGACCTGCTCCACGAGGCGGCCCTGCCAGCGGGGGGCCCCGGGATTCAGGAGGGCGCCCCAACCGTGGTCATAGTGCCGGGTGCCGTCCCAGTCCACCGAGCCGCCGTTCATGTTGCCGCCCGCCGTGGTGTGCCGGGAGGTCTCGCCCCACGCCTCGAAGTTCGGCAGCCCGCAGTTGACCACGTTCAGGCCGAACATGGGCATCAGGTGCACGCCCAGGGCCCGCGCGCCGTCGCACAGCCGGGCAAAGCCCTCTGCGCCGCCCATGCGCTCGTCGGGGCGGTAGTCGCCGTACTGCCAGTAGTAGCGGCCCTCCCACCCCGGCAGGTAGGCCAGGATGCGCCGCCCCTCCAGCCGCTCGGCGAGCCAGCGCAGGGTGTCCAGCATCCGCGCGTAGTCGTTGAAGACATAGCCCGAGTAGTGCTGTCCGTGGATCGCGGCGACGAGCGAGATGTCGCGCGCCCAGGCGGGAACGTCCGGGCGGGTTTCCCACCGCTGAAGCTCATGCGCCGTCTCCAGAAAGCGGGCGTGCTCGGTGAGACTGGCCTCCACACTGGAGGTCGGGCCGACCTCCCAAGTGGGGACGCGGAGCGTGCGGCTGGACCGGGTGGCGAGTTCGTCGAAGATGAGTTCGAGGTCGAACAGGCCCTCTCCCTCCAGCGGGCGCGGGACGAGGGCAAAGCGCTTCTCGCGCACCTCGGGGTCGAGGGAGCGGGCGCACAGCAGGGCTCCCGAGCTGTCCTCGACCACCACGAGCGGCGTGTACAGGCCGCGCCAGCCGTCGGGGTAGCGCAGGACGAGGCCCGTGGGAGGAATGCTCCTCGGCCCCTCGCGGAGGTGAACGAGGCGGCGGGGCCGTTGCCCCTTCACCACGAGCTTGATGCCGCGGATGGCGTGGGGCGCCGTGGCCTCCAGGTCGAAGCGCACCCGGTCGCCGTGGCGCCCCGCCCGCAGACGCACGCTGCCGGGAGCGCGCTCCTGCCCGCCCGCCCAGGTCAGGCCGTCACAGTGAAGCTCGAAGGTCTCCCCGCCCCGCGTCTCGCACCGCTGGGGATCGAGGCCGTACAGGTGCTCGGGGGTGAAGACCTGCACGGCGAAGGTCAGGCCGCCGTAGGTGAAGGTGGGGTCCCTGGGGTCGTAGCTGAGGTCCTGCACGTTACTCCTTGAGCCCGGTGAGCGTCAGGCCCTCTTCGAGGTAGCGCTGGGCGAACAGGTAGGCGACGAGCGCGGGCAGCGCGGTGAGGGTCGTTCCGGCCATCAGGGTGCCGTAGGTCGTGGCGTAGATGCCCTGGAAGGAGGCCAGCCCGGCGGGCAGGGTCGCCATGTCCCCGTGCACGACGTACAGCGGCCAGATCACCGAGTTCCACGCGCCCAGGAAGGTGAACACGGTCAGGGTGGCGAGGGCGGGCTTGCTGAGGGGCACGATGACGTGCCTAAAGACTTGTAACGAGTTCGCCCCGTCCAGCCGCGCGGCCTCCTCCAGCTCGAAGGGGATGCCGGTGAAGAACTGCCGCAGCATGAACACCCCGAACGCTCCGCCCATCGAGGGCCAGATCAGGGCGTGATACGTGTCGATCCACCCGAGCTTGAGCATCATGATGAAGCTGGGAATCAGGGTGGTCAGGCCCGGCACCATCATGCTGGAGAGGATGAACCAGAACCACGCCTCGCGCCCCCGGAACTTGAGCCGCGCGATGGCGTAGGCCGCCAGCGAACAGGTCAGCACCGTGCCGAAGGTGAACGCGAGGCTGGTAAAGGCCGAGTTCAGCGTCCAGCGCACGACCGGGCTGTCGGGCGAGGTCAGCACCCGCGCGTAGTTCTCCAGGGTGGGGCTGTGCGGATACCACTGGATCGGCTGGGCCACCGTGTCGCCCTCGGGCTTCAGGGACGTGGCGATCATCCAGTACACGGGCGCGAGGAAGATGATCGCCTGGAGGAGCAGCAGGACAAAACGCAGGGTGGAGGAGGTGAGGTGCGCCCGGCGCCTCGTCCGCGTGGCGGCCCGGGTCCTGGGCGCGGCGGATACCCACGGCGCGGCCACTAGCGCCGTCCCCCGATGTCGCGGATCATCAGGCGGAACTGCACGGCCGTGAACACGAGGAGCACCCCCGCGAACACGAAGCTCATCGCCGCCGCGCTGGAATACTGCACGTTGGTAAAGGCCTCGCTCACGAGGTACTGGATGACGCTCAGGGTCGAGCGGTTGGGCCCCGCGTTCGTGATGAACACGCTCTGGAAGAAGAGGCCGAAGGCGGCCAGCACCGTCGTGACCGTCACGAACAGCGTCGTGGGCGAGAGCAGCGGCCAGGTGATGTAGCGGAACTTCGCCCACGAGGTCGCGCCGTCGAGGTCGGCCGCCTCGTACAGGCTCTGGGAGATGCCCGAGAGCGCCGCGAGGTACACCGTCATATTGAAGCCCACCGACGCCCACACCGTCGCGGCGAGGATGGGCACCCAGGCCAGGCCCTCGGTCGTGAGGAAGGGAATGGTGTCTTGCCCCAGGCCTGTAAGCACCGCGTTCACGAGGCCGCTCTGGTTGTCGAACAGCCAGCGCCACAGCACGCCCACGACGGTCCACGACAGCACGCCCGGCAGGAAGAACACGGCCCGGAAAAAGGCCCGCCCGCGCACGGGCCGGTACAGTTGCAGGGCGAGCGCGAGCGAGTACGCCACCAGCAGGGGCACGCTCAGGACCACGAAGAGGGCGGTGTTGCGCATCGCCAGCCAGAACAGGTCGAACTGCGGGCTCTGGCGGTCGAACAGTTGGCGGTAGTACTCCAGCCCGACGAAGGGCTGGGTGGTTGCCACCGGGTCGTAGTGGTGGGTGCTCACGTACACGCCGAACAGGATCGGAAACACGATGAAGGCGAGAAACAGCGCGCCGTGCGGCAGCAGGTACAGGTACGGGACGAGCGGGTTGGCGTCGTTCAGGGCGAGGAGGCCCCCCCGGCGGGGGCGCTCACGGGGCCGGTTCAGGCTCAGGCTCATGGGGACCTCGTGGGAGGAGCGGGGGGAAACGGCCCCGCCCCCGGTCTTCAACGGAAGTTCTTCCTCGCCTGGTTCACCAGCTTGCCCGCCTCGGTCTCGCCGTCGCGCAGGGCGGTCCTGATGTCCTTTTTGCCGCTCAGGGCGTTGTCCCAGGCGCCTATCCACGCCCCGCGCACCTGATCGACCCAGGGAAAGCCTGCCTCGATCTGCACGTCGTTCAGGCCCCCGAACAGCTCGGCAAGCGGCGTATTGTCGTAGCTCTTGTCCTTTGCCACGACGGGCATGGTGGGCATCGTGCCGCCCTGGTTGAAGTACAGGTTGTTCTCGGGCAGGGTGAACCAGTTGATGAAGTCCAGCGCCGCCGCGCGCTTGTTGGGATCGTACCCGGGCCGCTGCTTCGGCAGCACGAGGTACCCGCTGCCGCCCCACGCGGTCTTGCTCTTCCCGCCGAGCTGCGGCAGCGGCGCCACGCCGAAATTCAGCCCCTTCTGCCCCTGGTAGTTCACCATCACCCAGGTGCCCGTGATGGAAAAGCACTGCTTGCCCGAGCGGAAGGCCGCCTGCTGGCTGTCCTCGGTCATGTTGGTAGGCGAGACGTTGTACCGCTTCACGAGATCGCCCACGAAGCCGAACGCTTGGGCGGCCTCAGGCGTGTCGAAGCGGGCGTCGTAGGTCTTTTCGGTCACGCTGTTGCCGCCGTTTTGCAGCAGCACGGAGTACGCCAGGGTCGCTCCGAAAAAGCCGTTGGGCACACCGACGCCCCAGGTCTGGAGGTTCCTGGAGTCGAAGCCCGCCTGGCCCGGCTTGCGGCCCGCCTTGTCGGTGGTGCACGCCTGCGCCGCCCTCAGGAACTCGTCGCGGGTGCGGGGAGCCCGGCTGACCCCCGCCTTCTTCAGCAGGTCCTTGTTGTAGAACATCGCGAAGGCGACGTTGTACACCGGCACGCCGTACGATTTACCGCCATACGTCGCGCCGTTCCACAGCGCCGGGTAGAAGCGGGCTCGGTCGATGTTGCCCTGCTTCAGGAGGGGAGGCGTGAACTCCTCGATGACGCCCCGCAGGCCGTTGGGAATCGTCATCGTCTCGATGAGCGAGGTCACGTCGGGCGCGCGGCCCCCCGCCACCAGGGCGGGCAACTGCTGGGCGATGGTGTCGCCGGGTGGGGTGGTGACCCGCACGGAGACGTTGGGGTGCGAGGCGTTGTAGCGCTTCACGAGTTCGTCGATGTACTTGCGGTTGTCGCCGCTCTGGCCGTTCCAGAAGGTGATCTCGACTCGCGGGCCGGTGTAGCTGCTGCGGTACCCCGTCTGCGCGAGGGCGAACAGGCCGAACGAGGCCCCGAGGGCGAGGGCGAACGTGAGCGGTGCTTTTTTCATGGGCTTCCTCCGGTCCGGGCTCGACAGGCCCGGTGTGGTGGACTGGTTCCGGTGCCCTTGAGGAGACACCTGAAGAAAAAGGCAGCGCAACCGACGCGGGCGCGGGCGCCGGCGGCAGGAAGGGATGGGGCGGTGGGCCCTCTACGTTCCGGGGGTCCGGTCGGGCGGACCGCGCCCCAAGTTCCGCTCCAGCCGGTTCACGACGCCCCCCCGGCCGCACCGCTCGACGCGCGCACGACAAGGTCGCACGGCAACCGGTGCACGCCCTGCCGCCGCTCGCCGTCGATGAGACCCAGCAGCGCCGTCGCCGCCTCGTGCCCGAGGTCGCGCAACCTCATGTCCACACTCGTCAGGGGCGGCACGGTGGCCTCCGCGATGATCTCCCAGTTATCGAAACCCACCACGGCGATGTCGTCGGGAACGCGAACGCCGCGCTCACGCAGGGCCCCGGTCAGGCCCAGCGCGATCTCGTCGCTGCCGCAGAACACGGCGTCGATGTCCGGATCGGTGCTCAGGAGCCGTTCTGCAGCGGCGCGGCCCCAGGTGGCACGCCACGGCCCGGACAGGACGCGCCGCTCTGGAAACGCCAGCCCCGCCGCCACCAGCACCTCCCGCACGGCCTCCTGGCGCAGGCCCACGACCTCGTAGTCCCGGGGCCCGGTGACGTGGGCGATGCGGCGCCGTCCCAGGCCCACCAGATGCTCGGCGGCGAGGCGTGCGCCCTGCGCGTCGTCGGGCACCAGGCACAGGGCGGAGTCGTCGGGCACGCGGGCCAGGGCGTACAGCACAGGCACGCGCGAGCCCAGCAGGTCGAGCGGGGGCCGGGGGTCGGTCCGGTTGGCGGTGACGATGATGCCGTCCACCCGCTTGGAGAGCAGCGAGGCGACGTGCCGCCGCTCCCGCTCCGAATCGTCGGCGGCGTTGCACAGGAACACCGAGAGTTCGGCCGTGCCCAGGGCATGTTCGATGCCCTCCAGCAGCGGCATGGAGAAACGTCCGTAATTGTCGGTGGAGATCAGCCCCACCATGAAGGTGCGCTTGCGGTGCAGGCTCTGCGCGAGATCGTTGGGCTGGTAGCCCAGTTCCTCGGCCACGGCGCGCACCCGGCGCCGGGTCTCGTCGCGGAGCTGGCCCTGGCCGTTGAGCGCCTTCGATGCAGTGCCGATGCTGACGCCCGCCGCGAGCGCGACGTCCTTGATGGTCGGGATAGGATGCACCCCTCCAGTTGACCTCAGTTGCCTCACGCTTGTGTGCGTCACCCACCCTCCCTCCAAGGAAAAGCTTTTCTTCGAGTGGCCGACCATGGGGCATGTAAGGAAAACCTTTTCTTCGACGGTGCGGCGATTGTAACCTCATGCGGGCGAGAAGGCAAGGGGGATGAGGTGGAAAGACCATGGCGAGGGGAGAAAAGCTCGTCCGGCAGGGGACGCTGAGGGCGCCGACCGCCGCGATGTGGACCACCCAGCGTTCGGGCAGGCCTCCGTTGGGACGGCGGTGTGGGTGCGATGAGTGGGACTGATGTAGGCTCACACTCCTAGGCCAGGGTGAGGAGCAGCGGGGTGCTGGCAGGCCTGACCGGCAGACGGATGGACCAGGAGGAGCGCGGCCCGGCGCAGCGCTTTTTTCGTCTTTAGGGTCAGAAAGAACCCCGGCGCAGCCTCCAGGCTGCGCTGCTGAGAGGGGCTGCTGGGGACAGCGAGGAGCGCGTCTGCCAGAATGGATGCGCGCTCCCCGCGAAGCTTGAGGTTCCACACCCCCTCTTTCTCGCGTCTGGGAGCGCTCTTTCGCTAACGATTCAGGTGCAAGTTCTGAGTTCAGGTCACGACCACGGGCACAAGGTTTCCCTCTACCTACACGCTCGGATCACCAACCTCCACCGTCCTGCCCGTCGCCGTCGTCCCCAGCAGTAAAGAAGCTTTCAACATCTGGCGTGAAGTGGTGCACCGGGTGGGCTGAACTTCAGCCCACTCGTGTCCCTGCTTCTCCTCAACTTCAACTTGTCACAACCCACGCCCGGCTTCGGCCTTGAATTTGGGCTGGGGCCGGGCGCAGGGAAGCGCCGGTACAGGGGACGGTTAGGAACGGGCGCTAGGGCAGGATCACAGCCCGGTCAAGGTCGCTGTAGGTGCCGAGACTGTTGTCGGGCTTGGTGCCAGTGACCCGCACCCGCAGGGTGTGTCCGCCGGGGGAGAGGGGGCCACTGCGGTACGCCTCGACGTCGCCGACGTGGGCGCCGCAGTAGTTGCTCACAGTTGTCTCGGGCCCGAAGTTTGCGGCGTTCGCGTCGCCCACCGACACGGCGAGGTTGCCGCCGCCGCCGCAATTCAGGCGCAGCTTGACCTGAGTCCCCGTGAAACGCAGCAGGGCCGCCGCGTTCGCCACGTTACTGTAGTGGCTGGTCCCGGCGTAACGCCCGTCGCTGTTCCCCCCTGACAGGCTCCAGCCGCCCTGGTACTCCCACTGGTTCTGCCCGGTGCCGACGGTGTTGTCGTCCACCGTCGTCGAGGCGGTGGTGGACACGACGGCCCGGTCGAGGTCGGCGTAGGTCCCCACGCTCGCGGTCGGCTTGGTGCCGGTCACCCGCACCCGCAGGGTGTGCCCGCCCGCAGGGAGCGCGCCGCTGTCGTACACGAACTCGTCGCCCTGGTGGGAGGCGCAGTAATTGCTCGCGGACGTCTCGGCCCCGAAGTTCGCTGCGTTCGCGTCCCCAATGGACAGGGCCAGGTTGCCCCCGCCCGTGCCGCAGTTCACGCTGAGCCGCACCTGAGTCCCCGTGAAGCGCAGCAGGGCCGCGGCGTTCGCCGTGTTGCTGTAGTGGCTCGTGCCCGCGTAGCGCCCATCCTGGTTCCCTGTGGACGTCCCCCAGGTCCCCTGATACTGCCACTGGTTTTGCCCGGTGCCTGTCAGCCCGTCGTCCACCACGGTGTCCCCGCTCGTGTCGCAGGTCACGGTGCGGCGGGCGATGTTCGTCGGGTTGCCGTTCACGAACTGGACGTAGTAGATGAAAAAGGTGCTTCCGGCGCGCGCGTCGTCCCCGTCGAGCCCCACCGTCCGGAAGTAACCGACATTGTTCTCGGTAAAGAGGCCCTGCGTGCCGCCCCAGTTCACCCCGTCGGTGGACTCGATCAGGTACGCGCCGCCCCCGGCGGGGTCGCTGTTGCGCGAGCCCACCGCGATGTATCTTCCCAGGGCCGTGTTGTACACGGAGGCGAGCGTGCCGATATGGGCGTTGCCGTTCAGGACCAAGCTGGCGTCGCCGCCGAGGCCGGGCTGCGACCAACTGCCGTTGTAGTACTTGGAAAACGCGGGCACGTTGCCGCCCGCCGCCGCCGCGAGCACGTCACTCAGTTTCGCCCGCGCCGCCGTCATCCAGTACGACGTCGACCAGTTGGGGTCGTACTCGGTGCCCTGCTGCTCGGAGAAGTACACCACCATGTAGTCGGTGCCGCCGTCGTTGACGATCTGGAAGATCGTGTTGGCGATCAGGGGCCAGGCAGTCGAGGTGGGGCTGTACGGCACGTGCGGTGAGACGATCTCGCCGAGGTCATACCAGGTGTTCCCGCCGTCGGTGGACCGCGCGAGGCCGAGGCGGTTGTAGAAGTTGTTGCCGCCCGCCTGGTCCTGCTCGCTGTGGTAGAGACCGATCCAGTTGTTGCTCGCCGCCCGGTAGACCTGCACCACGCCGACGTAGCGGCGGTTGTTCGCGCGGTTGTCGTATCCGCCGCCGCTGCCCGCCTTGACGTTCTGCGTCACGCTGCCCATGGTCGCGCCGTTCGCGTCGGGGTCGTCGAGCGTGCCGGTGAGGTACGAGTTGTACGCCCCGCCGTAGAAGCTCTGAAAGCCCGTGCCGAGGAACTTGAAGGTGTTGTTGCCGTTCGGAATGATGTCGAAATTGTTGTCGGGAAAGGTGCCCAGGCCTGCCCCGCCGTATTGGACGACGGTGGCGCCGCTCACCTGGGGGCGGCAGATGGCCGTCATGGTCTGGGCCTGAATGGGGGCGTTCGGTCCCCTCGCGGCAACGTCCGCCTGGGGCGTGCCCGGTCGGCTGCAGGCCGCAAGATTGAGGGCGAGCAGGCCGGTCAGGAGGCTGGACCGGAGGCGGGGAACGCGGGTGCGTGGCTGAGTCATGCTGTGTCTCCTGAGGGGGCCGCCGGGCGGCCCAACGGGGCGAACGAAGGAACGCCGGGGGGCGCAGAACCTCCTTCACAGCAGGAACAGGAGTGAACTGACCGTCCGTACCGGAGGGCAGGACGTGAGCGTGGGCAGCAGGGCCGACGTTCAATGGCCTTGAACGTTCAAGACCGTAAGCCAGGATTGTGCGCGGTGTCAAGCCCCCCCGGGCATGGATCACCCGCCGTGGGGCAAGCGCAACCGTTGGCTTTGCCACAGGCATGGGGTGTAATCCCGGTTCCCACCCCCGTCCCGCGCAGGATGATCCCAACCTTCTTGACAGTTCGGTGGCACGGGCGTACGGTGGCCTTGATCGTTCAAGTTCTTCACCCTGGAGGTGTGTGTGGCCCGAGCCACTCTCAAGGACGTCGCCGCCCGCGCCGGCGTCTCTTACCAGACCGTGTCCAACGTCGTCAACGGCCAGAACGGCATGAGTTCCGCCACCCGCGAGGTGGTGCTCCAGGCGATGGCGGCCCTCGACTACCAGCCCAACCACGCCGCGCGGGCCATGCGGATGGCCCGCGCGAACACCATCGCCTACGTCGTGTACGCACCCACCGCCGCCTCGTTCGCCGACCCCTACGTTGGGCGCATCCTCGACGGCCTGCACCGCACCCTGCGGGGAGAGCGTTACGACCTGATGACGCACGTCCTGGCGAGCACGGACCCGGAGGAACTTGACGCGCTGCGCGCCCTGTTCCGCGGCGGCCGGGTGGACGGCGCGGTGCTCGTCGCGGGCCAGGTCCCCGACGACCTCGTGACGGCCCTCGCCGCCTGGCCGCACCCGCTCGTGACCTTCGACCTGGTGCGGGAGGGCGGCGCCCCGGGGGTGACGGCGGCCCACCGCGACGGGGTGATGGGGGCGGTCGCGCACCTCGCCGCGCGGGGCCGCCGCCGCATCGCCTTTGTCGCGGGCCCCTCGCCCTCGCCGCACTCGGTCGCGGCGCGGCGCGAACAGGGCTACCGAGACGGGCTCGCCGCCGTCGGTCTCCAGTACGACCCCACCCTCGTCGTGGAGGGCGACTGGAGCCACGCGAGCGGGCGCGCGGCCCTGGGGACGCTGCTCACGCGCGGCGAGCGGCCCGACGCGGTGATCGCCGCGAGCGACGCGATGGCGGTCGGGGTGATCGGCGAGGCCCGATCCCGCTTCATGCGAGTGCCCGAAGACCTCGCGGTCGTGGGCTTCGACGACTTCGACTTCGCCACCTGGGTGGATCCGGCGCTGACCACCGTGCGCCTGCCCGTGCAGGCGATGGCCGAGCACGCGGCGCAGGCCCTGCTCGCGCGGATCGCGGGCGAGCCCACGCCTGCTGGAGACGTCCTGCCCGTGTCGCTCGTCGTGAGGGGGTCGGCGTGAGGAGGCCGCTCGTGAACGGGAAGCTCACCCTGCCGCGCGCCGAGGCCCGCCCCCGCCGCGTCCGGCACCTGCGCGCCCACCTGCCCCTCTACCTGATGGTCCTGCCCGCGCTCGCGTCGGTACTCGTGTTCAACTACGCGCCGCTGTTCGGCCTCGTCATCGCCTTTCAGGACTTCTCCCCCTTCCGGGGCGTCCTGGGCAGCGACTTCGTGGGCTGGCAGAACTTCCAGGACGCCTTTCGCAATCCCTTTTTCGTGAACGCGCTGAAAAATTCCCTGATCATCTCCGGCCTCAAGCTCGCCGTGGGCTTTCCCGCCGCCATCGTGCTCGCCCTGCTCCTGAACGAGGTGCGCGCCCGCTGGATCAAGGTCACCGTGCAGACCGCCACGATCCTGCCGTTCTTCATCTCCTGGGTGGTGGCGGGGGCGATGTTTCGCAGCCTGCTCGCCCCGGACGGCGCGGTGAATGAACTGCGCGCCGGGCTGGGCCTGACCCCGCACGCCTTCCTGTCCGACCCCTCGGCTTTCCGCCTCGTGCTCGTCTTGCAGGACACCTGGAAGTACGCGGGGTACTTCGCGGTGCTGTACCTGGCCGCGATGGCGGCCATCGACCGAGCGACGTACGAGGCCGCCGAGATCGACGGTGCCTCGCGCTGGCAGCAGATGCGCTACGTCACCCTGCCGGGAATCAGCAACACTATGGTCACGCTGCTCGTGATCCTGATCGGCTACCTCGTCTCGGCGGGCTTCGAGCAGGTCTACGTCATGTACAACGTCTCGGTCTACTCGACGGCCGACATCCTGGAGACCTTCACCCTGCGCCTGGGCCTGCAGCAGAGCAACTACGGCCTGGCGACCGCTGTCGGCCTCTTCCAGGGCGCGATCAGCCTGCTGCTCGTGGGCGCGGCCAACCTCATCGCCCGGCGCGTGCGCGGCCAGGGCCTCTTCTAAGGAGGGATGCGATGACCCTGCGTGCCTGGGAACGCCGCCTCACGCCCGGACAGGTGCTCGTGCGGGTGGGGCTGGGGCTGATCTTTCTGGTCACCGCCTACCCCTTCGTGTACGTGTTCTCGCTCGCCGTGATGCCTTACGAGAACTTCGTGCGCCAGAGCGCGCACTTCCTGCCCAGCGGCTTCACCCTCACCTACTTCGGGCAGGTGCTCTCCGACCCCCGCCTCGCGCACGCCTTCGGAATTTCCGCGCTCAAGACGGTAGTGGGCACGGTCCTGAGCGTCGTCGCCACCGTCGCGGCGGGCTGGGCCCTGTCCCGTCCCGAGCTGCGCTACGGCCGCCTTCTTACGGCCCTTTTCATCGTGCCGCTGTTTGTCGGTGGCGGCCTGATCCCCTACTTCCTCGTCATCCGCGCCACGGGCCTGCTGAACACCTTCGGCGCCCTCGTGGTGCCGGGACTCGTCGCCTCGTTCAACCTGCTGGTGGTCCGGTCCTATTTCCAGTCGTATCCCCAGGCGGTGCTTGACGCCGCCACCGTGGACGGGGCCTCGGCGTGGACGACCTTCTGGCGGGTGGTGTGGCCGACCTCCACGCCCATCATCGCCACGGTGGCCCTGCTCTCCGGGGTCGGGCACTGGAACGAGTACTTCTGGCCCAGCCTGCTCGTGCAGTCTGACCTCTCCCCGGCGCAGGTGGTGCTGCAAAACCTCGCGGTCGGGCGGTCGTTCCTGTCGCAGATCAACGCGACCGGAGCGCAGGCCGCCCCCGAGTCCCTGATCGCGGCGGTCGCGGCGATCATGGTCATCCCCGTCCTGATCGTCTACCCCTTCCTGCAACGCTTCGTCGTCAGCGGCATTCTCATCGGCTCCGTCAAGGAGTAGTGGAGGTTCTTTATGCAGCAAGCTCCCCGTTCGCGCCCCGCCCGTCCCCTCCTCGCCCTCACGGCCCTGCTCGCCCTGACTCCTGCCCTCGCCCAGGGCGCCCCCGAACGGGTCGTGATCTGGTCGCCGGGCGACAACGGCAGCGTGAAGGACTGGAACAAGGACCCCATCCTGCAGGCGGTCGAAAAGGCCACGAACACCGACATCGAGATGGTCAAGATCGGCTGGGACGTGTACACCGACCGCATCAACGCCGCCCTGGCGAGCGGCGAGGTGCCCGACGTCATCGGCACTCTCACGCCCGACAACTACCCGCTGATCGCGCGCATGGCCCGCGACGGGGTGCTTGCGCCCCTGGAGGGCGACGTGGGCAAGGCGGCGCCGAACGTGCTCGCGCTCTACAAGACGATGCCGGGCCTGAACGACATCAAGGTGGGCGGCAAGATCTACGGCCAGCCGGTGTACTGGGACAAGGGGCAGGGCCTGGGCGGCACCTTCATCTACGTGCGCGAGGACCTGCTCAGGGGGCTCGGCATGAAGGCGCCGACCACCTTCGACGAGTACTTCCGCTTCCTCTCCGCGTGCAGCAAGGCCAACAAGATCAGCGGCGTCACCTTCAACGGCGGTCCCGATTTCCTGGGCACCCTCACCGCCTTCGCGGGGTCGCAGGGCCTGAACATCTACGGCTGGGCGAAGACGGGCGCGGGCTACGAGTCGCCCTACGTGCAGCCCGGGATGAAGAGCGCGCTGCTGCTCTTCCGCCGGATGGTCGCCACCGGCACGGTCGATCCCGGCGTGTGGGAGGCCAACCAGGACACGACCCGCGCGAAGTTCGTCTCGGGCGGCGCGTGCTCCCTGATCTTCAACGGCGGCGGGCACGTCGGGCGCATCCAGAACGACCTCGACCTGGCGAAGAAGGGCTACCGCGCCCTGGTGCTGCCCGCCCTGAGCGCCCCGGGCGGGAGGCGGGGCTACAACGCCGCGCCCGCCTTCTGGGGCCAGACGGTGATCACGAACCTGCGTGGCAACCACCCGGTCGCGGCCGCGCGGGTGCTGAACTACCTCGCCAGCCCGGGGGGCATCCGGCTCACCGCCCTGGGCATCAAGGGGCGGGACTACACCGAGTCGGGAGGCCAGATCCGGCTCAACGCCGCCCAGCGCGCAAGGGACGGCTTTCCCGCGGCGGCGGGCGACACCGGCGCCCACCCGCTCGCCACCACCATCGTGAGCTGGGTGCCGCAGGAGTGGCAGGACTTCCAACTGCTGTACGGCAAGCCCGCGAGCTTCAAAAAGTGGTACGACGCAATGTGGGCCAACCAGCGCCGCTACGTCGTGCCCGCCGTCGCACCCCTGGCGACCACCGACGCGTGGAACAAGTTCAAGCCGACCGGCGACGAACTCACCAAGCAGGCCTTCGTGCAGATCGCGCGCGCACCCTCGGACGCGCAGGCCACGGCCCTCTTCGATCAATTTGTGACGAACTGGAGGAACGCGGGCGGCGCCGCCGCTCAGGCCGACGTCAGCCGCCAGATCACCGGGAAGTAATCCCGCCCCCACCCTGCCCCGGACGCGTGGAGGAGTTTTCCACGCGTCCACCCAGAAAGGACCTGCCTTGACGCATCCTGACCCCACCCTCAGCCCCGGCGTCACCTTCGCGCTCCCCCCTAATCCTGCGGGCACCGCCCTGCCGGGCCCGGCGTTCTTCCTGTTCGGCGCCGGGGCGCGCCGCAAGCTCGTGTACCGGGACGGAGTCCTGGAAGACGCCCTGACCGGCGAGACGCTGCGCCGCTGGGACGTGTGGCGGGCCGAGATTGACGCGGCGGGGGGCGCCGTGCGGCTGGAGACCCCGCGCGGCCCCGTTCACCTCGTCGAGGACGAGGAGGGCGTGTGGCTGGACGGGGCGGGCGGGCGCGAGGCCCTCACGCTCGGCCCCGTGCGTCTGCCGCGTTTTGACGGCCACCCCTTCGCCCCGCTGCTGCGTGCCCTGCACCGGGAACTCCTCGTGAACGTCGTGGGCGGCGCCCCGCTCCCCAACCTGTTCGTGTACAGGAGGCCCTGGTACCGCGACGCCGCGATGGTCGCGATGGCGCTGGATCGCACCGGCAACCTCGGCCTCCTCGAGGGCTGGATTCAGTCCCTGCGCGAGGTGTACGACCGCAACAACGCGGGCCACGAGGAGAGTGACAACCTCGGGCAGGTGCTCTACCTCGTCTCCCTGGTGGGGGACGCGCGCCACCCGGTGGTCGAGTCCGTGCTGCGGGAGGCGAGCACCCGGCGGGAGGGCCGCGCGCTCACTGGCCTGTCCGACTTCGCGCCCCACCCGGTGTACCAGACGAAGTGGCTCAAGTTCGGCCTCGCCCGCCTGGGGCTGGACGACGACTTCGTGATCCCGGGCGTGCCCGATGCCTACTCCAGCCTGTTCTGGATGGCGTACCGGGACGAGCACGTGCCGCACGGCCGCTTCGGTCCCGCCTTCGCCGAACTCTACCCCTACCTGTCCTGGGCCGAGGCCCACTTTCTGGGGGAAGCGCCCCCGCTGCACCTTGCGGGCCGCGCGTTCCCGCTCACCTGGGAGGCGCGGGCGAGCGAGGCGGACTACGGGGCGCTCACCCGGCTCGACCCGGGCCTCGCCGCCCGCCGCCTCTCGCCGACCCACACCTGGCACGCGGCGGAGATGCTGCTGTACCTGCTCGACCTGCCCGTCCCCCCCGGGGAGGCGCGCTGATGTTCCTGCCGCACGCCGCCGTGCGGGGGCACCTGCGCACCGTCCTCGCCGACAAGGCCCGCCAGGGACACGCGGTGGACGGCCTGGAGGAGGAACTGCGCGCCCTGCCCGACAGCTACGACGCCCTGCACGCCTTTGCCGGGCGGCTCGCGGAGTTGCCCCTGCGGGAGGACTGGCCGTACCGGGAGCCCAGCGACCTCCCCGGCATCCTGGCCGAGTGTGACCCGGGCCGGCCACGCGGTCCCTGGCGCCCCCTCGATTCCCGGGACGTCGCCCGGCGGGTGGAGGCCGCCTTTCTCGCCTCGGCATGCGGGTGCATCCTGGGCAAACCCATCGAGTCGGTCACGCCGACCCTGACCCTGCACGAGATCCGGGAGGCCCTGGGCCCGGTGGGGGAGTGGCCCCTGCGGGACTACCTCACGTCGCGGGCGGCCCACGCCTTCGGCCGCCCGCCCCACCCCGACTGGGAGGGCACCGTCCGCGAGAACATCCGCTTCGTCGCGCCGGACGACGACCTGAACTACACCATCCTTGGCATGCTGGTTCTGGAGCGGCACGGGCTGGACTTCACCCGCCGGGACCTGCTGCGCCTCTGGATGACCCACCTGCCGCCCGGCTTCACCTGGGGTCCCGAGCGCGCCACCCTCGCCAAGGCCGCCCTGGCGTCCCTGCCCTTCGGGGAGCGCGAGCCAGGGGAGGACGCGCTGGAGGGGTGGGTCAGCGTGCTCAACCCCCACGACGAGCTGTGCGGGGCGATGATCCGCGCGGACGCCTACGGGTACGCTGCCGCGGGGAACCCGGCGCTCGCGGCCGAACTCGCGTGGCGCGACGCCTCGCTCACCCACCGCCGCACCGGCCTCTACGGGGCAATGTTCGCGGCGGCGGCCATCGCAGCGGCCCCCGTGGCGCGCGACTGGCAGGAGACCTTCTCGACCGCCCTGATGTTCGTGCCGCGCGGGAGCCGGTTTCACCGCATCGTCTCGGACGCCCTGGAGGAGGTCGCGTGCGCCTCGGGCTGGGAGGACGGGTACGGCCGCATCCACGGCAAGTATGCCGAGTACACCCACTGCCGGGTGTACCAGGAGGCCGGGACCCTGATCAACACCCTGCGCTTTGCCGAGGACGTGGGGCACGGGATTTGCCTGCAGGTCATGCAGGGCGGCGACACCGACAGTTACGGCGCGACGGCGGGATCGATCCTCGGGGCCTACTTCGGCCCCGGTCACCTGGAGGAGCGCTGGCTCGCTCCCTTCCACGACGAGATCCGCACGCGGCTCGCGGGCTTTGAGGAGCGCTCGCTCTCCGGCCTCGCGGCGCGGCTCGCCCGGCTGCCGGACCTCACGCTCGCCCCGGAGGCCACCCCATGATCCTCGTTGCCGGCAGCCTCAACCTCGACCTGGTGGTGCGCGCGCCCATTCCGCGTCCCGGCGAGACGGTGCTCGGGGGCGAGTTGGCGCGCCACCCCGGCGGCAAGGGGGCCAACCAGGCCGTGGCGGCGGCGCGGGCGGGAGGCCAGGTGCGCCTGATCGGCCGGGTCGGGCACGACGACGCGGGGAGCGAATTCCGGGCGGCGCTGGCAGGGGAGGGCATCGACGTGGCGCCCGTCACGGCGACGAATGCGCCGACCGGCACCGCCCTCGTCGTGGTGAACCCGGCGGGTGAGAACACCATCGTCGTGTCGCCCGGTGCGAACCTGCACCTGCGGCCCGGCGACCTCGCTCCCGGGTGGTTTGAGGACGCCCGGGTCGTCGTCTTGCAACTCGAATTGCCCCTGGAGACCGTCCGCCGCGCCGCCGAACTCGGCCACGCGGCAGGGGCGACCGTGCTGCTCAACGCCGCGCCCGCCTGGCCCCTGGCAGACGAACTCCTGCGCGATGTGGACGTCCTCGTCGTGAACGAGCACGAGGCGGCGGCCCTACTGCACGACGTCGCGGACGGCGCGGAGATGGCGGACGCGCTCGCGCGGCGCGTGCCCCTCGCCGTCGTCACCCTGGGGGCGCGGGGGGTGGCCTGGGCTGCCCGGGGGGGAGGAGGCAGGCTGCCCGCGCTTCCCGTGACGGCGGTGGACACCACGGCCGCCGGGGACGCCTTCGTCGGCGCGCTCGCGGTCGCGCTGGGGGAGGATCAGGCCCTGGAAGGCGCCCTGCGCTTCGCCTCGGCGGCGGGGGCGCTGGCCGTGACCCGGCGCGGCGCGGGGCCGTCCCTGCCCCGGCGGGCGGAGATCGACGCGCTGGCCGGGGGCGTCCTGACTCCTGGAGGGCTCTGAATGCCCCTGCCCCCCGACTACGACGCCCGGGTGTACGCGGGCGTGCTCGGCAAGATCATCGGCGTGTACGCGGGACGTCCGGTCGAGAACTGGACGCACGCGCGCATCGCCGCCGAGCTCGGCGAGGTGCGCGGCTACGTGAACGACCGGCTGGGCCTGCCCCTGATCGTGCCCGACGACGACATCACCGGGACCTTCACCTTCCTGCGCGCCCTGGAGGACGCCTCCTGGGGCGCCGACCTCACGCCGCAGGACGTCGCCGAGGCCTGGCTCAACTATATCGTCGAGGAGCGCACCATCCTGTGGTGGGGCGGCCTGGGCAACTCCACCGAGCACACCGCCTACCTGCGGCTCAGGGGCGGTGTCCCGGCCCCCCGGAGCGGTTCCGCCGTGCTCAACGGCCGGGTCGTCGCCGAGCAGATCGGCGCCCAGATCTTCATCGACGGCTGGGGGATGGTCGCCCCCGGCGATCCTGCCCTCGCCGCCCGACTCGCCCGCGCGGCGGCCAGCGTCAGCCACGACGGCGAGGCGGTGCATGCGGCCGTCCTCCTCGCGGCGATGGAGGCCCTCGCCTTCGTAGAGGACGACCTGAACCGGATCTACGACGCGGCCCTCGCCTTCATTCCGGGGGACTCGGTGATCGCCCGCCTCGTCGGGGACCTGCGCGCGTGGCGCGGGGCGGAGCCGGACTGGCGGGTCACGCGGGAGCGCATCGAGGCGGAGTACGGCTACGACCGCTACGGCGGCCTGGTCCACGTCGTGCCCAACCACGCCCTGGTGCAGCTCGCACTGCTCTACGCGGACGGCGACTTCACCCGGGCCATGCTCATCGCCAACACGAGCGGCTGGGACACCGACTGCAACGCGGGCAACGTGGGCTGCTTCCTGGGAATTCAGCAGGGACTGGCGGCCTTCGAGGGGCAGGCGTTCGACTGGCGCTCCCCGGTGGCCGACCGGCTGTATCTGCCCTCGGCGGAGGGCGGGCGGGCCGTGTCGGACGCGCTGACGGTCGCGGGCCGGGTGGCGGCGCTCGGCCAGCGCCTGGCGGGGGAGACCCCGGTGCCCCCGGGGGGCGGGGCGCGCTTCCACTTCTCCCAGCCCGGCAGCGTGCAGGGCTTCCGGGCCGGGGGTGACGGGGCACGCGTCGAGAACGTCGGGGGACGGGCGCTGCGCCTGACCCCCGGTGGGGGAGAGGCCGTGTTCCTCACGCCGACCTTCGTGCCGCCGGACATGCTGCGGCACGAGGGGTACGGCCTGGTGGCCTCCCCGGCCCTGCACCCCGGCCAGACGGTACGGGCCACCCTCCTGCCCGGAGACGTGGCGGGGGTCGAGGCACGCCTCGTCGTGCGGGCGTACGGGCCGGGCGACACGCTGCGCCCCGTGTTCGGCCCGCCCACCCGGCTCACGCCCGGGGAGCATCACCTCGCCTGGCAGGTCCCCGACACCGGAGGCTGGCCGGTCGCGGAGGTCGGCGTCGCCCTGAGGGGTGCGGGGGACGGCGCTCTGCTCGGCCGGCTGTCGTGGGACGGCGCGCCGGACGTGACCCTCGCGCGGCCCCCCGGGGAGGGCGAGTCGTGGCGCCGGGCCTGGGTGAATGCCGTGGACGTGTGGGAGGCGCGTTTTCCCGAGGCCTACCGGATGTCGCACAACCGTGGCCGGGGACTGCTGCTCCAGGGCGCGGAGGCGTGGCGCGACTACCGCGCCGAGGCGACGCTGACGCCGGTGCTGGCCGAAGCGTTTGGGCTCGTGGTGCGGGCGGGGGGCTTGCGGCGGTACTACGCCCTGCTCTTGCGGCGGGGAGGGGCGTTGCAGCTCGTGAAGGTGCTGGGGGAGGAGACGGTGCTGGCCGAGACTTCCTGCCCGTGGTCCTTTGGGGAGGCGCGGGGCTTCGCGCTGGAGGTGCGGGGCGCGGCGGTGTGGGCCTGGCTGGACGGGGAGCTCCTGCTGGAGGCCCGGGACGGGGAGGAGCCGCTGCCGGGGGGCGCGGTGGGCCTGGTGTGCGAGGAGGGGACGGTGACGTGTGAGGCCGTGCGCGTGACCCCACTGCGGGGTGACGTGTCCAGGCCGCGGGGCGACCCGATCTCGCGGCCTCCGTCCCCCTGAGGTTCCCCACCGAAGCGGCTTACTCCACCCGTCGTGAACACGAGTGGATTGGAGACAAGGTCCATGTCAGCGAGACCTGTGATGCTGACCTGCCGCACCTGATCACCCACGTCCACACCACGAATTCCACCGTTCAGGATGTCACCAGTACGGCCCCGATCCAGGCGGCGTTGGCTCAGCGGAACCTCCTTCCCGAGAAACACATCGTGGATGCCGGGTATATCGACGCGGAACTGCTGGCTTCCAGTGTCACGGAACATGGGGTGAACCTGATCGGACCGACCCGCGAGAACCGGAGTTGGCAAGCCCGTGCGAGCACGGGCTACGCCGCCAGCCACTTCCAAATTGACTGGGACCACTGCCAGGTCACCTGTCCGCAGGGTGCAACCACGCGAGGCTGGTATCCGACGGTGAACCGCTTTGGCACGCTGGAGATCATCATTCAGTTTGATCGAGAGGTCTGTGCCATGTGTGCCGTTCGGTCCCTGTGCACCAAGGCCAAAGGTGGACGCCGCGTGGTGATTCAACCCCTTGAGAAACACGAAGCGCTGCGGCTGGCGCGTGAATACGCCACTTCACAGGAGTGGCAAGCCCTGTACCATCAGCGTGCCGGTATCGAGGGCACCTTGTCCCAGGGCACCCGTGCCCTGGGTCTTCGTCGTACACGTTACCGAGGACTGAGGAAAACGGCCTTGCAGCATGCCGCCACTGGCGCTGCCATCAATGTTCTTCGCGCAGTGCGTTGGTTGGACGGGGATAAGCCAGGGCGAACCCGCGTCTCCCGCTTCAGTCAACTTGCTCTTCCGGCTTGATCCCCTGACTTCGCCACCAGAGTCAGGAGAATTCCAGCAGGATTGTCTGGTCGTCTTGCCCTTAGCGGGGCTGAGACAAGATGCAGAAATTTTAGTACGCTAACGAAAAAGTGCGTCTAACAGGCCCTTTATAGGAGACAAGTGCTCAGAATCTGGGTAACACCCAGGCCCACGTTTCACGTCCTGGTCGCCGCGTGAGTCCAGATGGTCTGACCGCCGTACGACCAGGGGTAAAGTGTCTTTTTGCAGAGAGCAGGAGCTGAAACCCCGGCCACGGGAAGCACTCAGACCTTGACGGCAGCGGTCCACCCATGTCACTGTTTTGTAGTTATGCGAAATAGCGAAGGAGGTGGGGAGGCGACCCTACAGGTGATCAAGGCTCTTGCGAATGGGACGCGGTTGACTGTTCTCGACTGGCTCAAGGACCCGGTGGCGAATTTTCCGCCTCAGGTAGACGGCGATCTGGTCGAGGACGGCGTATGCGCCGACCATATCCGCGACAAGCTCGGCATCGCCGCGGCCACCGCCTCCCGCCACCTGACGCTGCTCACCGAAGCCGGGCTGCTGGTATGCACGCGCAAAAGGGGCTGGGCCTTCTACCGCCGTGACGAAATAGCCATCCGGGCATTTACCCACGCCCTCGACACCGGGCTTTAAGGGAGGCCGCGTGTCCCACCTGGACTACACCCACGTCAACGTCTTCAGCCCAGCGCCCTACACGGGGAACAGCCTGCCCGTGTTTCCTGACAGCCGTGGGCTCAGCGACGGGCAGATGCTGCGCATCACCCAGGAGTTGCGGCACTTCGAGGCAATCTTCCTGGAACCGGTGGCGGCGACCATGGTTCGCGCCCGGGTCTTCGACCTGTTTGGGGAACTGCCCTTCGCGGGGCATCCGATCATCGGGGCCGCGGCCACCCTGCACCGGGCGGCGGGTGACGCCGGGGCGCAGACTTGGCACTTTGAATTGACCCACAGGACCGTCAGCGTCACCACCGAGGCCACCGAACACGGGTATTTCGGCCTGCTCGACCAGGGCAGGCCCGAGTTCCGCGGGAAGGTCCAGGAGCCCGGACCCTTCCTGCGTGCCTTTGGCCTGGAGGCGGGCGACCTGCATCCCGACCTGCCGCTGGAGGTCGTCAGCACGGGGCTGCCCTACCTCATCGTGCCCGTGAGGCCGGGCGCCCTCGAACGCGCACGCATTCAGACCGACCTCACCCCACTGCTGCACCGGGTGGGCGCACAGTTCGCCGTGCTGTTGGACGAGGCGGCGCTGGAGGTGCGGCACTGGAACAACGACGGTCTCCTGGAGGACGTGGCGACCGGCAGCGCGGCGGGAGTGGTGGGGGCATATCGTCTAAGGCATGGCCTCGCACAGGGCGGCGAGGCCTTCGTGCTGCACCAGGGCCGCTTCACCGGGCGCCCGAGCACGCTGCGCACCCAGCCCGAGGGCACGCCCGACCACGTGCTGACCGTGAAGGTCGGCGGGGACGTCACGGTGGTCGGTCGGGGCGTGCTGGAGGTGTTGCCGTGAGCGCCGTGCGCATCATCGGCGCGGACGAGCTGCGCGCCGCCGTGCGCTTCGAGGACCTGATCGAGCCGGTCTCGCGGGCCTTTCGGGAGGCGAGCGCCGGGCTGGCCGAGAACGGCCTGATCGTCACTTTCCCCGGCGAGCGCCCTGACCTCGGGGACGTGTATGTGAAGACCGGCGTGCTGCGCGGGCACCGCGTGTACATTGTGAAGGTCTCGCCGTGGTTCGCGCTCAACGTGGAGCGGGGCCAGCCCCAGGGCGGATTCATCGGGGTGTTCGACAGCGGGACAGGGCACACCCTTGCCATTCTGAACGAGGAGCATTACCTGTCGGACATCCGCACGGCGGCGGCGGGCAGCCTCGCCGCCCGGGTGCTGGCCCCTGCCCACGTGGGAACGGCGGCGGTGCTCGGCGCAGGCGTGCAGGCCTACTGGCAACCGCAGGCGCTGTACCGGGAACGTCCCTTCGAGACGCTCCTCATCTGGGCCAGAACGCCCGAGAAAGCATCTGCCCTCGCCGCGCGCCTCGCCCCCGTGCTGCCGGGGGTAGACATCCTCGTCTCGGACAACCTCGAACGAACCGTTCGTGAGGCCGACGTGCTCATCACGGCCACGCAGGCACGTGAACCCTTGGTGCGCGGGGAATGGCTCCGCGAGGGACAGCACATCACCGCTGTGGGTGCGGATGACGCGACGAAATGCGAACTCGACGCTGCCACCCTGAAGCGGGCGCGGGTGTTTGTGGACGACCGCCAAACAGCTGCGGCCAACGGGGACGTTTACCACGCCGTGCAAGCAGGCGGGTATACCCCCGGGGACGTGGCCGGGGAGATCGGCGAGGTGCTGGCGGGCAGGAAGGCCGGGCGCATCTCGGCGGGCGACATCACGGTGGCGAAGTTCGTGGGAATTGGGGTGCAGGACCTCGCCGCCGCGGAGGTGGCGCTCGAAAAACTTGGTGTCCTCCAGGCTCCCGCCCTGCCGTGACCCCTCCCACATCTTGAGCACACCGCGCCGAGCCTCCACCTCTGTCCTCAAAGGAGGGAACACCCATGGACCCCACCCTGCAACACGACGCCGAACACATTGAACACATTCTGCACGAGGTCGCGCGGGAGGCCTCCCGCGTACTCACCGCGTTGCCCGGGCGGCCCGTCGCTCAGAGACCCGGCACGGCCAAGCCCCTCGCGTTGCCGGACCAGGGACTTGGTTTTCAAGCCACCCTCGACCACTTCCGGACGCGGTACGCGGACGCGCTGAGCGGCAGCGCCGGGCCGCGCTACCTGGGCTTCGTCACGGGTGGGGCCACGCCGGCGGCCCTCGCGGGCGACTGGCTGGTGAGCACCTTCGACCAGAACGTCGCACCCTCTGGAGAATCCGCCGCGCCCCTGCTCGAACGCGAGACGCTGGCGCTGCTGCGAACGCTGTTCGGGCTGTCAGAGGCCCATTCCGGCAGCTTCGTCACGGGGGCCACGATGTCGAACTTCGTGGGCCTCGCCCTCGCCCGGCAGTGGTGGGCCCACCAGCACGGCCGAGACGCCGCGCAGGAGGGCCTCTCGGGACTCCCGCCCCTGCGCGTCCTGAGCGGGGCGCCGCACTCCAGCGTGTATAAGGCCCTGTCCATGCTTGGCATAGGTCGGAGTAGCGTCGAGGTGGTGCCCGTGCTGCCGGGGCGAGAAGCCGTGGACCTCGCGGCGCTGGAGGAACGCCTGATGGCCCAGGGCGGCGAGCTCTGCGTGGTGGTGGCGAATGCCGGAACAGTGAACACTGTGGACTTCGACGACCTAAGCGCTATCGCGGCGCTGCGGGAGCGGTACGGATTCTGGCTGCACGTGGACGCGGCTTTTGGCGCCTTCGCCGCCTGCTCCCCGGAGTTCCGCCACCTCACCGCCGGCCTCGACCTCGCTGACTCGGTGACGGTAGACGCGCACAAGTGGCTCAACGTTCCCTACGACGCGGCCATGCAATTTACCCGGCACCCCGAGCTTCAGGTGCAGGTGTTCCAGAACAGCGCGGCCTACCTGGGCCTGCCCACGGCGGAGCCCGACTTCGTGCACCTCACGCCAGAGAACTCGCGGCGGCTGCGGGCCCTGCCCGCCTGGTTCAGCCTCCTGGCGTATGGGGCCGCCGGCTACCGCGAGATTGTCGAGCGCAACGTGGCATGTGCGCGTGACCTCGGCGGGCGTGTGGCGACCTCGCCGCAGTTCCGGCTGCTGGCGCCCGTCCGCCTGAACGTCGCGTGTTTCGCCTTGCAGGGGGAGGAGGGGAACCTTGCGGAAGTCACGGCGGCGTTCCTGGCCCGGCTGCGGGACGATGGCCGGGCGTTCCTGACGCCGACGGTGTATGAGGGCACCCCGGGTGTGCGGGCGGCGTTCAGCAACTGGCGCACCACGCCTGCCGATGTGGAAGTGGTGTGGAGGGCGATGGGGGACGCGCTGGCGCCGCAGAGCACGTAGGTTCACAAACTCGGAGACTCGCACTCCGGTGTAGAACAACGTCTGGACCATCGCCCGTACCCGCTGGCCCGGCAGTAGGCCACCTCGATCAGTCGCTCGATGCTCCTTATGGTCGAGCCGATCCACCGTCCGCCGCCGTTCCTCGGGAACGGCGAGCCCTTCAGCTCGCCGCTTATCCTCGACCACATGTCTGGTCTGGTCATACGTCGGGTGATGCTTGCACTACAGCTTGACGGCCCTCCCGCACCACCTCGCGCCGGAAGTTCGCCTCTCCTGTTTGACCCCGAAGTTCAGCCCCTTCTCCTGGCCGTTCTGCCCGTGGCATTCCCCAGCGTATGACCAACTTGTTCGGGGTGTCGTCCTTCCGCGAGGTCTCGACCATTTGGGTTTCAACGGCTGTTCCAACTCACCCGGCCTCCGACAGCAGGCCTACGCCCCGGGCCTCCTCCCGCACCACCTCCGCAAAGTTCAGCGCCGCACTCGACAAACCCGGTTGCCGCGACAGATGAACCAGCGCGCTGTCCCGGTGCAGCGGCGGCAGGTCCACCACCCGAAGCTCGGCGACCCGCCCCTCCGCAAGGTCCGCCGCGATCACCATGCGCGGGAAGAACCCCGTCCCCACCCCACGGGCCAGCAGGAACCGCCCCGTATCCATCGGGACATCGGCCACGGAGGGGGCGCGGGTCACCAGCGCCGCCAGTTCCGGTGGTGTCGCCGGCCACCAGCGGAGCAGCAGCAGGGGACGGCTCTGCGCAAGCAGCTCGGCCTGCGTCACCTCGCCTTGCCCGGCCAGCGGATGGTCACGGGGCACGACCAACACCACCTCCTCCCGCAGATGCAGCAGGGGTGTCATGTCCGCCAGCAGGGGATCGAGCGGCGGCCAGCACATCAACCCCAGCTCGACCACGCCGTCGCACAACTGCTCCACGACCTCCGCCTGACGACCCTCGCGCACCAAGCACTCCACGTCGGGGGAGCGGGCGTAATACCGCACCAGCGCCGGAGCCAGAAAGTAGCCGCTGAGCGAGCGTAGGGCGCCTACCGCGAGGCGTCCCCGTTCCCCGGCGGAGGCCAGGCGGGCGGCCTCCACCCCGTCTTGCAACGTACTCAGCGCGCGGCGGGCGTACGGCAGAAAGCTCACGCCCCGCTCGGTCAGCGTGACCTTGCGCCCGCGCACGAACAGGCGACCACCCACCTCCCGCTCCAGTGCCTGAATGCGCGCACTCACTGTCGGCTGCACGACGCCCAGAGACCAAGCTGCCCGGACGAAACTGCCCTCCCGCACGATCCGGTCGAACGCCAGGAGCTGATCCAAGTCCATGCCTGAACGTATCAAAAAAATTGATCGCTAAGATTGCCGGTCGTGGCTTGAACCGTCGTGAAAGCTTTTTTAGCCTGGGATATATCAGGCTCTATCACTCAGAGCTATCAGGAGGCCTTCAGTGTCCACCCCAACCCTCACGGTTCGTCCCGCCGTTCGTGACGATTGGAATGACCCCCCAGGAGCGGACCAGGAGGCAAGGCACTTCGCCCCCGTCAGCCCGTAGGCTGACGGCACCGAAGGAGCCCCTATGCCCGGACGCACCCACAGCCGTGAGTTCAAGCTCGACATTGTGAACCAGGTCAACGGGGGTCAAAAGACGACTGCCCAGCTCTGCCGGGAGCATGCCCTCTCACCCAGCCTCATTCACCGGTGGCGGAAGGAGGTCGAGGCCCGAGGGGAAGCGGCCTTCACCGACCAGGCCAAACCCGACCAGTCGTTGGAACAACGTATTGCCGAGCTGGAGCGGTTCTGCGGGCAGTTGTCGCTGGAGAACACGATCCTGAAAAAGTCGTTGGCGACGTACCGCTCGAAAGGAGGCACCAAATGATTCAGGATGCGCGGAGCGCGCATCCTGAGGTGTCGGTACGTCGCCTGTGTGAGCTGCATGGGGTCAGCCGCTCGTGGTTCTACAAACAGGAGGGCCGGGAGGAGGTAGACGTCGACCAGGCGCTGGTGAGCGACATCGAGGCGGTTGTGGAGGAGTTCGTCGGCTACGGGTATCGGCGCGTGACCCGCGAGTTGGCTCGACGAGGCCGCCCGGTGAATCACAAACGGGTGCTGCGGGTCATGCGGGAACGCCGCTTGTTGTGCCGCCCTAAACGTCGCTACCGAGCGACGACCCACTCGAACCACAGCGAGGCGCGCTTCCCCAACCTGCTGCCCGAGGTCATCCCGGTACGACCGGATCAGGTGTGGCAGGCCGACCTGACCTACGTGCGGGTCCAGCAAGGCTTTGTCTACCTGGCCTGCGTTCTGGACGGCTTCACCCGTGAAGTTGTCGGCTGGTCCATGTCCAGGTTCCTCGACGCGGACTTGCCGCTGACGGCCTTGAACAACGCGCTGGCCGCGCGTTGTCCGGCCCCAGGGCTCCTGCATCATTCGGACCAGGGCGTGCAGGGTGGATTCAAGTGGTCGTCGCAACACCCTGACCAAGGAGGGTGGGATGAGCACTGGGAAGCGAAAATCAGATAGTGCGGGGCGCTGTAAGCTGCATTCGCCAGGACGGCCAAGCGTCGCCCGACGGGAGCACCAGCGGCAGTTCTGGGTGTTGATTGCGGCGGGTCAAGGGAGTGAAGATGCAGCCACAGCCGTCGGTGTCTCGCCTGCGGTGGGCACGCGATGGTTTCGAGAGGCAGGTGGTATGCCCCCCACAACATTGGCTCCCTGGAACGCCACGCCGTCAGGGCGGTATCTGTCCTTCGCCCAGCGGGAAGAGATCGCGCTCCGTCGAGCACAAGGTCATGGCGTGCGGGAGATTGCGAGGCACTTGGCAAGGTCCCCGTCGACCATCTCGCGTGAACTGCGGCGTAACGCCGCCACGCGTGGCGGCGGCCTGGAGTACCGGGCGACGACTGCCCAGTGGCACGCCGAACGGTCCGCCCGCCGACCAAAACCAGCCAAACTCGCGGTGAACGTGGCGCTGCGGGCGTACGTGCAAGACCGCCTGGCCGGGCAGGTCACCTCGCCCTGCGGGGCAACTATTCCTGGGCCGACTGTGGCGTTCAAGGGCCGTCGGCACGGGCGGCGACAGAGTCGCCGCTGGGCCAGTGCGTGGAGTCCACAGCAGATCGCCCGCCGACTGCAACTCGACTTTCCGAATGACCGCACCATGCGCATCAGCCACGAGGCCATTTACCAGGCGCTGTACATCGAAGGGCGGGGTGGGCTGCGCCGTGAGCTGGTCACCTGTCTGCGAACCGGTCGAACGTTGCGTGTTCCTCGAGCGCGTCGCGCCCGAATGAGCAAGCCGTTCGTCGCCCCCGAAGTCATGCTCAAAGAGCGTCCAGGAGAAGCGGCGGATCGGACGGTGGCGGGCCACTGGGAAGGCGACCTCATCCTCGGCCTGGGGAGCTCGGCCATCGGGACCTTGGTGGAGCGCTCGACGCGGTTCACGTTGTTGCTTCATCTCCCTCGTCTGCCCAGCCACGGTGTGGAAGCTCGCGTCAAGAATGGCCCGGCGCTGGCTGGACACGGTGCTGAAGCGGTGCGTGACGCTGTGACGAGCGCACTCACCCTCCTGCCGGAGCAGCTCCGACGGTCACTGACGTGGGATCAGGGTGCTGAGATGAGCCAGCACGCTAAACTGCGCGGTGAAACCGGGGTCGCCGTCTATTTCTGCGAGCCGCAGAGCCCGTGGCAGCGAGGCACGAACGAGAACACGAACGGTCTGTTGCGCCAATATTTTCCAAAGGGCACGGACCTGAGCGTGCACAGCGCGGACGACCTTGCCGCCGTGGCCGCTACCTTGAACGCCCGACCTCGCAAGGTGCTCGACTGGCGAACACCCAAGGAGGCCTTCGAACACGCGCTGCACGCCATTCATACTGCTGTTGCAACGACCGCTTGAATCCGCCCAGTACGCCAGCCGGGTCTACGTCAACCGACTCCGCGAAGTGGGCATCACGCCCAGCATGTCCAGAACGGGGAATCCGTACGACAACGCCAAGATGGAGAGCTTTTACAAGACCCTGAAGACCGAGGAGGTTGATCTGCAAGAGTACGTTGATCTGGAAGACGCATGGCGGCACATTGATGCCTTTATTGCGAACCTGTACAACCGCCGCCGACTGCACTCCAGCCTGGGGTACGTCCCGCCTGCCGAATTCGCCGCTCGGTACACTGCCCCCCAGATGTGACTTGCCCTGCGGTCCGCTCGATTGGGGTCACTCCAGATCTCCCCACCATCCTCGACATCTACAACGAAGCAGTGCTGAACACCACTGCCTCATACGACTACGAGCCCACCAACCTGGAGGCGCGATTGGGATGGTTCGACGCCAAGATGGAGCAGGGCCTGCCCGTGTTCGTGGCCCAGGACCAAGGCACGGTGGTGGGGTGGGGTTCCTACGGGCCCTTTCGCGCCTGGCCCGGTTACCTGTACACCGTCGAGCACAGCGTCTACGTGGCGGCTGACCAGCGGGGTAAAGGCATCGGCAGGCGGCTGCTGCCCCCGCTGATCGAACACGCGCGGGCCAAGGGCCTGCACGCCATGATCGCGGGCATCGACGCCGACAATGCCGCAAGCCTACGACTCCACGAGGGCCTGGGCTTTGTCAAGGTGGCGCACTTCAGGCAGGTCGGCTGGAAGTTCGACCGCTGGCTCGATCTGGTGTTCCTGGAACTGTTGCTCGACGACGGCGACCGGACACCAGCCCGCCCTTGAACGCCCGGACGGCGCCATGGGCCTTCGCCGTGATGTGTTTGAGTTGGGGTTCGACCTTCCTCGCGCTCAAGGTCGGCGTAGCCCACCTGCCCCCATTCCTACTGGCCGGGGTGCGGTTCGTGGTGGCCGGTGGGCTGTTGCTCGGCGGGCTACTCCTCCGCGGGGGCGGGCTGAGATTATCCCAACGAGACATTGGGCGCCTCCTGCCCCTGGCGATGCTGATGATCGCGCTGAACTCCGGGCTGATGGCCTGGGGAACAAAGCTCGTGCCCACGGGAGTGGCGGCGGTGGTGAACTACGTGCCGGTGTCCCTGGGGGCGCTGACCCTGGGCGTGTTGTACGGCCAGGAACGCCTCACGACGGTGGAGCGGGCAGGGTAGTGGAGATTCGTCATACGGGCGTGTAAGTCGAGAAAGCCCTGTGCTCGCTTTCGTGACCTGAACCCCCGCTGTTGCCGTTCCTGCTGCCGTGTCGGTCGGTAGGACTGCTCGATCAGGTTGTTGCAACGGGCAGTCGAGACTACCTGGACGTGCTCCACCTCGTGGAGCACGGGGAGTTTCCGGAGCGCTGCACCGTAGCTCCAAAGTTTGTCCGTGTGGATGACCTCCGGCACGGCGTGTTCCCCCAAGAGGCGGACGAAGAACGTTCTGGCCGCCTCGGTATCTCGGTGTTCCTGCAAGAAGACGTCCAGCACGGTTCCGCGTTCATCCACGGCTCGCCACAGCCAGTGTGTGACCCCACCGACATCCACGTGCATCTCATCGAGGTGCCACCGGGAACCCCGCCGGGGTTCCCGGTGGCGTAAGCCCTGAGCGAAGAGGTCACTGAACTTGATACACCAGTTCCGGATAGATTCGCGCGTGACGATGATTCCCCGTTCCAGCAGCAGTTCCTCGACATCCCGGTAACTCAGGGTGAAGCGATGGTACAGCCAGACGGCAGAGCCGATCACGACGAGGGGGAACCGATCCCCGGGAGGCTTTTTACCGCTGGGCACTGCGTCACCCTACCCCAACAACTTGCCACAACCTGTAGTACTAAGGAGGAACCTCTAACTGCACACGTTGTCATCCCGACGCATCAACCAGCTCTCCATACACACCTGTATTTGAGTTCTACAACATATTAGAATTCAAATACGAACATGTATTCTTCTCGCATGACCGTTGCCCCCGTCCGGAAACGCTTGAGCAGGGAAGAGGCCCGCGCCCAGACCCGCGCCGCGCTGCTCGACGCGGCCAAGACCCTCTTCGCCCGGCAAGGCTTCGAAGGAACGTCGGTGGAGCAGATCGCAGAGGCCGCCGGCTACACGCGCGGCGCCTTCTATTCCAACTTCGAGGACAAGGAGACGTTGTTGATCGCCCTGATCGGGCGCTGCTTTGACGACGACCTGGCACAGATCCAGCGGTTGGGCGGCAACCTGGCCGATGTGAGCGCCGGGTTTCAGCAGGCCGCGAACATCGAGCAGGAGCTCCACCGCGAGGCCCACCTGCTCAAGATGGAGTTCTGGATGTGTGCCCTGCGCTTCCCGGCAGTGCGGGAGGCCTACGAGGGCCACCAGGCCCGGCTGCGCGAGGGCATCGGAACGCTGATCGAGGGACAGTTCGCTGCCCTGCACCGTCCGTTGCCTGCTCCCGCCGAGCAGCTTGCCGCCGTCACCGTGGCGCTCCGCAACGGGCTGGATACCCAAAAGCTGATCAACCCGCAGGCCGTCCCGAGCGACCTGTATGCCCTCACGCTCCACCTCCTGATGACCGGTTCTCCACCCGCGACCGATTAGCTTCGTCCGTTCACCACCATTGCGAGGGCGCCCACACGCCGCTCGGCGGGCACCTGTGGCCCGAGCAAGGAGAAACAGCATGGCCAGACCCGGAGACGTTCTGCGAGGCGGCGGCAAGCGGCTCGTGTTCCTCGAGACCAAAGCGGACACGAACGGCGCCCGTCTCTCGTTCGACGAGTTCGTGGAGGCGGGGGAGGACGCGGTGCCCGCTCATGTTCATCCCCGCCAGCGGGAACTCTTCACGGTCGTCTCCGGCACCCTGGGGGTGCGGGTCGGCGGGAAGGAGCGTCTGGTTGCCGCCGGGGAAGCTGTCGAGGTCCCGCCCGGCGCGCCGCACACCTACTGGAACGCCGGGGGCAGCGAACTCCACCACGTCGTGACTCTCGAGCCCGCCCTCGACCACGAGACCTTTTTTGAGAGCGTGTACGGTCTCGCCCGGGAGGGCTTCTCGCCACAGCGCAAGACGCTGCGCAACCTGATGTTGCTGGCCCAACTGTTCGCGGGGCACGACAACTGGCTGGCCGGAGTTCCCGTACCGCTTCAACGCGTCCTCTTTCCGCTCCTCGCGGCCCTCGGCCGCGCACTCGGTCTGAAGGTCTGGAAACCCACATACGCCGCAGTGGGCGGGGAGGTGAGCCTGAACCCACCGACTCTGGTCTGACCCATGTCCGTCTTCACCGCCCAGGACGCGCCTTCGGCCGCGTTGATGGGATCGCCGTGGCCCGAAACCGCCCCCTTCCTCCAGGAGAACCGCCATGACCAGCCTGACGTCTGCCCGCCCCGAAGTGCCCACCGTTCGCCCCGCCCCCCGCGCCGCGCTGTTCGCCGTGGCCGCCACCCAGTTCGTCCTGATGTTCGGGGCAGCCGGGGTGCTCTCAAGCGGCCTGGGCTGGCCCCAGAGCCTCGACTTGCCCGCCGCCCAGGCCCTGCCCCTGATCCATGAGCAGGCCAGCACGGTCGCCCTCGGCTACAGCCTGTATTTCCTCTCGGCCTTCTTGCTCATCCCACTCGCCGTCATGGTGGGGGGGGCCTTGAAAGAACGCGACGGCAGCAGTGCCTTTCTCAGCGTCACGGTCACGCTGGGCGCGCTCGCAGGCGTCCTCAAGCTCCTGGGGATTGTCCGCTGGCTGGTGGCGATGCCCGCGCTGGCCGCCAGTTACGTGAGCGGCGGCGAGGCCTCCCAGGCGACCGTGGCCGTGATGTACGACATCCTCAACAACTACGCTGGCGGGGTCGGCGAAGCGCTGGGTGTGCAACTGTTCGCCGGACTGTGGACGCTGCTGGTGAGCGTGGTGCTGTTCCGGCTGCCGCGCGGCCGGGTCCTGGGCACCGCCGGTCTGGTGGCCAGCGCCCTCCTGCTCGCCGGGCTCACCGAGCTGTTCGGCACCGACCTTGGCCCCGTGCTGACCGTCTCGGGGGTCTTCTGGCAGGTCTGGCTGCTGGCCCTGGGCCTGACCTTCCTGCGTGCCCGCCGCTGAACCTCGTCTCCATTCCCGTGCCCGCGCCCTTCCGAGGAGAACAACATGAACACAGCCGAACTGCACGTCGTCCTGGGCGGCACCGGAGCCGCCGGAAGCGCCCTCGTCCGTGAACTTGCCCGGCAAGGGAAGCTGGTGCGGGCCGTGTCGCGGTCCCAGAAGGGCGATCTGCCCACCGGCGCCGAGTGGAAGCGGGCGGACGTGATGAATGCCGAAGCGCTGCGGGAAGCGGTGCGCGGGGCGTCGGTGGTCTACCTCGCCGCTCAGCCCGCCTACCACCGCTGGCCCCAGGAATTCCCGGCCCTGATCGAGAACGTGCTCACCGCGCTGCCCTCACCCGAGACGAAGCTCGTGATGGTGGACAACCTGTACATGTACGGACCGGTCACCGGCTCCATCCACGAGGGCTTGCCACACGCGGCGACCGACCGCAAGGGCCGGGTACGGGCCGAGATGACCGAGCGCCTGCTGAGCGCTCACCGATCCGGTCTCGCCCGGGTGGCCATAGGCCGGGCCTCGGACTTCTACGGCCCCGGGGTGGAGGCGAGTGTTGCGGACCTGAACTTCTTTCGCAAGATCGCCTCCGGCAGGACCGTGCAGTGGCCGGCGCGGCTCAATCAACCTCACAGCCTGTCCTTTGTCGAGGACTACGCGCGCGGCCTGGCGATCCTGGGCGAGCGTGACGAAGCCCTCGGGCGGGCCTGGCACGTTCCAGCAGCCGAGCCCCTCACAGGACGGCAGTTTATAGAACTTGTCGCGGGCGAGGCGGGCGTGACCGCCAGGCCTGGCATGGTCCCCAAAGCCCTGATTCGGATGGTGGGCTTCTTTAATCCCTCGGCGCGAGAGTTCGGTGAAATGTTCTACCAATTCGAGAACGCTCATGTCCTCGACGGCTCGAACTTCACGCGCACCTTCAATTTCGCCCCCAGCGCTCACCGCGAGGCCGTGCGCGTGACCCTTGCCTGGCTACGGAACCACGATGCGAGGACCGCGGTTCTGACAGGTTGACGCGAGTAGGGTTTACGCTCCTGCGCTCCCCCGACTTCGTCCCGGGGGCGCTAGCTCAGGCGCTCGGCGTGCAGCCCCGGGGACCGCACGATGCAAGACCACCTGGAAGCCGAGTTGGCGGAGCGTGAGATGCTGCTCGTGCTGGACAACTCCGAGCACGTCGTCGCCGCAGCCCCCTCGTCGCACGGTTTTTGAAGGTGGCGTCTGAAGTCCGCGTGCTGGTCACCAATCGGAAACCGTTGCAACTGCGTTGGGAGCAACGATTTTCCGTGGGGCCCCTTGGACTGGCCCAGTTTTGTGGAACCCGGTATATCGGCGTCAAGCGGCAAAGCTGACTGGAGACTCGACTCAGGGGGAGTGTACGACGGCGGGCAGGGCGGTGGGCCCAGCCCACCGCTGGGCGAACTCGTCCGGGGTAAGGTAGGCCAGGGAAGAATGCGGCCTGGCGCTGTTGTAGAAGTTGCGCCAGCCATCCAGCAGCACCTGGGCGTGTCGGGCGGAGTGAAAGGTGCAGGGCGAAGCCGCCAAGCAACTGCTTGTCATCGCTCGAGTCAGCTGAGCTCGTCAACTCCTCAGCATCACCCGTCACAACCATGGGGCGTTCTCGTCTCCTGCGGCCCGACGGCCAGCCAGGTCAGGAGGTAGCTGGTGCTGCGTCCACCCGCCCCCGGGTCCACCCGGAGGATGCCTTTGTCCACCAGATCATTCAGATCGCGGACCGCCGTGGGTTTCGAGCATCCAGCCAGCGCCGCGTACTTGCTCGACCGCAGCTTGCTGTTCAGGCCGTCCAGCACCTTGTTCAGAACCTTGATCTGACGCCCGTTCAGCTGGATGTCCCGGTGCGCGTCCCAGAAGCCCTGCTTGTGGTGAACCATCTCCAGAACACCCTCGGCCGAGGTGAGCGCCGCTTGCAGTTGATTGAGGAACCAGACGATCCAAGCGGTGATGTCCACCCCACCCCGCTGCGTGGCCTCCAGCACCTCGTAATACGCCTTCCTCTCCCGTTCGATCTGGGCCGACATGGAGTAGAACCGCTGATCGGTGCCGTCCGCCCGCGCCAGCGCGAGATCGGTGATAGCCCTGGCGATGCGGCCATTGCCGTCATCGAAGGGGTGAATCGTCACGAACCACAGGTGCGCCACGGCGGCCTTGACCACCGGGTCGAGCCGGGCCGTGCCGAACCAGGTCAGGAAACGCTCCATCTCGCGGGGAAGGCGCTCCGCCGCTGGGGCCTCGAAATGCACGCGCTGCCGGTGAAGGGGGCCGCTCAGGACCATCATCGGTCCCTCGTGGTCGTCGCGCCATGCCCCCACGATGATTCGCCTCAGGTTGCTGCGGCCTCCAGGAAACAGGGCAGTGTGCCAGCCATACAGACGTTCAGCGTCGAGCGGCGCATCGAAGTGCCCTGTGGCGTCCAGCAGCATCTCGACGACCCCCTCGACACGACGTGCGGCGGGCGGCAGGCCAGCCACGTCCATCCCGAGCCGCCGGGCGATGGAAGAGCGCACCTGCGCGACGTCCAAGTGTTCGCCCTCGATCTCGCTGGACTTGGTGACGTCCTGCACGAGGACGGAGAGCACGGTCTCCTGCCGGATGTCGAACCCGAGGCTGGCCATGGCCGTGATGAGTGCCCCGCGCCGGAAGTGAATGTCCGCCAGCTCGGTCGCGAAAGTGGAGGTGTCCCAGTGGAAGTTCGGCCACTCTGGGGTCTCGTGCGCGTACACGGATGGCTTGCCACTCATGATTCGATTGTAGCCCTTAATCAAATCAAATTTGAGACGATTACCCGAAAATCTTCAGTAAGGTAGGCCCTCTCGCTTGAGCAGTCCTCTGGCAACGCTCGTCTGACGGACCCTGTCGGGTGGAACTGGCCAGCAGGTTGTGGCAAGTTGTTGGGGTAGGGTGACGCGGTGTCCAGCGGTAAAAAGCCTCCCGGGGACCGGTTCCCCCTCGTCTTGATCGGCTCTGCCGTCTGGGTTGTGGCAAGTTGTTGGCATCCAGGAAGCGGGAGGCCTTTGAAAGGCAGGTGGCCTGAACTTCAGGCCACCCGCTGTACTGTTCCCCACCACGTTTTGAAAGCAGCCTGTTGATGAGAACGACGGTGAGGAGCGGGGACAGTCGAGCGAGCGGCATGGTGAAGGTTGGCGATCCGGACGTGCAGGTCGAGAAAGCTCTGCGTCCGTCTTCGTGATCGGAACCCTCGCTGCTGACGTTCCTGCCGCCGTGTTGGACGGTGGGACTGCTCGACCAAATTATTGCAGCGGGCCGGAGAGACCACTTGGACGTGCTCCACGGCGTGGAGCACGGGAAGCTCGCGCAGGGACGCACCATAACTCCAGAGCTTGTCGGTGTGGATCACCTCTGGCGTATCGTATTCCCCCAGCAGGCGCTCAGAAAACGACTTGGCAGCCTCGGTGTCCCGGTGTTGCTGAAGGAAGACGTCCAGCACGACGCCGTGTTCCAGGGCGGCCCGCCACAACCAGTGGGTGACGCCCCCGACATCCACATGCATTTCGTCCAAATGCCACCGGGAACCCCGTGGAAGTTCCCGGTGGCGGAGACCCTGGGCCAAGAGGTCACTGAAGTTGATGCACCAGGTCCGAATGGACTCGCGCGAAACGACGATGCCCCGCTCCAGCAGGAGTTCCTCAACATCGCGGTGGCTGAGGGTAAAGCGGTGGTACATCCAAACCGCGTAGCTGATCACAGCGAGAGGAAATCGGTAGCCAGGGAGCTTCTTGCCGCTCAGCACTGCCTCACCCTACCCCAACAACTTGCCACAACCGGTCCGGGGAGATGACGACCTGAACGCGGGCAAGGCGGTCCTCCAGGACGAAGAACGCGAACCCGCCTGCCGACGGCGGCTTTTGCCGGGCGATCACCGAGCCCGCCGTCCAGACGAGCTGCCCGTGCCGCACCGCCGCGAGGGGTACACACCCCAGGTTCCTCAGCCGCGTGCGGTGCGCGTCAAGGAGGTGGCACCCCGACTCGCTCAGCCCCTTGGTCGCCAGGTCCGCGCGTAGCAGCTCGTCCGGGGCCAGGTCGGGCAGCTCCGGCACCGGGGCGTGGAGGTGCAGCAGGGCCCGGGGCAAAGGGTGAGCCTGCGCCGCGAACCCGGGTTTCCACAGGGGCGGACATGCTCCCTCACGCATCCGGCCAACCGCACGTGCCGGAAGCGGGCCGCAGCCCGGTCCGGGCCAGCACATGCGGTCATGCCTTGAGAAAGTGACCCATGCCCAGCCTCATGCGGGAAGCGGGACGTAGGGTCAGCCACACTAAAGGAGGTTCACATGGACTACCGTCACCTCGGACGCACCGGCCTCAAGGTCAGCCCCCTCTGCCTCGGCACCATGAACTTCGGCCCCGAGACGAGCGAACCGGACAGCTTCCGCATCATGGACCGGGCCCTGGACCTCGGCCTGAACTTCTTCGACACCGCCAACGTCTACGGCTGGAAGCAGGGCGAGGGCGTGACAGAGCAGATCGTCGGCCGCTGGCTGGAACAGAATTCCGGGGCGCGCGACCGGATCGTTCTCGCCACCAAGGTCTACGGCAAGATGGGCGAGGGCCCCAACGACCAGAAGCTCTCGGCCTACCACATCCGCCGCGCGTGTGAGGACAGCCTGCGGCGGCTGAAGACCGACCGCATCGACCTCTACCAGATGCACCACATCGACCGCGCCACGCCCTGGGAGGAGGTGTGGCAGGCGATGGAGTGGCTGGTGGGGCAGGGCATGGTGCTGTACGTGGGCTCGAGCAACTTCGCGGGCTGGAACATCGCGCAGGCCAACTCCATCGCCGCGCAGCGCAACTTCATGGGGCTGGTGTCCGAGCAGAGCCTGTACAACCTCCAGGCCCGCATGGTCGAGCTGGAGGTCATCCCGGCGTGCCGCGCCTTCGGGCTGGGGCTGATTCCGTGGAGTCCGCTGGGAGGCGGGCTGCTGGGCGGTGCGCTGCAAAAGGCGGAGGGGGGCCGCCGGGCGAGCGAGCGGATGCAGGGGCAAATCGAGAAGTACCGGCCGCAACTGGAGCGGTACGAGGCGCTGTGCCGGGACTTGGGGGAGCAACCGGCGGACGTGGCGCTGGCGTGGCTGCTCAGCAACCCGGTGGTGACAGCGCCGATCATCGGGCCGCGAACGCTGGAGCAACTGGAGGGGAACCTGCGGGCACTGGACGTGCGGCTCTCAGAAGAGACCCTGAAGGAACTGGACGCGATCTGGCCGGGACCCGGGGGGCAGGCCCCGGAGGCCTACGCGTGGTGAACGCGCGCCGCGTGGTCGTTACCGGATCGAGCGGCAAGGCGGGCCGCGCGGTCGTCCGCGAGCTGCTGAAACACGGTTACGACGTGACCGCGGTAGACCTCGTGCCCTTCGACGCCGTGGGCTTGCCTCGCCCACTCGCGGGGAACCTGCGCGCCGACCTCACCGACTTCGGGCAGACGCTGGAGGTGTTGCGCGGGATGGACGGGGTCGTTCACCTCGCCAACATCCCCGCGCCCGGGTTAACCACGCCGGGGCGAACCTTTCTGGAGAACACGGCCATGAACTTCGCGGTGTTCTCGGCAGCGGTGCAGGGCGGCCTGAAGCGGGTGGTGTGGGCGTCGAGCGAGACGACGCTCGGTCTGCCCTTCGACACCCCGCCGCGCTACGCCCCGGTGGACGAGGAGCACTTCCCGCTGCCGGAGAGCACCTACGCCCTGTCCAAGGTGGTCGGCGAGACGCTGGCCGAGCAGTTCGCGCGCTGGTCGAAGATTGGGTTCGTGGGCCTGAGAATCTCGAACATCATGGAGCCCCACGACTACGCGGCCTTTCCGGGTTTCTGGGCCGACGCGCACCTGCGCAAGTGGAACCTGTGGGGCTATGTGGACGCGCGGGATGTGGCGCAGGCATGCCGCCTGGGGCTGGAGGCGGACGTGAGCGGGGCCCGAAGCGTCATCGTCGCGGCTGCGGATACGGTGATGAACCGGCCCTCGCGCGAACTGATGGCCGAGGTGTTTCCCGGCGTGCCGGTCGCGCCGGACCTCGGGGACTTCGGGACGTTGCTCTCGGTCCGGGAGGCCGGGCGGGTGCTGGGGTACGTGCCCGGGTACTCCTGGCGAAGCATGGTGACAGCGGGGAGGCTGAGGCAGGACCGGTCTGCCCCGGAGGGGTAGACCAGGCGGACTGGAAACCGCCCACCCTCCCCGTGGTCGGAAAGCGAGGCTGACCTGTGGGCCGGAAGCGGCTGCGTGAGGAACAGCTCGTCCTTAAGGCGTGAGATGGTGGGAGAGCATGCTCAGGACTTCAGCCACGTCGTCGCTACAGCTTCGACATGCAGCGCAACGCCTGAGGGGTCACTTCCACGACTGGGGCAGGGGAGGTGACCCAGGCTGGCCGCGCGGCGCATGGCTGGGCTTTCGAAGGGTGGCCTGCCCTGTCGGAGCCTCCACTTACCCTGTCCTCCTGGAGGCGGTAACGAGGTTCGGAGGAGGCTCCCCATGCCTAGGTACGGAAGAGACCCCTCCTTGCCTGAGAGGACGGGGCCGTCCCCCTTCAGCCCGCGAGCCAGCGCCGGACCTCGCCCTTCAGGAAGTCCAGTTCCTCGGGTAAACCCGCCGGGCTGCCCGCCCGGTGCCCCCAGATGCTTGGGATGGGCCGCAGTTCCCCGAAGCGCAGGTGGGGGAGTTCGGCCGCGTTGTCCGCCACTCGGAAGTACAGATCGGTCTCACCAGGCAGCAGCAACACCCGTGCCTGAATGGCAGAGAGTGCCCGGCTCAGGTCCCCGCCGTACAGGTCGCCCGCGCTGATGTCGCCGTGCAGCCAGCTCACCGCCTGGGCGTAGAGATTCGCGGCCCGGCACCCGGCGAAGCCCTCCTCCCAGTCCGCGCGCAGGTACGTCTCCAGGTCGGGGAAGCCCAGGGCCGTGCGAAACAGTTCCGCACGGTAGAAGTCCTGGCTCAGGCCCCAGCCCGCGTAGATGTGCGCAAAGGCCCGCAGCGCCGCCCGGGGCTCGGCCGAGAACCGGCCCTGCCCCAGGTGCTCGGGGGCCGCCTCCAGGGTCCTGAGCAGCCCGGAGAGAAAGACGCGGTTGTGCAGGGCCGTGCGCGCGCTGCCGCACACCACGATGACCCGCTCGACCCGTTCTGGAAACAGGGCCGCCCAGTGGTAGGCCTGCATCGCGCCCATCGAGAAGCCGTAGACGGCGGATACCCGCTCCACGCCGAACACCTCCCCGAGCAGCCGGGACTGGGCCAGCACATTGTCCCGCAACGTGACGACCTCGGGGTAGTCGGGCGTGTCGGCGGCGCCAGACGAGAGCCCATTGGAGAACATGTCTGGGATGACGATGAAGTACCGCTCGGGGTCCAACACACCATCCGGGCCGATGGGCCAGCTCTGGGTGGCGTGGGTGGCGGTGTAGCTGGTCGGGTAGACGATGACGTTGTCCCGGGCGGCGTTGAGGGTGCCGTGGGTCTGCCAGGCCAGCCGGGCGCCCTGGATCACGCCGCCGCGCTCGACGGTGAGGTCGCCCAGCTCGAAGATGCCGTCCTGGACCGGCCAGGAGGTCACACGGCCCCCGTGGGCGAGGAGGAAGGGGGAAGCCGGTCATACTGGACTGGGCACATGGGCTTACCTTACGCCTCGCCTGGGGCTCGGATCAGCGGCGGGAACAATACACTGGTGCGCGCTGGTAGCTCAGGCCCAGGGCGTGACTCGTTGCCTGTTGCTCGGGACGCTGCCCGTCCACCTCGGCCGCCACGCGGCACTCTGGAGAGTGAGAAGCACTGGAGGGTGGGAGGACTGAAGCAGGCAGTCGAACTCCTGGCCCCTTCAATGCGTGAGGGTGCCCTCCCGCTCGGCGAGGACTCGCAGCGCGTGCCCGACGGCAGCGAGCAAGGTGCCGGTGGTGGCACCGCCGTCCAGGCCCAGGTAGGCGGCGGAGTGCAAGGCGTGGTAGGCGGCTTGCAGGGGCTCATCGCGGGTGGTGGTGAGGTTGGCATACCACCTTGCTCCAGCCTCACCGACGTCCATAGCTGAGCATCCGGCCAGGAGGGCGAGGTCCCGGGCGCGGCAGGATCGACCAGACGAGCGGGACCACCGCGCCGCCGAGGATGGCGCCCAGGACCAGGATGTTCAGCGGCGTATGGCCGTCATGCCAGGTCGTGCGGTCCATGATCAGGGTGAGCTTGCTTTCGGGAAGGAGGGGAAGCAGGACGTCCGTGACGTCCTGCGGGGTCAGTTGGGCGTCGTGGAAGACCCGGGCCACGGTGCGGGTTTTGGATTCGAGACTGGCGTCCCGAGGGAGCTGGAGGGCGATCTTCCGGTGGAGGGTGGATTCAGCCTGGAGCAGTGCCAGGAGCACTTCAGCCAGACGCCGCAGGGCGTCCAGGCGGCGATGGGGCAGGTGGGCTTTCAGGTGGGCGGCCAGCGTGTCAGCATGCAGTCGGGCATTATCAGGGATCGTCACAGACCCAGATACCGCCCTTTGTCATGCCGCGCTGCGTCCAGGACGCTCTTCTCCGCAAAGTGTCAGGTGCTGAGATTTTGTAGATATTGTCTCCGCACCAGTGGAAGGAAAGTTACTGTCAGGCGCAACCGATCGTTCGACCTCCTTCCCACTCTCCAATTGGTGCCTCTGAAAACCTGTTGCGCGGTAGCGGGCCAGGTTCAAGGAAACGCCGTTTTCAGCGCCTAAAACCGACTCAAATCAGCTCTGATTCAAAAGGGGTTGTTTTCGCCGCACACAGACGACCTCTCTTGGGTCCCACCTCTTTACCGCGCAACAGGTTTTGAATACGAGGAGCTTGCTCCTCGGGCACTTATCCCGGCGCCTGAGGTGCCGAAACCACCTCCTCACCTCGCCGATACCCCTCCGTCCACCGTTCGCGGTAGCGGTCCTCTCCCAACACCTCGCGCGCCTGCATGAGCGCCAGGGTCAACCCCTCCTGATCATGCGCCGGAAGCGCCATCCCCGCGCGCTCCCACAGGGCCGCGCCTGCCCCGAAGAACTCGGCGGCACGCTCCGCTTCCCCCCGCCGGGCCAGCACCTGGCCCAGACCCTCCAGGGCCCGGCCCATCCGCCCCTCGTCCCTCAGGGCGACCGCCTGCGTCAAGCTCTCGCGGAACGCCACCTCGGCCCCAGCGACGTCGGTCAACCCCAGGCGGGTCTGCCCGATATTGAAGAGCGTCAGCACGCTGCTGCGCAGGTGCCCGTGCTCCCGCTGCCAGGCCAGCGCCTCCTGGTAGTACTCGGCGGCCCGCGCCAGGTCACCCTGGTGCCGCGCCACCTCCCCCAGATTGTTGAGCACCGCCGAGGCGAAGCGCTCCTCCCCGAGTGGGCGAAACAGGGTCAGCGCCTCCTCGAAGAACGAGGCCGCCCGGGTCAGGTCGCCGCGCATCTGCGCCACCACCCCCAGGTTGTTCAGCGAGACGCCCACCTCGCGCGGCTCGCCCAGGGCACGGCGCAACGTCAGGGCCTCCTGGTGCCAGACCTCGGCCTGGTCGTACGCACCCTGCAACCGCGCGAGATTCCCGGCGGCGTTGAGCGCCCGCGCCCGCGGCCCGGCCGAACCCCCACGCGCCAGCAGGCCGGAGAGGAGTGCCCTGGCCTCCGTGGTGTGCCCGCGGGTGTGCCAAAACGCGTACAGCCTCCCCGCCATCGTCAGAGCACGGTCCACGTCGCCCAGCCACGAGAACGCCTGCCGGAGATTGCCCATCTCCAGGTCCAGCCGCTCCAGCCACACGTGCTGCTGTTCGCCGACGAGTTCATGCTCGGCGTCGCGCACCAGTTCCTCGAAGTGCGCCACGAAGCGCTCCCGGGTGAGGTCCCACTCGCCGCGTTCCTCCAGGCGCTCCAGCGCGTGCTCGCGCAGGGTCTCCAGCATCGTGAAGCGCGGCTCGTCTCCCGGGCCCTCCACCACGCCCACGAGGTTGCGCTCGATCAGGGCGGCCAGACCGTCCATCACGTCCGCGTCCTGCGCCGCCACGGCCTGCGCCGACTGGGCCGTGAAGCCTCCGGAGAAGACCCCGAGCCGACGGAAGAGGACGCGCCGGTCGTGCTCGAGCAGCTCGTAACTCCAGCTCACCGCCGCGTGCAGGGTGCGGTGGCGTTCGTTCAGTCCTGCGGGACCACGACCCGGCAGCGGCTGATGTCGGTCCAGCCGCCCGAGCATTGCCGCAGGCGAGAGCAAGGCGGCCCGCGCCGCCGTGAGTTCCAGCGCCAGGGGCAGACCGTCCAGCCGGCGACACAACCGGGTCACGGCGGCCACGTTGTCCTCTGTCAGCGCGAAGCCGGGCTTCACCCGCCGGGCCTGCCGCACGAAGAGCTGGGTCGCCGGGGCCTCCAAGGCGCTGCCCACGCTCAGCGTGCCGCCGAGGGCCGGGAGGACCAGCGGCTCGATGGGGAAGGGCCGCTCGGCCTCCACCCCGAGCGCCTCACGGCTCGTCACCAGCAGCCTGAGGTCAGGGCTGGCGTCCAGCAAGGCCACCAGGTCGGCGGCGGCGGGCAGGACCTGTTCGAAGTTGTCCAGCACGAGCAGCGTGGCGTGCGGGTGCAACGTCTGCCCTACGCCGTCCAGCAGCGTCCGGTCGGGCAGGTCCCTGACGCCCAGCGCACTGGCAACCTGCGGCAACACCAGCGCCGGGTCGCGCAGCGAACTGAGATCCACGAAGACCACACGGTGTCCACCCTGACGTTGAAGTCGGTCGGCAGCGGCGCGGGCCACGCTGGTCTTGCCCACCCCAGCGGGGCCCGTCAGGGTCAGCAGTCGCACCTCCGGCCGGTTGAGCAGCCCTTCCAGGGTGAGCAACGTCTCGCCCCGTCCGATCAGGTCCTCCCCGGGCGCCGCCTCCCGCTGGGAAGGTGTGGAACTGGGCGACTCGGGCGGGGGGACCCTCCAGGCGCCGTCGGCCATGACCTCTCGCAAGACACCCAGGAACGCGGCGAGGTGTGCAGAGTCGTCGTCCCGGCGCCACATGGCGTGGACGGTGAAGTCGAGCGCGTCCCCGAAGACTTCCCGGAACACCACGCCGTCCGGCGGCGCCTCCCCGTACGACATCACGGGCATCACCCCCAGGCCTGCCGCGACCATCCTCAGCCCCAACTGCTGCTGAGTGGTCTCCTCTGCCACCCTCGGCGTGAAGCCGGCGTCGCGGCACACCTGCACGATCAGGTCGTAGGCGGGCGCGCTGACGTGGCGCGAGAACATGATGAACGCCTCGCCCGCCACCTCGGCCAGCGAGACGTCTGTGCGGCGCGACAGGGGGTGCTCGCTGGGAATGGCCAGCAACCACCGCATCGCCAGCAGCGGCTCGTAGGCGAACCCAGGCAGGGGCGGTGTTCCTGGCCGCAGCCCACACAGGCCCAGGTCGATGGCGCGCTCCTGCAACGCCCGACGTTGCTGGGCGGTGGGCATCTCCGTGCGCTCCAGCGCGAGGTCCGGATACCGGGTCTGCGCGCGGCGCAGCACCAGGGGAACAAACGGCAGGTTGGCGTAGTCGACCATGCCGATGACGAGGCGGCCGCGCCGCGCCTGCTCCTCACGGCGCACGTTGGTCACCGCCCACTCGACCTGGCTCAGCACCCGGCGGGCGTCCCGTAAGAAGACGTGGCCGGCCGGGGTGAGTTCCACGCCCCGACGATCCCGGAGCAGCAGGGTGACCCCGAGCCGCTCCTCCAGCAGTTGAATCTGCTTGCTGAGCGACGGCTGCGCGACGTGGCAGCGCTCGGCGGCCCGGGTGAAGTTCAACTCCTCCGCGACCGCCACGAAGTACTGCCACTGCCGCAACTCCATACCGGAAGTATATGGATAGGAAAAAGCTATCAGCCGGTACCGGAAAGTATTGGACGGTCTCTGGCCGGACCGTTCAACATGACCGGAGCGCTGACGTGCGCCTCGCTCCACCACCCGGCCGCCCCATTCCCCACCCGCACCGTTCCCGTCACAGCCTGCGACTGCGGTATGAACCGCGGCGTGTGAGTCCGCTGTCCGAAGCTGGGTCGAACTCGGGGGCCGGCACCCGGCCCACGGATTGGACGCCTCACATGGGGCGGGCGCCGTCGGAGGTGACCCCGCTTCTCCTGCGCCGCACGGCGTGACGTGGGTGGATGCCCGGTTCAGTGGAGGTCTCAACGCCTGAGCCGTCCAGCGCTTCGCCCACGAAGGCCGTGCTCCTTCCCCGCCGGGTGTGGTCACACCACGCCACCTTTCTCGTTCCCTGCCCGGAGGACCCATGATGCAGACCACCTCAGACGCCAACGCTCAACTCGTCTCCACCTTTCGGTCCCTGGCTGGAAACGGTCAGTTTCTGCCAGTGGATCAGCTCTTTCCGGCCGACCTGAGCGCCCTGTTTCCGGACGACTACGCGCAGCGCGAGGAGGGGATGGAGGCGGGGGTGCCCGGCATCCGTTCCTTCCTCGACACCCTCAAGGCGGGGTTCCCGGACATCCAGGGCCGGGTGGACGACGTCGTGGCGCAGGGGGACCGGCTCGTCGTGCGCATGACCTGGCAGGGCACGCACACCGGCCCGTTCATGGGCGTGGCACCGACCGGCCAGCAGGTTCACTACGGCCGCATCGAGATCTGGCGGATGCGGGAGGGCAAGCTCGCCGAGCACTGGGGCGAGTACGACCTGTACGGCCTGCTGCGCCAGCTCGGCGCCGTGCCCGCCCTGCCGAGCTGAGGAGCGCGGTTCCCACGTGCCGCTCCTCGCCGCAGCCGCACGTTCTTCTCCTGGCACCGGAGGTGTCGCAGATGTTGTCCACCCTCTCCCGGCAGGCCCTGACCCTCGGCCTGCTGCTCGGCCTGTCCAGCACCGGCGCGCAGCAGGCGGCGCCAACGCCCGCAGAACTCCTCGCCGCACGAGGCCGCACCTGCACCGGCACGTTCGACGCCGCGACCCGGACCGACGCCGCCTTCAACGCCACCTTCCGCCACGAGTGTGCCGTAGTGCGCGACGTCCGCATGCACTACGTCGTCGGCGGACGTGGACCCGCCCTGGTGCTGCTGCACGGCTGGCCGCAGACCTGGTACGAGTGGAAGGCCATCATGCCCGCCCTGGCCCAGAACCACACCGTCATCGCGGTGGACCTGCCGGGCCTCGGCGACTCGGTCGGCAGTCCCCCGAGCTACGAGAAACGCGTGCTGGCGCAGTACGTGCGCGACCTGATCTCGGGCGTGCTGGGGCAGCGACAGATCGATCTCGTCGGGCATGACCTGGGGGCGGGCGTGGCCTACCAGTACGCCGCGCAGTTCCCGGGGGAAGTGCGGCGCCTCGCGTACCTCGATTACTACCTTCCCGGGCGCGGCACCGAAGTGGCCCAGCTCAACTTCCCGCACTTCATCTTCCACCGCCAGGAGGTCGTGCCGGAGATGCTCACGCGCGGCCGTGAGCGCGAGTACCTGGGACACTTCTACCCGGAGGTGGCGGGTCGCCCGGACGCCATCTCGGAGGAGGAGGTCGACGAGTTCGCCCGCACGTACTCGCAACCGGACAAGATGAAGGGCGGCTTCGAGTTGTACCGCACGCTCGACGAGGACGAGCGTGACAATCTCGCGGTGGCCGGCACGCCGCTCCCCATGCCGGTGCTGGTGTCGAGTGCCTCCATCTGGCCGGAAGGCTCGGTCGCAGCGACGATGCGGCCCGTGACGCGCGACCTGCGGGCGGTCACGGTGCCCAACTCGGGGCACTGGCTGGCGGAGGAAAACCCGGAGTTCGTCACCCGGGCGCTGCTGGATTTCTTCAGCGAAGTCGGGGGACGACGGTGAGCCCGGGAGAGCCGCCGGGGGGACCCTCACGCCGTGAGGTGCTGCGCTGGGGCGCGCTGGGCGTGGCCGCCGCCGCGCTTGGCCTGCCGGTTCAGGCGGGCGCGACACCGGGCCGCGCGGGAGGGCGTATGGACGGAGAGAACCTGTTTTTGTGGGCGGGCACGATGCGCACGGCCAGCATCGACGAGCGGATTCGCGGCATGCGCGCGGCGGGCATGCGGGAGATGTCGATCTTCCCGCTGGACTTTCGGCGTGCCCGGGAGGCGGGGCTCAAGGACGCCGACCTGCGCGCGAAGCTCAGCGGGAACGGGGTGCGCATCAGCACCCTCGACCCCTTCTCGCAGTGGCTGCCCGGTTGGGAGCGGCCCGCCACGCTCTCCGACGAGGACTTCGCGTTCTACAACTTCGGCGAGGACGAGTTCTTCCGCATGGCCGAGGCACTCGGGGCGACCTCCATGACCGTGATCGAGCCCTACGGGCGCGACGTGCCCGCCGAACTGGGAGCGGAAGCCTTCGCCCGGGTGTGTGACCGCGCCGCCACCCTCGGCATGCGCGTGCACCTCGAGTTCATCCCCTTCACCGGCATTCCCGACCTCGCGCGCGGCTGGGACATCGTTCGCCTGGCCGACCGGCCGAACGGGGGCCTGGTGATGGACGTGTGGCACTACTTCCTGGGGCGGCCCGACGAGGCGCTCCTGCGCACGGTGCCCGGCGAGAAGATCTTCGTGGTGCAGCTCAGCGACGCGGCGCGCGGCGCACGCGGCACCATCGAGGACCTGTACAAGCGTCTCTCGCCCGGTGAGGGCGTGTTCGACCTCGTGGGCGTGCTGCGCACCTTGAATGCTATCGGCGGGCTCACCTCTGTGGGTCCGGAGATTTTCTCCGAGCAGTACAACCGGTTGGCTCCAGAAGAAGCCGGGCGGCGGGCGGCCGCAACGACTCTTGCGGTGCTCGACCGCGCCCTGGGGCCGAGAGGCTCCGCGGCGGGGGGAGTCTGATGCAAAAAACCTTTGACAACCCCACCAGCGTGGCGCCGCCGGTCAGCAACTCTTCGCACGCCGTGCGCGTGAATGTCGGCGACGGAGCATTGATCTTCGTCTCCGGGCAAGGACCGCAAGATGCGCGGAGGCAGGTGGTGGGTGGGGCCGACCTCGCCGCGCAGACCCGGCAGACCTTCGGGAACGTCCGCGCCATCCTCGAAGCGCAGAGGGCGACGCTCGGCGACGTGGTGAAGATGACGGTGGATCTCACCGACATGACCAGGCGCGCCGAGATGGCCCGGGTGCGCGGCGAGTTCTTTCCGCACGACCCACCCGCCGCCACCGCCGTGCGGGTGGCCGCGCTCGCCTTACCGGAACTGCTCATTCAGGTGGACGTGATCGCCGCGGCAGGGAGGCGAGCATGAGCAACCGAGACGTTGAGGAGGGCGGCACACGCGCCACCCTCCAGGCCTGGGCGGACGCCTACAGCACGCGCAGTGCCAAGGCCCTCGCTGCCCTGTACACGGTGAACGGCGTGTACGAGGACGTCCCGTCGGGCTTCAGCGCGACTGGGCCCGACGTCGAGGGTTTCGCGCAGGGCTTCCTCGGAATGGTGGAGAGCTTCGAGTTCATCCTGGAGGGCCTGTTCGCGGACGGCACGCGCGGCGCCCTGGCCTGGACCTTCCGCGGGCGCAACAACAGCTTCGTCGGCGACGAGGGCGCGAAGGGCAAGGCCATCGCGGCGCGGGTCTTCACCGCCTTCTCCTTCGAGGGCGGCCGGATCGCGCGCAGCTCGGACTACTACGACACGGCCTCCCTGATGCGTCAGGTGGGCGCGTTGCCACAGGACGGCTGAGTGCAGGCGAGTCGGCGTGGCTGGTGCCGTCCTGGCGAGGGAGCAGCCGGTGGCACCCCCGCGGCCTGCGGGAGGGGCCTGCCGGGTGGACGGCAGGTCCACCCTGAGCGGCTGGCGGCGGCAGAACAGTCCCTCCTGAACTGGCCTCGCCGCCTCTCGCCCAGCAGCGCGGCCGCGGCGAACTCCTCCCACGCCGCCCCCACACGGGGCGTCACGAAAGGCCACCCATGACCCAGGACGAGCAGGCACGGCAATACACCCATGACCTCCTTCAGGCGATCAACGACAAGGACACGCCGCGCTTTCTGAACTTCTTCACCGAGACTGGCGCGGTCGAGGACGACGGGCGCACCTTTCGCGGGCGGGACGACATCCGGCGCTGGAGCGACGACGAACTGATCGGCGCGGGAGGTCAGGTGACCGTGACGGCCGAGCGCGTCACTTCGCGCGGCGTGGAGGTGGATCTCGACTACACCTCGAGCGACTACAGCGGCCCCACCCGCTTCGTCCTGACCTGGAAGGGCACGGAGCTGACCTCCCTGAAGGTCGAGGACGTGGGTCAGGGGTAGCCCACAGCGGGCAGACCGCTGCACACAGCTCCACCCCACCCGGTTCTTGAAAGGCACGACCATGACGAACACTTCCCACACCGCTCCCCCCGCGGCCGCCGCCGGCACCCTCACCCTGGGCGGCGATCTGACGGTCAGGCGCCTCGGGTACGGCACGATGCAGCTCACCGGCCCGGCCTCGTACGGCCCGCCCCGCGACCACGCGCAGGCCCTGAGGGTGCTGCGCCGCGCGCCCGAACTCGGGATCGACTTCATCGACACCGCCGACGCCTACGGTCCCGGAATCGCCGAGGACCTCGTGGCCGAGGCGCTCTTTCCCTACCCGCCGGGGCTGGTGATCGCCACCAAGGGCGGCATCACCCGGCCGTCGCAGGGTCAGTTCGTGCCCGACGGGCGCCCCGCGTACCTCCGGAGCGCGCTGGAGGCGAGCCTGCGCCGGTTGCGTCTCGAACGCGTCGACCTCTACCAGCTTCACCGGGTGGACCCGCGTGTTCCGCTCGCCGAGAGTGTGGGCGCCCTCGCCGAGTTGCGTGCCGAGGGCCTAATCCGGCACATCGGGCTGTCGCAGGTGGGCGTGCGACAACTCGAGGAGGCCCGGCGCGCCGCGCCCATCGTGTCGGTCCAGAACCGCTACAACCTGATCGACCGTGACGGTGAGGACGTGCTGGCGTACTGCGGGCGCGAGGGAATCGCCTTTATCCCCTGGTTTCCACTGGCGACCGGCGAGCTGGCCCGGCCCGGCGGCCTGCTGGGCACCGTGGCCGCTCGCCACCACGCCTCGCCTCCCCAGGTCGCGCTCGCGTGGCTGCTGGCCCGCTCCCCGGTGATGCTGCCGATTCCGGGCACGTCGAGCGCCGAGCACCTCGAACAGAACGTGGCGGGCGCCGCGCTCACCCTGAAGGACGACGAGTTGCGGGCGCTGACGGGAGCCTGAGACCGACCCGGGACCGGGACCGCCGCTTGCCGCACACCGTGATCTTCACCCCGCCGCCCGACTTCAGGAGGAGCCATGCAGATCGGCATCGACAGTTTCGTCGCCGTGGTCACCGACCCGGACACCGGGGAGACGGGCAGTCCCCGGGAGCGGCTGCGTCAGCTCCTGGGGGAGATCGGGCGGGCCGACGAGGTCGGGCTCGACAGCTTTGGGATCGGTGAGCACCACCGGCCCGGCAATCTCGACTCCGCGCCTGCGGTGCTCCTGGGCGCCGCTGCCGCCCGCACCTCGCGCATCCGGCTGACGAGCGCGGTCACGGTGCTCAGCGTGGACGATCCTGTGCGCGTGTTCCAGAACTTCGCCACCATCGACCTGCTCTCCGGGGGCCGGGCCGAGCTGGTGGTCGGCCGCGGGTCGTCCGTCGAGGCCTTTCCGCTCTTCGGGTACGACCTGGACGACTACGACACCCTCTTCAGCGAGAAGGTCGACCTTCTCCTGAAGCTCCGCGAGCACACCCACGTCCACTGGTCAGGCCGGTTTCGCGCTCCCCTGACCGGGCAGGCGGTCTACCCGCGTCCCCTGCAAGACCCCCTGCCGGTCTGGATCGGGGTGGGGGGCACCCCCACGTCCTTCGTCCGAGCGGGCACCCTGGGCCTGCCCCTGATGGTCGCCGTCATCGGGGGTGACTTCCGCCGCTTCCGGCCGCTTGTCGACCTGTACCGCGAGGCGGGAAGGCGGGCGGGGCATTCGCCGGAGGCGCTCACCGTCGGCGTCCACGCTCTGGGCTTGGTGGGGGACACCGCCCGGGGAGCGGCCGATGACTTCTACCCGGGCTACGCGCACCTCGTCGCCACCCTCGGCCGGGAACGGGGCTGGCCGCCCGTGACCCGGGCGCAGTTCGACGCCTCCTGGGCCCCGGGCGGCCCTTTCTGATCGGCGATCCGGCGTCGGTCACGGACAAGGTGCTGGACGTGAACGAGGTGCTCGGCGGCGTCTCCCGCCTGTCGTTCCAGATGACGAACGGGATGCTGCCCCACGAGAAGATGCTGCGCGCCATCGAACTGCTCGGCACCGAGGTCGCGCCCCGGGTGCGTGAGGCGCTGCCGGCCCGGGAACCGACATTTGGGTAAGCGGGCGCGCTCCCGCCACCGATCATCGACCCACCTCGCTCCGCAGGAGAGCCATGTTGCACGACGCGCAGGACTCCACCCTCTTTCCACGCCTCGCCGAGGAGGACGTCCTCGCCCTGGCCGCCGTCGGCGCAGAGGTCATTCTGGCGGCGGGAGAGACCCTGTTTACCGAGGACGCCCTGCCCGAGGACTTCTTCGTGGTCCTGGCCGGGCGGCTCACGGTCAGTAAACGGGTCGACGGGCAGGACACCGTGCTGGCCGAGCACCGTCGGGGCGAGTTCACCGGGGACGTCTCGCTCGTCACGGGACAGCGTGTCACGGCGACAGCGACGGCGGCCCAGGACAGCCGGGTGTGCCGCATCGCCGGAGAGGACTTCAGCGCGACGATGGCCCGCTTCCCCCGGGTGGCGGAGGCGGTGTTCCGCGCGGTGGCGTCACGCGCCCAGGATCTCGGGGCGCAGGTGCAGCAGAGTGCCCGCCTCGCTGCCCTGAACACCCTCGCGGCCGGTCTGGCCCACGAACTCGACAACCCGGCCTCGGCCGCGCGCAGGGGCACGGTGCAGTTGCAGGTGGCCGTGCCTCAGCTCGCCCACCTGGGCCTGGAACTGGGCACGCTGGACCTGGGGGACGAGGCGCGCAGACGGGTCATCGAGACGCTGGCCCAGGAACGGGCCGCCCCCGTCCTGTCCCCGCTGGACCGCGCGGACCGGGAGGACGCGCTCACCACCTGGCTGGAGGGCCGCGGGGTGCCGGACGCCCTGGACCTCGCCCCCACGCTGCTCGAGCTGAACTTCAGTGAGGACGCGCTGGCCGCCTGGAGTGAGGGCATGAACGCGGGGCAGCTTGGGGTCGCCCTGCGCCTGCTGGGGGCCACCCACGAGGCCCGGACCCTGGCAGACGAGGCGCAACAGGCGCTCACGCGCATCTCGGCCGTGGTGGACGCGATGAAGGCCTACACCTTCATGGACCGCGCTCCCCAGCAGGACCTGGACGTGCGGGCGAGCCTGGACAGCACGCTGGCGGTCCTGGGTTCGCGTCTGCCCCCGGGCATCACGGTGGTGCGTGAGTACGGCGCGGGCGTGCCCCCCGTCCCCGCGCGCGGCGCCGAGCTGACCCAGGTGTGGACGAACCTGATCGACAACGCCCTCGACGCCCTGGGGGAACGCGGCACCCTGCGTCTCCAGGTGGTGCGGGAGGGGGACGCCGTGCTCGTCGAGGTCGGGGACGACGGCCCGGGCATCCCGGAGGCCCTCCAGGAGCGGGTGTTCGACGCCTTTTTCACCACCAAGGACGTGGGCGGCGGCGCGGGTCTGGGCCTCGACGTGGCCCGGCGGGTGGTGCGGGCGCACGGCGGTGAATTGCGCGTGACCTCACGGCCGGGCGACACGCGCTTTACGGTCCGGCTGCCTCTCGGCGCGGACGGACGCACGGAAGGAGCGCGATGGACGTGAATCCTCAGCGTTCCCAGCGGAAAGGGGTGGAGAGCCCCGGGGTGAGGCGGGCGTGGCTCCTGGACTCCGGGCCAGAGGCCCACCGCGGGGGACGACGGAAACCGCTTCGGCTCACCACCCCCACTGGGCGGCTCCAGGCCGCCGAAAGAGAGACTTTCATGACCATGGACGTGAGTGCCGCGCAGGTTCACGACAACCCGGGCAAGTTCCGCTTCGAACTTCGGGTCGGGGGTGAGACCGGCGTCGCCATGTACCAGCGGCGCGGGAACGTCGTCGTCTTTACCCACACCCTCGTGCCCGAAACCCTTGAGGGGCAGGGCGTGGCGAGCAAGCTGATCGGCACGGCCCTCGACACGGTCCGCGCCGCGTCACAGCAGGTGGTGCCGCTGTGCCCGTTCGTCGCGGCCTACATCCGGCGCCACCCGGAGTACCGCGCGCTGGTGGTTCCGGATTATCTATATCTGGTGGACGGGGAGAACTGAGGGGCAGGCGGCCAGGCGGCGGCGTAGGGGTGACAACGAGATGACGGAAAATCGCAGCACGGGAGAATGCATGACGGGAATGAAGGAGGTGGTCCGCTTCGCGCAGACGCTGGCGGGCCGGGGCCGCGAGGAGCAGGCGCGGCAGGTCACAGCGCGGTTCGGCATGAGCGGGGCGGACGCGAGGATAGCCCTGATGGACGTGGATTTCCTGGAAGCCCGCCCGGTGGGCGACGAGGGATGAACGGGCAGCTTGGAACGTCGGTGAGGTGGGGCACCGGGCCCGGAGAACATCAGGGGCTGCTGCCGATCCAGGCGCACCCCACGGGCACGCAGAGGTCCAGCAGGGCGCCTACCCCGGCGGGGGGCTGGTCCTCCAGGTATGAGCTGCAAGGTTGGCGACGGACACGAGGTCAAACAACAGTTCCAGCCCAGTGGCGTGGCGTCCGGCCGTCTCCGGGGCGAGCTCAGGCTTGCTCGTGCCGAAAGCGGCCGGACGTTCGCCGTCGCCCGTTCAGGCCAGGTGCCGCCTGGGCGCTACACGGCGTCTCTGCGGGACAGGGCGAGGCGTATCCCGAGGGCGAGCATCACCACGCCGCTGACCCTGTTCTGGACCACCACCAACCAGGGGTGCCGCGCTGCCCACACCCCGACCCTTCCCGCAAGGACCGCCAGGAAAGCGTCCCACACCAGCCCGACGAGCAGGAACAGCACGCCAAGCACGAGGAACTGCGCGACAACGGGTCCGCGCTCGGGGTGGATGAACTGCGGCAGGAACGCCAGGAAGAACAGCGCGACCTTCGGGTTCAGCAGGTCCGTGAGGGCGGCTTGCCAGAAGGCGCTGCGCTGTGTGACGTTGGACGCCGCCGAGCCGGGCAGGGTGACGTGCGGTGTCCGTTCGAGCAGCGCCTTGACCCCCAGGAAGATCAGGTACGCGGCCCCGACCCACTTGACGATGTCGAAGGCGAGGGCCGAAGTGAGCAGCAGCGCGTTGAGGCCGAAGGCGGCGAAGAGGGTATGGGCGAACACACCGGCGCTGAAGCCGAAGGTGGTGGCGAGGCCGACCCGCCACCCGCCGGTGACCGAGCGGGCGACGACCATCGCGAAGTCAGGGCCGGGGGCCATGATGATCACCAGTGACGCGACGAGGAAGGTGCCGAGCGCCGCGGGATCGAACAGGGCCGTGCGGCAGTGTACGTGGACCGTGGACGTGGCGCGAGCACGCGCGCCCGCAGCGTTTGACCCGGCCAACAGCATCACCGAAGGGGCGCAGAGCCGCGGACCTCGGGCGTTCAGGGGACCGATCAGGTGGGTTGTTCGCCCCGACGTGCGTTCAGGAGACCGTAGAACGAGGGGGAGGGGAGTCGTCGTGCAACCAGGTGAGGGCCCAGGCATCGAGGGCCACAAAGACCTCCCTGAGCGCCTCACCCCTGGGCGTGAGGTGGTACGAGATGGACACCGGAGTGCCGGGCATGACGACGCGCCGAAGAACGCCTGCCGCTTCGAGTTCCTTCAGGCGGACACTGAGCAGGCGGGGGCTCAACCCGGGAACGGCGGCGTGCAGTTCACTGAAGCGGTTCAGACCGTGGCACAGAGCCCAGAGGATGGCGCAATTCCAGCGCCGACCGATCAGCTCGGCGGCGGCATGGAACCCGGGGTTGAAGGGGCTGAGGTCGAAACGCTCGCTCACGCGGGCAGTGTACTGTTCATCACTCAGTTATCAAAAGTAAGTTGCAAGGTGTACACTCCACCATGAAAGGTCAGCCCAGGCCACTGGCGCCCGCAGAAGGTCTCCCGCCCGCACCGGGTCAGCCCAGCCCCGGGCCAGGCTTCCAGGAGGTGGGCACCCCCATCGTGATGCCCGGGTGCGCCGCCCGCCCGGGTGACCTTCTCGCCGCTCTCCTCCTGGGCCCCAGGCCGAGATCACCGGGCCCAGGTGGGCTCGCCGCACACGAAGGAGCCCCATGCTGATGGTCGAACTCTTCCCGGCGCAGCAACACCGCCCGAACGGCGCTCACCCTGGGCAGGACCACCACGTCACCCTAGGACCGGGCGACCCCTGCTCTTCCGCGGACAGGACCCGCTGATGGCGACCAAGCCCGTGATTCTGACGGCCGACGACGATCCCCAGGTGTTGCGGGCGGTGGAGCGGGACCTGCGCGCACACTACGGCCGGGAGTACCGCATCCTGCGGGCCGCCTCCGGGCCCGAGGCGATGGGCGCCCTGCGCGAACTCGCGGAGCGCGGCACCCCGGTCGCCCTGATCGTGTCCGACCACCGCATGCCCGAGATGGACGGGGTGGAGTTCCTGGGCCAGACGGTGACCCTCTTTCCCGATACCAAGCGGGTGCTGCTCACCGCCTACGCCGATACCGACGCGGCGATCCGGGCGATCAACGTGGCGGGCGTGGACCGCTACCTGCTCAAGCCCTGGGACCCGCCCGAAGAGCGGCTCTACCCGGTTCTCGACGACCTGCTCGCCGAGTGGCAGGCCTCTTACCGCCCGGCCTTCGAGGGCGTGCGCGTGCTGGGGAGCCGCTGGTCGCCGCGCGCCTACGAGTTGCGCGAGTTCCTGGCGCGCAACCATGTCCCGTACCTGTGGCTGGACATCGAGGCCCGGGAACGCGACGCCGAGGTGAGTCGGCTGGCGTCCACGCTGGGTGACCCGCCCCACCTGCCGCTCGTCGTGCTGCCCGACGGCACCCGGCTGGACTCGCCGACCCCCGCCGAGCTGAGTGGGCACGTGGGCCTCCAGACCCGGGCCGACCGGGACTTCTACGACCTCGTGATCGTCGGCGGCGGTCCGGCGGGCCTGGCGTCGGCGGTGTACGGGGCCTCGGAGGGCCTGCGGACATTGATCGTCGAGCGCGAGGCGCCGGGCGGGCAGGCGGGGCTGAGTTCGCGGATCGAGAACTACCTCGGCTTCTCGTCGGGCATCTCGGGCAGCCGCCTGGCCCAGGAGGCGGTCACGCAGGCCAAGCGCTTCGGGGTGGAGATCGTGACCGGGGCGGCGACCGCCCTGCGGGTGGAGGGGCCCTACCGGGTGCTGGAGCTCGCGGACGGCTCCTCGGTGAGCAGCCACGCCGTGATCATCGCCACCGGGGTGCAGTGGCGGCAACTCGACGTGCCGGGCCTGGAGCGCCTCCAGGGAGCGGGCGTCTACTACGGGGCGGGCACGACTGAGGCGCTGGCCGTGAAGGACGAGACCGTGTACATCGTCGGCGGGGCCAACTCGGCGGGGCAGGCAGCGATGAACTTCGCGCGCTTCGCCCGGGAAGTCGTCATGCTGGTGCGGGGGCCGAGTCTCACCGCCTCCATGTCGCAGTACCTGATCGAACAGATCGAGCAGACGCCGGGCATCCGGGTCGAGCTTAACTCTGGCGTCGTGGGCGTGCATGGCGAGGAGCGACTGGAGGCCATCGACGTGTTCTGCTCCTCGAGCGGTGAGACCCAGACCCTCCCCGCCACCTCGCTGTTCATCTTCATCGGGGCCCAGCCGGGCACCGAATGGCTCTCGGGCGTTCTGGAGCGCGACGGGCGGGGCTTCATCCTCTCGGGACCGGAGCTGATGAAGGGAGGCAAACGGCCACCGGGCTGGCCCCTGGACCGCGACCCGGGGCTGCTGGAGACCAGCGTGCCCGGCGTCTTCGTGGTGGGCGACGTGCGGCTGGGCTCGGTGAAGCGGGTGGCCTCCGGGGTGGGCGAGGGCTCGGTGGCGATCTCCTTCGTCCACCAGTACCTCGCCAACGTGTGAGCGCCGCCGGGCTCGTCGCCGCCCTGCGGCGGGTGAGCGTCCTCGCCGACCTGCCGGAAGAGGACCTCGCCTGGCTCGCCACCCAGGGTCAGGAGGCGCGGTACACCCAGGGCGAGGTGGTCAACCGGCAGGGCGAGCCCGCCGACATGATGCTGATCTTCCTGGAGGGCGCGGCCGAGGCCCGGCGCGAGGAGGACGGGCTGCTGGGCACCCGGTACGTCGCCCGCGCGGGGGAGCCGAGCGAGGTCAGCGGCAAGCTGCCGTACTCGCGCCTGACCAGCTTTCCCTCCACCTCGCGCGCGGTGGAGCCGACGTGGCTCCTGCGCGTGCCGGAACGGGTCTTCCCCGAACTGCTCTCCCGCCTCCCGGTGCTGGGCCAGCGGCTGGTCGCCGTGATGTCCGACCGCATCCGTGACGCTTCCCAGGGGGACTCGGTGCGTGAACGGCTGCTCGCGCTGGGCCGCCTCTCCGCCGGGCTGGCCCACGAACTCAACAACCCCGCCGCAGCGGGAAGGCGGGCCGCCGCGGGCCTGCGCTCGGCGCTGCACGACCTGCGAAGCGCCGGGGAGGAACTGCACGCCCTGTGTCTGGACCCGGCGGCGCGGGGGGTCCTCACGGCTCTGGAGCGCAGGGTCGCGGGCGATCCCCGGCCGCACCCCACGCTCTCCTCCCTGGAACGGGGGGACCGCGAGGACGAATTGGCCGGGTGGCTGGACGGGCGCAGCGTGCCGGGCGCCTGGGACCTCGCTCCCGTGCTGGTCGAGGCCGGGGTGGAGCCCGGGGACCTGGACGCGCTGGCCGGCCGGGTGCCAGAGATTGCTCTGACGGCCTCGGTGCGGCACCTGGGCGCCACCCTGGCCGTGGACGCCCTGACGCGCGAGGTGGAGGACAGCGCCGGGCGCATCTCCGACCTCGTGGGGGCGATCAAGGAACACACCCACCAGGACCGGGCTCCCCGCGCGCCCACCGACGTGCGCCGGGGCCTGGACAGTACCCTCACCCTGCTCGGGCACAAGTTGCGCCGGGGCGTGCGGGTCGAGCGCGAGGACGACCCGGACCTGCCCCTGATCGAGGCGAACGCGGGCGAACTCAACCAGGTGTGGACCAACCTGATCGACAACGCGGTCGACGCCATGAACGGGCGGGGCCGCCTGCTCGTGCGGGCCGTGCGTTCGGGGGGGAGCCTCCTCGTCGAGATCGTGGACGACGGTCCCGGCATTCCCGAGGGCGTCCGCGCCCACATCTTCGAGCCCTTCTTCACCACCAAACCCGTCGGGGTCGGCAGTGGTCTGGGCCTCGACATCTCCCGCCGGATCGTGCGGGGACACGGCGGCGACCTGAACGTGACCTCCCGGCCCGGCGAGACCCGCTTTCAAGTCCGCCTGCCCCTGGGTTGAGCGGCGGGCCCGGACAGAGCAGGTCAAGACACCAGCCACAGGGGAGGCAGCGGACATGACGAAGCAGGGGGCAGGACAGGCCGGGGTGGGGCAACGCTGGACGGCCCCTCAGCGCTGGACGCTCGCGGCGGCGGTGCTGGGCTCGGGCATGGCGTTTATCGACGGCACGGTGGTGAACGTGGCCCTCAGCGCCCTGCAACGCGACTTCGGGGCCGACGTGGGCTCGGCCCAGTGGGTGATCAACGGCTACACCCTGATGCTGGCGGCCCTGATCCTGACGGGCGGGGCGCTGGGCGACCTGTACGGGCGGCGCCGAGTCTTCGGGCTGGGCGTACTCATCTTCGCCGCGGCCTCGGGTCTGTGCGGGCTGGCGCCCACGCTGGGGACCCTGATCGCCGCCCGGGTGCTTCAGGGGATCGGGGGCGCGCTCCTGATCCCCGGCAGCCTCGCCATGATCGACGCCGTGTTCGGCGACGCATTGCGGGGCCGGGCCGTCGGGCTGTGGTCGGCGGCGACGAGCGTGGTCACCGTGCTCGGGCCGGTGCTGGGCGGCGTGCTGATCGACCTGGGCTCGTGGCGGTGGGTGTTCCTGATCAACCTACCGCTCGCGCTGCTGGTGCTGTGGTGCCTGCGCGGCGTGCCCGAAACCCGCGCGGCCGGGGAGGGTGCGCGGCGCCCGGACCTCCCCGGCGCGGTGCTGGCGACCGCCGGGCTGGGGGCCCTGACCTATGGACTGATTCAGGCGGGTGAGCGTGGGCTGGGTGGGTCTTCCCTGCTCATCGCCGGGCTGGGCGTGGCCGGGCTCGCCGCCTTCGTGCTGTGGGAGGCGCGCGCCCCCCACCCGATGTTGCCGCTGGGCCTCTTCCGCTCGGCGGGTTTTGCGGGCACGAACGCGCTGACCTTCCTGCTGTACGGGGCGCTGGGGGCGGCGCTGTTCTTCCTGCCCCTGAACCTGATCGGAGTTCAGGGGTACTCGGGCACCGCCGCTGGAACCGCGCTGCTGCCGATGTCGCTGCTGCTGGCGGGGCTGTCCGGGGTGTTCGGCTCGCTCGCCGACCGCACCGGGCCGCGCCCCCTCCTGACCGTGGGGCCCATTCTGGCGGGGGTGGGGCTGGCCTGGCTGGGGTTCCTGGGCGTGGGCCGCCCCTACCTCACCGGCGTGCTGCCCGGCGTGCTCGTGCTGGGGCTGGGCATGGCGATCACGGTGGCGCCCCTCACGAGCGCGGTGCTGGGGTCGGTGAGTGCGGACTACGCGGGCACGGCCTCGGGGGTCAACAACGCCGTGTCGCGGGCGGCGGGGCTGCTCGCCGTGGCGCTGTTCACCCTGCTGATGCTGGGGAGCTTCAGAGGCTCGCTCTCGGCGCAGCTCGCGGGGACCTCGCTGCCGCTCACCGCCCGGGCACAGATGCTGGGCCAGAGCGGGCGGCTCGCGCAGGTGCCCGTCCCGGACGGCCTGAGTGATGCTCAGGCCGCCGAGGGCCGTCAGGCGGTGCGCCTCGCCTTCGCGGACGGCTTTCGGCAGGTCTGCCTGTGGTGCGGGATGCTGGCGGCACTGGGCGGGCTGGTCGGGTTCCTCAGCCTGCGGGGAGCCGGGCGGGGTCGGCAGGGAGGTGGAGCAGGAGAGAACCTCCACGAACCCCGGGGGGAGGAGATCAGGGCAGGACAGGCCGCACCTGGCCGCCGGTGAATCCCGCTGTGGTCCCACAGGACGAGACCGTCCCTGGGGAAGGAGAGATCCAGATGACAGACCAAGAGGTTCTCGGGCAGATCGGCGGGCTGGTCGATGAGGAGCATCGGCTCTGGACGGCAGGGAGCGGACGACCACTGGGTCCCGGGGAGCAAACCCGGCTGGAGGCCATCCATACCGAACTGGACGTTCTGTGGGACCTGCTACGTCAACGCCGGGCGCGGAGACGGGCGGGCCAGGACCCGGACGATGCCGAGGAGCGTTCAGCGAACATGGTCGAACAGTACACGGCGACCCCAGAGCGGGAATAAGTTCCCCACAGGCCAGGATGGACACCCTGCCCGGGGTGCCGCGTGGGCCCGGTCCTGAAGATGCTCCCCGTCCCCCAACGAGCTTTTCCCCGAGGAAGCGGAGCGTGACCTCTCCGTGGTAGCAGGGCCTTCGGGTCAGCCCCTCCTGCTCGTCCCCGGGATCTGGGTCCTGGTGGGCCCTGGGACAGGGGAGCCTTCCCCCCGACCCTCCCGCCGGAGACGGTGCGGAGCCCAAGTCCTGCCTGGCACCAGGCCACAGTGACGGAGGATGAATTGAGCATGCGTCGACCGCGCACCTTTCTGGGAGCCGTTCCCGAACGACCCGTCCCCGTCCGCGTCGCCGAGCGGGTGCCCAATCCGGCCCGCCACGCCACCTGGCTCGAACTGTTTTTCGATCTGGTGTTCGTCGTCGCCGTCTCCAGCCTGGGCCGCCTGCTGCTCTCCGACCACAGCCCGGGCGGGGTGCTGGTCTTCCTGGGGCTGTTCGTGCCGGTGTGGTGGGCCTGGATCGGCATCTCCTACTTCGTGGACCAGTTCGAGCTCCCCGAACTCTGGCTGCGCGGGCTGATGCTCTCGCAACTCGCCCTCGCCCTCGGGCTGGCCCTGGGTCTGGAGCCCCTGGTCGAGGGCCGGGGAGCCCTGTTCGTGGCCTCCTACCTCGCCATGCGCCTGACCCTCACCGGGCTGTATGTCTGGGCCTGGCGCCGCGTCCCCGGGGCGGAGACCCTGAACGCCAAGTACGCGCTCGCCTTCACCCTGGGCACCGGTCTATGGCTCGTCTCGCTGCTCCTCGACCCACCTGCCCGGTACGTGCTGTGGGGTGCGGCGCTCGCCCTGGAGATCGCGGGCACCGTCTGGGCGTATGTCAGCACCCGGGACTTGCCCCGGCAGGTCTCCCACATGCCCGAGCGCTTCGGTCTGTTCACCATCATCGTCCTGGGCGAGTCGGTGCTGGCGGTCGCCACCGGGGGCAGCCACATCGAGGGAACCGGCGGCTGGGTCGTGGCCCTGTGTGGCGTGCTGCTGGCCTTTTTCGTGTGGTGGCTGTACTTCGACTACGCCGACGAGGAGGTGATCGACCGGGCGATCCGGGGCGGGCGCCGGGCGCTGTCTTTGAGCTTCGTGTACGGCTACACCCACCTGCCGGTGTTCGCGGGCATCGTGGCAGCGAGCATCGGACTGGAACTCTTCTTCGAGGAGGTCACGCACGACGGGGTGGGTGCCGGGGCCCGGCTGCTGCTGTGCGGTGGATTGGCGCTGTTCCTGTGCGCCCTGAGCGTCGTGCAGGCGGCTGCGCCGCGAGGGCTGCCCGGGCCGGTATGGCTCGCGCGGGGGGCGACGGCGGGCCTGATCGCGCTGCTCGGGGTGCTGGGCGGCGGGTGGAGTGCCGCAGGGCTCCTGGTCGGGGTAACGCTGGCCCTGGGGCTCCTGCTCGTCTTCGAGGCCCGGTTCCGGCCCGCCGGGGTGCAGGAACCGCCGCTGGAGGGGGACGGGACCGGCGGGCCGTGACTTCGCGGGGCTTAAAGCCGCTCACCGTCGAGGGACCGCTCGAACTCGGCGAACTCGCTGGCGAGCGCGGGGAAGTCCGCGTGCTCCTCGCTCCACACCAAGTCGCTCCCCCCGCCCTGCACGGCGAGGTGGCAAAACGGGCGCCGGGACAGGGCACCGTGCCAGTGCCACATCCCGGGCCGGACACGGACGATGTCGCCGGGCGTGACGATCCGGCGCTCCCCGGACGTCACGATGACGCCCAGGCCCGACAGGACGTGCAGCACCTGACCGCTGCGGTGCACATGCGGCCAGGTCCGAGCCCCCGGCTCGCAGTACACCACCAGCCACGTCCGGCCGGGATCGGCGGGGTCGTCGAACAGCCGTTGCACCCGGATCTCCCCGACCGTGTTGCCCATGAGGTCGGCGCGTGGCCCGGCGTATTCGTGGGTGGGGTGCTCGATCAACATGGATGCTCCTCCGGGTGAAGGGGAAACGCGGCGCTGAGCTGCCACACTTCACGCGCCCCGCTTCCCTGCGTGGGACGCCACGTCGAGAACGCCCAACCCGTCCGCGACGAGGGTCGGTCCGGTCGGGGGCAGGCAGGTGAGGGCCAGCACGCGCACCGTCGGGGGGCGGGCGACCAAAGTGTCCGGGGCGAGGCGCGTCACCACCGCGACGGTCACCCTGCGCTCACGGCGGTGATCACGCCGCCGCACGTCCCCGGAAGGGCGCCCGTCACGGCGTTCCCTCCGGGGGGCCCCGGAGCCGGGTGATGCTCAGCGCCGCCCCGAGGATGAGCGCGGCCCCCAGCGCCCGGGCGGGGGACAGGCCCTCGCCGAGAAAGAGCACCCCGCCCGCCACGCCGAACACGGGGCCGAGGGTCAGGAAAAAGGACGCCACGCTCGCGCTCACGCCGCGCAGCGCGATGAGAAACAGCCACAACGTCACGCCGTACTGGGTCACGCCCGACAGGGCGGCCAGGAGCCACACGCCCGCGCCGACCCTCGGCACCGTCTCGCCTCCCGCCAGGACCAGCCACAGGGCCACGCCCGCGACCAGCCCGGCCGACTGCTGCCACGCGGTGAGCAGCAGGGGCGGGCAGCGGATGGCGGCGCGGCGCCCCAGCACGTCGTACAGGGCGTAGATCAGGGTGGACACGAGGACGAGCCCGACCCCGAGGACGCTCGCGTCCCCCCGCCCACCCCGCCCCTCGGCGAGCGCGACGAACACCACGCCTGCAAAGGCGACGCCAGCCAGCCCCAGCAGCCGCGCGCCGGGTCGCTCGCGCAGTTGCAGCGGCCCCACGAGCTCTTTCTGAACCTGGGAGGGGCTGGGGCCGAAGTACGTGACGGGCACATCCGCGCCGATGGAGGCCGGCGCGGGCCGCACGTCGTCGCCCCCTCCGCTTTCCTGAGCCGAGGCGAGGCTGAGGGCGGTGCAACCGAGCAGGGCGGACAGCAGGGCTCGTGAGTTCATGGTGACTCCTGGGGTGGGGCGCCGGGCGCCGGGAGGGGAAACGGACGAACGCCGGGCGAAACGAAGGGGTGTTCAGAAGCCGGCGAGGCCCTGCGCCCCGGGCGCGGGCAGGCCAGCGCCGTCCCCACCCGTCACCGGGGTGAGCGAGCCGCCCTCCCCGATGCGGTACGCGGCGGTCACCCCGAGGCCGCCGAACTGCTGGTACAGGAACCGGCCGTCCTCGCTGACGGCCATGTCGATGGGGCCGCTGGTGGGCAGGCCGCCCTGGGGATCACGCCGGGCGGCCACGGACGCGAGCAGCGTGAGTTCGCCGTTCTCCCCCACCCGGTAGGCCGAGACGCTGCCGCTGGTGGTGTTGGACGTGTACGCGTAGCGGTGATCGGGCGTGAGCACCACCCAGCACGACGCAGCCTGAGCGTCACTCACGGCGCCGCTGATGGGGGTCAGGGCGCCGCCCGCCTCCACCCGGTACGACGACAGGCCGCTGATGTCCCGCGTGCCGCCGTTCGCCTCACTCACGATGACGGTGTCGGGGTCGAGAAACTGCGCCTGAAAGGGATTCGGCGCGGCGGACGGGGAATGGGTGGGCGCGCCGAGGGTGCCGTCCGCCCCCACCGGGAACAGCGACACCACGCTGGTGGTGAAGTCCGACGCCAGGAGCCGGGCCCCGTCCGGGGAGAACAGGAGCTCGGTGGGGAGGGAGGTCCCCGGGTGAGCGAGCGTCCGCCTGGAATTCACGAGGGGTGCGAGCCCACCCGCCGTGTCCACGCGAAAGCCGGTCAGGGTGGCGGGGGTGCCCGCCGCCGCGTTCCCGGCGTTCGCCACATACAGCAGGTCTCCGTGGACGGCGATGGCGTTCGGCGCGAGCCCGCCGCTAGGCTCCACGTCCACCCGGGTGAGGCTGAAGTCCGCATTCACCCGGAAGGACGTCACCGTGTTGCTGCCCGCGTTCACCGCGAAGACAAAGCGCTTGTCGGGGCTGAGCTTGAGGGCGTTGCTGGAATTCAGCGGGTTGACGCTGTCTTGCGTGCGGCCCGGCAGCATCTTCGCGCCGACGCCGTCGCCGCCGGTAGCAACGCTTGCCAGCCGCGTGAGTGCCCCGTCCGCCCCGCGCCCGTAGTGCACGACGGCGTTGCCGTTCTCGGCGTTGGTCATGGCGTACAGGGCGCCCACGTACGGGGTCCCCGGGTCCTGGGAGACCCCACATCCGGTGAGCAGCAGGCTGGAGAGGAGCGGAAGGTGTCTCATGGTCTTCTCCTGGGCAGCGTTGAGGCGCGGTGAGGCGGCACGGCCGGGCCCGGAGGCTCTCCGCCGGTTCACCGGGTCCGGGCGTGAGGGCTGGTGGGCCGGGCGGTCAAAAGCCCGCCAGGCCCTGCGCGCCCAGGGCGGGCAGCCCCTCCCCGTCGCCGCCAGGAATGGGCGTCAGGTGCCCGCCCGGGCCGACCCGGTACGCCCCGACGACGCCGAGGCCGCCGTACTGCTGGTAGAAGAACTGCCCGTCCGCGCTGATGGCCGTGTCGGTGGGGCCGCTGGTGGGCAGGCCCTCGCGCGCCGGGCGGCTCACCTCGGCCCCCTCCAGCAGGGTCAGTGCGCCGTTCTCCCCGACCGCGTACAGCGACACGGTGCCGTCCCCGGTGTTCGAGGCGTAGGCGTACCGCCCGTCCGGGGTGAGCGTGAGCCAGCACGCCGCCGTCCGGCCGTTGGGCACAGCGGCGCTGATGGTCCGCAGCCCGCCGTCTTCCGTCAGGCGGTAGGACGACACGCTGCTCGCCCCCCGCGCCCCGCCCGCCGCTTCGGTCACGATCAGGCGGTCACGGCCCAGGAACTTCGCGCCGAAGGGGTTGGCGCCCGCGCTGGGGGTGTGGGGAACCCGGCCCAGCCGCCCACGCCGGTCCACCTCGAACACGCTCAGGACGCTCGCGCTGAAGTCCGACACGACCAGCCGCGCGCCGTCCGGGCTCAGCAGCACCTCGGTGGGTGTCGAGCGGGCGGGTTCGGAAAGGGTGAAGCGGGCGCCAGGGATGGGGTCGAGCCCGGCGCGGCCGCGCACCCGTAGGCCGTTCAGGGTGGCCGGGACGCCCCCGGCGGGATAGCCCACGTGCCCCACGTACACCACGCGGTCGTGCGCAGCGACGCTGGTGGGAAAGCGGCCCCCCGAGGGTGTCGTGTCCACCTGGGTGAGGGTGAAGTCGGAGTTGACCCGGAACTCGGTGACCGTGTCGCTTCCCGCGTTCGCCGCAAAGAGCAGGCGCTTGTCCGGGCTGAGTTTGAGCGAGTCGCTGGAATTCAGCGGATTGACGCTGTCCTGGGTGAGGGCGGGAACCGCCCTGCTGCCCACGCCGTTTCCCCCGGTGGGGTAGGTGTTCAGGCGCACCAGGGTGCCGTCCGCGCGGCGGCCGTAGTGCACCACCGCGTTGCCGTCCGGCGCGTTCGTCATCGCGTACACGGCGCCCGCGAAGCGCTGGGAGGCTGGGCCGTGGTTGGTGCCCAGCCGGTCAGATGCGGCGGTGCCCTCCTGCTGCGCGCAGGCGCTGAGGGCCAGGGTGAGGGCAAGCAGGGCGGCGGGCCGGGCAGAGCGGGGAAGAGGCATAGGGGTCTCCTGGGAAGGGGGGGCGGCGGGATGTGGGCGCGGCGCGGCGGCCGCGTTCACCCCATCACTTCTTCTGGTTTTGCATCTGGCGAAACAGGTCGGCGGCGCTGGTGCCCTCCAACGAGAGCCCCGGCCCCACCGCCTCGGCGAGTTCGCGGCGCAGCTTGAGGGTGAGGACCGCCCGGGTGTAGCGCCGGGTGAGTTCCGGCACCCGCAGGAGTTGCGCCGCCATCTCGCGGGCGCGCGGCATGACCTGGCTCCTTGGCACGACCTCGCTCACCACGCCGAGGTTCAGGGCCTGCCGGGCGCTGAGCTTTTGCCCGGTCCACAGAAAGTAGTTGCCGCGCACCGGGCCGAGCACGGCCGGCCACAGCACGTTGACCCCGTCGCCCGGCACGATGCCGCCGAGGATGTGCGGCGCGTCCTGGAACTCGGCGGTGTTGGACGCCACGATGAGGTCGCTGGCGAGCATCCACTCGGTGTGCACGGTGGCCGGCCCGTTGATGGCCGCGATGACCGGCACCTCGATCTCCAGGAAGTTCTCCAAGAGCCGCTTGCCCTCCCAGTACACCGTGTCCCAGTTCTGGGGGTTGGAGAGGTCCCCGAAGGAGGCGAAGTCGATCCGGTTGAGCCAGGCGTCCCCGCTGCCGGTGAGGATCACGACCTTGTTCGCGCGGTCCGAGGCGATGTCGTGAAAGGCCTGCACGAACTCGCGGTGGGCGTTGGCGTCGAAGACGAAGGGCCCCCCCCGCGTATGCATGGTGACGGTGAGGACGCCGTCGGGGGTGCGCTCGAGGCGGAGGTTGGCATACTTGTTCCCGTACTTGTCCAGGCTGGGAATGGCGGCCGAGTCCGGCACCTGTGCGCCCGCGAGGCTGAGGGTGAGGGCGGCCGTGAGGGTGAGCACGAGGGGTCGCATGGGCGGGTCCTCCTGGCGTGAGCTGCCGTCCGGGGCGCGGCAGAACGTCGCGCGGCCGGGGAAGTGCCGGTCGTCGGGTCGCGGAGCGGGCGGAACGAACTTCGGGTGACGCGTCCGCCCGTGGTGCGGACCCGCCGAACGTGCCGAACGCGTGGGAGCACGCGCAAAGGACGTGCCCGCATCGTGGCACTGCCGCGCACTGAGCGTCCAATAGAATCCGGCGGCTCAGTGATGCGCGTTTTCGATGTGAGAGTCAGGAGTGCAGGCTGATGGTCTGACGAATGATGTGAGTGGGTAATGCTCCAAGAAATCCTTACACCCGTCCACTTGCGAGGGTGAGGCACGCTGGAGGGGCTGGCTTGGGGAAGCAACGGAAAAACTGGCCGACGGATACCAAGGAGCAGAGCGTCCTGGCGGTCCTGGGTGGGCAGCTCAACGTGGCGGAAGTGGCTCGGCAGCACGGCGTCAACGAGGGCACGAGTGAAATTAAGCCGCCGATATCTGCCACAGAATTAGGCCTAGTTATGTCTGTGGCCATCCACTAAAACAGTTGCTTCTGAACGTGCCTGAACTGCATAGAGCCGCCTCGCGGCGCCATTCTCGCTTCAGTTCGAAAGCGGCAGCTCGCCCGCGAAGTGGCAGGCGGCGAAGTGGTCGGGATGCACCTCCCGCAGTGGGGGCTTCTCAATCCGGCAACGGTCCTGCGCAAATGGGCAGCGTGGGTGAAACGGACAGCCGCTCGGCAGCGCCGCAAGATCCGGAATCTCTCCGCTCAGGGGTATCCCCGTGTTGCGCTGGCGCGGGTCTGGATGGGGTTTGGACGCAAGCAGCGCCGCCGTGTACGGGTGAAGCGGTTGGGAGAAGAGGGCCGCGTTCCCCGCCCGCTCCACGATCTGGCCGACGTACATCACGGCTACCCGGTCCGAGAGGTGCTCAATCACGCTCAGGTCGTGCGAGATAAACAGGTATGCGAGACCGAACTCCCGCTGGAGGTCCTGCATCAGGTTGAGGATCTGGGCCTGGATGGACACGTCGAGCGCGGAGACCGCCTCGTCTGCAACGATCAGAGAAGGATTGGTGGCGAGCGCGCGGGCAATCCCGATGCGCTGTCGCTGCCCGCCCGAAAAGGCGTGCGGGTAGCGGTTGAGGTGCCGCACCTCCAGGCCCACCACATGCAGCAGGTCCTTGACGCGCGAGACGAGGGCCGGACCCTGGGCCATCCCGCTCAGCCGCAGCGGTTCTGAGACGGTGTCGAGCACCGTCATGCGCGGGTTGAGGGAGGAGTAGGGGTCCTGGAAGACCATCTGCGCGTGCCGCCGCACCGCGCGCAACTCACGCGGGCCCAACCGAGCGAGGTCCACCGTCTCGCCGCCGGGCAGGCGGAGGCCCACGTACCCGGCGGTGGGGTCGAGCGCGCGCAGGATGGTGCGGCCCAGCGTCGTCTTGCCGCACCCCGACTCGCCCACCAGCCCCAGCGTCTCCCCGCGCTGCACCGTGAAGCTCACGTCGTCCACGGCCTTGACGTAGCCGACCGTCTTTCGCAGAAAGCCCGCCTGGACCGGGTAGTACTTCTTCAGGTGGGCGACGGTCAGAAGGGCGCTCTCGGTCGTGTCCGGCGCCTGCCCGGGCGAGGGGCTAAGCATGCTCGACCTCCCGGTGATGCAGGAAGCATCGGGTGGCGTGACCCTGCTCTACCTCAAGCAGCGCGGGCAACTCACCGCAGGGTTCGAAGGCGAAGTCGCAGCGCGACCGGAAGGGGCACTCGCGTGGCAGGTTGATCGGAACGGGCACGTTGCCGCGGATCGCCTCCAGGTGCTCGCCCCGGTGACCGAGGGCGGGCATGGACTTCATCAGCCCCCGGGTGTACGGATGGAGCGGATTCTCGAACACGTCGTAGACGCTGCCGTACTCCACCACGCGGCCCAGGTACATCACCGCCACGGCGTCCGCGATCTGGGCGACCACCCCGAGGTCGTGGGTGATGTAGAGCATCGCCATGCCGAGTTCGGCTTGCAGCCCTTGCAGCAGGCGCAGAATCTGCCACTGCACCGTCACGTCGAGGGCGGTGGTAGGTTCGTCCGCGATCAGGAGGGCGGGCCGGGCCGCGAGTGCCATAGCGATCATCGCGCGCTGGCGCAGGCCCCCCGAGAGTTCGTGGGGGTACGCCCGCAGGGCCCGCGCCGGGTCCGGCATCCCCACCTTGGCGAGGGTGTCGCGGGCAACCTCCAGCGCGGCGCGGCGGTCTCTCGTGCGGTGGACGCGCACCACCTCGGCGATCTGGTCCCCCACCGTGTGGACGGGGGAGAGGCTGGTCATGGGCTCCTGAAAGACCATCGAGACGTGCTGTCCGCGCACGTCCCGCAGCCCCACGCTGTTTGGTCTGAGCTGGGCCACGTCCACCGTGCTGTCCCCGAGATGCAGCAGAATCTCGCCGCCCGCGATGAAGCCGGGCTTCTTGACGAGCCGCAGGATCGAGCGGGCCATCACACTCTTGCCGCAGCCGCTCTCGCCGATCACCGCCAGGGTCTGTCCCCGCGCCACGCTGAAGGTCACGCCGTCCACGGCCCTGAGCAGCCCGTCGTCGAGCTTGAAGTGCGTCTTCAGGCCCCGCACCTCCAGCACCGGCCCGGGCTGGTGTGGCTGGGCTTGGGGTGCCACGTTACTGCTTGTACGGATCGGCTGCGTCACGAAGTCCATCTCCCACGAAGTTGAAGGCGAGCACCACCGCCACCACGAACAGGGCGGGCAGCAGCAGCCAGGGGTACAGCGATACGGCGCGGATGTTCTGCGCGTCTTGCAGCAGCGTGCCCAGACTCACGGCGGGCGGCTGGATGCCCAGCCCGAGAAAGGACAGAGCCGTCTCGCCCAGGATGAAACTGGGGATGAGCAGCGTCACCTGCACGATCAGGTATGACGAGAAGGCCGGGATGAGGTGCCGGGTGATGACCCACCACGGGGTCGCGCCCGCCAGCAGCGCGGCGGTCACGTAGTTCTCCTCGCGCAGTTCCAGAAACTTGCCGCGCACGACCCGCGCGATGCCGCTCCAGCCGATCAAGGACAGGATGATCGTGATGCCGAAGAACACCGCCACCGAAGACCACCCCGGCGGCAGCGCGGCGCTGAGGGCCAGCCACAGCGGGATGGTGGGGATGGAGAGCAGGAACTCGATCAGGCGCTGCACGATCAGGTCGGTGAGCCCGCCGAAGTACCCGGAGACCCCGCCCAGCACCACGCCGAGGATGAATGAGAGCGCCACCCCGACCAGCCCCACGAACAGGGAGATCTTGAGGGCGCTCACCGTGCGAGAGAACACGTCACGCCCCAGCGAGTCCGTCCCGAAGAGGAACACCTGCTCCTCCCCGGCTCCGAAGAGGTGGATGGTGGTGGGGAAGAGGCCCAGCAACTTGTACGGCTCGCCACGCACGAAGAAGCGCAGGGGCACCCTCTTCTGCGGATCGGGCTTGAACACGAAGGCGAGCGTGACGGGATCGCTCGTGCGGGTGTAGCCCTGCACGTAGGGCCGGAAGCCCCCGTCCCCGAACAGGCGCACGACCTGCGGCGGGGTGTTGAGGAAGCCGGTGAACTTGGTGTTCACGTTGTACGGGGTCACAAAATCCGACACGAGGGCCAGGACGTACAGGAAGGCGAGCACGGCGAGGCTGACCATCGCCAGCCGGTGCCGCCGGAACTTGCGCCAGATCAGCTCGCGCTGCGAGGCGACGTAGTAGCGCTCGCTCGGCGCGGCGGGAGCGTCCGTGAGTGGGGGCGTCACCGGGATCGTCACGTCACTTCTCCAGTCGGATGCGCGGGTCGAGCAGCGCGAGCGCCACGTCCGACAGCAGCGTGCCCAGAATCGTGAGGGCCGAGAGGATCAGCACCACGCTCCCCGCGAGGTACGTGTCCTGCCGCAAGAGCGCCTGGTAGAGCAGCGGCCCCATGTCGGGGATGTTCATCACGATGGACACGATGACCTGCCCGGAGAACACGGCGGGGATCAGCCAGCCCGCCGTGCTGATGATGGGGTTGAGGGCGACGCGAACGGGGTACTTGAGCAGCACCGCCCGCTCACGCAGCCCCTTGGCGCGGGCCGTGTCTACGTAGGGCCGCTCCAGCTCGTCGAGCAGCGAGCCGCGCAGGATGCGGATCAGGGGCGCCATCCCTGAGAACGCAATGATGAAGATAGGCAGCGGCAGGTGGGCGAGAAAATCCCAGAACTTGCCCCAGGACAGGGGCTCGCCGATGTACTGCGGGGCATTGAGCCCCCCGACGCTGAGCCCGAAGTAACGGTACGCCAGGAACATCAGGATCAGGGCGATCAGGAAGCTGGGCACGGACAGGCCGATGAAGCCGATGAACGTGGCGAGGTAGTCGAAAAACGAGTACTGCCGGGTCGCGGAGAGCACGCCGATGGGGATGGCGAGCGCGTAGGTCAGGAAGATCGCCGAACCCGAGATCAGCAGGGTGATTGGCAGCCTCTCCAGCACGAGGTCGGTGACCGGGCGGTTGTATGAGAACGAGAAACCGAAGTTGCCCGACGCGATGCCCGCCATCCATTTGAGGTACTGCACGATCAGGGACTCACCCAGGCCGTACTGCTGCCGCAGGCCTGCAATCACGGCGTCGTCGATCTGCGCGCCCTGCGCCCGCAGTTGCGCCACGTAACTCGTCAGCCAGTCGCCGGGGGGAATCTGAATCAGGACGAACGCGACGACGGAGATGAAGAGCAGCAGCAGCAGACCGTAGCCCAGCCGCCGGGCGAGGTAGGGAATCATGCAGCTCTCCGTCTGGGGACCTCGGCGTGCGTCGCGTTCACCTTCACCTCCAGGGGGCGCCGGGCAGGGGAACTGCGCCCGGCGCCCGGTGCGTCATTTCCGGTAGAACTGGTACATCCGGTTGTAGAAGCCGATGCCCACGTCCGCGTTGTCGGTGTACGTATTGGTGTCGACGTTGCCCAGGTTCGTGCGGCTGATCCCCGGCTTGGGCACCAGGCCGATGGTGCCGATGCGCCACAGGCCCTTTTCCCAGATGTCGAACGCCTGCGCGAGCGTCTCGCGCTGCTGCTCGGGGGCCTGGCTGGGCGCGGCGGCGTACAGGGTGAACATGCGCTGCACATCGGCGGGCGGCTTCTGCCCCTGCTTCCCCTTCGTGTTGAACCACAGCGTCCACTGCGGCGCCCACTGCCAGCCCGAGATGTAGCGGTTGGCGCCGGTTCGCAGCGAGTCCTCCGAGGCCCCGTCCATCGCCCAGCCCGACACCATGAACTCGCCCGAGTCGAACTGCTGCTCCATCAGGGTGCGCTCGGTGTCCTTGATGGTCGTCCGCAGGCCCACCTTCTGCCAGTCGCCGCGCACGAGTTCGGCCATCTTGGCGGGCACGGCGTCGGGCACGTTGGAGATGATCAGCGTGAAGGGCTTGCCGTCGGGTCGCAGGCGGTAGCCGTCCGCGTCGCGCTTCTGCATCCCCACCGCGTCCAGCAACTTGTTCGCCTGGGCCGGGTCGTACTGCGTCATGTACGACCCCCACGCCTTGTTGTAGAAGGACGCGCTGGGGTGCGCCGTGGCCTGCATCGGCGTGCCCCGCCCGAAGGCGATGATGTCGTTGATTTCCTTGCGGTTCATGGCGAGCGAGAGGGCCTGCCGGAAGCGCACGTCGCGCAGAATGTCCCCGACCGCCTTGTCGCCCTTGTAGTTCTGGTTGACCGAGTACGCCGCGACCGAGGTCCACAGGCTCGGCGCGAGCCACGTCTTGTAGTTGCCCTTTTGCGCACCGCCCGTGAAGGCCGGGTAGTCCGCGATGCTGGTCCCCCAGTCCTGATAGTCGTACTGTCCGGAAGCCATCTTCACCGCGAGGCTGGCCGTGTCGCCGAAATTGGTGGCGACCACCCGGTCGAGGTAGGGGAGCTGCTGCCCCGCCGTGTCCACCTTGAAGTAGTAGGGATTGCGCTCGTACACCGTGCCCTGCTGGTTTTGCTGTGCGACCCGCCACGCCCCCACCGTGGGCACGCCGGGCGTGGTGCGGTACCACTGGTAGCGCCGCGCGCCGAAGAGTTGGGCCCAAGTCTGAAAGCCCGCCTTTTTAGCATTGGCCGTGACGTCCTTGTTGTATTTGGGCAGGAACTGCTTGAGGTAGTGCGACGCCTCGAAGATGTTGCCTTGTGACCCGTTGAACACCACCCCGGCGAGGTTGGGGAGCAGGGAGTAGTACGGCACCGTGAAGTCGAGCTTCACAGCGTAGTCGTTCAACTTCGTGACTTTCATAGGAGTGCCGCCCGGCGCGAACATGGCGGGTACTGTGGGTGTGATTTCCTTGTTGAGGAGTACATCGTTCCACATGAACGTGATGTCGTCGGCGGTGAAGTCGTTGCCGTCCGACCACTTCATGCCCCGCCGCAGGTTGATGGTCAGCGTCTTGCCACCGTTAGTGTAGGCGTAGCTCTTGGCGACATTGGGCACGACCGTCTTGCCGTCGCGCGCGAGGCTGAACAGCGGTTCGAAGGTGGTGAAATTCGACGCGGGGTAGGCGACCGTGTCCGACACCTGGGCGAGGGTCATGCTGCCGCCGTACTTCCCGACCGCCTCGAAGGGGTTGTCCACCAGGGGCTCGGCGGGCAGCCGCTGCGCGACCGGAGGGAGCTTTCCTGCCTTGACGAGCGCGGCGAGAGTGGGAGCTTCTTTGAAGGCCGGTAGCTTTTTGCCCGTCGCCGCCTGGTACTGCGAGACCGTGCCCCAGCCCCAGAGGGGCTTTTTGGCCTGCTGCGCGGCGGCGGGGATCAGGAGGAGCGCCGCGGACAGGGCGAACAGGGCTGGAAACTTGCGTCCTGAGGTGTTCATCTGGGCGTCCTCCTGGGGCATCTGTGCCCTGAGCTGGGTGAACGGAATGGGGGGGTGGCCGGGTGGCCGGGGGCGAGTGGACCGCTTCCTCTTCCTCCTTTGCTGCCGTGGTGTTGCGCATGGACCTACGGGAGGGGATCTGACCCGAGGCAAGGGGCAGGGCAGCTCGGCAGGGTGACGAGGGCGGTGAGATCGGCGGCGAGGCGGCACCCTGGAGGGCGGAGACTCGGGCAGCTTCTTAAATGTGTGCCGACACGCTAACACGCCCCAAAGCGCGAATCTTCCGGCAGGGGAGGGCCTTTTTTCCGGGATGCTCAGGTACTGGCGACGTTGCCCGGGCGCGCGACCCGCATGCTCAGGCGGTAGGCGCGCGGGGACAGGCCGCACGACGCGCCGAACGCCTCGTAGAAGCGGCTGACCGATCCGAAGCCGCACTCGGAAGCCACGTCGAGGATGGGTTGATCGGTCGTGGCGAGCAGGCGCTGGGCGTGCGCGACCCGGTACTGGGTTAGGTAACTCAGGATGGTTCGCCCAAAGGCCGCACGGAAGAGCCCCATCGCGTAGGTCGGGTTGAGCCCCATCGCCCCGGCGATGTCGGCGGCCGAGATCGGCTCGGCGTAGTGCTGGGCGATGTAAGCGCACATGCGCTCGGCGTGTCCGAGTCCTGCCTGATCCACGGCAGTGACCGCCCGCGCACCGGCCGGGGTGCGGGCCAGTCTCCGCAGGTGCGCCTCGACCTCCAGCAGCACCACGCGCGACCCCTCGCCGCTCTCCGAGAGGTCGCGTGTCCAGCGCCGAAACCGCGTGGCGTCGGCGCCCAGGGCGCGGCCTGAGCCCCGGACGAAGTGGCCGTGCAGCACCAGGGCGCGCAGGTTGGCGGGCAGGTCCCACCCCAGAAAGGACGTCAGGGGGAGTGTCAGCCAGGCAAGGCGCGTCTCCGTCTCCGCCTCGACGACCCGGTGCGGCATGGCGCCCCAGAACACGGCGAGTTGCCCACGGGTGAGGGTCGTGACGGTGCCGCCCGCGAGGTACGTGATCGCCCCACGCTCCACGAGGTTGAGTTCGATCTCGTCGTGCCAGTGGGCCGCCGCCATCAGGTACGGCTCGCCGCACCAGCAGTCCAGCCCGAAGCGCTCCTCGCCCTCGTGCGGTGGGTGCGTGTTTTGTGGCGGCGTAGGTCCTGGGCGCGTGACTCGGTCCGGGTGGCGCTGCATGGGGGTGCCCTCCTCACGGGCAGGAGTCATCGGGGGTGGTGGACCTGAGCATACCGGAACAAAGAGGACCCTGACCCGGAAGATTGCGGCTTCCGCATGGTGTTACGGTGAGCGCCACACGGCACAGCACGGGGAGAGACGCCCCAGGGGAGGGTTCTTGCACAGCCATGACGGGATCAGGGCGGCCTCGGACGTATGGCCCGCCGGGAAGGTGAGATGACGTGCCGAGGCTGTTCGGGCAGGACTGGAGCCGCATGGACCTCGCGCGCCGGGTGGGCCGCCTTTCCCAGATTGCGGGCGTGCGTCTCGTCACGCTGGCTGACGGCGCCGAGCGCGGCGTGCGCGTGCTGGAATTCCGAACGGGGACGGGCCTCGCCTTCGACGTGCTCTTGGACCGTGCCTTCGACCTCGGGCGCTGCGACTGGCGCGGCACGCCCCTCGCCTGGGAGGGACCCGTGGGCGTGCGCGGGCCGTGGTACGCCGAGCCCCAGGGCCTGGGCTTCCTGCGCACCTTCGGCGGCGGTCTCCTGACCACGGGCGGCCTGGACCATACGCTCTTCCCCACCGAGGACAGCGCCCAGGGCTACGCCTACCCGCCCAAGGCCACCGAGCACTACCCCCTGCACGGGCGCGTGTCGAGTCTCCCCGCGCGCCTGCTGGGGTACGGCGAACGTTGGGAGGGCGACGTCTGCGTGCTGTACGCCGAGGGGGAGGTCACGCAGGCCACAGCCCTCGGAGAGCATCTGGTGCTGCGCCGCCGCATTGAGGCGCGGGTGGGCGAATCGCGCCTCTTCATCCACGACGAGGTGCACAACGCCGGGTTCCACCCCACCCCCCACATGTTCCTGTACCACGTGAACGTCGGTTTCCCGGTGGTGGACGAGGGTGCCGAGATCGTCCTTCCCGCGGCAGAGGTGCAGCCGGTGGGAGACGTGCCGCGTCAGGGCTGGACGCACCTGGAGGCGCCGCAGTCGGGGATGCAAGAGCGGGTGTACGAGTACGTGCCGCTGGCGGAGGAAGGCGGCCTCGTCCCCGTCGGCATCGTGAACCGGGTGCGGGGCGTGGGCTTCTACCAGGTCTACTCCCGCGCGCAACTGCCGTTCCCCTTCGTGTGGCGGATGCTGGGCGAGGGGGACTACGTGGTGGCGCTCGAACCCAGCACCAACCGGGTGGCGGGGCGGCACGACGCCCGTGAGCGCGGCGAACTCATCCACCTCGCTCCCGGCGAGAGACGCACGTACGACCTCGAACTCGGCGCCCTGGGCGGCGCGGTGGAACTCGACGCTTTTCGGGCGCGCGTGGAGGCGCTGCGCCCCACCCTGGAGGAGGCATGACACGACTGGAGTTGACGGTGGGCGCGGTCAGGGTGGAAGCCCGGCCCGCCCCGGGGGGCTGGGGCCTGACGGCGCGCTGGGCGGGGCACTCCGCCTCCCAACCCCTGCCTGTTCGCGCGGAAGTGTGGAGTGAGGGCGAGGTGGAAGGGTACAGTTGCGGCTACGCGACCCTCGAAGCCTCGGGGGGCGGCTGGGTCGCTCACGCCCGCCTCGACCTCGGCGAGGACTCGGCGCTGAGCGTGGAGGACCGCTGGTCGGTGCGGGGGGAGGCGTTGCACCTCGCCCGCCGGGTGCGGGTGGAGGGGGACGCGCCGGGCGGCTTTCTGACCGCGTTCACCTGGACGCTGGACGGTCCTCTCGGGTGGCCGGACGTGGACGCCTTCGCGCCGGGGATGCTGTACGGCTGGACCGAACATGTGGCGCCCCAGGCCATCGGGAGCCAGCGGCATTACCTCGCCGGGGCGCGCGCCCTGCGCATCCGTGAGGACCGCTTGCCTGCCCCACTCTTCGGCGTCGCACTGCGGGACGGCTGCTCGGTCGCGGCCCTGAACCCGGCCCCACGTGGCGACACCACCCGCGCCGACGCCCTGGATCTCGAAGGCAGCCCGCTGGTCGACGAGCGCTTCACCTTCGCGGCCGTCGGCGGCGAGGAGGCGGACGGGCACCTCTCCCTCGGGCTGTGGTTTCCCGGCACCGAGGGGGAGGTCACGTACCTCGCCGACACGCCTTTCGCGGGCGGGCAGTTCGGCAACAACGCACGGCGGCGCTGGCGGGGCCGTTTCCACCCCCTGCGGGACGGCTTCGAGCAACGTTACGAGGTCGCGTTTCGTTTCGCAGAGGGGGAGCGCGACCAGGACGTCCGCCGGGCGGCGTGGCGCTGGGCCTGGGAAACGCTCGCCCCGCAGGTCGAGGCGCAGGACGTGACCGGCGCGCGTGAGGTGCTCGCGGACGCGCTGGAGGCGTCCGTCGTGTATGTCGAGGACCGCGCCGCGCCCCTGCACGTCATGGACATCCTGGTGGGCGAGGCGCACGGCCCCTACAGTCACCTGGCGATGATGGGCTTCACCGGGCGCGCGGTCGAGACGGGAGAACTGCTGCTGCGTGAGAGCGTCCACCTGCGCGGTGAGGCGGCGGAGAGACGCCGCCGGGCGGGCCTCGCCGTCCTCGAAACCTTCGCGCGCCTGCCCGTGTCCCCGCCGCTGGGCGAGGGCCTGGACCTGCGCGACGGCCGACCAGCAAGCGGGGTGCGCCCCGATTTCTACCTGCGCGCGCTGGGTGAGGGCGGCAAGTCCATGCTGCGCGCCCACGAGCTGGAGCGGGAACGGGGGACCGACCACCCGCACTGGCTGGCGTGGTGCGTGGACCTCGCCGACTGGCTGCTGACCCAGGAATTCCCGACCGGCGGCTTCCCCCGCTCCTGGCGGGACGGCACGGCGCAGGTCGTGAACGCCGACCCACGCTCCAGCTACTCGGTCGTGCCCTTCCTCGTCGCCCTGAGCCAGACCACTGGGGAGGAGAAGTACCTCGCCTCGGCCCTGCGCGCCGCCGAGCTGTGCTGGGCGCTGGACGGCAGCCGGGGCTACTTCATCGGGGGCACCCTCGACAACGCGAACGTGGTGGACAAGGAGGCGGGCACGCTCACCCTGGAGGCGCACCTCGCCCTGTTCGAGGCGACGGGGGACCGGCGCTGGCTCACCCGGGCCCGCGACGCGGCCGATTTTTCCGAGACGTGGATTTACCTCTGGAACGTGCCGATGCCGCAAGACGAGGAGGACGGCGACCTGCACTGGAAGCGGGGGGTGAGCACGGTGGGCGCGCAACTGATCGCCACCGGCCACTCCCTCACCGACGCCTACATGGCCTGGGACGTGGCGAACTATGCCCGGCTCGCGCGGCTGACCGGGGACGCGCACTACCTCGACGTGGCCCGGCTCCTGCTGCACAACACCAAGACGATGCTCGCCGTGCCGGGGCGCACCTTCGACCTCGTGGGTCCCGGCTGGCAGCAGGAACACTGGAGTTTCGCCCCGCCACGCGGGCGCGGGCAGCACCGCCACTGGCTGCCGTGGGTGGCGACGAGCCACCTGGAGGGCATCCTCGCCCTGGAAGCCTACGACCCCGACCTCTTCCGCGAACTGTCGCTCGTTCCGCACAACGCACCCGCCGACTGAACCCCGCTGGAGGAGGACGGGGAAACCTTAAACGGCAGCTCTGAACCCCACCTTTCTCGCCCGATCAGGAGGAACCGTCATGCTGGGACGCAGGAGTGTCACGACCGCGCTGGCCGCTGGAATGCTCGTTTCAGGGGCGGCGGGGGCCAAGACCATCGACTTCTGGATTCGCGCCTACAACGCGGGGCTGGCCGAGCCGCTCGTGAAGGCCTACAACGCCTCGCACACCGATCAGGTCAAGCTCAATCTCGTGCCCAATGACCAGTTCGTGACCAAGCTCGGCACGGCCATCGCGGGAGGGAATCCCCCGGACGTGATCGCCATCGACCTGATTTACGTGCCCTCGTTCGCGGCGGCGGGGCAAATGGAGAACCTGACGGCGCAGGCGAAGAAACTGCCCTTCTTCAACCAGCTCAGCCCGTCGCACGTGCGCCTCGCCACCTACCAGAATCAGGTCTACGCGGTGCCCTTCAGCGCGGAAGGCTCGGTGCTGTACTACAACAAGGGCCTCTTCCGGCAGGCAGGCCTCGACCCCAACAAGCCGCCGAGGACGTGGACCGAGGTGTACAACGCGGCCAAGAAGATCACCGCCCTCGGGAACGGGGTCAAGGGCTTCTACTTCTCGGGCGCCTGCGCGGGCTGCAACGCCTTTACCTTCATGCCGCTGATCTGGGCCTCGGGCGGCGACGTGCTCAGCAGGGACGGGCAGAGCGCCACGCTGAACACCAAGGCGGTGAAGGACGCCCTGGGCTTCTACCGCCGGATGTGGACCGAGGGGCTCGTGCCCTCGGGCGCGCAGACCGACAACGGGGCGAACTTCATCAACGCCTTTACCAGTGGCAAGATCGGCATGACGGGGAGCGGCGCCTTCGCCATCAGCCTGCTCAAGAGCAAGTTCAAGAACATCGACTTCGGCATCGCGTACCTGCCCGGCCAGACGAGCGGCTGGTCCTCCTTCGCGGGCGGCGACAGCATCGGCATTCCCAAGGGGAGCAAGAACGTCAAGGAGGCGTGGGACTTCATCCAGTGGACGCTCTCGCCGCAGGTGCAGACCGAGATCCTGGCGAAGAACGACACCATCCCGGTGCGCGCGGACCTGGCGCAGAACAAGTATTCCAAGACCGAGCCACGCTTCGTGACCACCTCCACCGCAATGGCGAAGGGCCGCACCCCGTACAGCGTCCACTACAACGAGCTGTTCAACGACGCGAATGGGCCGTGGCTCTCGATGTTCCAGCGCGCCGTGTTCAAGGGGGAGATTGACCAGGCCGTCACGGAGGCGCAGAGCCGCTTCACGCAGATTCTCTCGACGCCCGCCCCGGGAGCGCGATAGGCGGAGTAAGGATCGGGGAGGTCAGGGGTCCGCGCGCCGGCTCTGACCTTCCCGGGCCCCTGACCTCCCGGAAGGATGCCGCCAGTGAGAGCGAACACCCTTAACCCTCCCGCCGCCCGTTCCCGGCCACGCTCCCGTTCGTGGTGGCGCAAACAGGTCGGGCTGCTGTTCGTGCTGCCGAGCGTGGCGTTCACCGCCGTCTTCTTCCTCGCGCCACTCGTCATGACGGCGTGGATGTCGCTGCACGATTGGCCGCTGCTGGGAGCCAGGCACTTCACGGGACTGCAAAATTATGCGGCGCTGCTGTCCGACGGCAACTTCTGGAGCAGCCTGGGCTTCACGGCGAAGTACACGCTGGTCGTCACCCCGGTGCTGTTCGTGCTGGCCTTCGGGCTGGCGCTGCTCGTCAAGCGGTCGGTGCGCTGGGTCGGGCTCTTCCGCACCGCGTACTTCCTGCCGGTCGTGATCGGCCTCGCCACGTCGAGCCTGCTGTGGGTGTGGCTGCTCAACGATCAGGTGGGCGTGTTCAACGCAGGGCTCGCCGCCATCGGGGTCATCAGGGAGCCCTTCCAGTGGCTCGCGACGACGGGGAGTGCCCTGACGGCCATCGTCGTGATGGTGACGTGGAAGATGGTGGGCCTCACCATGCTGCTGCTCCTGATCGGGATGCAGGCTATTCCGGAGGAGTTCTACGAGGCGGCCCGGGTGGACGGCGCGAGTCCGTGGGAGCAACTGCGCTTCATCACGCTGCCGCTGATGCGTCGGACCTTTGCGCTCGCGCTCGTGCTGTCGGTGATCGGCTCGTTTCTGGCCTTCGACCCCATGTACATCATGGCGGGCGGCGGGCCGCAGAACTCGACCATCACGACGGTGTACTGGATTTTCAAGGCAGCCTTCGTGCAGTTTCGGCTGGGCTATGCAGCCTCGCTCTCGGTGGTGCTGCTGGTCATCCTCATCGCAGTCAGCGTCGTGCAGCTCTACCTCCTGCGCGACGACACGAGGTACTGATGCGCGCCCACCCCCTGCCCGCCCACCCTCTGCCACGCCGCCGCCGCGCCGCCACGGTGAACACCCTGTACTACGCGCTGTGCGTGCTGCTGGTCGCCGTCTTCCTCTTTCCGATCCTGTGGTCGGCCCTCACGTCACTCAAGCCGCCCTCCGAGGCCGCCGCGACGCCGCCGACCCTCTGGCCCTCGCACCTCGTGCTCGACAATTACGCCACCCTGGCCGGGTACGGCGCGGGGCTGGTGCGGTATGTCGGCAACAGCCTGCTTGTGGCGGTCATCACCATCGTGCTCACGAGCATCCTGAGCCTGCTTGGTGGGTACGGCTTCTCGCGCTTCCAGTTCGTGGGCCGGAACGTGCTGTTCGTCGTGATGCTCGCCACGCTGATGATTCCCTTTCAGTCGATCCTCACACCGCTGTACCTGATCCTGCGGGCGATTCACCTGCAAGATACGCTGCTGGGGCTCGCGCTCGTGTACACGACTTTCCAGCTCCCCTTCGCCATTTTCGTGATGCGTAACTCGTTCGACTCGGTGCCGCGCGAGATCGAGGAGGCGGCCCTGATCGACGGCTGCTCCTCGGTGACGCTGCTCACCCGCGTGATGTTCCCGGTCGTACTGCCCGGCGTCGTTACGGTCGCCCTCTTCGCGTTCTTCGGGTCGTGGAACGAGTTTCTCGCCGCACTGATCTTCCTGAACGACAGCGACAAGTACACCCTGCCCGTGATGCTCCTCAACGTGCAAAGCGGCCTCTACGGCAGCGTGGACTGGGGCGCGGTGCAGGCGGGAATGATGCTCTCGATGCTGCCGTGCATCGCGCTGTTCCTGTTCCTCCAGCGCTACTACCTCAGCGGCCTCACCCAGGGAGCGGTGAAGTGATCCCCGCCCCCGCCCCTCAAGGAGTCCCCCTGTGAACGCGTTTGATTTCAGTTTCGACCCCCGGGACCCCTTCTTCGACGTGCCCGGGCTGGGCGGCGTGCGCTGGGGGGTGCAGGTCTTCACCACGAACAACGTGTACGTCCTCGATCCCGACCGGGTGGAACTGCGGGAGGACGCGGGCGGGTTGAGCCTGACCTGCGACGGCCTCGCGTGGGCGGGGCTCCAAAGGCGCGTGCCGGGTCGCGTGGAGGTGCGGGTGGCGCGGGATGAGGCGGCCTTCACCTGGCACGTCGTGGCCGAACACGCCGAGCCCATCAAGTCGGTGAAACTGCTGTGGCGCGGTCTGCCGGAAGACCTCTTGGCTCAGGGCTGGTGGCACGCCTCGATGCCCGAGGACGCCGTGGCGCAGCCCGCCCATATAGCCCCTCTCCTGTGGACTTACCCCAGCGGCGGCGGCTGGACGACCCCCTGGGCGTGTGCGGGCAAGGGGCCGGGCGTGACGATCAGCGTCCGTGACCCCCAGGTCCGTGCCAAGCGGCTGTACGTCCACACGCCGCCCTACGGCGGGGGCGGGACGCTCGCCGAACTCGTGCTGGAGGAGGACGCGCGGCACTTCGGCGGACGCTTCGAGGCGCCCGAGGTGCGGCTGCGGCCCTGCGCGGGCCGGGACGAGGTGGACGCGGATTTCGAGGAGCACCTGGCCTTTTTAGAGAGGACTTACGACCTGCACCCCTGGGAGACTCGACCGGACCTCCCCGGGTGGGCGCGTGACGCGCGGCTGGTGCTCAACCTGCATGGGCAGCACTGGACCGGGTACGTGTTCAACACCTTTGACGACATGGCCGAAGTGCTGCGCTTCGCGGCGCGGCAGGTAGACGGGGGGCTCCTGATCGCCTACGTCCTGGGCTGGGAGGGGCGGTACTACCACTCCTACCCCAACTTCACGCCGGGAGAGGACCTGGGCGGCCCGGAAGGATTTGCCCGCCTACGTCAGGCGGCGCGCGAGACGAAAATCCACCTCATGCCGATGTTCGGGGCCCATGGGGCGAACGTCACCCAGTACCCGGACTGGGAGCGTGCGGTATGGCGCAACCGCACCGACCGTTACGTGGAACTGTTCAACCGCCCCGACTGGGACGCGGACCGCTCGGGCGAGGACGATCAGGTGTTCCTGAGTCCCGGCGAGCCGCGCTACCGCGCCCACCTCGTGCGCGAGATCGGCAAGACGATCCGGGCCTTCGACCTGGACGCCGTGTACCTCGACACGACGGCGGGCTGGGTGAACGATCCCCGCTGGGACATGCTGGGTGGCTACCGGGCGCTGCTCTCGGAACTGCACGCGACCTTCCCCGACCTGTTCGTGGCGGGGGAGGCGTGGTGGGACGCGCTGCTGGGCGTCTTTCCCATCAACCTCTCCTGGCTGGGGGCGACGCGGCGCTACCGGATGCCGCAGCTTCTCACCCGCTACGCGCGGGCCATCCGGCACATCGACGAGGGCAGCTTCGGCCCCGGCAGCACGGGGGTCCACGAGCGCGGCTTCTCCCCCTCACCGCTGACGGGCTTCACGCCGGGGCACCTGCCCTCGGTCAACATCGTGGACGGCACCCTGCGCGACCACGCCGCAGACCTCGCCCATGTCTGCCGTACCCTCGTGGAAGGGAAGGTGGGCGTGTCGTGATCGCCCGGGTCCGGCGTGGAGGGCGAGCATGAGGGAAGTGCTGCTCGGCATCGACGTGGGTACGACGAGCGCCAAGGCGGTGCTCGTCACGCCCACCGGGCAGGTCGTGGCGCACGCTGAATCCTCCTACCCGACCGCGCACCTGCGCCCCGGCTGGGTCGAGCAGAACCCGCACGACTGGTGGGCGGCGACCGTGAGGGCGGTGCAGGGCGTGCTGGCGGGTGCAGATTCGCTGCACGTCACGGGCATCGGCGTCTCCGGGCAGGGCTGCGCCGCCACCCTGCTCGACGGGCGCGGCGAGGTCGTGCGTCCCGCGATCATCTGGATGGACGGCCGCAGCGAGGCCCAGAGCGCGTTCCTGCGCGCCCACGTCGGCTCCGACATCCTGCGGCTCAACGGCAAGACGCCCGCCCCCTACAACGCGGACCCTGTGCTGATGTGGCTGCGGGACAACGAGCGCGAGTCCCTGACGCGCGCGGCAGTCAGCCTGACGACCACGGGCTATATCAACTACCGTCTGACCGGGAGCGCCGCGCTCAGCGTGGCTGACGCCAGCATTCTCTTCGCCTTCGACCTGAAGCGCGGCACATGGTCGCGCGACCTGATCGAAGCCTTCGGCCTGCCCGAACGGCTGTACCCCGGCGTGAACGCGAGCTGCGACGTGCTGGGCACGTTGACATCCACTGCCGCCGCAGAGCTGGGCCTGAGAGCCGGCATTCCAGTCGTCGCGGGTGGGGAGGACACCCCCTCGGCCGCGCTCGCTGCCGGCGTCACCGAGGCGGGCGAGGCGTTCATGTCCCTGGGGACGGCGGGCACCGTCTACGTCGTCGATGAGCAGGTGCGGGTGCAGCCCCGGCTGCTGGCCTGCGCCCACGTGTTGCCGGGGCGCTGGATGCTCGGGGGCTCGACGGTGGCGTTCGGCGCGGCGCTGGCGTGGTGCCGCGACCTGCTGGGCCCTGGCCTGACCCTGGAGGGGCTCACGGCCCTCGCGGCGTCAAGCCCGCCTGGCGCCCACGGGCTGGTGTTCCTGCCGTACCTCAGCGGTGAACTCCAGCCCATCAACGACGGCCACGCCCGCGGGGCCCTCGTCGGCCTGAACTTCAACCACGGCGCGGCCCACCTCGTCCGGGCCGTGATGGAGGGCGCGGCCTTTGCGCTCGCCCACAACCTGCTGCTGTGCCGCGAGGTGGGGGTGGCCCCGCGGGAGGTGCGCGTGCTGGGGGGGCCCACCCGCAGCGCGCTGTGGTGCCAGATCCTCGCGGACGTGACGGGCTGCGTGGTGCGGGCGGTTCCCCCGGAGGTGGGCGCTCCCCTGGGAAACGCGCTGCTCGCGGGGCAGGGCGTGGGCCTGCTCGCCGACGCGGGCCGCACGGCGCGGGCGAACCTCTACTTCGAGACCAGCTTCACTCCCCGTCCCGAGGACAGCGCGCGGTACGCGGAGCTGTTCGAGGTGTACCGCGCGCTCTACCCGCAGCTTCGCACGTCGTTCGCTCAACTGTCCGCCGAGCGTCTGGAGGTGCGGGCGTGAGGCTGGCGGGCAAGGTCGCGCTCGTGACCGGGGCGGGCCGGGGCCTCGGCCTGGGCATCGCGCGGGCCTTCGCAGGGCAGGGCGCCCACGTCGTGCTGGCCGATCTGGACGCGGAGGCGGGCGAGGGGGCGGCGCAGGCGCTCGGGGAGGCGGCGACCTTCGTACGGGCCGACGTGGGCGACGCGGGGCAGGTGGAGGAGATGGTGCGTCACGCCGTCCGCACATTCGGGCGGCTCGACGTTCTCGTGGCGAATGCGGGCATCGGGGCGCGGCGGCTCGGGGACGGCCCGGCACACGCCTGCACGCCCGAGGCCTGGGACCACGTGATGCACGTCAACCTGCGCGGCACCTTCCTGAGCTGCAAGTTCGCGCTGCCACACCTCGTCGAGTCGCGCGGCGCGGTCGTCACGTTGAGCAGCGTCCTCGGGGTGGTCGGCACCCAGGGCCTCTTCGACACGCACGCCTACGCGACGAGCAAGGCGGGGATCATCGGCCTGACACGCGCCATCGCGGCCCACTACGCACGGGACGGGGTGCGGGCCAATTCGGTGGCACCGGGATTGATTGACACGCGGATGGCGGCGCGCAGCAAAGCAGACCCGGAGTTGCTCGCGGAACTCACGCGCTGGCAGCCCCTCGGGGCCCTCGGCGAGGTGCGCGACGTGGCGGACGCCTGCGTCTTCCTGGCCTCCGACGAGTCGAAGTTCATCACCGGCGCGGTGCTGCCCGTCGACGGCGGCTGGACCGTGCAGTAGGAGCGACCATGATCACGTACACCAAAACTGTCCCCACCCTGCTCGACACCGACGTGATCGTCGTCGGCAGCGGTTCGGCGGGGGCGAGCGCCGCGATTGCGAGTGCGCGGGCGGGGGCCAGGACAGTCCTCGTCGAGAGACTGAGCTTCCTGGGCGGCACGAGCACGGCGGTCCTCGATACCTTCTACGGCTACTACACGCCCGGCAAGGAAAGCAAAAAGGTCGTGGGCGGCATTCCCGACGACGTGGTGCGCGAGCTGGGGGCGTTCGGCGCGGCCTTCGAGCGGCCCAACACCTTTGGCGCGGGCACGGGCGTGACCTACGACCCCGAGCTCCTCAAGGTCGTGTGGGAGCGCCTGGCCCTCGCGGCGGGGGTGAGACTGCTGCTGAACAGCTTCTGCACCGACGTGGTGATGGAGGAGGGCCGCGTCGCGGGCATCATCGTGGACGGCAAGCGCGGGCTGATGCACCTCTCGGCACGGGTAGTGGTGGACTGCACCGGGGACGCGGACGTATGTGCCCGGGCCGGGGCGCCCTACGAGCGTGCGGGCGACATAGATCCGGCGCAGACCCTCTCCACCACCTTCCGCATGGTGAACGTGGACGTGGAGCGCGCCCAGGGCTTCGGCAAGAAGGAGATGTGGGCCAAGATGACCGAGGCCGCCGACTCGGGCCTCTACCGCCTGCCCCGCCGCGAGGGAAGCTGGCACGTCACCACTCAGGCGGGCGTGATCCACACCATCATGACCCGGGTGGCCGACGTGGACGGCACCGACCCCGAGGCCCTGACGGAGGCCGAGGTGGAGGGCCGCGCGCAGGCCCTGGAGTACGCCCGCTTCCTGCGCGACCACGTGCCGGGTTTCGAGCGGGCGCAGCTCTCGTGGCTCTCCTCGCCCATCGGGGTGCGCGAGACGCGCCGGGTGTACGGCGAGTACCGCCTCACCCGCGAGGATTGCCTCTCGGCCCGCAAGTTCTCGGACGCCATCGGCGCGTGCGGGGCGCCCATCGAGGACCACCACGCGGGCACCGACACGAAATGGCTGTATGTGCCGGAAGGGGAGACGTACGACATCCCCTACCGCACCCTCGTGCCCCGGCAGGTGCGCGGTCTCCTGGTGGCCGGGCGCTGCTTTAGCGCCACCCACGACGCGCACGCCTCGTGCCGCTCGATGGCGCAGACGATGACGATGGGCCAGGCGGCAGGTTCGGCGGCGGCCCTGAGCGTGAAGGGCGACACCTTGCCTCACGAACTGTTCGTGCCGACGTTGCAAGATCACCTGCTCGGTCTGGGGGCGAAGTTCGGCGACCTGTCGGCGGTGACGGCATGAACACGGTCGAGACGACCCTGGGCCCTCTCGGTGCCGACCGTCTCGGTCGGGTGAACGCCCACGAACACCTGATCATCGACGGCGGGTACACGGTCGTCAAGGAGCCTGATTTCAAGCTCGATTCAGTCGAAAAGGCAGTCGAGGAAGTCGGGTATTGGAAGGCAGCGGGCGGCGGCCTGATCGTGGACACCATGCCCTTCGGCTGTGGCCGGAACGTGGACAAGCTGGTGGCGATCAGCGAGGCGACGGGCGTGCCCATCCTTGTGCCGAGCGGCTTTCAGAAGTCGAGTTACTACCTGCCCGACCACTGGCAGCACCGCTTCGACGAGGAGACGATTGCCGGCCTGCTGATCGCGGAGTTGACCGAAGGAGCCGACCGAAACAACTACGACACGCCTGTCGTGGACCGCAGTGCGGTGAGGGCTGGGTTCGTCAAGGTCGCGGGCGACTATCAGGTCGTGAAGCCCACCACGCTCAAGCTGATCCGGGCGGCGGGGCGGGCGCACCGCGCAACGGGTTGCCCCATTCTTGTCCATACCGAGATGGGCACCGCCGGGGACGAATTGCTCGACCTGCTGGAGGAAGCGGGCGTACCCCCCTCGCGCGTGATGCTGAGCCACCTCGACCGCAACCCCGACGTGTTCGTCCACGCCCGCCTGGCGGCCCGGGGCGCCCTCCTCCAGTACGACACTCCGGGCCGCATCAAGTACCAGCCGGAAAGCGTCCTGGTGAGGCTGATGCGGGACGTGATCGACGCAGGCTTTGGCGCGAACCTGCTGCTGGGCGGCGACACCGCGCGGCGCTCGTACTGGAAGGCGTACGGCGGCGGGCCGGGACTCGCGTACATCCTCGACACCTTTGACGGTCGCCTGCGCGAGGAGGGCTTCACCCAGGACGAGTTGAACGCTATCTGGACGGAGAACCCCGCACGCTGGCTGGGCTTGACGGCCTCCACTGAAACCGCCCCGAGTGAAGAGCGGGCGGCGAGCGCGTGAGCGGCCTCGACTTCTCACGGGACAAAGTCATCGCCATCGTGCGCGGGGTGCCGCCCCAGCACGCCGACGACGTGGCCTCCGCATTGCTCGCGGGGGGTGTGCGCCTGATCGAGGTGACGCTCGACACCCCGGGCGCGCTGCACACCATCGAACGCTGGCGCCGGACCTCCTTGCCGCTGCGGGTTGGGGCGGGCACCGTCCTGGGCGTCAGGGAGGCCCGGGACGCCCTGCTCGCGGGCGCCGAGTACCTGATCTCCCCGCACACCGACGAGGCGATCATCGCGTGTGGGCGGGAAGCAGGCGTCCCCGTCTTTCCGGGCGCCCTGACACCCACGGAAATCGTGCGCGCCCATCACGCGGGCGCAAGTGCCGTCAAGGTCTTCCCGGTCGGCAGCGTCGGCGGCCCGGGGTATCTGAAAGACGTGCTCGCCCCGCTCGGCCACGTGCCCCTCGTGGCGGTGGGCGGCGTGAACGCCGGGAACGCCCGCGCCTACCTGGACGCCGGGGCAGTGGCGCTCGGGGTGGGCGGCAGTCTGGTGGACCCGGGCCTCGTGCGCGGCGGACGTTGGGACGACCTTACCGGGCGGGCGCGGGCCCTCGTCGCCGCCTGCGCCCTCACGCCCCTGGAGGAGAACGCGTGACCCTCACCTTCCCGGACCAGCTCGACCGCGTCCGCGACGCCGTGCTGGCGCAAGAAGACAAGCTGCGTCGCGTCGCGTCGCTGTACGCCGACGCCATTCAGGCGGGCGGCCTGATCCACGTGTACGCCAACGGCCACTCGCGCATCGCGGTCGAGGAGATGATCGTTCGCATGGGCGCCCTGACGGGCTTTCACCCCCTGCTGACGCCGGGCCTCGCCACCTTCGACGGCGTGGTGGGCACGCGCGGCATCCGCGTGAACCAGCGCATGGAGAAGGTGGAGGGCGTGGGCGAGGCCATCCTCGACGAGTACGACATCGGCCCGCGCGACGTGTTCCTGGTGCTGTCGGCCACCGGCACGACGCCCGCCGCCGTGGACACGGCCCTCGAAATCCAGCGGCGCTACCCTGATCACCCGCTCGTGGTGATCGCCTGCGAGGCGCAGGCCCGCACGGCGCCCGCCAAGCACAGCAGCGGTCAGAACCTCTCACACGTCGTGGATGGCGCCAGGAACGGCGTCTTCCTCGACAACGGCATGCCGGTGGGCGACCTCAGCGTCACGGTCGAGGGGCAGACCGGCGTGTACGGGGTCTGCCCGCTGTCCTCCATCGGTGCCCTCACGCTCGTTCAGTCCCTCAACGAACTCACCGTGCGCGAACTCGACCGGCGCGGCCAGGCCCACCACGTCCTGCGAAATATGCATCTGAGCGACACCGTGGACACCTACGAGGCGTGGGTGCGCGACCAGCGCGAACGCTACGCCCGCGCGCTCAACCATCCCCAGCGTGTTGCGCCGAGCGCCGCCGACCGGTGACCCCGGTTCGTTCGCCCGTGTGCCAGGCTGGAGAGCGCCGCTCGGTGAGGCGAGGCCCGGATGCACGGGCCGGCCCGTGGCCGCTCGCCTCCGCCTCGTTAGTTCGAAGACGGCCTCGCTCCAGCTCAGCGCGAGGCGGGGGTCCACCGCCAGCACCTCCCGGGTGGCTTGCGTGCCAGGTCACCGCCCACCCCTGCTGTATCCCGCAGATGAGCTGAATAGTCTGTGGTGTGTACCCAGGAGAGGGCGGGCAGGACCGGTACGTACCCGTCGCTTCCTCCCTTCGCGTGCGCGAGGCCCAATGGGTGAGGTCGGTTCCCTCGCCCGGCCTCACCTGGGCCGGGTGCTTCGTCCCCGGTGTGCCCTCGTCAGTTTGTGGGGACGGTCGCCTGGCCGCTCTTCCGGGCGACCCGGACGTGGGGGCCGAAGTGCGCCCAGAGGTCCTGGGGATGCCGTCCCCACGCCGTGGCGCAGGTACAGGAAGCCGGCCCCGGTCTCGGCCAGGCTCTCATTCCCCTCGGCCCAAGTCAGGTGGAGGGAGTCAAGGGCGATGGAGTGCGGGTCTCGCCTGAGGCTTTTACAGTCAAGCCAGGCGGCTCACGCCCTCCTCGATGACGGCGGGACCTGCGCCGGCGTAACTCAGGCGCACGAACGCCCCACTCGGCTCCGACGGAAAGAACCCGCTGCCCGCGCTCACCTGCACCCCGGCCCGCGCCGCGCGCTCCACGAAGTCGAGGTCGGACTCCCCCTCGGGCAATTGCACCCAGACGTTGTACCCACCCCGCGGAACCAGGGTGACCCGCGCCTCCGGCCAATGGCGCCCTAACGCTCCCACCATCACGGTTCGTCGCTCGCGCAACGCCGCCTGGAGGTCCTTCAGGTGGCGCGGCCAGCCCCGCGAGGTCACCAGATCCAGGGCCGTCTCCTGAAGGGGACCAGCGAGGAAATAGTCCTCGATGGCCCGCCCGTGACGTAACCGCGTCAGGACTGGTCCGCGTGCGATCAGGGCGGCGATGCGCAGTCCCGGCGCGCTCACTTTCGTCAGCGAGCGCAGGTACACGACGCGCCCCGGGTCGGAGAGGGCCAGGGGAGGCGGAGCCTCGCCGTCCAGGGTGAGGCCGCGGGCGTAGTCGTCCTCGATCACAAAGGCGCCCGCCCGCTCCGCCGCCGCCAACACTGCTGCCCTGCGTTCGGGTGCAAGGACAGCTCCCGTCGGATTGGCATAGAGCGGTTGAAGATAAACGGCTTTCGCGCCCGTGGAACGGAACGCCACCTCCAGCAGGTCAGGCCGGATGCCCTCCGTGTCTGCGGGAACGGGGATCGGCTGCACGCCCGCCGCCCCCGCAGCAGCCAGCACGCCGTAGTACGTGGGAGACTCGACCAGCAACGGCGCCCCAATGGGAAGCAGAGCGCGCAGGGCCGTCGAGAGGGCCGCCTGCCCACCGGGGACGATCAGCACGTCGGACGCCCGGTACGCCTCACCCAGTTCCCGCGCGAACCACGCCCGCAGCGCCTCTAGCCCTTCCGGGGGTAACCGCGACCAGACCCCTGGGCGTCTGGACGCCTTGCTGAGGGCAGCCTGCAACAGGTGCAGGGGCTGAATCGTCTCGTCGGGGTAGCCGCTACCCAGCGGCAGGGTGTCGGCCTGTGGGGGCCGGAAGAGGTCCTGCACGTACCCTGGTGAGACGGGACGACCCGAAAGGGCCACGGTCTGCCACGCGAGGTCCGCAGCCGGAGGAACCGGAACAGCCTGCGCGACGAAGGTGCCGTGACCAGGGCGGGTGACGATCAGCCCTTCCCTTGCCAGTTGGGAGAGCACCGCACTTACCGTCACCGGACTGGTCCGGTAACGGCGGGTCAGTTCACGGACGGAAGGCAGCCGCTCGCCCAGCCGTGCCTCCTGCTTGATCCAGGCTCTCAGGTCAAGCAACAAGCGTTGTCTACTCGTGCCCCCCTGGGTATCTGACGACATACCGTTATCGTAGAACGTGAAAAGCAGTAGTAACGTTACAGGGTTAGAAACGAAAACGGAAACGAGTGGCTGGTGGTGGGCAGCCCTGGGCGTGCTGTGCTTCAGTTTCACCCTGCCCGCGACACGGCTCGCGGTGCCGGAATTCGGCGGGTACACCGTCGGCTTCGGTCGCGCCGTGGTCGCGGCCCTCCTGGCCCTGGCCCTGCTGGTCGCCCGGCGGGAGCGGCTCCCGGAGCGTCGGCACTGGCGGGGACTGGGGCTCGTCGCCCTGGGGGTGGTGTTCGGCTTCCCGGTGATGACCTCGCTCGCCCTGCGCACCGTGCCGTCCTCGCACGGCGCGGTGGTGGTGGGCCTGCTTCCGGCGGCCACGGCCGTCTCTGCGGTGCTGCTGACGCGCGAACGACCCCGGCCCATCTTCTGGCTGGTGTGCGCCCTGGGGGTGGCGGCTGTTCTGTGGTTTGCGGCGACCACCGGAGCCGGGCATCTGGAGACAGGCGACCTCTACCTGCTGCTGGCGGTCCTGTTCGCCGCGGTCGGGTACGCCGAGGGCGGGCGGCTGGCCCGGGAACTCGACGGCTGGCGGGTGGTGAGCTGGGCGCTGGTATTCTCGCTGCCCCTCGCGCTCCTGGCGACCCTGCTGGCCCCCTGGCCGACCCATCTTCCCTCGCCAGGAGCCTGGCTCGCTTTTGGTTACGTGGCGGTGGTCAGCATGTTCCTGGGCTTCTTCGCGTGGTACCGCGGGCTGGCGCTGGGGGGTGTGGCGCGGGCCGGGCAGGTGCAACTCATGCAACCCGTGCTGACGGTGATCTGGTCGGCGCTGCTCTTGGGAGAGGTGCTCGACGGTCGTACGCTTCTGGCGGCCCTCCTCGTGGTCGTCATCGCGGCCTTGAGCCGCCTGACGCGTTGAGGTCGACGCGCGGGTCTGGTGTCGTCGTGGAGGAGGCGCTGCCTGTGCGGGCGCACCTGTCGTCGCCCTAAATTACCGCGCCTCACTCTGCCGAAGTCAGGCAGGCGCTTGGCCTTGATCTCGACTGGTGACCCCGTTTAGGGCTTGACCGAGAGGGGCCTGGGAGCGTCCGGGCGAGGATGTTACGGTTTGCGGGTGCCAAGCGAGGCTCCTGGTCGGTGGTGGGGCGTCCTGGGCAACGCCGTGGCCCTTGAGCTGCGAAAAACATGCCCGGCGGTGGGCTGCCGGAAGGGAGGGAAAGAACAGCGTCCCCAGACTCCCAGGCACTGGACCGTTGGGTTCGTCGCCGTGCTGGACGAGTTCTCTTTTCCCCCACTCAAGCTCTCAACAGCGTCAAGTTGCCACAACCGTTCAACCGCTCCTGATCGTCAGCCCCGCCTGGGCGAGGCGCTCCTCACCGAATCGTGTAGCGCAGGCGCAACAGCAGGTCCTGCGGGTGATCGCCACACCGACCGCCGAACAGGTTAAGCCCGCCCACATGTCGGGCGTCAGACTTGACGCCCAGGCGAACGGCGATGTGGGAGGCCGCGGCGAGGTTCAGGTCGGCGAGCGTCACGGCGGAGCAGGGCGCGCCGTCGAGGAGGGTGCCGCCGGGCGTCACCGTCCAGGTCTTGAGTTCGCCGTACATCGTCTGATCGGGCGGCCACCACGGGGGCGTCAAGTGGCCGCGCCGGCCGCCGTAGTCGGCCGGGCTCGTCCAGGTGCCGACGTCCACGCCGTTCACCGAGAGCGTGATGTCCGAGGGCCAGTCCAGGTTGTAGTCGGGCGCCTCCGAACACAACTCGGCGGAGAACTCGAGCTCCGTCAGGGTCGCGCCGAACGGCACGTTCTTGTGAAAGGCGTACTCGACATAACCCTGCTGGAACCACAACAGCTGGGCGAAGGCGCGCTCGGCCTCCTGGAAGCTGCGCGGGTCGTCGTTCACGCCGATGAACCGGGTGTCGGAGAGCAGGCCGCAACTCGGCCGCACCTCGGCGCCGCGGTACGCCCCGACAGGCAGCGCGAGTTCGACGAGGCCGTCCGCCGCCGACTGGACGGTGACCCCGGGAAGACGTACGGTGACCTCGTCGTACCGCTTGCGCAACAGTTTCTGCGTGCCGCGCGTGCCGGGCTCGTAGGCGACGTCGATCAGGCCCGCCTCCTGCAACTGACGGACGTTGAAGTTCAGGGTCGAGAGCGGAATGTCCAACGCGGCCGCGAGGGTCGCGACGTTCGTGGACTCGTAGGTCAGCAAACTGAGAATGAGGACGCGGGTGTCCGAGGCCAGGGCGCGCAGCACCGCTATGGCCTCGTCGTTCTCGACGACCAACACCTTCTTGTTATGCACGAACACGGACGCCCCCGGCTGATGATAGGAGAAACCTTGACCGGTAGGGAGTCCGGGCCCTCACCCCCGCATGACTTCACACAACCTTTATTTGAAGTCAAAATAGTTGAACGTAATTCATAAAACTCGTAGCGTAGGTGCATTCAATTCCAAGTGTGAGCGGCGCCGACCCCAGCAGGTCGTGGCGCATAGGAGGTTGCGTGACCGAACTCCAACACCCTCGCCCGCAATTCACCCGTCCCGGCTGGAGACGGCTCGACGGACCCTGGCGGTTTGCCCCCGACGGGGGCGGGCGCTGGACCCACCCGAGGCACGTCACGTTCACCCACACCATCCTCGTGCCGTTTCCCCCGGAGAGCGAGGCCAGCGGCATCGGGGACACGGCCTTTCACCCGGTCGTCTGGTACGCACACACCGTCCAGCTGTCGAAGGACGAGGTTCCGGAGGGCGGCGAGCGGCTGCTGCTCCACTTCGGCGCCGTCGACTACCGGGCGCGGGTGTGGGCGAACGGGCAACTCGTCGCGGAGCACGAGGGCGGTCACACCCCGTTCACGGCCGACCTGACCGACGCGCTCGTGGACGGGGAGGCGGTCGAGCTCGTCGTGCGCGCCGAGGATGACCCCGCCGACTTCGCGCAGCCACGCGGCAAGCAGGACTGGCAGCCCGAGCCGCACGTCATCTGGTACCCGCGCACCACCGGTATCTGGCAGCCGGTGTGGCTCGAGAAGGTGCCCGAGACGCGCCTGGACGAGCTGGTGTGGACGCCGCACCTCGACACCTGGGAGGTGCAACTCGACGTCTCGCTCGCCGGTCCCCTGCGGCCGGAGCTGTCGGTGCGCGTCCGGCTCACCACCCCGCACGAGGACCTCGCCGACGACCGCTACGGGGTCAAGGCGGCCCGCACCACCCGGCGTCTCGCCCTGCCCGACGCCGGGATCGCCGAGCAGCGCAACCACCTGCTGTGGAGCCCCGAGCACCCGCACCTGATCGGGGCCGTCGTCGAGCTGCTCGAGGGCGAGCGCGTCTTGGACCGGGTGCACAGCTACACCGCGCTGCGGTCGGTGGGCATCCAGGGCCACCGTTTCACCCTCAACGGCCATCCGTACTACCTCAGGATGGTCCTTGACCAGGGGTACTGGCCGGAGACCCTGATGGCCGCTACCGACGAGCAGTTGCGGCGCGACGTGGAACTCGCCAAGCAGCTCGGCTTCAACGGCGTGCGCAAGCACCAGAAGGTGGAGGACCCGCGCTGGCTGCATTGGTGTGACCGGCTGGGCCTGCTGGTGTGGGAGGAGATGCCCAGCCACTACCGCTTCAGCGCCCAGGCCGCAACGCGCCTCACGCGCGAGTGGACCGAGGTGATCGCGCGCGACCGCTCGCACCCCTGCGTGATCGCCTGGGTGCCGTTCAACGAGTCCTGGGGAGTACCCGAACTCACGACGAACGCGACCCACACCCACTACGTCCAGGCCCTGTACCACCTTACCAAGACGCTCGACCCCACACGCCTGGCCATCGGCAACGACGGCTGGGAGTTCGTGGTGGGCGACTGGCTGGGCATCCACGACTACGCGCACGAGCCCGAGAAGCTGCGTGCCCGTTACGGCACCCCGGCCGCCGTAACGGACACGGTGGAGCGGCCCTGGGGGCCCGCGCTGCGGGTGTCCGGGTTCGCCGGGCGCGACGAGCCGGTCATGCTCTCGGAGTTTGGCGGCGTCGCCTACTCCGGCACCGACAGGACCGGGTGGGGCTACAGCCGCGTGCAGGACGGCGCCATCTTCCTGGAGCGCTACGAGGCCCTCCTGACGGCCGTGCACGGGCTGGAGGGCATCTCCGGGTTCTGCTACACCCAGCTTGCCGACACGTTCCAGGAGGAAAACGGCCTCACCACCGAGCACCGCGTCTTTAAGGCCGACCCCGCCCGGCTGGCCCGGGCGACTCGCGGGGAGGCCAATCCCCAGGACGTCGAGCTCGAGGGCGACGCCGACCCCTACGGCTATTCCAGGCGCTGGTGGCTCGAACGCCAGCCCACCCTGGCGGGGAGTGGTCCCCCGCCCGGTCCCCGGTTCACCCCCACACTCGACCGGATGGTCCCGCACGAGGAGGAAGTATGAACAAGCTGGCGCTGGCAGGAATGGTCCTTGGTGGAATGCTCGGCCTGGGGGCAGCGCACGCCCAGTACACCGGGCCGAAGGTGAACCTGACCTACGTCCACGGCTTCCTGGGCTCCGACCGCCCGTACATGGAAGATCTGGTCAAGCAGTTCAATGCCTCCCACCCCAACATCGAGGTGAAGTACCAGGGTCAGGACTGGGGCACGACCGGCCAGCAGCTGCTGCCGCTGGTCGCGGCCGGTCGCGCGCCCGACGTCGTGGCTTGGCTGTCGTGGGACATCACCCAGTTCGTCGACAAGGGGGCCTTCAGCGAGCTCACGCCGGCCGAACTGCGGGCCGCGCGGGTATCCAAGGCGGCCTTCTACGACAAGGTGTGGCAGGGCGGGCAGTACCAGGGCAAGACGTACGGCGTGCCGCTGCACCTCGTCACGGTGGTGACGTTCTACAACAAGGACCTGATGCGGAAGATGGGGGTGAGCGCCCCCCCGCGCAACCGCGAGCAGTTCCTCGCGGCGTCGGCCAGGTGCACCACCGACAAGGCGGGGCGGCGGCCCGGCGCCCCGGGCTTCGACGCGCGTAACCTCGCCACCTGGGGGGGGGCCATCCCCGCGGCGCCCGGCTGGTTCCGCCTGGGCATCACGGTGGCCGAGCAAAACGGCGTGGACTTCCTGAACGCCCAGGGGCAGCCCGTCTATGCCTCGGCCCGGGCCGCCGAGGCCCTACAGTTCCTGCGCGACACCAACACCCGGTACCACGTCGGGCCGGCAGGTGCCACGGAGGACAGCGAGGCCGCCGCCTTTCGCCAGGGCAAGAGCTGCTTCAACTACGCGGGCGTGTGGATGCTCAGCCAGTACCGCGAGCAGCTCGGCGACAAGCTGGGGGTCGCCCCCTTCCCGCGCCTGGGCACGCAGCGCGACGCCAGCTTCGGCGACGCCAGCTTCCTCACGCTGCCGCGGCAACGCGCGAACTATGACCCCAACAAACGCGCCGCCGCGCTGGAGTTCGTCGGCTGGATGACGGGCCGCGAGCAAAACCTCGCGTTCACGAAGTCCGGCAGCCTGCCCACCCAACCCGCGGTGGCCAGCGATCCCGCCTACCGCACCAACCCGATGTACGGCGCCTTCGCCGGCTTCCGCAACATCAGCATCTACGGCGGCCTGGGGGGCACCACCCGGATCGCGCCCGTGCTCAGCCCCTTCGGGGACGCGGTCGACCAGTTCCTGAGCGGCAAGAAGGGCGACGCGCTGCAGGTTCTGCGAGAGGCGCAGGTCAAGACGGTCCAGCAGATCGCCGACGCGCAGAAGTGACGTGGCGCCGGGTCGAGTGGCCGCGCAAAGGACCTGTATGACCTTGATTTCCCAACACGGCGGGACACCCCGGGGAGAGGGCGGGTCTGTGCTCCCGCGTGATGGGGCAGGGGGCACGGAAGCGGGGCGCGCGTGAACAGTTCCTCGCGTTCCGCGCCAGCCGTGCGGCGCCGTGCGGCCCGCCCCCTCCTGAACGACGCGCACCCGCTCGTGCCGTACGCCTACCTGCTGCCCCACGCCGCCCTGTTTCTGGTGTTCATCGCGTTCCCGGTGGGGTACGGCCTGTGGATTAGCCTGCACAACTGGAATCCGCTCGAGAGCGCGTCCCCCTGGGTCGGCGCGCGGTACTACCTCGCCCTGCTGAGCGCCAGCACGCCGGAGGCGGAGTACTTCTGGAACGCGCTGCGCAACACCGTGCTGTTCACCGTGCTCAGCGTGCCGCTCCTCGTCGGCGTCTCGCTCGCGCTCGCGTTGCAGTTGCAGCGGCCCATCTTCGGGCGGGCGCTGCTGCGGGCCATCTTCTTCGCGCCCGGCATCCTGTCGGTCACGGTGATGGGCCTGCTGTGGAAGTGGATGTTCCAGAACCAGGTGGGGCTCGTCAACGTGGTGCTCGAGCAATACCTGGGGCGCCCCACGGTCAACTTCCTCACCGCCGAGGGCTGGGCGTGGGTGCCGCTCGTGGTGGGCAGCGTGTGGTGGGGCGTGGGCTTCAACATGACCCTCTATCTCGCCGCGCTGTCCAACATCCCGCACGCATTGTACGAGGCGGCCGAGCTCGACGGCGCCGGCAGCTGGGCGAGGTTCCGCTTCATCACCTGGCCGATGCTGACGCCCACGACCTTGTTCGTGGGGGTCACGACCGCCCTGGGGTCCCTGCAGGTCTTCGGGCAGATCCAGCTCATCACCGGCGGCGGGCCGGCCAGGGGCACCCAGAGCGTGATCGGGTACATCACGGAGGAGGCCTTTACCAACAACAACTACTCCTCGGCGACCGCGATGGCCTTCGCGTTCGGTGTGCTGATGCTGGGCCTCACGGCCGCGCAGTTCCGCCTCATGACAGGCAGCCTGCGCGAGCCCTCGTTCACCGCGCGTGAGCGCCGCCCCTCGCGCTGGGCGCTGGCCCTGACCCGCGCGTGGCACGCGGTCTCCACCGGGTGGGAGTGGGTCGCGGCCCGCCTGCCTAAGCTGGCGCCGCGCCGCTCCAGGAGGGCGGTCACGGCCAGGCGGCGTCCCTGGGGGAACGCCCCACGCTTCGTGTTGCTGGCCCTCCAGGCGCTGCTGTTCCTCGCGCCGCTGTACTGGATGCTCAGCACCTCCTTCAAGCCCGAGATCGACACCCTCGCGCAGCCGGTGCAGTGGTGGCCGGCGCGGCCGACCCTGGACAACTACCGCGATGTGCTGAGCAACCCCGACACCAACATCTTGCGCTGGACGCTGAACTCGGCGCTCGTCGCGCTGCTCACCACTCTGCTCACGGTCGCGCTGTGCGTGCTGACCGCCTACCCCCTTGCCCGGATGCGGTTTCGGGGGCGCGAGGGCTGGTTCTGGTTCCTGCTGACCAGCCTGATGGTGCCGGGTATCGTCACCCTCATTCCGCTGTACATCATGATGATCCGCCTGAACTGGATTGACACGTACCACGCCCTGCTCTGGCCCGCCCTGCCCGGCGTGTTCGGCGTCTTCATGCTGCGCCAGTTCTTTGCGGCCGTCCCGCGCGAACTCGAGGAGGCCGCGCGCCTCGACGGCGCGAACAGCTTCCAGATCCTGTGGCGCGTGCTCGTGCCGCTCTCCGTCCCGGCCCTGGTGACGCTCGGCGTGTTCGCGTTCATGGGCTCCTGGAACAACTATGTGTGGCCGCTGTACGTCGTGCACGGCGATACGCAGACGCTGCCGGTGGGCCTCGCGCTCTTCTCCGGGCGCTACGTCACCGACTACGGCAAGCTCATGGCAGGCACCGCCGTCGCCGCCGTGCCCGCGCTGCTCGTGTACCTCCTCGGCCAGCGCTACCTCGAGCGCGGCCTGACCGTCACCGGCCTCAAGGACTGATCCCCTTCAAGGGAAGGGCGGCGCCCCATTCGCGGAGGGGCTCACGTCCGCTGCACTCACCCATCCGCCTTTACCCCGGAGGAATGCCATGCGCCCCATGCACGTCGCCCTGACCGCCCTCACCACGCTGGCGCTCGTCGCCTGCGGCACCGAAGTCGCGTCACCCGCCGGGCAGGCGGGTTCGGGGACCGTGGGCCCGCTCGCTGTCGGCACGCGTCTCGCCGACCGTCAGGGTTACTACCCGCGCGTCGTGCGTCTCGCCCACAACGGCAGCGCGAACGGCCGCCTCGTCGCTACTTTCGAGTCCATCGTGAACGGGCAGCAGAGCGCGGCCTTTTACCAGAGCACGGACGACGGCGCCTCGTGGCAGCTGCTGTCCGAGCTGCGCGACGCGACGCCGCCGCGCAACTGCTGCTCGGTGCTGTACGAGGTGCCGCAGACCCTCGGTTCGACTAGCGCCGGCACGCTGTTCTGGGCAACGTCCGTCGGAACGGACCAGACGCCGCGCACCGCCACGGCCATCAAGATCTACAAGAGCACCGACCAGGGCCGCACCTGGACCTCCTTCTCCACCCCCGTCACCGGCAACACCGGCCTGTGGGAGCCTGAATTCACCGTGGACGCGTCCGGCCGCCTGGTGATGTTCTTCTCCAGCGAGGAGTACAAAGGTTCCGGCTACAACCAGCTGCTGGCGCACCGCGTGTCCACCGACGGCGGAGCCAGCTGGGGCGGGGACGTGATTGACGTCGGTGTGGCCGATAACACCCGGCGCCCGGGCATGGCGGTGGTCCGCAAGCTGCCGAACGGCACCTACCTGATGAGCTACGAGGTGTGCGGTTGGCCCGGCACGCATGACTGCGTCGCGCAGCTGCGCACGTCCCCGAACGGCAGCGACTGGGGCGACCGCACCTGGCTCGGGTACCGCCCGCAGACTGGCGACGGCCACTTCTTCGCGCACGCGCCGACGATCGCTTGGGCGCCCGACGGCTCCGCGAACGGCAAGGTGCTGCTCGTCGGGCAGGTGCTGAAGAACTCGGACGGCTCGCTCGCGGCGAACAACGGCCGGGCGGTGCTGGTGCAGGGCAGCAACGGCGCCGAGAACGTGCCCTGGACGGAGATGACCGCGCCGGTCCAGTCGGTCGGCGCCGGCGACAACCCGTGCGTCAACTACAGCTCTGCCCTGCTGCCGTCCGCGAACGGCTCGAAGCTGCTCGAGCTCGCCACGGACTTCGAGAACGGCACCTGCAAGACCTACTTCGGCACGGGCGCCCTCAACTTTCCGGTCTCCGGGGCGACCTACCGCCTCGTCAACGAACAAAGCCAGCAGTGCCTCGACGTGGCGAACGGCTCCACCGCCATCAACGCCAACGTCCAGCAGTACACCTGCAACAACCTCGCCCCCCAGAACTGGCTGCTGCTCGACAAGGGCGCCGGCTACTTCACCCTGACGTCCCAGCAGAGCAACCTGTGCCTGGATGACGCCTTCGGGTCCACGGCGGCCGGTGCGAACGTCCAGCAGTACACCTGCAACAGCCTCGCGCCGCAGAACTGGCGCGCCGTTTCGGTCGCGAACGGCTACTTCAAGGTGCTCAACCAGCAGGCGAGCGGCCTCGCGCTCGACGTGGACCGCGGCTCGACCACGCCGGGCGCCAACGTGCAACTGTACACCGATAACGGCTTCGCCCCGCAGCACTGGCGCTTCGAGCGCCGCTGAGCGATCTTCAGCCCTTCCCGGAGCCCAGGGCTGTCAGCGCGTCTCAAGAAGACGTGCTGACAGCTCAGCAAGGAATGACATGAACCAGCCACAGAACCGCCCACCGTCGTCCGGCACGGCTTTTCAGACCGCTTCGCTGCACCCGCTCGGAACCTGCCTGTTCAGGCCGGATCCGGCCGGGAAGCGAGCACTCGGGCGGAACCGGTCACGGAGCGGCCAGACCCCGGCCGCGACCTCGCGGCTGTCCAGGAGGCCCGTTTGAACCTGCCCGCGGACTACGCCCGGCGGGTCTACGCCGGGGTGCTCGGAAAAATGATCGGGGTGTACCTCGGCCGTCCGATCGAGGGTTGGACGCACGAGCGGATCGAGCGCGAGCTCGGCGAGGTCGACCGCTACGTCAGCGATCGCCTCGGGCTGCCGCTGGTGGTGACGGACGATGACCTCAGCGGGACCTTCACGTTCCTGCGGGCGCTGGAAGACCACGGCTTCCCGCGGGACATCACCTCCGAACAGATCGGCGAGACTTGGCTGAACTACATCATCGAAGACCGGACGGTGCTGTGGTGGGGCGGAGTGGGCCTCTCGACCGAACAGACCGCCTTCCGGCGCCTGCAGGGCGGGGTGCCGGCCCCGAGTAGCGGATCACGCGAACTCAACGGTCCGGTGGTCTCCGAGCAGATCGGCGCGCAGATCTTCATCGACGGCTGGGGCATGGTCGCGCCCGGCCGCCCGGAACTCGCGGCGGACCTGGCCGCCCGTGCGGCCCGGGTCAGCCACGACGGCGAGGCCGTCTATGCCGCGCAGGTGATCGCCGCCATGGAGGCGCAGGCGTTCGTCGAACCGGACCTCGGGCGGCTCCTCGACCGGGGGTTGAGCGTTATTCCACGCGACAGCCTGATCGCCCGTGTGATCCGGGATCTGCGCGCGTGGCGATCAGAAGACCAAGACTGGCGGCGGTCCCGGGCCCGGCTTCAGGACCGCTACGGCTACCACCGGTTCGGGGGCGCCTGTCACGTGGTGCCCAACCACGCCCTGGTGTGGCTCGGCCTGCTGTACGGCGACGGGGACTTCCGGCGGTCCCTGATGATCACCAACACCAGCGGCTGGGACACCGACTGCAATTCCGGCAACGTCGGGTGCCTGCTGGGCATCCGAAACGGGCTGACCGCCTTCGAGGGAGCCTACGACTGGCGCGGCCCCGTCCGCGACCGGCTGTACCTGCCCACGGCGGACGGCGGGCGGGCGATCACTGACGCCCTGACCGAAGCGGGACACATCGTGCGGGCCGGCCGGGCGCTGGTGGGGCTGCCGCACGACCTGCCCAAGGGTGGAGCGCGGTTTCACTTCTCGCAGCCGGGCAGCGTGCAGGGCTTTACCCTCGGGGAGGAGGACCCTGCCGGGGGAACGCTGGACAACGTGGCCTGGCGCGGGGAACGGGTGCTGGCCCTGCGCTGGGCGGGGACCGGGCCGGATCAGCGCCTGCGCGCCACGACCTCGACCTTCATTTCCCCGGACGCCCTGCGCATGCCCGGCTACGAACTGCTGGCCTCCCCGACCCTCTACCCGGGCCAGGTCGTGCGGGTCCGGGTGTCGGCCGATGAATCCAACGCCACGCCAGTGACGATCCGGCCGTGCGTGGGCCGCTACTCGGAAGGGCCGGGCCTGGAACCGGTGCTCGGCCCCGGGACAGCGGTGCGGCCGGGAGGGGAGAGCGAACTGGTGTGGCGGGTTCCGGACACCGGCGGACAGCCGGTCGCGGACGTTGGAATCGAGGTCACGTGCCCGGGCCCGGGCGGGGCGGTGTACCTCCACACGCTCACATGGGACGGCACGCCCGACGTCTGCCTGGGCCGGCCGGCTGGTGAGGGAACGGTGTGGCGCCGCGCCTGGGTGGACGCGGTGCACCACTGGGAGGCGCTCTGGCCCGAGGCGTACCGGATCGCTCAGGACACGGGCCGGGGACTGCTGATCCAGGGCGCCCGCGACTGGCATGACTACCAGGTGTCCGCGGCCATCCGCTCGGACTTCGCGGCGGTTCACGGACTGGCCGCACGGGTGCAGGGGCTGCGCCGCTACTACGCCCTGACCCTGCGGCCGTCCGGCGTCGCCCAGCTGATTAAAGTCCGGGGAACCGAGCAGGTGCTCGCGCAGACCACCGTGCTGCCGGGAGAGCAGCTCCGCGACTTCAACCTGGAACTCGACGGCCCGCGTCTTCGCGCCTTCCTGGACCGCGAACTGCTGTTCGAGGTGGTCGACGACGACCCGATCAGCGGTGGGGGCGTCGCCCTGCTCGTCGAGGAGGGCATGCTGGCCTGCGACGCGGTGCGCGTCCTGCCCACCCGGACCGTCGATCCGCTCCAGGTTCTGGATGTCGCGCGTCCGGTGTAGCGCAGGCGTGGTTCCGTAGGCCGCGTCACCCAGGGCCGACGTCCGTGGCGAACGCGCTAAAACCGCTGAGTTCAGGCCGAGTTCAGGCGGCCTTCCCCCTTGACATCAGGAGCGTTGACCGTGCCAGACCACCCACACCCGAACCCTCATCAGACCGGCCAACGCGGCGCCCGAACCTCGGAGCGCGCCGCGGCCCGGCCGCGCACGCTCCGGCGAGGCCGGGCTTGATTCGCTTCGGGGCGTTCGATCCGCTGCACCCGCTGGGCGTCGTTTCCGTGGCGAACGGCGAGCACATCTTCGGTCTGCGCCTGCTCACCCAGGACCACCAGAGCGGCGAGGTCGTGGACGGGCGGGCGCTCGACTGGTCCACCCTGCGGGTGGGTGAGGTCGCGGACGGCCTCTACAACGTGTGCTGGACCGTGGCGGGCAAGGCGGCGCACCTGAGCTGGAGCCGCGTGGACGAGCGGCGTGTGTACGGCAAGGTGAGCTTCGACGAGGGCCTGTCGGTCGTGGCCGAGGCTTACGTGCCGTGGGCGTACCGCCTGCGCGACCGCTGGGTGAACTTCGTGGTCCACGGCAGGTTCACCCTGACCGGCGAGATGATCGGCCCGCACCAGGAGGGCGGCCCGCGCGCGGTGCGCCTGACCTTCGGGAGTGAGCCGGCGGCCCTCGAGCGCTACAACGACCGCGACCTTCAACTGCGTATCCTGAGGGGTGCCAAGTCGCTCCTGCGCGTGGCACCTGGCGACGTGTGGAACGACATGGGCCTGGGCTGGTTCGCCGCTGCCCACCACACGCGCGACTTCGCCTTCGTGCTGGAGGTCGGGGAGCCCGAGGTGTTTCTCCAGGCGCCCGACGCACCTGCCCGCGCCCGGCTGTTCGGGGAGGCGGCCCGGCTCCACGCCGAGAATCTCGAGGAGTACGGCCGCCACTGCCTGCACACGGACGGTGCCCTGGGGGAGGCCGGTCCCGCAGTGAGCCGACTGCTCGGCTTCAACGTGCTGTACCGGGAGGACACCGGGCGGCGCTACGTGATCACCGACCGGCCGTGGGCTCGCGGTGAGGACGACTGGGGCATCCTGTTCAACTGGGACACCTTCCTCAGCTCGGCGGCGGCGGCCTGGTTCGACCCCGACCTCAGCCGGGAGAACCTGCGCTCGGGCCTCGACTTGCAACTGCCCGATGGCCGCATTCCCCTGCACGCGCGCAGGACGGGCGGCCACGCCGCGGAGCCGCCCATCCTCGCCGGTCGCCACCAGATCATCGTGCAGGCCCTCACCGCGTGGCGAAGTTACCTGCACCACCTCGACCGGGCGTGGCTCGGGGAGGTGTACCCGGCGCTCGTGCGTTCCCACCGCTGGTGGTTCGCCGACCGCGGCGACGGTCAGGCGTGGCGCGACCCGGCCGGGCGCGGCCTGCTGACCTTCGGCTACGACCCCGAACTCGAGATGGGCGTGATCGGCGCCCGGCACCAGCCCTACGTCGCCAAGGCCCAGTACGCCTACTTCGAGACGTACGACGACAGCCCCCAGTGGACGACCGGGGAGCACTTCCGCTCCCTGCGCGGCAAGGACCGCTTCACCGCCGACCAGGCGGCCGACCGCGCCCGTTACGACGAGCGCACCCACACGGTGGACATGTACACGCTCGAGCGCAACTGCCTGTACGCGCTGGAGAGCGAGTGCCTGGCCCAGATCGCGGCCGAACTCGGCTTCGAGGCGGATCGACGCGACTTTCTCGAGGAATACGCGGCCATGAAGGCGCGGATCAACGAGACGATGTGGGACGATGAGGCGGGCTGCTACTTCAATGTCACCCTGGACGGCCGCTTCTCGCGGGTGTACACCCCGGACGTCTTCTTGCCCCTCACGGCTGGTCTCACGGACGGGGAGCGCGCGGATAAACTGCTGCGGTTGTTACTTGACGAGTCGAAGTTCTGGGGCGAGTTCCCGCTGCCGTCGGTGGCCAAGGACGACCCGAGCTTCGCCGAGCAGCACTACTGGCGCGGGCAAATCTGGCCGCCGCAAGTCTACCTGGTCTTCCTGGGTTTGCGCCGCGCGGGCTTCACGGAGGCCGCCGAGGCCCTGGCCGACCGCGCTCTCGCCATGTTCCTGGGGGAGTGGCGAGAGCGTGGCTATTCCCCGGAGAACTACAGCAGCGTAACCGGGCGCAGCGCGGGCTCACCGCACTACAACTGGGGCACCCTGATGGGCGTGGTGGGCCTGGAGTCGTGCCTCGACCTCACGCCGGGACACGCGCGCTTCGGCCGCCGGGGGGACGCAGACTACACCCTGCGCAACGTGCGGCTGGGTGAGGACGTGTACGACGTGACCGGCCGGGGCGGCGTGACCACCGTGTTCAGGAACGGCACCGAGGTGGCCCGGGGACGGGGGATCGTCGAGGTTGACCGCGAATCGGCCCCCAGCCACTCACCGCCCGACGTGACGGCGTGAATCGAGGCGCAAAATCAGCTATAAAGGGTTCTGGCAACTTAGCAGGACTTTGTCAGTCAGGGACGGCGCTCAGCCGCCCCTCGCCGTGGTGACCGATCCTGGCGGGCGTGCCCGTCCCTCACAACTGGCAGCAGCCTGAACTGGCCCAGTTCTTAGGGCAAAGCTGACTGGAGGTTCGACTCAGGGGGAGTGTACGGCTGCGGGTGGGGTGGGGGCTGAGCCCACCGCTGGGCGAACTCGTCCGGGGTGAGGTAGGCCAGAGAAGAATGCGGCCTGGCGCCGTTGTAGAACGTTCGCCAGTCATCGAGCAGCACCTGGGCGTGCCGGGCGGAGTGAAAGACGTCCAGGTTCAGCAACTCGTCCCTCAAGCGGGCGTGGAAGCTCTCTGCCACGCCGTTTTGCCAGGGTTTCCCGGGGTCGATGTACCGAGTGCCGACCTCCTGCATGGCCAGCCAGATCCCCCGGTCGTGGGCGATGAATTCCAGGCCGTTATCGCTGCGGATGAACGCAGGAACGCCCCGTTCTCGCATCATTTCGACCAGGACGGCTTTCACGTCGGCGGACGTAAAAGCTGTCCCACAACGGAGGGCGAGCGATTGCCGGGTGAACTCATCCGTGAGGGTCAGGATTTTCAGGGGTTGTCCGGTCAGGGTCTGGTCAAAGACGAAATCGTAGGTCCACACCTGATTCGGCCGCTCGGCCCGCAGGGGAAGGGGCTGCCCGGTGCGGATTTTTCGGGTCTTGCGGTTCACCTGGACGCCTTCCCGGCGCAGCGTGGCGTGAACCCGGCGGCATCCCCAGCGGCGATGCTCGTGGGCCAACGTCTTGATCCGTTGCCTGAGCCTTTCGTCATGCCGAGGATGGGGGCGGTAGGACAGCGACGAGCGGGGTAGGCCCACCAACTCGCACGCCCGCTGCTGTCGGATGTGTTTGTGAACCAGGAACTGTGCGGCCTCCCGGCGCCCTTAGGGCCGTCACCGCTTTTTTGAAAGCAACTCCTTCATCCCTTCCAGCTCCAGGCGCTGCTGGCCCACCAGCTTGAGGAGCCGCTCGTTCTCGCGTTCCAACTGACGGAGCCGCCGGGTTTCAATCATCGTGGCGTCGCCGTATTTGGCCTTCCAGGTGGAGAAGGAGGCCGTGCTGCACCCGGCCTCCCGGCACAACTCCTCGATGGGCTTTTCGCCCTTTTTGGCGTCTTGGAGCAGCCCTAAGATCTGTTCCTCACTGAACTTCCGCTGTTTCATGGGTCATCCTCGCTTTCGGGCGGGGGTCAGGGGAAGTCCCCCATCCCCGTCGGGGAGCGAGCCGATGATCTCCAGTCACTTTTGCCCTGTTTTTGGGGGGCAGACCAATCCCGAAACGGTCGGTTCCTGCCACAAACTAAACCCTAAGAAATTGCTGACGGAATCGTCATTCTCATCTTCCGGCGACCAAAGAGGAGACGAATAGGACGGGAGGCGAGGCAATGGCGAGTGAAACGCGGGACAGCATCAATGACATCTGGGGAGAACGGACCCCGCATGGGCCTGGGCAGGCGTGGCCCGTTCGGGTGGACGAGCGGGTTTCGGAAACACCCGAGCGCTGGGTGCGGGGCACCTGCGTGCTCTGCTCCAACGGCTGCGGCCTCGATATCGGGGTGAAGGACGGCAAGATCGTCGGTGTGCGGGGGCTTGCCACCGACGTGACGAACAAGGGCCGACTGGGGCCCAAGGGCCTGCACGGCTGGGTAGCGAACAACAGCGAGGACCGCCTGAAAAGGCCGCTCATCCGCAAAGGCGGGCGGTTGCAGGAGGCGAGTTGGGACGAGGCGATAGACCTGATCGTGCAGAAGTCAAAAGAGATCGTCGAGAAGCACACCAGCGGCGCCATCGGCTTCTACACGTCGGGGCAGCTCTTCCTCGAGGAGTACTACACGCTCGGCGTGATTGGGAAAGGAGGTCTCGGTACCCCGCATATGGACGGCAACACCCGGCTGTGCACCGCGACTGCTGCCGCCGCGCTGAAGGTGTCGTTCGGAGCGGACGGCCAGCCGGGCGGATACGAGGACCTCGATACCACCGACTGCGTCCTCCATGTCGGGCACAACATCGCCTCGCAGCAGACGGTGCTGTGGATGCGGATTCTTGACCGGCTCGCCGGGCCGAACCCACCCAAGATCATCGTGATTGATCCCCGGCGGACCTTTACCGCCGAGAAAGCCACCGTGCATCTCGCGCCGAAGGTCGGCACGAACGTCGCCGTCATGAACGGCCTCCTGCACCTGATTATCCAGGCGGGGAAGACCGACCCGGCCTTTCTGGAGGCGCACACGGTCGGGTACGATGACCTGAAGAAGACGGTCGAGAAGTACACCCCGGAGCACGTCGAGGAACTGTCAGGTGTGCCCGCCGCCGACCTGCGCGCTGCCGGGGACATCCTGGCGAACACCGAAACGCTGGTGTCCACCATCTTGCAAGGCGTGTACCAGTCCATGCAGGCGACGGCCGCCGCCGTTCAAGTCAACAACATCCACCTCGTTCGCGGTTTGATCGGGAAACCCGGCAGCGGCATCCTCCAGATGAACGGCCAGCCCACCGCGCAGAATACCCGCGAGACGGGCGCGGACGGCGACCTGCCCGGCTTTCGCAACTGGGGCAACCCCGAGCACATCCGGCAACTGGCACAGCTCTGGAACGTCCCCTTCAACAAGATTCCCCACTGGAGTCCGCCCACCCACGCCATGCAGATCTGGCGTTACGCCGAGCAGGGCTCGATCAAGATGCTGTGGATCCAGGCGACCAACCCGGCGGTGAGCCTGCCACAGCTCTCCCGCATCCGGGGCATTCTGGACAAGGAAGACCTGTTCGTGGTCGTGCAGGACGCCTTCCTGACCGAGACCGCCGCCCGGGCCGACGTGGTGCTGCCCGCCGCGATCTGGGGCGAGAAGACGGGCACCTTCACGAACGTCAGCCGCACCGTGCACATCTCCTGCAAGGCGGTGGAGCCGCCCGGTGAGGCCAGGAGCGACCTGGACATCTTCCTCGACTACGCGCGCCGGATGGATTTCCGTGACCAGGACGGGCAGCCCCTGATCAAGTGGCACGACGCGGAAGGTGCCTTTGAGGCCTGGAAGGAGTGTACGCGCGGGCGGCCCTGCGACTACACCGGCCTGACCTACCAGAAGCTGCTCGCGGGCAGCGGCGTTCCCTGGCCGGTGAACCAGGCGCACCCGGACGGCACCGTGCGCCTCTACACCGACTTCGTGTTTCCCACTGCCGCCGATTACGCCGAGACGTACGGCCACGACTTGGAGACCGGAGCGGCGGTGACCTCCGAGGAGTACCGGGCCCACGACCCGAATGGCCGGGCCATCATCAAGGCCGCCGACTACCGCGAGCCGCACGAGGTCCCGAACGACGAGTACCCGCTGTGGCTCACCACGGGGCGGCAGGTGTACCACTTCCACACCCGCACCAAGACGGGCCGCTCGAAGGAACTGCAAGACGCCGCCCCCGACGCCTTCGTCCAGCTCTCTCCCGAGGACGCCGCGAAGTACGGCATTGAGAATGACGACTGGATTCTGGTGGAGTCGCGGCGGGGGCTGGTGATCGAGCGGGCCCTGATCGGCAACATCGAGCCGGGGCTGGTGTTCATTCCCTGGCACTACGGGTACTGGGACGACCCCAGCCGCCCCCGCGCCGCGAACGAGCTGACGATCACCGAGTGGGACCCGGTGAGCAAGCAGCCGCACTACAAGTACGCTGCGGTGCGCATCAGCAAGTACGACGCCAGGGACGCCCTGCCGAAGGCCGGATGGCTGGGCCGGGCGGTGGAGGCGGCCCGGAATCTGGTGGCGGGCGAGAAGGAGCCCTCTGCCAGCAGTTCCAGGTCCGAAGGCCCGCAACCCAAGACGACGCAAAGGGTGGATGGTTGACGATGCATGTTGGAAATTATCTCGGCCTGGTGCACGGCAGCGAGGAGCGACTCGTGGACGCGATCATCAGAGTCGCGGCACATCACGGCGACGAACCCGACATCTACGAGACCTGCCAGTTGCTCGCGGGCTGGTCCAGGAAACATCTGGAGCACCTCGGGCCGCTCGTGCAGAAGTACGGCGAGCAGAAGAATCCCGAGCCGGCAAATATGGAAAAGGCGCTGTTCCACGGGCCGCGCCAGGGAAGCTTGGGCCTGCTGCGGGACCTGCATGACCTGTGGCTGATGACGAACGAGGTGCAACTCTGCTGGACTGTTCTGGAACAGGCAGCCCGGGCCCTGCGGGACGACGAACTGGAACAGGTCTGCCAGGAATGCGGCCAGGAAACCAAACGGCAGACCTCCTTTTTCCTGACCCGCATCAAGCAGGCGGCTCCGCAATCCCTGGTGGTCGCCTCGTGACCCCTGAAGCCGTTCAGGCCGAGGAGCACCCGGAAGCCAGACCTGCGGCCAGCGCAGAGCCGAACTCGAAGCCCGAAGACGGGGCGATGGCCGAGGCCGAGGAGCGCCGGGCCATCTCGCCCACGGTGGTGCATGAGACCATCCGCAAGGAGGGTGAGGAGGAGTTGAGCCGCTCCACCTCGGCCCTGGGGTGGTCGGGCCTTGCGGCGGGCCTCTCGATGGGATTCTCACTCGTCGCCGAGGGTCTGCTGCGTCAGCACCTGCCCGACGTGTCGTGGAGGCCCCTGATCTCCAAGTTCGGGTACAGCGTCGGCTTCCTGATCGTGGTGCTGGGGCGACAGCAACTGTTCACCGAGAACACCCTGACACCGATCCTCCCGTTGCTGCATAACTGGAGTCTGGGCAAACTCGGACAGGTGGCCCGGCTGTGGATCACGGTCCTGCTCACCAACCTGCTCGGGGCGTTGCTGTTCGCGTGGGTGGTGGGAAACACCGAGGCTTTCGATGCCGCAACCCGCGCCAGCTTCGCGGAAATAGGCCGGGCGGCGGCAGAGCCCCCGTTCTGGACGATCCTTGTCCGGGGCGTCTTCGCGGGCTGGCTGATCGCGCTGATGGTGTGGCTGTTGCCCGCCGCCGAGACCGCGCGGGTGAGCATCATCGTCATCCTCACCTTTCTGGTGGGGCTCGGGGAGTTCAGCCACATCATCGCCGGGTCGGTGGAGGTGCTGTACCTCGTCACCACCGGTGCCCTTTCGTTCGGCAAGTACCTGGTGGACTACATGGTTCCCACCCTGCTCGGCAACATCCTGGGTGGCGTGACGCTCGTGGCAGCCCTCAATCACGCTCAGGTCGTGGCGGGCGACAGGAAGGGAAGGCAGGCAGGGTGAGTCAAGCGACCGGGCGACAACCGGGCATTCCCCAGGCGCTCTGGGCTCCCCTCTCGGCCGGGGCCCTGATCCTCGTGATCGGGCTCTTCGGCCTGGCCGCACACCAGCCGCTGCTGTTTCCAAGCCTGGGGCCGACGGCGTTCCTGCAAACCGAGACGCCGGACCAACCCAGCGCACGGCCCTATCACGTCGTCGTCGGGCACCTCGTGGGCCTCCTCGCGGGCTTTTTCGCCGTGTGGGTGTTCGGGGCGACGGGTGCGCCCAGTGTCCTCGCGACGCATGACCTCACGGCGCCCCGGGTTTGGGCCTCGGTCCTGGCGGTCGCCCTGACCCTGCTGGGCGGCCTCGTGCTGCACGCCTCGCACCCTCCGGCGGCCGCGACGACCCTGCTCGCCTCGCTGGGCGGCTTCCCGCCGACCGTCCGCAGCACCGTCACGGTGATGGGCGGCGTGCTCCTGGTCACCCTGCTCGGGGAGGTCCTTCGGCGCCTGCGCCTGCGGCAAACAGGCGTGCCGTGAGATGTGCAAGCAGGTCCATACCCCACTGGGCCTGCCTTGTATGTTGCGGATAGGACACGGAGCGGCAGACCTGGCCTGCCTGGGTGGCGAACACCGTAACCGAGCTTTGGCCGTCGCTCTGTCCCGCCCAGAGAAGCCCGCATGGTTGCTTGTATGTTCGGAACGGGGCGCAGGGCGGTAGACCGGTTGGTCTGCCCCCCAAAAACTGGATACAACTGACTGGAGTCCATCGGCTCGCCCCTGGCTGGGGACGGGGACTTCCCCTACCCCCTGGGAGAAAGCGAGGGTGACCCATGAAGCAGAAGCGATTCAGCGAGGAACAAATCATCAAGCTGCTCCAGGACACTAAAAAGGGTGAAAAATCGGTGGAGGAGCTGTGCCGGGAGGCCGGGTGCAGCACGGCCTCCTTTTCGTCGAAGACGAGCCTCGTGCTGCCGTTGTCCGTATACCAGAATGGCTCGTGTGGAAGGTGTGCGGGGAGGCGAGGGGCACGTACGACCCTTCCAGATGCTGCGCCGGATACGTGCCGAGGGTGGGCAAACGGGCGTGCAGCGACCGCAGAGCATCGACCTGATGAGGGAGGGGCGGAGCGGCGGCGGTGACGAGGAAATCCACGTCACTCTCCCGTCCGCGTCTCTCACAGCATACGGATTTCGTTTTCTGAAGCGCCCCGGACCACAGAGAGCCGCTTCCCTCGCCCTCCTGGCTGCGGACACGAGAGGACGCGATGCCCGGGACCCGGGCAGGGCGTCCTTGGAGAGGACGGCTTACCGCGCTATCCCCTGCGCGGCAAGCCAACTCGCGCTTTCCCCGATCTCCTCGGGCTTGACTTCGAGAATCAGGCGCGGACTTCCCCCGACCTCGCGCAGGGCACGGAACACCGCGCGCCAGTTGATGTCGCCCTGTCCCGGAGCCCAGTGGCGGTCCAACAGGCCGTCGTTGTCTTGGAGGTGCAGGTGCCCCAGCAGTTCTCCCGCCTCCCGAATCCAGTGGTCGGGGCTGGGACCGCCCTTGGGCTGCATCAGGGCGGCGTGGCCCACGTCGATGGACACCCGCACGAACTCACTGTCAAAGGAGCGCACCAGCGCGAGCAGCGGCGCCGGGTTGAGGTCGCGGATGTTCTCGAACACCAGGGTGCAGCCGACGCTGGCCGCGTAGGCGACGACCTCCCCGAGGGTGTCGTGGACGAGGCCGAGCTGTTCGTCGAGCCCAGTGACCTTGGTGTGGGCGACCAAGGGGTGCCCGAAAAAGTCGAAGGGGCTGTGCACCACCATATGCGTCGCGCCAATTTCAGCCCCGAATTCCAGGCCACGGTGCAGGCGGCCAGCCACCACCGCGCGCACCGCCGGGTCGTGCGCCATCACCGTGAGCCCCCAGAACGGGCCGTGGATGCCGACCCGGCCGGGGAAGCCCGCGAGCGATTCCCGTACGCCGCGCGTGTTCTCGCCAGTCGCCGTCGAGAACCAGGTGCGACACCGGGTCTTGCAGCTCCAGGTCGCGCCCCTCCCACAACCAGTCGCGGTGCGCCCCGAGCTGGGAGGCGGGCATGGCCGCGCCCAGCAGGGGCAGGGCGGGGGCCTGGGATTCGGTCCGGGACTCGGGCGCTGCGGTCGTCATGGTTCGCTCCTCACGTAGATGGGGTTCGAGAGCAGCAGCGTGTTCTGCCACTCGCGTCCCCCGAAGAAGTCGCTCTGTGGGGGCCGGGCATACACCTCCACGCGGTAGTAGCCGGGGACCGGGGCGGGGTCCTCGAAGTCCAGCCGCACGGTCTGTTCGCTCGCCGGCAGGTCGAGATGGGTGTGATACAGGCCGTTTTTCATCACGAACACCCGCGCCGGGTACGCCAGTCGGCCCAGTTCGAGCTGCAACCGAACCGGGGCGAGGGGCACTTCCCCGCCCATCTCGGCGCGCACGCCGCCCGCCTCGGCCTCGAACCGCAACTCCGGTCCCAGGGAGACGTAGGCACGACCCGCCAGTAACCCCGCCAGCAGTCCAGTCGGCGTGAGGCTCGCCGCCCCGATCACGGTCACCACTTGCCCGAGACGGTGGCGCCCGGTGTGCGGGTCGTGCGAGTCGGTTCCCGCCACGCCGGTGATGCGGTGCCCCGCGCGCAGCAGGCCGTCCCAGAAGGTCAGCTGAGCGGCGTTGCTCGGACCTTCCAGGTGGTGGTAGATCTCGAAGACGTCGCTCAGGCTCCAGTCGAACTCGTGGTAACGCCAGCCCAGGCTGTTGGAAAAGGCGTGGTTCACGCCGAAGAGCCCGCCCTGCTCGCGCACGGCGCGGGCCACGTCGTTGATGCCCCACTTGCCGCCGGGCTCGTCCACGAAGGGACTGACCCACTCGCGCAGGCCGTGCAGGTTGGCGTGTCCCCGGTGCCCGGTGAGTTCCAGCGAGCGCACCACGGCCAGGTCGGGGCCCGCCTGCCCTTCAATTTCCCCCCAGCCGGCGTGGGTGAAGTGGTCGGTGAGCGCCAGGAAGTCCAGGCCGTACTGGCGCGCCGCGCCCGCGAGGACGCCTGCGGACGCGCGCCCGTCGCTGTGGTGGGTGTGGGCGTGCAGCTCACCGCGGTACCAGCCCGCGCCGGGGCGGCCGTTGACGACCACGGGCTCCGGGAGGGGCGCGGCGGCGACCTCGCCGAAGCCCGCCTCCACCGTGAGCAGGTAGTCGGCCGTCTCCTCGGTGCTCTCCACGTCGATCTGCGCGTGCCAGGTCCCGCTCTCGACTTCTCCCGCCAGCGCGCCGGGAGAAGCGCCGCCGGGGCCGAAGGTCAGTTCGAGCCGGATGTCGCCCACGGCGCCTGGATTCATGCGCGTGCCGCGGTAGCCGTGTGGGCCGAAGACCGACAGGAAGAGCTGGCAGCGCTTTTCCTTGTGAAAACGCAACGTCACCCCGAGGCGCGTCACGCCCACAGGGACCTCGAACTCGTGCTGCACGTAATGCACGCGGGGCAGCGGAGACACCTGCCCGCGCGCCTCGAACAGCGTCTGTGTCGGCTGGATGGCCGTGGTCATGCTGGGGCTCCCTGGAAGAAGGCGCCTTCCTGCCGTAGAGAGAAGGCGCCTGAGCGTTTACCGGGCGTCCTTGAACAGCGGGGCGGTGCGGGTCACGAGGTCTTTCAAGGTCGCCTCGACCGGGGCGTTTTGCAGGAAAATGCGGTCGAGGGACTTGATGATCTCCTGGGTGCCCTGCACGTAGCCGGCCGCCTGGGGGCGCGGGCGGGCGAAGGGCAGTTGGCGGTAGCCCAGGTCGAGCCCCTGCGAGGTCTCCACGTACTGCTTGAAGGCGGGCAGGTTGCTCGTCGTGCGGGTGACCGGCACGTAGTTGCTCTTCTTGATCCAGTTGAACTGCTGCTCGGGCTGCGCCAGCCAGTTGATGAACTGCCACGCCGCGTCCTGCCGGGCCTTGGGAATGTTGCGGCTGATCGCCAGGGTCGCGCCGCCCACCGGCACCGCCTGCCGCTTGTAGTACGGCAGGGGCGCGGTGCCGAACTTGAACGGCACGCTGGCATTGAGGCCGGGGCGACCGGCAACGCTGTCCATGAACATAGCCACTTTGGACGCCGCGAAGTCGGCGCGGGTGTTGGGGTTTTGCAGCACGGCGGTGCCGTCCCGGAAAAAACCGGCCCAGTGCTCGATCACCTCGCGCGCGGCGGGCTGGTCGAGGGCCAGGCGGCCGTCTTTGACCATCTCGCCGCCGTTGCTCCACACCGCGCCCTCCAGCACCCAGGGAAACGACGACAGCGCGATGGCGGGCACGCCGGTCGCGGCCTTGATCCTCTTGGCCGCCTCGCGCAACTCGGGGTAGGTGCGGGGCGGGGCATTCAGGCCGGCCTTTTTCAGCAGGGCGGGGTTGTAGTACAGCACCGGGTTGGAGTTGTTCCAGGGCATCGAGTACACCGCGCCGTCCGGGCGGCTGACCTGGCGGCGAAACACCGGCCAGAAGCTGTCGAAGCTGCTCTTAAAGCCCGGCAGGTTGCGCAGGTTGACGAGTGCGCCTGCCTCGGCGATGCGCGGCACGTAGGCCACCTCCAGGTGCAGCACGTCCGCCGCCGGCTGCCCCGCCGCGATGCCCGCCAGGGCTTTTTGCACCACGCCCTCGTAGTTGTTGCCGAACTCGCCGCGCACCACCACGTCGTCTTGCGAGGCGTTGAACTCCCCGATCATCGACTCGACGGCCTTGCCCAGCTCGCCGCCCAGACCGTACAGAAAGGTGATCTCGGTCTTGGCCGAGGCGCTGGAGCCGAGGAGGAGCACGGTGGAAAGGGCAAACAGGGTGCGCTTCATGGTCTGAACCTCCGGGAGAAGAGGGCGGATAGGGGGCGACTCAGCCTTTGAGGCCCGTCGCGGCGGCGCTTTCGATAAACCACTTCTGGGCGAGGGCGTACACGATCAGGACGGGGGCCACGACGATGACGGTCGCGGCCATGACCACGGGCAGGTTGCTGCCCTCCAGGTTGGAAAACGAAGCGAGGCCCACCTGGACGGTGCGGAACTCGTCGCGGCTGGTGGCGACCAGGGGCCACACCAGGGCGTTCCACGACGCCAGAAAGGTCAGGACGCCCAGGGCGGACAGGGCCGGGGCGTTGACCGGCAGCAGGATGCGAAACAGGAACTGCAAGGGCGTGGCGCCGTCGAGCCGCGCGGCCTCCTCCAGCTCGACCGGCGTGCGCAGGAAGGCCTGCCGCAGCAGGAACACGCCAAAGGCGCTCGCCGCGAACGGCACGATCAGCGCCGGGTACGAGTTCACCCAGCCGAACTCGCGCACGGTGATGAAGTTGGGGATCAGCAGGACGTCGCCGGGAATCATCAGGGTGCCCAGGGCGAACAGAAAGAGGGGCTGCCGACCCGGAAACTGCATCCGCGCGAACGCGTAGGCCGCCAGGGCGCTGGTGAGCACCACCGACACGGTGGTCACGACCGAGACCAGCACCGAGTTGAACAGGTAACGGCCGAAGGGCGCCCCGTTCCAGGCCTCCACGAAGTTCTGCCACACCCAGGTTTCGGGGATCAGCGGCCCGGTGAACACCTCCTTCTGACCCTTGAAGGCGGCGAGCAGCATCCAGGCAAGCGGCATGAGGAACACCAGGGCCACCAGCGCAGACAGGACCTCCTGGCCGAGACGCGCGGCCCTGCGCGAATTCTGTGGTCGAGTCGCTGGCCGCGTCACTGGTAATGCACCCGCCTCTCCGCGACCTTGAGTTGCAGGTAGCCCAGGACGAGCAGCAGCACGAACAGCGCGACCGAAAGCGCGCTCGCGTACCCCATCTGGAAGAACGAGAACGCGTTCTGGTAAATGTAGTACCCCAGCAGATTCGTGCTGCCCGCCGGTCCACCCGCAGTGAGCAGCAAGACCAGGCCGTACGACTGAAAGGTGCCCACCAGCGAGATGAAGAACACGACGACCGTGGTGGGGCCGAGCAGCGGCACGGTGACCCGCCGGGCGATCTGTGCCCGCGACGCGCCGTCGATGGCGGCGGCTTCCTCCAGCTCACGCGGAATGGCCTGCAAGCCCGCCAGGAACAGGACGGCGGGCAGGCCCACCCCTTTCCACACCGCGATCAAGATGACCGACGCGAGGGCCGTCTCCGGGTCGCTGAGCCACCCCAGACCGGGCAGGCCGGCGGCCTCCAGCGTGCGGTTGACCGGACCCGACGACGGGCTGAGCAGGTAGTTCCACACCACGGCCGTCGCCGCGATAGACACCACCACGGGCGTGAACACCGCGCCGCGCAGCAGCCCCTGCATACGGGTTTTGGCGTTCATCAGGAAGGCCGGCGCCATGCCCAGGCCGACTTCCAGCGCCGTCACCCCCAGGGCGAAGACGGCCGTGATGCCGAGGCTCGACCAGAACTCGCGGCTCGCCAGCATGGTGCGGTAGTTCTGGGTGCCCACCCAGTTCGGGGTCGGGCTGAGCATGTCGGCGTCGGTGAAGCTGAGGTAGATCACCCGGGCCAGCGGGTAATACGTGAATACCACGAACACCAGGAGTGCGGGCAACAGGTAGGGGGCCGCCCCAGCCAGACGAGCGGCCGAATGGGAACGCGGGCGAAGACTGGGGCGGGCAGGGAGCGTCTTGACCGTCGTCACTTCCACCTCCGCGGAGACGGTAGAGGCGTGGTATCAGCGGCGTGCAAGTCACCGAACACTGACAACCAGCAAACGAAGACCTGACAGGTGCCGCTAGGTTGTGGCAAGTTGTTGGCGTCCAGGAAGCAGGGCGTCTTAGAAAGGTAGGGGCCTGAACTTCAGGCCCCCTGCTGTACCGTTTCCCGCCAGGTCTTGAACGCAGCTTGTTGATGAAAGCGACGGTGGCGAGCGGGAACAGTGGAGCGAGCAGGGTGGTGAAGGTGCGTGATTCGAGCGTGCAGGTCGAGAAAGCCTTGTGCCCGTCGTCGTGATCGGAATCCTCGCTGCTGACGTTCCTGCCGTCGTGTAGGGCGATGGGACTGCTCCACCAGGTTGTTACAACGGGCGGTAGAGACCACCTGGACGTGCTCCACCCCGTGGAGCACGGGAAGCTCGCGCAGGGCCGCGCCAGAGCTCCAGAGCTTATCGGTGTGGATGACCTCTGGGGTGTCGTATTCCCCCAGCAGGCGCTGAAAGAACGACCTGGCAGCCTCGGTATCGCGGTGTTGCTGAAGGAAGACGTCCAGCACAGCACCGTGTTCATCGACCGCCCGCCACAACCAGTGGGTGACGCCCCCGACATCCACGCACATCTCATCGAGGTACCACCGGGAGCCGCGCCGCGGTTCCCGGTGGCGGAGGTTCTGGGCAAAAAGGTTGCTGAACTTGATGCACCAGGTCCGGATGGACTCGCGGGTGACGGCGATGCCCCGCTCCAGCAGGAGTTCTTCGACGTCCCGGTAGCTGAGGGTAAACCGGTGGTACAACTCTTGCGGCATAGCCGATCACTGCCAGGGGGAATCGGTATCCACGGAGCTTCTGACCGCTCAGCACCGCGCCGCCCTACCCCAACAACTTGCCACAACCGTTTTCCCCTGAGCGTCATCGGCTACGCCTTGCGGCTCTACCACCGCTTCCCCCTCAGCCAGCGTGATGTCCAAGAGTTGCTGCAAGGGCGCGGCATCGTGGTCAGTCACGAGACCCTGCGGCAGTGGAATAGGAAGTTTGTTCCGCTCCTGACAGAAGAACTGCGCCAGCGGGAACCCCGCCGGGGTTCTCGGTGACATCTGGACGAGATGTGGATACTGTCGGCCAATTCATCGGTGGGGGCAGACTCTGCACATGTCCCTAAAAATCCAGCCCCTGGTGCCCATCCCTGAAGAAACAGCTCGGGTGGCCCAGCTCGCCTTCCCCAAGGGCACTGTGGCAACGAAGCTGAGGGATGCCTTCCAGCAGCTGTATCAGGATGAATCATTCCAGACCCTGTATTCGCGGCGAGGCCCACCTGCGTTCTCTCCCTGGCGGCTAGCGCTGGTCACGGTGCTGCAGTTCATGGAAAATTTGAGTGATCGTCAAGCGGCAGACGCGGTTCGGGGACGGATCGACTGGAAATAGGCGCTGGCCTTGGAATTGACGGATCCCGGATTCCACTTCAGCGTGCTGTCCGAATTTCGCAGCCGTCTCGTGGGCAGCAGCGCACACGCGCTGCTGCTCGACTTGATGGTGGAGCGGTTTCGAGCAGAACAGCTGCTCAAGGCGCGAGGAAAGCAACGAACCGACTCGACCCACGTCCTGGCGGCAGGACGCGAAATTCATTTGACGGAACTGGTCGCCGAAACGTTGCGGGCGGCGTTAAACGACCTGGCCACCGTGGTGCCGGGCTGGTTGCGGGGCGTAACTCCGCTGGCCTGGTTCGACCGGTATTCATGGCGGAGTGAAGAAAAACACCTGCCGCACACCCTGCCGGCCCGCACGACCTATCTTGTTCAGGTGGGTCAGGACGGATTTGCTTTGCTGGACGCAATTCAGACTCACGCTGCTGGGGAGTCGATGACGGTCCTGGGTGAACGTCCTGCAGTGCGAATTCTCCGCCAGGTGTGGGAGCACCACTTTGAACGGCAAGCCACCGCTTGCCGTGGGAAGGAGCCTGGGGAATGGCTACCAACCGGTGAGCGCGTGCATTCCCCTTACGCTCCTGAAGCCCATTTCAGCGACAAGCGGGGCGTGAAATGGCTGGGCTACAAAGTGCACTACACCGAAACTTGCGATCAGAACGACGTCCACCTGATCGTCGACAGCGATACGTGCTCTGCCGAAATCCCTGATGTCGCCAGTACGCGGACCATTCAACGCAAGCTCATCAAGAAAAACCTGTGTCCACAGGAGCACCTGGTAGATGCCGGGTAGACCGACGCTGAACTGCTCGTGACCAGTCAGCAAGAGCAGATCACCTGAATTGGCCCACTGAGGGTCAACAGCAGTTGGCAAGCCAAGGCCGGTCAAGGCGATGACCTCCCCAATTTTCGGATCGACTGGGAGCGACAGCAGGCAACGTGCCCGCAAGGCAACGCCTCGACAACATGGCGTCCCGGAGAGGACGCCTTTGGGAACGAGATCATCCAACTGCAGTTCAGCCGATCCGACTGTTCGCCCTGTGCCGTCCGGTCGCTGTGTACACGATCAAAAAGCTCTCCCCGCCATAGTGTGCTGCATCCCAGGGAGCAGCACGAAGCGCTGCTCCGGGCACGAGAAGAGGAGCAGTCCACGACGTGGTGAGCTCGGTACCACCTGCGTGCAGGAATTGAAGGCACGATTTCTCAGGCGGTTCGAGCCTGTGGACTTCGGCGTCCCCGCTACATGGGCCTCGCAAAAACAGCGCTCCAGCATGCCAACGTCGCAGCTGCCATCAATGCCGTAAGAGTGACGACCTGGCTGGCTGGCACCCCGAGAAGCTCGACCAGGACGTCTCGCTTTGCCTCCCTGCGCTTGACTGCATGAATTGGCCGACAGTATCCACACCTCGTCCAGAGGCCACCGAGAACCCGAGCGGGGTTCTCGGTGGCGCAGTTCCTCGGTGAGGAGCGGCGCGAATGGGATGTTCCACTGTCGCAAGGTCTCATGGCTGACCACGATGCCGCGCTCGTGGAGCAGTTCCTGCACCTCACGCTAGTGGTCGACCACGGACAAGAGAAGGTCTAAGATGAGGGTATGGGACGGCGGAAGCAGTTTGTCGTGACGCTCAGCGATGAGGAGCGTCGTCAACTTACCGACATGACGCGAAAGGGCGTGATCAGTGCGCGGGTCATGACCCGCGCACGTCTCTTGCTTCTGGCTGACCAACAGTTGAAGGATGATGACGTGGCCGAGCGGCTGGACATCAGTCATTTGACGGTCGCCAGCATTCGGAAGAAATACACCCAAGGTGGGCTGCAAGCCGCCTTGTACGAGAAGGCTCGTCCGAAACCGCCGTCAAAACTGGGTCCTAAGGAGACAGCAATCCTGATTGCAGAAGCCTGTTCAGGAGGTCCAGATGGGCAAGCCAAGTGGACCATGCAACTCCTTGCAGATCGTTTGGTGACGCTGGGCGTAGTGGAAAGCATCAGTGATGAGACGATCCGGCGAACACTGAAAAAAACGACTTGAAGCCCTGGCAAGTCCAGAGTTGGTGCATCGCCAAAGTCGGCGCTGATTTCGTCTGGCGCATGGAAGAGGTGCTGGACACGTACGCTGAGCCGTATGATCCACTGTACCCCGTGGTCTGCTTCGACGAGAAGTCCTATCAATTGTTGGCGCACATCACTGAACCGCTTCCACCCGTGCCGGGACACCCGGCACGGGTGGACTACGAGTACAGGCGTTGTGGAACGGCCAATCTCTTCATTGCTTTTGAACCCTTGACCGGGCAGCGGACAGTCACCGTGACCGAACGTCGCAGCAGCGAGGAGTTCGTGGCACAAATGCAGGCTCTCCACTTGCGCTACCCCGAGGCGAAGACAATTCGCCTGGTGCTGGACCAACTGTCCACGCACACGCCGTCCTCGTTGTACCAGCACCTCCCGCCCGACGAAGCAAACGCCTTGAAGAGGCGGTTTGAATGGGTCTACACGCCGAAGCACGCTTCCTGGTTGAACATGGCGGAAATGGAATGGTCAGTTTTGGAGCGACAGTGCTTGAGACGACGGTTGGCAACCTTTGAGGAACTCAACAATGAAGTCAAAGCCTGGGAAGCGGATCGAAATGCTCGGTCAGTTAAGGTGAGCTGGCAATTCAATACAGACAAGGCACGAGTGAAATTAAGCCGCCAATATCCGTCCCAAAATTAGGCCTAGCTATGTCTGTGGTTATCCACTAGTTGAGGAGGAAGCGGTGATAGAGCCGGAGGGCGTAGCCGACGACGCTGAGGGGAAAACGGTGGCGGTAGGGCTTCCGGTCAGTCACAGCTCACCACCCTACCGGCGTTAAGTTGCCAAAATCGGCTGGGGCTACCCGGGACGCTGACCGCTGGGCTCTTCACGGGCGCGTTCACCAACACCCCGGCGCTGGCGGGCGTGGTCGAGACCCTGAGGGCGCGGGGCGTGCCGGAGGCGGCCCTGGCCGAGTCGATGGTCGGGTACCCGGTGGGAGTCGTCGGGATGCTGCTGGCGATCTACACGCTCCGCCGCGTCTGGAAGGTTGAGCGGTCCTGTTCGGCGGAACCCCTCGTCCACCACAGCGTGCTCGTCACGCACCCGGAGCACGCCACTCACGTCGGGAGACGTAGTGAGCGTGATCGGGCACGAGCGGGACGTCCAGAGGGCTGTGGACCTGCTGGGCGAGGTGTCGCGCGAGCCGCTGGAACTGGACCGCCGCGCGCTCGACATGCGCCGGGTCTTCAAGGAGCACGCCCGGTAACACTTGACTCACAACGCACATGTTACACCGAGCAGGGTATGACCTCATCTTCTCAAGCGACGTCCCCGGTGGTCCCAGGTCGCTACCGACTGCATTGCGGCATCCCAGCTCTCACCGCTGAAATTGCGCGCAGCCTGCGGGGATATGGGTGGGCGCCCTGCGACCCTGCCCCCATCGGTCTGCTGGTAGATGGACCTTGGGGTATCGCTTTACACACGCTCTCACACTCGGACCCCAGCACCTGGATTGTCGTAACCGACAACCCCTGCCCGGAGTACTGGGAGGACCTGTGGTCCATGCGGCCGCGCGCCCTGCTGTCTGGGGGGCACACCATCGAGGACCTGGCAAGCGCACTCAGCCGCGCGGCATGCGAGTCCTTCCGCCACACTCCCCGGCACGACAGTCCACTGACCCCCATAGAACGCCTGTTGCTGCGTCACAGTGCCCAGGGATGGGATACCAGACGCATCGCCCGGGAACTTACCTTGAGCGAGGGCACCATTCGCAACAGCCTCAGCCGCATCTTCAAGAAGCTAGGCCTCGACAACCGCGCCCAGGCTACCCTCTATTATTGGGGTCTTTGGCACATGCTCGACATCTGAGCTCTTGGAAGTTTAATCCATTATTCAGGAATTGCCCAGGGATGACATCTGTCACACTTGAGGGTGAGAGATGTCATCCCTGGGCTAACCTCGCTTATGTACCATAACTGGGTCTCCACATCTCCACCTCACGGTCCTCACCACCGAGGCGGGCTTCACCATCACCGTGTGAATTTACGTTCATTGGTGGTGAGGCATCAAGGGCTGTGACCGCTGCGCGTCGTGTGTTATTTCCCTTTACCGGGCGGGGTCCATGAGGAACCATCCATCCTCACTTCGAAACCGCCACTCAGCAGGTGCTTAGGGTCACTCCACCCTCCCCTTCGCTCCCCTCAAGCATTGAACAAGGAGAACTGATGTCGCGCATCCCAGGTGTTCCTCGTCCGGTGGTGGCCCTGAGTCTTCCCCTCATGCTGGCTGCGTGTGGTCACACTGCGACCCCCGAACCTAGCGCAACCTCCCGTCCGGCACTCACTCCACTCGCCGTGCCGACCGGTGGACAGACCTACGCGATTCTCACCACCTGCTCGACCGCCGAAAAAGGTCTCGACGTCACTAACGCTTCTCTGGCTGACGGAGGCGCCGTGGCCCTGTGGGATTACAACTCGGGGAACAACCAGCAGTGGACCCTGCAAGCGACCGACAGTGGGTACTTCAAAGTTCTTGCCAAGCACAGCGGCCTGGCCCTGGAAGTGGCAGATGCGGGAACAGCCAACCAGAGTCCGGTGCAGCAGTGGACCTATGTAGGTGCCCCCCAGCAGCAATGGAAGTTCGAGGACGTAGGAAACGGAACCTATGAAGTGTCACCCCGGCACGCCTCGACCATGCGGCTGGACCTGCGGGGCGGACTGCTCAACAACGGTACACCGCTCCAGCTTTACAACGACAACAACACCTGCGCACAACGGTGGGTTCTTAAACCCACCGGCGCAACACCAACCGGCACCGACGTCACGACCCTTGGCGTCAAGCCGGATGACGGAATCGACGACACCATGAAGCTGCAAGCGGCGGCTGACAGCAAGAAAAGTCTCTACTTCCCCGCCGGACAATACGATATTTCGAACCAAATTACGTTCACTGCACTCACGGGTGTGACGATTTCGGGGGCTCCAGGCGCCAAAATCGTCGCTAAGTCCACTACCCCCGACACTCCAGGCTTGTTCGTGTTCAACTCCCCAACGACAGTCGCAATCAGCGGTTTGACCTTCGTAGGCAAGCATGCAAATAACATCCTTGCGACCAACTGGCAAGATGCCCTGCTCGTGAACAATGGTCAGGACGTCACGATTGACGGGGTCACCGCAAGTGATATCTCGGGAATAGGAATTTCACTTCAATCTACGACCAGGACCACTATTCAGAACAGTAACGTCTTCCACATGGGTGCTCACGGTATTTGGGGTGGGGACTCAACTTTTATCACCGTTAAAAACAACACGGTGAAGGGCCTGCTCTCCCCCTCGATCACGGCGAATACGCGCGGCATCGGTATTATGGGCACTGGTGGTAGTGACTGGCTGCTCGAGGGAAACGATGTTAGTGATATCGCTAACACGGCGACCAAGACTGAGGCCACGAACAACGTGACTTACCGCAGGAACACGGTGAAAGGTTTTCGACTTGATGGGATAAAAATTATGCCATTGATTGATCGTGGCTATACAGTAGGAATTGTGAGCAACGGTGTTATGGAGTCCAACACAGTGAGTGGTGGCGTTAATGCAGATCCACCCGGCTCCTGCTTCAAGTTCGTTGGCGTCCAAACTGGACGTCTCGTTGGAAACACGTGTTACGGCGTCTATGGCAAGAGCACGACCGCTCTTCCCCCTGGGAAATATGAGGATGGCATTACGCTGGAGGGATACCAGGGCTATGCTGTGCCGGACAATATTACCATTGATAATAATACGGTAGGAAACAGTTACACTTCGCTTAGAATCGCCGCTACTAACAGTACTGTGCAAAACAACTCCTTCACCGGCTCGAAGGAGTATGCCATCGTTATACAGAACAACTCGTTAAATAATAAGTTCCTCTCAAATACTATCAAGGATGGGGACTGGACGACCACGATCTTGTTAATCGGCGTGAAAAACACTCTGTTCCAGGGGAACACGTTCACAAACTCTAACATTGGTATTTACAGCGACAGTGCAACAAGCACAGGAACGCAGGTGATAAGCAACAACTTTACTACTACTTCAGCACCTACGAAAATATTAAACACGTCGTTTACTTGCAGCAGCAATACCAGGGACGGAGCTGCGGTCGCCTGCCAGTAAGTCAAGGTAAAAATGCGGTCCTGACTCAATGTGGGACCGCATTTTTCTGTGGTGACGTTTCATCGTGGGTGCAGCTCCAACCGCCCTCCTGTGTCCCTAGGCTTGCATCATCCACTTAGGAGTTGCATCTGCATAAGTAGCGATAAAGCGCTCCCAGCCGAGAAAATCTGGGAGTGTCAAAGTCTCAGATTCTGGGGGAGCGCGTTCGCATTCTGACAGATCAGCTCCTAGCTATCCCCACCACTGTTTATCAGCAGCGCAGCCTGCGAGCTGCGCTGCACCTGTTTCTCGACACCGCGACCAAAACGGCCCTCCACCGAGCGGTCACGGTCAGCAAAAGTGCTCTGAGCCGCTTCCTGAACGAGTACGACTGGGACACGGCTGCCTGTTGGCGGCTGCTGAACCGGGCTCAATGGGATGCTCTCCTGCTGGCGGCCCGACGGCAGCGTCGGGCTCGCTTGCGGCTGAGCATTGACCTGACCAGCCTAGAGAAGATGGGGCAGCAGCTCCCCTTCGTGCGGGTCTACAACGAGGTTTACGGCATTCATCTGGTCGTCCTGTTCGCCGAGTATCGGGCGTTCAAGTTCCCCATTGCCTACCGGGTCTACCGGGGAAAAGGAACCGCCACACCCGTCTCCCTGGCCCTGGAGCTGCTGGAGGAGGTCCCCGACGACATTCGCCGACGATTTCAAGTCTGCGTACTGGCGGACAGCGGCTTCGAAGCCGCTGTCTTCCTCGACCGGGTGCGCGCCCTGAGCTTCGAGTTCGTGGTCGGTGTTCGAGCCACGCGACGCACCCTGCATCCCGGTGCAGTCACAGTTGCCGACTGTGAGCATGGGGCCTGGCTGGAGTTGCACAACTGGCCGCACGACACGCTGACCCTGGCTCGCATCGAGCGGGGCGACCGCACCTTCTTCTCCGTCGCTTCTGAAGACTTGTTGCGCAGTAGCTGAAGGGGCAGCGGGGCGACGTGAACCGTCGCCCCGCTGCCCTGCCCCTGGCTTCAGAGCGTGGAGAGGTGGAGTCGGCGTTGCCAGCGGAGATTGACGAGTCCAGCGACACAGCCCCAGATCACGCCATGCCGTGAGGGCTGGTTCCTGAAGAACGCCTGGCAGGCGCGGAACTTCTTGATTCGGTTCATCACGTTCTCTACCGTGATGCGCACTTTCGAGATCAGCCGGTTCAGTTCACGTTGCTCCTCGCTCAATTCGCCGTTCTTCGGGCGCTTGGTCGGCACGATGGTCTCCCAGTCGGGGTAGACCTTCTCCAGCCCGGTATAGCCTCGGTCCCCCCAGACGCGGACATGTCGAGGCAGCCGGGTCATCAAGCGGGAACGCCGCAGCACTTTCATGTCGTGGGCAGGGCGGCTGGCGGTCGCACTGAGGTGGACAATCTGCCCCTCGGGCGTCACCGTGACCTGGGTCTTCAAGGTGTGGGTGCCCTGCTTGACGCTGGAGAAGCGCTTCTTGTCCCTGGGTCGCCCCACCGCCTGCTTGCCCAGCTTCTGCCCCTTCTTCACCTTCGGCTGGCCTCGGGGCTGCTCGGTGCCATCCACCACGACGTCGGTCAGCTCGGGGAACACCTCCAAAAATTCGTCGAGCGAGCGTATCCTTCTCGGCTTCTTGGCCTCTTTGCCGGGGGCCTCGTCCGGCTTAGCCTGAAGTGTCCGGGGACGCAGGGGAGCAGGCAACGCCTGCTCCAGGACGGGCAGCAAGCCGTGGATGTTCCGGCAGACGTTCGCCGCGTCCAGGTCAAACAGGATGCCCAGGACGTGCATCGTGAAGTACTGGCGTAGATAAAGCAGCGTGACCAGCAGCCGCTGGCTCAGGTCCAGCTTGAAGGTGTTGCCCGCTCCGATGCGCCTTGCCCGTCCGGCGCGCAGCAGGGAGCGGCGGTGAGCCTGCTCCCACAACGGCTCCAGTTCGATGAGGAGCTGATCGAACTCTACAGGAGTCAGCCCCACCAGCCGCTCGAAGGAACGCGCTCGGGACTTCAGCTTCTCCAGCCGCAACACCCCCGAACTTACCCGCCCTCACCTCTACTGCGCAACAGGTCTTGAGGAGGTCGGCGAGACGATGTAGAGAACGTGCCGGGAGGGTTAGTCGGCCTACTTTACGACCTAAAGATGGTCTTCCGCGAGATGTCGGCACCCGCTGCCATGCGAGCTAGACCCACCAAGTTCGAGCGTTCAAAACGGTCCGCTTCACTCCCCGTTCGGGGAGCAGGCCAGCCCCAGGTGGGGGACAGGGGCCTGAAAGCTCGAGCCGGATACGGTGAAGTTCGAACGGTTGGTTCTGAGGGGGCGAGGAGTGCCCGTTCAGGCATAGGGAGAGGGGGGGGTGGTGATGCGCCGATCCACCCACTCCAGCTCAGCCTCGGAGAGCAGCCAGTCCCGCGCACCACTCACGCCGTTCGCATAGGTGGTCGCCTCATCCAGCGCCGCGTTCCATGCCGCTTCGTCCCACTGACCGGCAGCGATCATGGCATCCACGCGATCGGCCAGCTCGCGCATCGCGCGCGTGTCTACCTTGTTGCGTTCAAGAATCGCCATGATCCACCTCCAACAGGGCCCGCGCCTGTTGCACCATCCTATAACCTACGGGGTCGCGGCTCGTGAGTTCCCGGTGGTGGTAGACCGAGGCGCTGAACGTTTCACAGAAGTACTCGTGCCAGTTCTCCTCGGCCCGTTCACTGACTGTTCGGCTCATGTCCACGGCTTCACGGAACACCGGCTTGATCAGCGCCTTGACCGCCTCCCGGCCCTCCTGCTCCATCAGGCGGTAGAGGAGGCAGTGACCCAGCTCATGCACAAAGGTCCGCTGCATGGCCTGTTCCGGGGTGGTCGCTGAAGTCGCCACGGTGGCGACCTCGCCCCATCTGAAGGGGATCCCGTAGTCCTCGCCCTGCACCCTTCGCGCAGAGATACGGATGGTCCCGCAGATGTGGTCCCCGGTGAAGTGGCCGCCGTCATCGCGGAGCTCGCCGCTCACCCGCACCGATTTCAATGGGGCCCGAGCAAGGTACTGATCCAGCCCGGCGAGTTGGGCTCCTCGAAGGACGGTTCGGCGAACCGCACCCGGGCGCAGCCCTTCCACTTCCTGGATGTGCTGGCCGACTTTGATCCGTTCCTGGTCACTCATGGGAAAGAGGTTCCGTGCCGCATCGGGCACGACATTTTACAGGGCCTCTTCCCACGGCGCCTGCTGGACCGAGGCGTGTTGTGGTGGCCTTGCTTGGGGAGGAGTCCGCAGCGGCGAGGCTTAAAAAGCGAGGGCCGAAGCGTCCCAACAATCCTGCCCCCTTCAATCTGGCACGTACTCGAGGACATCTGTGAGCTGGACATCCTCGCCAGTGAGCTTGCGCAGACCGTCGAGCACACTTAACAACGTGGGTAGATCAATGCGTGTAGGCTCTTGTCCACGCCTCGTCATTCGGTAGACAGTGTTCATGTAGCTGGTTCCCATCGCTTTACCCAAGGCATACGCGGTGAGGTTGCGCGCCTCTAGGTAGTCGGCGAGGCGCCAGCGAAGGGCAGACATAGCGCCATTCTGCCTGAAACAGCCTCTTCCGCAGCCCCCGCAGGCTATCCCCTATACACATAGTTAGCTGTAGTGATAATATCATAGACCTGAAGGGGCAGGAGCCTGGAAACTACGGCCCCTTCAGAATCCAAACCTGTTGAGGAGGATCAGATGCAGGATAACACCGACCAGCACGCAGAGCGCGCTGCCGAGGGGCACCATGCGTGACCTCTCCCGGGCCGAGAGCCGCTTCCTAGGTCTCCCAGGCGCCCACCGCCCCCGCAGCGATGCGGAGGCCCAGCCCATCGAACAGGTGACCCTCAGCTTCCAAGCCAAGGTCTTCCTCACCGAGGGGCTCTACGCCTCCGGGGCCTACCGGGGGGGCGCCCTGTTTGGGTTTCAGAGCGAGGGTGACCTTTCCATCCAGTTCGCCACCCCGGCCGGGTACACCTGTGGCGACCTAGGCCTCCGCCAGCAGCCCCTCGCCCTCGACGAGCGCTTCATCCTGGGCTGGAGCGGCGCCCTGGAGGCCGCCTATCCGGGCAAGCTGAGTTGGGTCGGCAACTGGCTGATGTACCCCGACAGCCAACTAGCCCCCCTCGAGCGGGACCTGGAGTGGCTCCACGAAGGGCTCGACACCGATCTTTTCAACGAGGAGCACGTTCTCCTGACCGTGGGGTGGGACCTGGGCGTGCTCAGCGCCCGAGCCCTCGGGTACAACCGGCAGACCCGGGAACCCCTGACCTTCACCCACGATCTGGTGGGAGAGGAGTAGGGGAGGGGTCATCCCCCGCCAGCCGGGCCTCGACTTGACCAATGAGCGTGGAGAGGGGCAGATCGAGGGCCTCGGCCACGGCGAGCAGGGTAGACAGGCGCAAGTCGAGCTTGCCCTGTTCGATGAGCCCCATGTGGCTGCGGTACACGCCCACCCGGTCGGCGAAGTCGTCCTGATTGTACGAAGGCTTGCGCCCGGCACGGATCAGTTCGCCCAACGCGACCTGAAAGGCGAGGTGTTCGGGACGGGCCTGACGCTTGCGTGGCGGCATCTCGCCACGCTCTTCCTACACCTCTTTCGATGCGACGCCATGCCTTATGGCCTGATATATTGTGCAGTATGGGAGCGAGTTGCCGTCACCTGCCCAAATTACCGTTGCCCGGCTCCTGCTACGCCTTGCCCCCAGCCTGCCTCGCTTTGGAACCTCCGGCGGGGACTCCCCGCGCGGGGCGCTGTTCCGTGGAGGTCGCATGAAATTCACCCAGCTCCTGCCCTGCCTGTTGCTGCTAACCTCGTGCAGCGCCGGCGCCCGGAACACTCCCGATGCTGCCCTCTTCGAGAGGGTCGTCAAGGGCGACAAAGCCGCCATCCAGCCGATCTGTCTCACCGTCTTCAGCCCCGTGGAGGACCTGCCGACCAAGTTCCAGCTCTCTGCGGAAAAGGAGTCGTATTTCCAGAGATTCAAGGTTCTGCAAAAACATGGCTACGTCGAGATCAAGCGGGGCAAAGCCACCGATCCTTTCACCGGGGCGCAGGTGGACGCGTGGGCCGTCAGTCTGACTCCCAAGTGGACCCGGGATTTCCAGACGCCCTACAGCGGTGTGCGTTGCATCGCGACCTGGAAGGCGCAGCGGGTCAAGGACTTCACGCCGCCCGCCGAGGTCAACGGGGTGAGGGTCGCGTATGTCGCCGTAACGGGTACGCAGCAGTACCTCGGATGGGCGAGGAATGCAGAACTGCGCCAGGTCTTCCGTCTGCCGGACCTCAAACCCAGCACCGAGCGGACCTACACGCTGGTCCTGAAAAACACGGGGTGGCAGGTGGCGGCGGTCGGGCCGTAACGTGACCGGCCTCGCTGCAGAAAAAGGGCTGGATCAGGATGGGTGCGCGTCGTTCGGCGCGGGCGAGTGGCCTACTCATCCCTGGTCCGCAAACATAGAGGTGAACCGCCGGTCACCGTCTCCCGACCCCATCCACCACGGCCTCACGCCCTGGGGCTCGGGCAGGACTGCGGCCGCCCGGCTCCCCTTGCCGGGGGAGGCTCGGGGATGAGCTGGGTCGCCGTGGTGCTGCTCGTCCTGATCGTCATCGGCGCACGCCAGCAGGGGGGAATGCGCGAGAAGCCCGCTCCTCCCCCTCCACGCAGGACCTGGCGCGAGCGATCCTGGCTTCGGCGCCTGACCCTGCCTGACCCGCGTGACGTCGTGGCCATGCAGTTTGTGGAGGACGAGCGTGAGGACCGGGACGGCGACGCCTGAGGCCGCCACAAGAGCGCCCGGGTCCACCTCCCTTCCACTCGAAAGGACAGCGCTGCCCATGACACACCTATCGGATGCTGAAGTGGCCGAGGCCCCCGAACTCACGGTCGAGGGCGGACTTGTCCTTTGCGATTTGATTCCCGAACGTCGTGTGCCGCCCCGCGAGGGGACGTTCCAGAGGGTGCTGGATGGCGGGTCCCGTACGGTCAGGGTGGCGTCCGTGGACATCCTGCCCTGCGGGGATGACGCCGTGGTGCTGCGGGCGCTGCTCGACTTGCACGTGCGAACGCCTCTCCCGCGCGGACGCGTGGTATGCACGGGGGATGAGCTGCGAGCGGCGACCTCGTTCCTGGTGCCCGACCTGCAACTGACGGATGAGCAGGTGTACTTCACGCTGAAACGCTTGCTGGCCGCCATGGTCACGGTCACGCAGCACGGACCAGGCGGCGGGACGGTGATGTTCAACTTCATCAGCGATCTCGAGATCGACGCCCACGAGACTGCCGACCGCTTTGTGCTGTCGAGGGTGACCGTCTCTCTTCCAGAGAGGACCCTGCGGCTCGGACGGGCCGGTGCCGCTCCACAGGGCTAAAGCTCGAGCTCTTCAGTCGAACCTCCGGGAGGTGGCGAGCCCGGAGGCCGGGGTGGGGCGACGGGCTGTTGGGCGCGAGAGACAGCAGGGTCGAGCGCACCGACACCCCTAGGGTCACCGTGATCGCGGTTCACCCCCAGGACCTGTCCAGGGTCTATGAGGACGTCGGCACGGTGGTACGCAACCTCCCCGACGGTCCCATGCAGGAGGGCGTGATGGTCGGCGACTGGCTCCTGGTCGCCCGAACAACCCAGGCCCCGTTCGCCCGACGCCACCGGAATCCTGTCACCGTTCCCCCCGGCGGGGGCCGGGTACCGCCGTTGCCACGGACCGCACCTGACCTCACGTGCAGGCCACAGCCCTTGCCAGTGGCCCCCGCAATCAGGCCGGACCTCCAGGGACCTCCAGCTTCCGGAGTGCTCGAGTCCGTCCCGGCAGGGCGCTCCCAGGCCGAGCCACGCCGCACCGAACAGGGAGCATGAAGACGGGGAGCGAACCGAGGGGAGCAGGCCGAGACGACGGCTCTCGCCGGTGGTCAACAAGTCAACCGGTTCGATGGTGGTTCAGCACCTCCGGCACCACGTCACCGACTCCGGCCGCCACCACTTCGCCCTCCACCAACCGCGCCTCACCCAGACGGCGCAGGGTGCGCCACAGGAGCGCCCGTGGAGCAGAGCAGCACCGCCTGCCCCAACCGGTCATCGGTGCGCTTCCCATGAGCCACACGTCGCGGACGAGGAGCTGTCAGAACCTGACGGGGACGCAACGATTTGCTGCGCCGCCCGGAGAGTCTGGCGTGGACTAGAGTCAGGGCCGCCGTCCCGGCAGTCCGCAGGACGGGCAAGGGCCACCGCGGGTCGGGTCGGACACCCTCCGACCTCCCACCCGGCCTCCGGTGTCGACGGCAGCCACGGACGGTCCGCACCATGCAGGAAGTCCTACCCACAACACCTTCCTCCCACGCACCGGGAGCGACACCTGACCGAACTCGCCTGCGAGCGGCTGTCCTCCGGCAGCCCCGCTCTGCCGGGGCGAGTAAGGCCGGGGGGCACGAGGAGGTAGCTGTGCCGTGCCCGGTCAGGAACCCGAGCGCTCTCTGCAAAAGCAGGCCGAACCCGGACCGCTGGAGGTGGTGCAGACACCATTCGGTGGGCTGGCCAGAACGCCTACCTCGCCGTTCACGTCCGCCGCTCCGGTCGCCGCATGCGCCTCCGGTCAGGCGGTCGCGCCGCGCCAGCGACAGGGCGTTCGACGCCGAACCGAAGGGCAGAGCCCGGGGTGGTCCTCCAGCGTCCAAGAGAGCCGGGAACAGGGCGTCGCGAACTCCTCTCCCGACCCTGCGGGTGGGGACCCCGGCAACATCCGGGGGCACACCGCCGCACACCCTCGCGACCGGCAGAGCTTGCGAACTGTCGCAGCTCTCCGGGATCGGCACTGCCCGGTCAGGCTGGCCGCGAAAATCGCCGCGAGGCGGGACGCGCGATCCCGGGGTCAGCCGCCGGACCAGAGGCACACCAGAGGAGCAGTCGACCGGACGCGAACCCGTCCCCGAGCAGTAGCTCCTTGCGACGGCCCCAGCGTCCCCGCAGATGATTCCGGCTGGTCTCTATGACCCACAAAGCCTCTCCTGAGTGATCCTCAGACACCTGGCCGAACCATCACCACAGGACCCGACGAGTGAGGAGGCCAGGGCAACCTGAGTGACGGTCAGTTGTGGGGTCAAACGTCCGGTCGAAGAGGCCGGCTCCTACCACACCCGGGGCGTCCCTTCAAAGTTCGAAAATGACCCGCCAACCCGTCAGCGAGAACATACCGAGAAGCGATGGGCAGGTGCTCAAGAGCGAGAAGCGTCATTCGGCCCGGCCATCCCTGGCACATCCGTGACGGCCTCTCCTCGGAGATCAGTCTCGCCGCCGGCCATCGCCGCACGACAGCACTCGACCCTCCCAGGGTCCAGGTCACCCGCCGCGATCCGTCAGGTTCTATGGGGGGAGCCAATTGCGTCACCAAGAGCGCCACCCTGTCAGTTGTCAAGACAGGAATCGGCTGACCTGTCTCTGCTCTCGGCCTTCCCAGGGCACCCGGAAGCGCTGCGGCAAGGAAGGCTCAGGCAGGTTCGTCAATCCCCGTGCCAACCTCCGCCGTCGGGCGGACATCCATTTCTTCCTGAAGGGAGCCAGCGGGCCGAGTGGCTGTCGGCCTGCGGGACTGGTCCCAAAACCCTCGGGCGGCACATGCTGGGTGTGGGAGAACACCATGAACGACACCCAGAACATCCCGGATCAGCCTCACACCCCCGCACCCACGCCTGTCCAGAGCGCACCCGGGGAAGCCCGGGGCAAGTCTACGAAGCTGGAACTGATCCGCCTCAGCACGTGGCTGCAGAGCGTCCCCGAGGCGGAACGTGCCCGGGCCATCAAGGAGCTACCGAACGCCATCCGCAAGGGCACCATCAAGGCGATCCCAGTGAACGACCCGGCCTTCGAGATCAGCTATCTCTACCCCTCGGGAAGGCGCTACACCCGCACCCTGAACGAACTCGCCGTGTGTCTGGACCAGAACGCGAAGAACTGGCTCCAGGAACAGCGCCGGGAGTCGCGGTACGACAGGATGGGTGTCACCGGCAAGCCCATCACCTCGTTCGACTCCCTCCTCCAGAGCGAGGAGGACATCCCCCGCCTCGCCCGCATCCACCACAGGCACCTCAACCGCAAAATCACCGACAAGACCACAAACAAGAACGCCGACAAAACTGCGGGCAAGACCACCGACAAGACCGCAAGCAAGGCCGTCAAAGCGCAGTGAACAAGCATGCCCCCATCACCCTGACCGACGAGGAGAAACAGGCCCTCCACGACCTGTACGTGCACTATGGAGCCTGGACACCCGAGGAGGCCGAAGGCCTCCTCTCACGCCGCCGGGAATTCCTGCGAGAGGGCCTCCTGGTAGAGGTGGATACTCTGATGGGTCCCATGACACTGCTCGGGGTCAAGGGCCGCCGCGCGGCGTTCGAAACCTCGGAGGGAGCGAGGAGTCTGAACCGGCAACTCGACTGGGCCTACCTGCGCCTCAGCCTCGCCCAGCTGGGGTGGGACCTCATCCAGAATCCGAACCTCGGACGGGGCCTCCGGCAGTACGACAGGACGGGACTTCTGCAGGAAGTGCGGACCGAACACGGAATCGCCCTGGTGGGGGGTCAACTCAGCCACGGCGGCTACAGCGCCAACAGTCTCAAAAGCGTGGTCACCCGCTTCAAATCCCTCGCCCTCACGCACCGCTTCTGGGTGATCATCCTCACCCCCAGTCCGACTCGCGGCCAGGGCGTCGCGCAGGCGAATCGGTCCATGCTCAAGGTCGTTCACGTGCTGCCGAAGTTCACCGCACGGACCAGCGTCGTGAGGACCGCCCGCCCCCGTCCGGAGAGCGCCGACAAGCCGCTCGACACCGGTCCGAGGATCACTCCGTACATGGCCGAGAAGGCGCAGTCGAAGCGCAGTCACCTGATACCGGACCTGTCGTTGGAGATCCTCCAGATGACGCGCACAGAACGACGTGAACGGGCCCTCGAAGCCCTCTCTCACGACGGCGTGATCAGTACCGGACAGCTCACCCGGCACTACGGTCCGGACGAACACGATCTGGCCGGGACCCGCTACCGCGAGGTCCTGGTCAGGCCGATCCACGCACGATACGGCCTGGAGGTCAAAACGCGGTTCTACACGGCCTCCCAGAAGCTCGCCGGGATGGAGAGTTACGAGCTGGCCCACCTCGCCGGAACCGCCGAACTCCGACAGCAACTCGGGGTCCCGCCGGGCCGCCACTGGCAGGTTGACAAACGCGGCAGACTCCCTTTCAACGAACCCGACGCGGTCTACGACAGTCCCTACGGTCCGGTCGCCGTCGAGTACGACAACGGCTCCTACACCCTGTCCACCGTGCAGCAGAAGCTGGAAGCGTTCAGCGACCGCGACTTCAAGGAGGTGGTCTGGGGCGTCGCCGGGGAACGCCGCCGCGCGACCCTCGAGCAGAAGATCAAGGCGTCTCTGGCCCGTCCGGTGCTCTGGGCGGAGTGGTGGAAGTAGTGCAACAAAGACCCCCGAACTTCGTCCTCTTTACCGGTGATCCAGTGAGTCAAGACGTAGCGTGGATCACCCTCTCCAGGCTCGCTCTCTAGTAACATGAAGTCGCTCCGAAGACGAGCACTTGATGACCCAGTAAGTTCACGCCAGCCACCCCAACCCCCTGCTCTCTTCGAGACTGACCACCCAGGACAGATCCCCGACACGCTAAAGACACGGAAGTGCCTGAGGCGAAGCATCAGCACCTCACCCCCCGACAGGCTAAAGACAGCCCCGGGGGAGGGCTGATTTACGCCCCGACAGACTAAAAACAGAGCCCTAGACGTTAATCCCTCTAGGAAGAGGCATCTGCCCTGCCTCCGCGTGCCCGTCCCAGCGTCTTCTTTGCCCCCCATATCCACTCTCGCAGGCCCCCGCTTTCGCCGTTGCGAGGGAGGGTCGGATGGAGAGCGAATCCGGGAGTCCCGGTGTCCTTCGGGGCAGGACCGGGTCACCCCCGGCGAGCGGGGGTGAGGGTGGGCATGACGACTAGGCAACAGACGGTGCACGCGATTCATCTCCTCGAGCGGGGCGAACGGGTGCAGGAGGTCTGCCGGCGCACCGGACTCAACCCGGTGCAGGTGGGCGTGATCGCGCAGGAGGTCGGGCTCAGACTCAGGCCGTGAGCGAGGTCTGGGCGAGGAGGCCGACGAGACCCTCCGGGAGGCGTGAAGGAGACCCGCGCGGGTCTCCTTTGTTGTTGGGGAAGCGCGTCACCCCCGGGCGGGGAACGGGCCACCATGACCCAGGCTGCCGACCTCGCCCGCACGCGCCGTCACCAGCTCACCCACGACCTCGCCCTCACCGCCCGACTGATGCGCGCCGACCTCCGGCTCCTCGAGCGGATGGACCGGGTGCGGGGTCAGGTCTCGGAAGCCACCCGCGAGGCGGCGAGGAACCTCCAGGAATTCCTCGAGCGTTGCCGGACAGTGCTGCGTGAGTACGACGGACTGATCGAGGGCCTGAACACTCACCCCTGACGGGGCGGGAGGCGGGCGGGAAGGACGCGGCCCGGCACACGCCGAACCCCCGGCCGCCAACACACCTTCCGGGAGAGACCATGAACCAGTTCAACCGAGCCGACCTCACCGCCGCCCTGGTGCGTGCTCCCCAGACCCGCGTGACGCCCTCGGGACTCTCGGTCCTCGAGGCGACGGTCGAGGTCGAGGTGACCCGCGCGAACGGGTCGGTCGCGCCGATCTATCTGCCCTTCACGATGGCGGGTCCTCAGGTCGACCTGCTCGCCCCCCGCCTGGAGGCCGGGACACCGGTCGTGATCGAGGGGATGATCGTGCAGGAACGCTGGGAGCAGGGGGGGGAGCAGAAGTCCTGCCTGAAGGTCAAGGGTCTGCACACCGAGGTGCTGGGCTGGACCGGGCTCGAGTTCGTGCGCGACACCCGGGGCGGGGTGCGGCTGAAAGGCGGGATGAACGAGGCGGTGATGGGGGGCAACCTGCTCGCGGACCCGGTGTTCCGGCAGGGAGGGCAGGTCGTGGAACTCGCCCTCGCCCTGAACGAGAACTTCCGGGACCGCCAGGGGGAGCGGCAGGAGCGGCTGCACACCCTCCGGGTGGTGGGGTGGCGGGACCTGGCCGAACGCGTCCGGAGGCTGGGCTTGCGCAAGGGGAGTCCGGTCTTCGCCCAGGGGTTCCTCTACAACGACGCGTGGAAGACCACCGAGGGTCAACCCCGCAACACGATCAAGCTCGAGGCCACCCGCATCGAACCCATCTCGGTGCCCGCCGCCCGCGCGTAACCCCCTGCTCACCAGAGACCCCCGAAGGGGTCTCTTTTTTTCTACGACGGCAAAGGGGGCTTGAGAGGGTAAGCTGGGGAGGCGGAGGTGCCGGTTGGCGCGTCGAGATGCCCGTGAGCCTGCCCCACGAACCGAAGTCCTGCGGTGTGAAACGGAGACCTGTCCGACCTGTGGGCAGTCCACGACACTGGCGTACCACAACAGCCGACGCCTGATGACGCTTCATGGGGCGGTGCAGTACATCCTCAAAATTCGGCAGTGCCGTCATCCGGAGTTGAGCCTGCCCCATTTTGTGGTCCAGACTGGACCCCTCACGGCAGCCTACCTCAGCCCGCCGAACGGCGGGCAAATTCCTGCGGCGCCAGGTTGTCCAGCGAGCTGTGCGGCCGGACTCCGTTGTAGTCCCGGCGCCACACGCTCAAGACCAACCGGGCCTGCGGCAGATTCACAAACCAGTGCTGGTCGAGGCACTCGTCTCGGAAGCGCCCATTGAAACTCTCAATATAGGCGTTCTGCACAGGTTTTCCCGGGTCGATGAAGTGTCGCTCGATCCCCTGTTGGTGGGCCCAGGCATCCAGGGCGCGACTGGTGAACTCCGGGCCATTGTCGCTGATCAACACCTTCGGCTTCCCCCGTTCTCTTACAGCTTCCCCCAACAGACGGGCGACGGTGTCGCCCGTGATCGAGGTGTCGGCGAAACACACCACGCATTCCCGGGTGAAGTCATCCACGACGTTCAAAACGCGGAACCGCTGCCCGCTGGCGAGCTGATCACTGACAAAGTCGGTACTCCAACGTTCGTTGGCCGCTGAGGGCACCGTCAACGGCGTGCGGCGCTGCACCACCCGCTTTCTCCGGGTCTTTTTCCTGACGGTCAGGTCGAGCGCCTTGTAGACGCGATACACCCGCTTGTGATTGACCACCTTGCCCTCCCGGCGCAACAGCACCTCCAGCCGCCGGTACCCGAACCGAGGTCGCTCCTGGGCGAGTTTCTGGAGCTTTTCCCCCAGCTGTTGATCGTTTTTGCGGACCTTATAGCGATGCGACGAGCGACTCAGGCCGAGCACACGACAGGCTCGACGTTCACTGACGCCGTGATGAGCTTGGAGGTAGCGCACCGCCTCACGGCGCTGCGCGGGCGCTACCACTTCTTTCCCACGACATCCTTCAGCATCGCGTTGTCGAGGGCCAGGTCAGCGACCAACTTCTTCAACCGGGCGTTTTCATCCTCAAGCTGTTTGAGCCGCTTGGCGTCGTCAGTTTTGGGCTGCTGGCTGTAGGTGGCCCTCCAATACTGGATGGTCTTGCGGCTGATCCCGGTTGAGCGGCTGACCGCTGCGATGGTCTCGCCGTTTTCGACCCGTCCGAGAACTTCGAGGACCTTCTCTTCACTGTGTCGTTCTTTCCCCATACGCTCCCCCTGTTCTACCTGGGGTGTCAGCGCTGGACCTCAAAATGGGGGCAATGTCAGAGTGTGCGAGGTACCGACAGCCCCTTCGGCCCGAAGCCGAAGGGGCCCTGGCGTTACCCCGTTCCGAATACGGGCTGGACGTTCTGGCGTTGATCGGGGCGCTGCGGTACAGCGAGCATCGTTCGGTGCCGGAGATTCACGCGGTCCTGTTGGACCGCGAGGTGGAGGTCAGCGAGCGGAACGTCACCCATCTGCTGCATCGGTACGAAGAACTGCTGGCGCTGCGCCTGACCGACGCCACCCGACTACGGGAGAAGCTGCGTGCCCAGGGGCAAGTCATCCTCGCTCTGGATGGTCTCCAGCCCGACGTGGGCCATGAAGTGTTATGGGTGCTGCGGGATGTGCTGTCGGGGGAAGTCTTGCTGGCACGTGCCCTGCTGGGGGGCGGTGAAGCGGAACTGACGCCGCTGATTCAGGAAGTGAAGGAGGCCCTCGGGGAGGGCCTCCCGATCATTGGTGTGATCAGCGATGGTCAACACGCCATTCGCCATACCATCGCTCAGGTGCTCCCTGGCGTCCCGCACCAACTTTGCCAGTTTCACTATCTACGTGAGGCGGCCCGTCCGGTCTTCGAAGCTGACCGACACGCCAAGGTGCAACTGAAACGGGAGTTGCTGTCAATGTCGGGTTCGTCGTGAGCAGTTTCGGCGGAATGGGTGTGACCACCCCCCTGACGTTTACGGCCGCTGCACCTCCTGACTCGCCTCGCTGTTCCCCAGCAGCGCGCTGGGGAACAGCCCGGACTTTTTCTTCTCCCGCAGGCGATACGACTCGCCCTTGATGTTCAGCACATGGCTGTGGTGCAACAGGCGGTCCAGAATGGCGCTTGCCACCACCGGGTCCCCCAGTACCTCACCCCAGTCGGCGAACCCCTTGTTCGCCGTCAGAATCACGCTGCCCCGCTCGTACCGCGCGGCGACCAACCCGAACAGGGCGTTGGCGGCTAAACGGTCATACGGCCAGACCCCGAACTCGTCGATCACCAGCAGCTTTGGCTTGGCGTAGTACCGCAGGCGGTGTTCCAGTCGATTCAGGGCCTGCGCTTTGCGCAGGTCCTCCATGAGCTGCCCGGCCCGCACGAACAGCACCGTCTCCCCGTGGGTGATGGCGGCCAGGCCCAACCCCACCGCCAAGTGCGTCTTCCCGACGCCGGGCGGGCCCAGCAGGATGACGTTCTGCCCGTCCGCGGCGAACGACAGCGTGCTCAGCTCCTTGACCAGGCGCTTGTCGACACTCGGCTGGAAGGCGAAGTCGAACTGCTCCAGGGACCGCATAAAGGGCAAACGGGCCTGCTTCAACCGCCTGGCACGGCCTTCCTCGTCCCGGGCCGTGACCTCGATCCGCAACAGGTCGGCCAGAAAGTCCGCGTACGGCAGCTCCTTTTTGGCCGCCGCGTCCAGACGGCTCTCCAGCAAGCTTGCCGCATGCGGCAAGCCCAGGGCCAGCAGGTCATCCCGGCACCGCAGGGTGGCGATCATGCCTCACCATCCCGGAACACGGTCGCCAGCACCTCTTCCAGGGTCGCCGTCTCCCCAACGGCGACCAACGCCTCGTACTCGGCCAGCGGGCGTTGCTCGACCCGCATCTCGGGCAGGCCCTCGGTCTGGGTTGCCAGCAAGGCCCGGCGGCGCCGGGAGTCGTCTCCGGGTGTGGGCAGCCCGTCGTACTGCGCTTCCGCCAGGAAGCGCGCTCCCCGTTGCGCCGACCGGGGATGCACCGCGATGCGCATCCCCCCGCTGAAGAGCTGTACCTCCAGGTGGTCAGCCTGCACCTCGACCGTCTGCCCGGCGTAGCGCCACGGGACGCCGTAGAAGTTGCCGCCGTACGACACGAACCCGTCCCAGGCCACCTTGCGCACCTCCCGCACAAACACCGACAAAGATTCCAGTGAAGGGAGTGGGGTCAGTGTCGGGCGTTCCAGGGCGAGCCGTTCCACGGGCTTCTCGCGGGTGGTGCCGTGAGTGCGGACGTTCGCCACATGGTCAAGCCAGTGCCTGGCTTGACGGTTGAGATCGGCATCGTCCACGAACCGTGCCCCCAGCCAGAAGTTCTTCTCGACGTACCCGACCCCACTCTCCACCTTTCCCTTGGTACGGGGCCGGTAGGGGCGGCACAGCCGAATCGAGAAGCCCAACCGCAAGGAGAAGTCCAGAAACTGCGAATTCCAGACGGGCTCGCCGTTCTGATCGCGTTCGAGGACCACCTGTTTGGTGTTGTCGTACAGGATGGTCTGGGTCAGTCCGCCGAAATAGGCGAACGCGTTGAGATGGCAGCGGATGAAGCTGGCGGTATCGGCCTTGCGGATGAACTCCACGTACAGCGCCCGAGACCAGCCCAGCACCATCACGAAGGCCCAGATGGAACGGGTCTGCCCTTCGAGGTTCAGGTAGCTGTAGCGCCCGAAGTCCACCTGCGCCTGCACCGCAGGCGCGGTCTCAAAGCGGGGCGTCACCCGGGTGGCGGACACGGGTGTCCGCCGAAATGGGCGGATAAAGTCCTTGACCACCGTGTACTGCCCGGTGTAGCCCTGGACTTGCACCTCGCGGAAGAGGACGACCGCACTCAGGACGCCCTGCCCGATGCGCTCCTTCAGGTAGGGGACATAGGGGTCGAGCTTGCTTCCCCGTTTGGGACGGGGTTTGGGCTGTGGGAGGCCCGGGGCTCGCAGGTACTTCTTGACGGTGTTGCGGCTGAGGTCGAGGGTGCGGGCGATGCCGCTGATGGTCTGTCCTGTGGCCTTGAGTTCGATGATTCGTCGCACCTGGGCGCCTCCGAGCATCCTGACCTCCGATTCACCGCGAATCGTAGGCCGGAGGGGGCTGCTACCTCGAAGTGGTCAAATCTGTTCCGCCCCTTCTGGTCATGTTGAAACCGCCACCGTCATTGCGGGGCGTTCGCAAGCTGGAACGCAGTTTGGAGGTCCGCACGGACTTGCCCGCCCGGGTGCTGCTGGACTATTGCCTGGCGGTTCGGGGTGCCTTGACCGATGATGGCCGCCCGCCGCTGGCGGCGAGCGGCCTCAAACTCCGACGCCGCATCCAGGAAGTCGAGGGGTCCTTGGCGCGTGTGATCACGGCGAAAAAGGGGCGCAAGAACCCGTAGACCCCGAGCTGCGACGGCTGCACGTTCATCTCCAGCGGGCTTTGGAGCGCAGCGATGCGGGGTGGCCGGAAATCGACCGGGCCTACCGCCTGGTGTCCCAAGCAGCTCAGGTACTTCAGAACGCGGAGGAGGGCACGGCCCAGCAGGTGGAGGGGCGCTTCGAGACCGTCTTGCAGCGGATCGAACGTGAAGCGAACCGGAACGGTTCGCTTCACGACGCCCTGCGGCACTTTCTGAAGGTGACTGCCAGCTATCGTTCGCACCTGTTCCACACCTACAGCCTGCCTGGCCTGCCACGCACCAACAACGATCTGGAGCAGTTCTTCGGCGCCGCTCGGTACCACGAGCGGCGTATCGCCGGACGCAAGGTGGCCTCGCCCAGCACCGTGATCCGTGGGCAAGTTCGTCTGGTCGCGGCCTTCGGCACCCGACTCCAACCGCCCGTCGGACCTGATCTCCGGCCTCGCTGCCTCACGGCCTGGCGTCATCTCCGGGCTGGGCTGGAAGCCCGACATGAGGCACGACGACAGCAACTCCGCTTCCGCCGTTCTCCTGACCAGTACCTTGCTGCCCTGGAAGCCCGCCTCCTCAAGCCCCCTTTGCCGTCATAGTTTTTTTTGGGGACTGGGGCGGACGGCGTCACCCCCCCGGCAGGCGTGGGGGTGGGGGCGGCCATGAAGGTGACACCAAACGATCGGCCCCGAACCGGGGCCCAGGAACCTGTTCCGCGTGACCAGCTCTGGCTCGTCCGACTGCTCCGGTTACAGGAGGCCATCCGGTTGCGGCAGGACCCCGACCACTTCGACCCCGACCTGCCCCTGGGCGAGGCGTCGCCCCCTGGACTGCGGGCGGCGGAGACGCAGCTGCTCTCGGGCGAGGTGCGGGAGATGGACGCTCTCTCCCTGATGTGGACGATCGCGAGCGGGGAGGTGCTGCTCGGCCTCTTCGGAGAGGAGAGGCTCGGTCGGCTCCCCTCGCTGCTCGACCGGATGCGAGGGGAACTGCGCTCGAGACGCCCCGCGCTGCAGGCCTGACCGTCACCCGCGCCGGGGCCGACCCCTGCGGGACCGCCCCCCTCATGGCGCGGGCTGGAGGCGGGCATGGTCGAGACGGAGCGGGAACACACCGGCGGGAAGTGGACCGGGGAGCACCCCTGGGCGCTGCTGGGGCAGCTCACGGCCCAGGCCTGGGCGCGGGTGGCGAGGGCCCTGACGCGCTTCACACGGGAACAGCTCGCGGTGGTGGACGCGGTGGTGAACACCGGGGATAACCTGATCGTGGAGTCGACGGCGGGCTCGGGCAAGTCGACGCTGCTCGAGGCGCTGACCGACGTGCTGCCCAGGCCGAGCCGGATCGGGGTGTTCGCGTACAACCGCACCATCGCGCGCGAACTCAGGAAGCGGCTCGCCAAGGACCTGACCTGCGCGACCCTGCACGCGCACGGCCGAGCCATCATCGAGGAGCACAGTCCGCGCGACCTGGTGACGCCGGAGCACAAGCGCAAGAACATCACAGACGCGTATCTCAAGCGGCTCGGCCTCTACAGCAAGGGGACGGCCAAGATGCTCTGCGCGCTGTTGGTGCTGACCATGACCCACCTGACCCCGCCCAGGGCCGAGGAGATCGCAGCGCTGACACTGAGGCACGAGTTCGAGTTCCGTCCACTGTGAGGGCCTTGGCAAGCAGTTCCTGGCTCAGGTGGAAGACGATCTGGCTGGGCGTGAGCCGGTAGCCCCGGGCCTTCAGGACGTAACGGGCGATCTGGTCGAGCAACCGGGCCAGCCGCCCGGCCCCCTCGGTCCTGGCCCCCCGTCCACGCTTCGGGCGCAGGGCGGCTAGGTCCAGCAGCTCGTCGAGATCGGGCACGTGCGGCGCCGGTTCGGGCTTCGGCTCCTGCACCTCGCGGACTGGGCACACGACCACCCGCGTCGAGGCGCTGTACGCCTCCCTGACCCCCTGCGGGAACTCGTGAGGGGAAAGAGGTCGGGTCGGCCTCGCGGCGGGCCTTCTCGTGGCTCCTGCGCCGTTCCTCGCGGTCGAGGGGAAGGTCGGTGCCCAGTGCCTTCAAGGTATCCCAGCTTTGTGGAAGAAGTTAAGCGACCTCCTCCATGGGAGGTCGTCTTTGTTGAAGTCTTAAACCAAGCACGGCCCGCCCTGACCGCTCCTCCTACTCCCCTTAGTATGATAAGTTGTGAGTATACGACTGCGGCTCAACCTCGGCGGCTACCTGCAACGCCACGGGCTCACGGCCTACCGCCTGGCACAGGCCATGGAAGGGCGGGTCTCGGCCAACACCATCTACACCCTGGCCCGCAAGCCCGCCCAGCGCATCGACCTCTCCACCGTGGGCGAGGCGCTGGGCCGCCTGACCGGGGAGCCGGTCAGCATCACCGACATGCTGGAGGAAGCGGCGCCGCCCGCGCCTGCCCCGAGCCCGGCCTCGCTCGCCGCCCTGCGGCTGGACCCGAACCGGCCCACCTTCGACGCCTCGAACCTCAAGACCTTACGGCGCCACGGGCGGCCGGTGGTGCCCCGGCCCGGCCCCAGTGCCGAGGAGGTCATCGCGCAGGACCGGGGCCGGGAATCGCGTTGACGGTCACCTATCCTGATTCCAGCGCCTTCGCCAAGCTGTACCTCGATGAGTCGGGCCGGGAGGAGGTGGAAGCCCTGGTCGAGGAGACCGGCCAGGTGGCCGCCTGCAACATCGCCTATGCCGAGGTGCGGGGCGTCCTGGCCCGGTATCACCACCAGGGGCGCCTGACCGAAGAGGAGTACGTGAGCGCCAAGGAAGCCTTTGAGGCGGACTGGGAGACGACCAACGTGGTGGATGTGACCCCGGCCCTGCTGCGCCTGGCCGGTGACCTCCTGGGGGCCCACGTGGGGCTGCGGGCGATGGACGCCCTGCACCTCGCGGCGGCGCTGGAAGTCCGGTTGTCCCAGGGGCTGCGCTTCCTGACCTTCGACCTCCACCTGGGGCAGATCGCCCAAGCGTTGATGCCCGGCGCATAATCCTGACTTCGTGTGCATTCGGCGCTAACTTAGAGAAATCAAGGGCGGCCTGCGGGCCGCCTTTCGCCTAGTGGGTCAGTTGGCACAGGTGTAGACTTTGAAGATGCCTCGCCGCCAGAAGAACCCGCTGCGTGCCCTGACGGATGAAGAGCGCGCCGTGTTGGCACGGCTCAGCCGGTCACACCACACCGCAGCGGCGGTCGTCAGCCGTGCCAAGACGCTGCTGGGGGTGGCCGCAGGCTTGCCCTACACCCAGGCGGCACGTGGGGCGGGGCGGACATCAGGTGAGGGGGTGGCGCATTTGGTCGCGCGCTTCAATCAGCATGGCCTCAAAGCACTGGACACCCGTCCAGGTGGTCGTCCCCCGGTGCTTTACGGTTCCGCTCAGCGGAGGCGCATTCTGGAAACCGCACGCCGGAAACCGGATCGAGAACAGGACGGCACGGCCACCTGGTCCCTCGCTACCCTGCAACGCGTGCTGCGCCGTGAACCTGGTTTCGAGCACCTGAGTACCTACACCATCCTGAACGTCCTACACGAGGCGGGGCTAACCTGGCAGCGGGACCGCACCTGGTATGAGACGGGCACGGCCAAGCGGCAACGGAAGATGGGCGTTGTGGTGGTCACGGACCCCGATGCCGAGGCAAAAAAAAGCTGATTGAGCGGGCGTATCTCGAAGCCGAACGTGAGGGACTGGCGGTCTGGGTGGAAGATGAAGCCGGACCCTACCAGGCTATTCCCCACCCCGGGACGAGTTGGCAACCCCAAGGGGAGCCCACCCGACTGCCCCATGAGTATGTTCGGGGCGGGACGGCCAAGCTGCTGACCCTCTTTCACCCGTCCAGCGGTCAAGTGCGCGTTCGAGGGGTCACGTGTTGCACGAACGCCGTGCTGCATCCCTGGATGCAGCAGACCCTGACCGAAGTTCTGGAGCAACTGCCGGTGGCAACGGTGTTGCCACCGGCTCACAACCGTTCCGTCTGGGAACGCTGGCAGGCAGGGCTGAGCGTGAGGTTCACGCTGCTGGAACACCTGCCGCCCCTCCGCCTGCTGTTGGTGTTGGATAACCTCACCGGACACAAGACCCCGGAACTGGTGTGCTGGTTGATGCGGCAGGGGATCATGCCGCTCTCTACCCCGGTGGCAGGCAGTTGGCTGAACATGGCCGAGTCGATCCAGCGCATTCTGGTTCGTCGCGCACTGGCAGGCCACTGTCCGAACAGTGCTCAGCAGGTGATCGAGTGGTTGGAGGCCAGCGCACGGGGATGGAATCGCGCCCCAACGCCTTTCGTCTGGGGTGGAAAACGACAAGCCCGCCGTCAGCGGGCTCGTGCCAGACGTCATCCTTTGGCCGGTTCTGGTGCCTACACCCTTCAGGTCCTTCAGTGAAAACCTACACCTGTGCCAATTGACCCACTAGTGGTCGACCACGGACAAGAGAAGGTCTAAGATGAGGGTATGGGACGGCGGAAGCAGTTTGTCGTGACGCTCAGCGATGAGGAGCGTCGTCAACTTACCGACATGACGCGAAAGGGCGTGATCAGTGCGCGGGTCATGACCCGCGCACGTCTCTTGCTTCTGGCTGACCAACAGTTGAAGGATGATGACGTGGCCGAGCGGCTGGACATCAGTCATTTGACGGTCGCCAGCATTCGGAAGAAATACACCCAAGGTGGGCTGCAAGCCGCCTTGTACGAGAAGGCTCGTCCGAAACCGCCGTCAAAACTGGGTCCTAAGGAGACAGCAATCCTGATTGCAGAAGCCTGTTCAGGAGGTCCAGATGGGCAAGCCAAGTGGACCATGCAACTCCTTGCAGATCGTTTGGTGACGCTGGGCGTAGTGGAAAGCATCAGTGATGAGACGATCCGGCGAACACTGAAAAAAACGACTTGAAGCCCTGGCAAGTCCAGAGTTGGTGCATCGCCAAAGTCGGCGCTGATTTCGTCTGGCGCATGGAAGAGGTGCTGGACACGTACGCTGAGCCGTATGATCCACTGTACCCCGTGGTCTGCTTCGACGAGAAGTCCTATCAATTGTTGGCGCACATCACTGAACCGCTTCCACCCGTGCCGGGACACCCGGCACGGGTGGACTACGAGTACAGGCGTTGTGGAACGGCCAATCTCTTCATTGCTTTTGAACCCTTGACCGGGCAGCGGACAGTCACCGTGACCGAACGTCGCAGCAGCGAGGAGTTCGTGGCACAAATGCAGGCTCTCCACTTGCGCTACCCCGAGGCGAAGACAATTCGCCTGGTGCTGGACCAACTGTCCACGCACACGCCGTCCTCGTTGTACCAGCACCTCCCGCCCGACGAAGCAAACGCCTTGAAGAGGCGGTTTGAATGGGTCTACACGCCGAAGCACGCTTCCTGGTTGAACATGGCGGAAATGGAATGGTCAGTTTTGGAGCGACAGTGCTTGAGACGACGGTTGGCAACCTTTGAGGAACTCAACAATGAAGTCAAAGCCTGGGAAGCGGATCGAAATGCTCGGTCAGTTAAGGTGAGCTGGCAATTCAATACAGACAAGGCACGAGTGAAATTAAGCCGCCAATATCCGTCCCAAAATTAGGCCTAGCTATGTCTGTGGTTATCCACTAGTGGTTGACCACAGACAAGCGTAGGCTTAAAACTTTGGGATGATGAGAGCTACAGGGTTCGTCTAGCACATACTTTCTTCATTCCTGGCCCATCAGCCTTTTCTTCAAGCCATCACTGTGGTCATCCACGAGTCGCTGCCTCAACCCCTCATTGCTCCACTTCGCGTAGATGCGGGCCGTCTCCAGCGCGGAGTGGCCCAGGTGCCGGGCCACGTCATCGAGGGCTGCGCCCTCCCGCATCAGCCGCGTCCCAGCATAGTGCCGCAGGGCGTGGTGCCCCCGGCAGGGGACGCCCGCACGACTGCACAGCCACTGGAGCCGCTCCACCGCCGCCGGGTAGCTTCCCCCGATCACGGCTTCCCCATGAGGCAAGGAGGCCAGGGCTGCCCGGAGGCTCTCCCCGAACACGACCTTGCGCCGCTTCCCCCCCTTGCCCGAGCGCACCACCAGCTCGCGGGCGGCGAGATTCACGTCCGCCCACTCTAGAGCCAGGGCTTCGCTGATCCGCAGCCCCCCGTGGGCACACAGCAGCAGCAGGGCCCGCATTCGGGGGTCGGCCGCCTCCAGCAGCGCCCGCACCTCCGCGTCGCTGTAGGGGGACCGCTTGTCCCACGGCGCCGTCCTGTCCCGCACCGGCCGCACGTCGGAGAAGGGGGCGGTCTGCGTCGCCTCCGCCCAGCGCAGGGCCTTGTAGAACAGCCGCACCCCCGCGAGCTGCACCCGGGTGCTCGCGGGACTCAGCCCCGCCGCCTCGACGGTCCGAATGAACCGGACCCCGTCGCTCGTCGTCATCCGCAGCAGGTTCACCGCCTGCTCCCCGCTGTAGGTTAGGAACCGCTCAACCGCCCAGCGGTAGGCCTTCAGCGTTCTCGGACTCGTCGCCGTCCCGCTCGCCCCACGCAGGGTGAGGTACGCCTCGGTCAGACCCCACAGCGCCTCCCCGTCTCGGTCTCTCGCCGCCTCGACCGCCCGGCGCCTCCTCTCCTCGGGCAACAGGTCACCCCACCCCTTCGCCCGGTCGAGGGGCGACCCCCGGTACAGATCCAGCGTCATGGCCCCATAGATAACACACCTTATCTATGGGTTGAACCCTGGGGAGGAGCGACGTGTTCAAAAACGTAGGATCATAAGGCTATACTTCCTACACTTATGAACACGCCGGGTGAAGGGGTGGAAGCGGTGCTGGACCTGTTCACCCAGCAAGGCGGGTACCTGACGGCGCGGGACGCCGCACGCGCGGGTGTGCCCGGTGTCACGCTGACTCGGCTCTTGCAACAGGGAGTCATCGAGCGGCCCCAGCGGGGGGTGTACCGCTTGGTGGACACGGGCAAGCTGGAGGCGGTGGCCGCAGAGGCCGAGGATCTGCTGGAGGTGCAGCTGCGCTTTCCCTACGCCCGCCCCTGTCTCGTGAGCGCGCTGCACCTGCACGGGTTGACGACGACCCGCCCGACGGCGCTCCAGTTCGCCGTGCCCGCTCACCACCGGCGACCGGCAGTGAACTTTCCCATCCTGGAGATCTTCTATTTCGGGCCAAAAGCCTACCGCGCAGGCCTGACCATCCTCAACGTCCGCAGGCGGCCGCTGACGACCTACGGTCCGGAGAAGACGCTGACCGACTTGCTGCGTTACGCCCCACGCTTCGGGCGCGACCTCTACCTCGAAGGGCTGAAGAAGTATCTGGGGTGGCCCGGGGCCCAGGTGCAGGCCCTGATTCAGATGGGCAAAGACCAAGGGGTGTGGAAGGAATTGTCGCGGGACCTGGAGGTGCTGCTGCATGACCAGGACCACTGACCCCAGTCCGATCAGCATCCTCGCGCGGCCGCGCCACCTCGGCTGCACGCAGTACCCCAACCTGCCCGCCAACGCCATGCTGCTGCTCTACGCCCAGCAGGGGCTGCTCGCCCGGCTCGACGCCAGCCCCTATGCGGAGCAGTTCGTGCTCAAGGGCGCCCTAAGTCTCTTCGCCCGGTACGGGCAGGCCGCCCGCCCCACCGAGGACCTCGACCTCGCGGCCCGGGGCCTGCCCCACACCCCCGAGGAAGTGCGGCGGGTGCTGGAGGAGGTGTGCCGCCTTCCTTACGCCGATAGCCTGACCTTTGACCCGGAAAGCGTACGGGTCTCCCCCATCAATGAGGCGGTGAATTACCCCGGCGTCGCGGTGCGCCTGGTCGCCCTGCTGGGATCGTCGCGTGCCAATCTGCAGATCGACGTGTCGTTTGGCAACGCGATCACACCGGGGCCGGTGACCTGGACGTTTCCGCCCCTGCTGGTGGACCGCGGGGTGTCCGTCCCCATCTATCCGCTGGAGACGGTGGTGACCGAGAAGTTCGCGGCCCTGGTCGAGATCGGCGAGGCGACCACGCGCATGAAGGACCTCTACGACCTGCACGTCATCCTGACCAGGGAGGTTCTTACAGCGGGCGAGACGTTGCTCGCCCTACGCCGCAGTTTCGCGGCCCGGAGGACGCCGGAAGCGGCGGTCCCACGCGTTCTGGATGAACCTTTTGGCCGCTCGGAAGTGCTGACCCCACGCTGGCGGCAGTATCTGGCGCGCACCCGGTTCTCTGCCCCACCCCTGGACACGGTGATGGCCCTGCTGAGAGCGTTCTACCGCCCTCTCCTCCTGGAGGGGCGCAGCCAGGGGACCTGGAGCCCGGCGGAAGCCCGCTGGGATGATTGATAAGACGACATTCCTCCAGATGGCCTTCCTTTTTCCCAAGCGGTTTCGTTGGCTTTGCCCGGTGTTTGTTTCGTGAAGTGGGACCAGGAGGTTCTGCCATGACCACACCCTTTCTTCCCACCCCTTCTGAGGCTGAAGCCGCCCGTACCCAGCTCGAACAGCTCCAGTCTCAGGCCGGGCAGGTCCCTGCCCGTCTCGCAGGGATCCTCGAAGACCTCCTCGGTCAACTCGCCGCAGGCAAGGCCGTGCAGGTCGTGACCCTCGACCGGGAGATCAGCACTCAGCAGGCCGCTGACCTCCTCAATGTCAGCCGCCCCTACCTGGTCAAGTTGGTCGAGGAAGGGGTCCTTCCCCATCGCAAGGTCGGTCCCCGGCGCCGGCTGTACCTGGAAGACGTCCTCGCATACAAGGCGAGATTGGATGCCCAGCGGCAGACAGCCCTGCAAGCCCTCGCCGACGACCTCCAGGCGATGGGCCTCGATTGAGGTGCTCTCCAGCATGGCCTGAAACCGGCCTGCCTACAATGAGGTGGGTTGTGGCAAGTTGTTGGCTTCAAGGGAGCAGAGGGGCTGCGGGAAGGCAGGCGGCCTGAAGTTCAGGCCGCCTGCGACACGGCTTCTTGCCACGTCTTAAAGGCGGCTTGTTGGTGATGACGACGGTAGCAAGCGGGAACGGTCGGGCGGGCTGGGTGATGGAGGTTGCTGATGCGGGCGTGCAGGTCGAGGAAGCCCTGAGCGCGTTTTCGTGACCTGAATCCTCGTTGTTGTCGTTCCTGCTGACGTGTCGGTCGATGGGACTGTTCGATCAAATTATTGCAACGGGCTGTGGACACAACCCGGACGTGCTCCACGGTGTGGAGCACGGGAAGTTCCCGAAGCGCTGCACCATAACTCCAGAGCTTGTCCGTATGGATAACCTCGGGAACCTCGTATTCACCGAGCAGGCGAGCGAAGAACGAGCGGGCGGCCTCGGTATCCCGGTATTGCTGAAGGAAGACGTCCAGCACAGCTCCACGTTCATCGACGGCTCGCCACAGCCAGTGTTTGACCCCGCCGACGTCCACGTGCATTTCGTCGAGATGCCAGCGAGAACCCCGTCGGGGTTCTCGCTGGCGCAGTCCCTGGGCAAAGAAGTCGCTGAACTTGATGCACCACGTCAGGATAGATTCACGGGTGACGCAAATTCCTCGTTCCAGCAGCAGTTCTTCGACATCCCGATAGCTGAGCGTGAAGCGGTGGTACAACCACACGGCATAGCCGATCACGGCGAGAGGAAAACGATAGCCGGGGAGCTTCTGACCGCAGGGCACCGCGTCACCCTACCCGAACAACTTGCCACAACCACCAGAAGAAAGGGTGTCCTTCCAGTTCCTCTCCATTCCCCGCCGGGCACCATCCCTCAGTCCGAAGAGACCGCCGTCAGGCCGGGTGCGAAGAGACCGCCCGACTGACCCCTCTCCAACTTCCCAGCGTTAGACTCGGGGGAACCCCGCTGTTCCTGGGCAGGGTCAACTGGGACCGCCGGCGCTGGGCGCCCGAAGAGGTACCCCTGTCCAAGATCACACCTCAACGTCCGCAGGGTTTCGGCCTGGCCGGTCTCCTCGATGCCCTCCGCCACCACCATCAGGCCTAAGCCGTGGGCCATCGTCACCACCGCCTGCACCAGCGTCACGCCCTCATCGTCCAGGGCGTTCACAAAGGATCGGTCCACCTTCAGGACCTGCACGGGCAGTTGCCGGAGGTAACTCAGGCTCGAATAGCCCGTGCCGAAGTCGTCCAGGGCCACCCGCACGCCCAGGGCCCGCAATTCCCGCAGCTTCCCCACGGAGGTGGGGACGTCCGTGATCAGCGCGCTCTCCGTCAGTTCGAGCATCAGGGCCTCTCCCCGCAGGGTGCTCTCGGTCAGGAGCGCCGCGATCCCGGCGACAAAGCCTTCCCGCGAGAATTGCAGCGGGGAGACGTTCACCGAGACGTACACGGTGGGACCGCCGGTCCTCCGCCAGGTGCGGACCTGCGCCAGGGCCGCGCGCAACACCCACTCTCCCAGCGGCTCGATCAATCCGTGCGCCTCAGCCACCGGGATGAATTTGGCCGGGGGCACCGGACCCAATACCGGAGACGTCCAGCGCAGCAGCGCCTCGTAGCCCACCACACCCGCGTCCCCGAGCCCGACGATGGGCTGGTAATGCACCTCGAACTCGTTCTGCGCCAGGGCCAGGCGAAGGTGGGTGTCCAGGCGCACCTGCTCCACGGCGGTCAGGTTGTCCCGTTCGTCGAACCACCGCCAAGTGTTCTTGCCCTGGCGTTTGGCCTGATACATGGCGATGTCCGCCTGCTTCAGCGCGGTCTCGGCGTCATCCGTGTCCCTGGGGCAGACCGTGACCCCGATGCTCGCCGTCAGGAACACCTGCTGGCCCTGGACCTGCACGGGAGCACCGACGACGGCCAGCAGCCGTTCGGCGGTCCTGGCCGCCTGATCCACGTGGTCAAGCCCCGTCAGGATCACCACGAACTCGTCGCCGCCCACGCGGGCGAGGATGTGCTCCCCCTGCATGACTCCGGCGAGCCGGGCTCCCATCTCCTTGAGCACCCAGTCCCCAGCGGGGTGACCGAACGAGTCGTTGACGAGCTTCATGCGGTCGAGATCGAGAAAGAGGACCGCCACCAGGTGGTGGTGCTCGCAGGCCTTGTGGATGGCGTCCGCCAGGTACGGCTGGAGGTTGACACGGTTGTACAGCCCGGTCAGGTGGTCGTGTTCGGCTTGGTGAGCGAGGCGGCGGTGGAGCCGGGCATTGTCGAGCAGGCCCAGTCCCTGGCGCAGGAGCACGAGCAGGGTGACGACCCCCACGACAGGATCAAAGTTCTCGTGTTGGCCCAGCAGGGGGGTGTGCAGCAGAAAGAACAGCGCGTAGGTGACCACGATGGCCGCGTTGGGCACCAGGAGCTGCCGGGCGCTCGTGCGTGCGCCCTGGGAAGTGCCGACGGGGACGGCTCGCGCTGCTCCCGCCCGGCTGGCATAGGCCGCCAGGCCGAAGAACACCGCTCCCCAGGACCAGAGGGCGTCGAGGGGCTGCCCCAACTCGTACAGCTCCTTGCTGGTGCGGTAGGCGTACACCAGGTCCCCGATCAGGAACAGCACGAGCCCCAGGGCCAGTGTCCAGAGTTGGTGGGCTGACAGATGCCGGGGTCGCCAGAGGATCAGGCCGAGCAGCAGCGCGCAGAGCACGAGGTCCGTCAGGGGGTAGGCGAGTGCGATGGACAGCGCGAAGGGCTGTCCCCGGTAGGCCTCCACCGTGGCCTGCACGTCGAGCACCCACAGCAGGTCCCCGAAGGCGAGCACCACGATCACGATGTCGAGCAGAAAGGCCGCGTTTTGCAGGCGACCGTGAGTGAAGCGCGGGAAGTGCACGATCCCAAGCAGGAAGCAGGGGATCAGGGCGAGGTACCCCACGTCGGCGAGGGACGGGAAGGGATTGGTGTCCGTGACGATGTACAGGTAGGTGTAAACCGCCTGCCCCAGTCCCCAACTGAAGATGCCGAGGGCCAGCCAGGTCCAGGCCTGGCGCTCGGTTCCGGTGTGCCGCCTGCCGGTCTGGAGGGCGAGGGCGGCGCTGAGGGCGTAGATCGGGAAGTAGATGAAGTTGCCGAGGTAGGGGCGCAAATGTTCAGGACCAGCGCCGCTCAGCACCCACAGGAGGTGGAGGGTCGCCAGCCCGACGAGGGCCACGAGCAGGCCGCGCGGTTGCAGGGTGTGGTTCATAGGTGGGGGCCACCCTTAGGCGTGTGAAACCCACCCGCCAAGAGATTCCTAAGCATGGCTTCTGCCGTCTCACCGCTGCCTTACGGCCTGAAGCAGGGCAAGACGTCAAAGGAGGTTGTTGAGGGCGGCCGGGATCAGCGAAAGGGTCCCGGGTCCCCCATGGGTGTGTGGCATTTAACCGTACTTCGTAGAAGCTGGTCCAACCGGACGGGGCACCCGCAGGTGCCCGCTCTGCCGAGAGGAGCGCCATGCTGGGGTTGCTGCTTACCGTCAAGGACAACCCGCGCGATCTGGAACTGGCGCGTGTCGCCTTGGAACTCAGCGACGCGCGGTGTGAGGTGCGGGTCGCCCGCGACGGCCGGGAGGCGCTGGACCTGCTGCGGGGCTTGGAGGTTCTGCCGGACCTGGTGCTGCTGGACCTGGGGTCACAACACGAGTTGGCCCTAATCGTACGTCAAGGTTGCACAAACGGATGGTTGTGCAACCTTAGCCGCGGTGACCTGTCCCATAGGCAGGCCGGTGGTCGCGCCGTCTCCCCTCCACCACCGTGGGTGGCCCGGGGGTTTAGGACTCGTCCCGACGATCCTGAACCAGAGCCACACGACCGGCAGCCGCACCCGCGTCACCCGGAGCAGGGCCGCATCAGGTCGAGGCACACGTTGCGACGATGCGCTGGCGATCCCACCAAGGATGCTTCAGCGAATGGTCGCAGTGACGCTTGCACGTCCAAATCTGGTGGCCTGCTCGGACAGCTCGTCCGGAGTCGGGGGACCGGCTCAGCCCCGGTCCGTGGCCCTCATCCGCCCTGGCGGCGGGCGCGGCGCCCGAGGTCCAACCCGACCGGCAGCAGGCTCGCCGCCGTGAGCAGCCCCATCACGCCGAGGGCGGGCAGGCCGCCCGCGAAGGCCGCGATGCCCAGCGCCAGCCCCGCCGCGAGGAGGTTCCAGCCCACCTGCGGGCCATTCCAGCGGCTGCCCGAGGCCAGGTAAGACCAGTTGATGACGGCGAGCGCCGCGAAGCACAGCGCGGTGGCTCCCGCCAGCAGCCAGCGCGACGGGTCGGGCAGGGCCGGTTGCGCGGCCTCACGGATGGCGTGCATGACGCCCATCGCCCCGGCCCCGATGCCCACCGTGAAGGGCAGGTGGGCGTACAGCCAGGTGTTGTAGGGCGTGGTGCGGCCCTTCCTGACGGCCTGAACTGCCGCACCGTCCGACGTCTCGAAGTACACCCACCACAGCGCGAAGGCCAGCAGCAGCGCCAGGGCCGCGATTCCCACCGCCGGTCCCTGGGTCTGCTGGCGGAGGCCCTCCACCACCCCCACGGTGCTCTCGCCCAGGACGATCAGCGTGAAGTTGCCGAAGCGCTCCTGGAGGTGCCCGGTGTTGGGCGGGAAGCGGACGTTCCAGCCCGCCAGCACCAGCGGGGTGCCGATATCCACCAGGAAGGCGGCGCCCCACAGCCAGAAGCGGGCAGGCGCGGGCACCAGCGCCGAGACCAGCCACAGCAGCGCCGCGAGGCCATAGCCCAGCGCGAAGTGTGAGGCGGGTGCCCGCGCCTCGGGGGCCGCCCGCGCCGCATGGGCGTAACCGAGGGCCAGGACCAGCCGGAACGCCCCGTAGGCGAGCGCGAACCCTGCAGCCCCCGGCCCCAGGGCGTCCTGCGCCCGCAGGGCGAGCATCAGCGCCAGCCCCATCTGGACCAGCGTGATCAGGCGGTCACTCAGGTCGTCGGTGCCGAAGCGGTCCACGTAGTAGACGTAGCCAACCCAGGCCCACCAGACCGGGACTGCCAGGACCAGGAAGCCCAGGACGGCGCTTCCCATGACGCCCCCTTCCAGCCGCCGCGCCACCTGGTCCACCGCCACCACGAAGACGAGGTCGAAGAACAGCTCCATCCACGTCGTCTGGCGCTCCCCCTGCTCGCCGGTCCGCAGGCGCGGGGGTTCAAAGAGCGGCCGGTCGGGACGCCGCCAGGTGCCCGGGGCCGTCTCGTCCCCCAGCTCGTTGGTGCTGCCTGGAATCCTGTCCACGTCTCACCTCGGCCGGTCGGGGCGCAGGTCGTTCAGGTCCGGACCGGGCATGGTTCCCTCCCTGGCCCCCGGGGGAGGGAGGGAGCTCACTTGACCGGCCTGATCTCCGAGAGGGACGTGGAGGTGGACTCGACCCGTTGCTGGTGCAGCTTGCCAGCTCCTGGGCATCGACCGCGTGGTCCGCCATCACGATGGTCTGGCACAGCAGGGAAGCGCTGCTGCTTGCTGCTGAGCGTCAGGAGGCGGGTGCCCGCGTCGCTGAGGACCGCGCCCTGGCGGCCGTCGGTCAGGATCAGGACGGTGGGGCCGACCAGCAGCCCGACGCTGTCCGGCGAGGCCCACGCCCTGGCCCGGCAGGCCAGCAGTTCCGTTTGACCCAACCGTTGGTCCATCACCGTAACAGGACGGGCTGGGCGTCGATCCTGATTCGGAAGAGGCTATAGGGCTTGCGGCGCAGGTCCTGCCCGCCGTGATAGCGCGCCTGACGGTGGAGTTGATTGGCGGTCACGTAGAGGTAGCCATCATTCGCCACGGACAGGGTATCGGGCCACAGCAGGCGTGGGTCGTGAACGACGGTCTCCCACACGCCCCCTTCCTTGCGCCGCAGGATGGCGTTGTGTTCGTAGTTCCCGGAGTAGATGTACCCGTCCGCGTCGGACTCCAGCCCGTCCGAGGCCCCGCCCCGGTCCCCTTCGTCCCGGACGGCGGCGGCGACCGCCTGGTCCTCCAGGGAGCGGTCCGCGAGGGCATCGGTGCTCACGCTGTAAAGCCGCCGACTGCCGAGCGGGCAGTAGTACAGGCGTGAGCCGTCGGCCGAGATGGCGATGCCGTCCGATCCCATCCCCGCACCCTGCTTGACCTCTCCGTCCTGCCGTTCCAGAAAAGGCCGTCCCTCGACGATGGGGAGGAAATCTTGCAGGTCCCGCGCCTTGGTGGAGGGATGGTCGTGCAACTTCCGCCAGCTCTCACCGCTGGCGAGGTCCACCACGATGAGGCCGTTGGGTCCCTGCTGCGCCGAGTCGGTGATAAAGGCCATCCCCGCCTCACCGCGCCGCAGGTCGAAGCGCACGTCGTTGAGGTACGTGGTGGGCAGGGCCACGTCCTGCGGGAAGAGAATCGTCTGGACCACCTGATCCGTCGCCAGGTCCACGCACAGGAGCTTCGGCCCTCCGTACTGCGTGGGCTGGAACATCGGACTGCCGGTGTCGAGCATCCACAGCCGGTCGGCCGGATCGACCACGACACTCTGCACCGACACCAGGGCGGCGGCAGGGTCATCCGGATCGGTGTCGTTCGTCGCCTGATCCGGGTAGGCCACCGGTTGTCCGTCCCGCAATTCGGCGACCGTGAATCGCACGTCGTCGCCCCACTTGGGGAAGTTGATGAAGATGCGCCCCGTGTGGGACACCGTCACGCCCGTGAGCATCGCGCCGCCAAAGGTCGCCACCACCTCCAGCGTTCCGACGGGTTCGTCGGTGGGCAAGTTTTGCGCCTGATCGTTCATCGTATTCTCCTGACGAGAAGTCACGGGTGATTGGAGGCGGGGGCAGCAGAAGGGTTCTGCTGCCCCCACGTTCTGCCTGAAGTCAGGTGCCGGGGTGGAGGATTACCTTGGTCCAGCCGTCGTTGCGTTCGTCGAAGTTCTTGTAAGCGTCAGGCGCCTCGTCCAGCGGCAGATGGTGCGAGACGATGAAGGAAGGTTTGGCCCGGCCCACCGAGATCAGGTCCCGCAACTGGCGGTTGTACGCCTTGACGTTGCACTGCCCGGTGCCCACATGCTGCCCCCGGAACCAGAACATGCCCCAGTCGAAGGGAATCTCGCCTTCTTTGGCGAGCTTGGTGGCCCCGCCCGGGTCCTGCGGCACGAAGACGCCCACCACGCCGATTCCCCCGGTGAACTTCACCGATTTCACCAGGTTGTTCATGGTCAACCCGGGAATCTCCTTGCCGTGATGGTCGTGGCACTGATACCCCACGCACTCGCAGCCCCGGTCCGCCCCGATCCCGTTGGTCAGTTCCAGCACCCGGTCCACCGGGTTCACCTGTGAGTCGTCGATGGGGATGGCCCCGATGCTCTCGGCGAGCCGCAACCGGTCGGCGTGGTGGTCCACCACCATCACCATGCAGGCCCCCTGAAGCATGGCGGAGTAGGCCGCCATCAGGCCCACGGGACCGGCGCCGTAGACCACGACCGACTCGCCGGGGCACAGCCCCGCCAGCCGGGTCGCGTGCCAGCCGGTCGGGAAGATGTCGGCCACCATCACGTAGTCGGCCTCCTTTTCCCGGGCGTCCGGGGGAAGCAGCAGGCAGTTGTAGTCCCCGTAGGGTACCCGCAGGAGTTCGGCCTGCCCGCCCGGGTAAGGCCCCATGTCGGCAAAGCCGTAGGCCGCACCGGCCATGCCAGGGTTGGCGGTCGTGAGGCAGAAAGCACTTAGGCCCCTCTCGCAGTTCTTGCAAAAGCCGCAGCCGATGTTGAAGGGCAAGACCACCAGGTCCCCGACCTTCACCCGGTCGACCGCCTCGCCGACCTCGATCACTTCGCCGAAGTTCTCGTGTCCGAAGATGCTGCCCTTCTCGAAGTCGGTGCGGCCCTCGTACATGTGGAGATCGCTGCCGCAGATGTTGGTGCTGGTGATCCTGACCAGGACATCGGTGGGACGCTGAATCCGGGCATCCGGGACGTTCTTTACCGCCACATCGCGGGAACCGTTGTAGACGACGGCTTTCATGGTGTTCCTCCTGTTCCAGGGGACGCGTCCCTGTGGTGGCGTTGAACAGGCTGCCGACCGCTCGCTGTCCCGTCTGTTCCTCTTCGGGGCCTCCTCTCCCCGGGGAGCTTGGCCGCCATGACCTCCCCCTTCTCGAGGTCGGGTGCCCGCCCGAACAGTTCAGCGTTCTCCTTGAGGGCCGCTGCGACCGGGGAGTCGTGCGGTTCGGGCGCTGTACCGAGAACAACTTGGGGAGGGTTCAACTCGCTGCGATGGTCATCCTGCTGAGGAGTGTTGAGACCGGTTCATGGCCCCCCTCCTTTCTCGGCCTCTTGCCGACCGTCAGGGTGTGAAGACCGCGCGCACGAGGCCGTCTTCCTTGTTCTTGAACATCTGGTAGGCGCGCGGCCCGTCCTCCAGCGAGAAGCGGTGCGTGGCGAGATAGGAAGGATCGAGTTCGCCCTTCACCGCGTGCTCCAGCAGTCTGGGCAGGTAGTGCTGGCCGTGTTGCTGGGCGCTGCGCACCGTGAGGCCCTTGTTCATGATCACCCCGATAGGGAACTTGTCCATCACGCCGTACACGCCCAGGACGGAAAGCGTGCCGCCCTTGCGGACTGCCATGATGGCCTGCCGCAGTGCCTGCCCCCGGTCGGTCACGAGGCGCAGCGTCTGCATGGCCTTGTCGTACAGGTAGCCGGGTCCGGTGCCGTGCGCCTCCATCCCCACCGCGTCGATGCAGGCGTCGGGGCCGCGCCCACCTGTCATCTCGTGGAGGATGGCGAGCACGTCGGGCGTTTCGGCGTAGTTGATGGTCTCCGAGCCGATATGGTCGCGCGCCATCTTCAGCCGCTCCGGGAAGCGGTCGATGGCAATGACCCGCTCGGCCCCGAGCAACAAGGCGCTCTGCTGGGCCATCAGGCCCACGCCGCCGCAGCCCCACACGGCCACGATGTCGCCGGGCTGGATGTCACAGAAGTCGGCGCCCATGTATCCGGTGGGGGCGGCGTCGGATAAAAAGAGGACCTGCTCGTCGCGCAGCCCCTCGGGAACCTGAAAGCAGCCCACGTCGGCGTGCGGCACCCGCATGTACTGGGCGTGCGATCCGGCGTACCCCCCGAAGGCGTGGGTGTACCCGAAACACGCTCCCGTCGGATAGCCCAGCAGCGGCGCCTGCACCTCGGCGTTGGGATTGGTGTTGTCGCACAGCGAGTACAGGTCGTGCTGGCAGTACCAGCAGTCCCCGCAGGCGACGAAGGACGGCACGACCACCCGGTCACCCTTCTTGACTTTCTTCACCTCGGATCCGGCGTCCTCGACGACGCCCATGAACTCGTGGCCGATCACGTCGCCGGGCAACATGCTCGGCACGTACCCGTCGATGAAGTGCAGGTCCGAGCCGCAGGTGGTGGACATCGTGATTCGCAGGATCACGTCGTGCGGGTTGACGATCTCGGGGTCGGGGACGGTCTGGACCCGCAGGTCGTTCACGCCTTCCCAGCAGAGTGCGCGCATAGGGGGTTCTCCTTGGGTTCGCTGCGGCGGGGCGAAAGTCAGGCGGTGCTCGCCCGGGCCGAGGGGTTGCGGTCCAGCGTGGGAATCTCACCCGTTTCGACCAGGCTCTTGAAGCGGCGCAGGGCGTCTCCTACCAGCAGGCTCGGCACCAGCCCGTTCAATGCCCTCGCCGCCGCTGCGCCGAGCGTGCCGCCGGGCGGCTGGAAGTGCAGGCGCAACGTGACCTCGGTGCCGCGGTCGCCCGGCGCGGGACGGAAGTGCACCTCGCCCCGGTTGGGCAGCTCGGTGCCCGGCAGCGACTGCCAGCTCACCAGTTCTCCGGGGCGGCTTTCCACGACCCGGGTGTCCCAGGAGAGACTGCGCCCACCGGGAACGCGCACCGTCCAGTGCGCCTGATCCATGTCCGTCTCGGTGATCTCGGCGAAGTGCCCCATGACGCGGGGCAGGTGTCCCCCCTCGCGCCAGAAGCGGTACAGCTCGGCGGCGGACTTGCCGATGGTGATGGAGCGCGTCACCTCGGCCATGTGGGTTTCCGCCCCAGCTTGACCGGACTGCCTGCTCAGTTCCCGGTACAGCAGGGCGCCGCCCGCGAGCGCCAGCGCCGCGCCACCGAACGAGACGCGCCGCAGGCCGAGCGTCAGCAGAACCCCGCCGAGGATCAGGGTGACCCGGCGCTGCTCCTGACTCGCCTTGCCTGTTCCCCCCGGAAGCGCCCCCTTGAGCGCGTCCGCAATTCCGCTCGTGGCCGGTCCTCCCAATGGGCTTCCCACGTCCATACCGCCTCCTCCGTGATGGCTCACCCGTGCGCGAGGGGAGCTGGCATCGTTTGCGTTGCTCTCGCACCGCTCCCTGGTTGCTGTGTGGTCGCCCGCGCCGCTTTGGCGGGGGCACATGAGCGCCCGCGCGAGTCAGTCCGCGCCCATCGCCTTGGAGGTCCCGCTGGCGTTCCCCTGCCTGGGGGCCGCCCAGGGGTCGAGGACGCACTTCACGCAGTGGTCCTCCTTGTGCTTGAAGATGTGGTACCCGTGTGGAGCCTCGTCCAGGCTGAGGCGGTGCGAGATGATGACCGTCGGGTCGATCTCGCCCTTCACGATGTGCTCCAGCAGCCTGGGAACGAAGCGGTGCACGTGCGTCTGCCCGGTGCGCATGGTAAGCGCCTTGTTCATGAATGCGCCAAGTGGAATCTTGTCCCCGAAGCCGCCGAACACGCCCGGCACGCTCACCGTACCGCCCTTGCGTACGGAGATGATCGCGGAGCGCAGCGCGTGCGGGCGGTCGCTTTCCAGGACGCGGGTGGTCTGCTTCACGGCGTCCGCCAGCCCACCCAGGCCGAGGCCGTGCGATTCCATGCCGACCGCGTCCACCACGCTGTCCGGGCCGCGCCCGCCGGTGCGGAGCTTCAGCGCCTCCAGCACCTCCTCCTGCTCGTAATTCAGGGGGTCCGCGCCCAGCGCCGCGGCCTTTGCGAGGCGGTACGGGAAGCGGTCGATGGCGATCACACGGCCCGCGCCCAGCAGGAACGCGCTCATGATCGTGAACAGCCCGACTGGCCCGCAGCCGTACACGGCGACCGTATCGCCCGCCTGGATGTCGCAGTTCAGTGCGCCCATGTACCCGGTGGGGAGGATGTCGGTGAGGAACAGCACCTGGTCGTCCGTCAGGCCGCCAGGAATCTTGAAGAGGTTGTCGTCCGCGTACAGCGTCCGCGCGAACTGCGCCTGCCCGCCCGCGTACCCGCCTGTGAGGTGTGAGTACCCGTAAATGCCACTCGGCGCGTACCCGAACATCTTCTCCGCGAGTTTCGCGTTGGCATTGCTGTTGTCGCACAGGGAGGTGAGGTCGTGCTGGCAGAACCAGCAGTGCCCACACGCGATGGGGAACGGCACGATGACCCGGTCCCCCACCTTGACCTTCCGCACCTCACGGCCGACCTCCACGACCTCCCCCATGAATTCATGCCCGAGGATGTCCCCGTGCACCATGGTGGGAATGTACCCATCGAGGAGGTGCAGGTCGCTGCCGCAGATGGCGGTGGAGGTAATCCGCACGATGGCGTCCGTCGGTTGCAGGATGGTCGGGTCCGGGACAGTCTCGACGCCCACGCGGTTCACGCCCTGCCACACCAGCGCTTTCATGCGGTCCTCCGGTTGTCGTACATCTGCGCGAGGCCGCGCGTCACGGGGTTCTTCCGGCCGCTCGGCTGCCCCTGGTTCGTGGGCTCAGCGCCCGTCTCCAGCAGGCGCTTGAGGCGCCTCAGGTCCTCATCCACCTGCTGCGCCGGTTCCTCCCCGAACCGGCGCGCGAACGCCACGCCCAGTGCGCCTGCGGGCGGGTGGTACGTGAGGCGCACGCGCACCTCCGTGCCCCGGTCGGCGGGCGCGGGAATGAAGTCCACGCGTCCCTCGTTGATGATCTGGCTGCCCTCCACGCTGCGCCACGCGAGGTGCCGCTCGGGCTCGTCCTCGGTCAGCAACGCGTCCCACTCCACACGGCTCCCGGCTGGGCCCTTCGCCACCCAGTGCGAGCGGCCCTGTCCCTGCACCCGCACGCTCTCCAGGTGACTCATGAACCGCGCGAGGTTCCCGAAGTCCCGCCAGAAGGCGTATACCTCCGCGACGGGCCGCGTGATGGTGATGGCGCGCTCCACCTCCTGGCGCGACGTGGCCGCGCGCGTACGGCGCTGCGCGACGTTCTGCGGCAGCGGCGCGCTGGACCCCCGCATCGCAAACAGCGCGGCACCCGCCGCCACGCCCAGGGCCAGTTGAAGGAGGCTGGGCGCCAACCTGCTGGCGCGACGCGCGGGTCCTTGCTCAGATACGGAGGCCCGCCCGCCCACTCCGGTGAGTTGCAGGGCGCACAGAGTGTCTGCGACAGTGGTGGCCGTCACGATACCCAGCGCCGCCCCACTCGGGCACGCGCTGGATTCTCGGGCTTCAGGGTCGCACCGAGGGCGGCGAAGTCCATCACGTCCCCGAGCACCCGCGACCACATCCCGACGGTCGGCTGCGTAAAGACCAGCGCGGCATGCGCGAGTTCCCGAGCGCCGAACAAGCGGATCCGACTGGTGCGGTCCGGCACGCCCAGTGCTTCCGCGAGCGGTCCACTCGCAAGAAGTTGTGTGGTGCCGAGGGCGACGCTGTAATAGCCCAGCGCACGTGCGAATCGAGAGGTGTTGGTCATGTGCTGTGGCCTCCTAAAGCCGTGCATAGGAACATTCAGGCGACATGAAGGGCTTACGGACCAGCGCCGTGCGGCTGAGGCCACTCAACCGTAGCTATTGATACACCTGATTACGTGGAACACGTGGTAGTCCCGTTATGGTTGGGCTAGCAACTCTTTCCCTAGCCTTCACTGCCGATGAGGATGTAAGAAGAATCATCATCCTCCCCATTGCGCAGGTGGGTGAAGTGGCGGGTGAAGCCCGTTCACGCGTCCACGTTGAGGAGCAGCCGGGTAATGTTGACGCGAGGCACAAGGGCATACAGCCGGGCAGCGAGGTGTTCCGCTTCCTTGGCCATCTCCACGATCTCGCGCTCCTGGTGGGTCAGGAGCTTGTGCCTCCGTCCCCCGATCCGTCCTTCCAGCCGGGCCTCCTCCAAACCGACCCGTGTCCGTTCCCGGATCATGGCGCGCTCGAACTCGGCGAACGCACCGACCATCTGCATTATCCGGCCTGCGGGTGTGGTCGTGTCGATGGCCTCCGTCAAACTGCGGAAGCCCGCCCCCCGCGCGCCCAGGTGCTCCATCATGTGCAGGAGGTCCTTGAGGCTGCGGCTGAGTCGGTCCAGCTTCCAGACGAAGACCACATCGCCCTCCCGGAGCTGGTCGAGCATCTTGTGGAGTTCAGGGCGGTCCCAGAGGCCACCCGACGCGTGTTCCGTAAACGCGCGCGCTGCTCCGGCCTCTCTCAGGGCGCGAAGTTGGAGGGCGGTGTCCTGGTCATGCGCCCTGCTGACGCGGGCGTAGCTGAACTGCAAGGGGCCTCCGAGTTGCGAAAAAGGCTTGCCATTCGAGAATCTGCAATACCGCTCCGCAACTCTGGAGGGTGTGCTGCGTCAGGGCACCGGCATCATTGCACAGACGGTCGGACTCTGCTGGCGAAGTCAGGCCGCGCGCAGTTGGGCAAAGCGTGAGGGCTTCGTCCCTATAAGGCGCTCGCCCTCCCATCAAGCCGCCAAACGGACCACGTTGATCGCCAGTGCCGTCAAGACGTGCTGGAGGTGCGTCTTTCAGGTTCCGATATAGCGGCAACGACGTGGCCCAAAAGCCCGTACGCCCTGTGACAACGTGCCTTCGATCCCCGCGCGGCGCTGATACAAGCGCTTCCCTTCGTCATGGCTGGTCCAGGCGCTATTGGGGCGGACTGGACCAATGATCTGCGTGCCGTGTTGTTCCCGGGCAGCCACGATCAACTCCGCGCCGTTGTAACCGGCATCCAGCCAGTGTTGTTCCGGGCTGAGATTCCGCTGGTAGAGCTGTTCCTGAATTTAATGGCCCAGCGACGCGTCATGCACTTCGGCCATGGTCGTGGCAACATGGGTGACCAGGTGGGGCAGTCCGCCATCACAGGTTTCGGAGACATGGACCTGGTAGCCGGTCCACTCCCGACCGCGTTTTGTGCTGTACCGCGCCTCGGGATCGTAGGGGGACTCCAACATGCCCTCCTTGGGGAACTCCTCGCGTTCCCGAAAACGCAGCTTGCCCTTCTCGACGGCAAACTGGCGCTTCCAGCATCGCTGGAGCGCCAGAACCTCGGGGAGGTGAAGTGCACCGTTGGGGGCATCGGGCTGCCCCAGCAGGTCGAGCAGCGCCCGACCATCCTGGCCCACCACCCCTGCGTACTCACGCCTTGCCGTGTCGCTTTTAGGAAGTCGGTAGTTCTCGGGGCGGTGCGCGTACCGGTCGTACCACGCGGGGTCAGCTACGCGCTGCACCCAGTCGGGGGCAAAGCCAGCCAGTGCATTCAAGGCAGCCCGCACGGTTTCGGTGATCAGTTCCAGACGGCTCATGACCCGGATGGCGGCCAGGACGTGAGTTGAGTTGGTCCGCTGCTTCCCATGTCGGCGCAACAAGCCGAGTTCCTGACAGCGGTCAAGAAGTCGGTCGAGCATCAGCAGCGGGTTGTCCTGGGCCAGAAGTCGGCTGCGGAACTCGCTGAGCATACTGGAGTCGAAGCCCGGGTCGCCCAACCCGAGGGAGAGGGCATACTTCCACGCCAAGTGCCCTCGGACGGCATCAGCCGCCTGACGGTCACTCAGGTTCTCCACGAACTGCATGACGGTCACCAGGGTCAAGCGCCAGGGCGCAGCCGCAGGCTGCCCCCTGACTGGATAGAGTTGGGCAAAATCCTCGTCCACAAGCAGCACGCCCAGTTCGTCACGCAGGCGCATGAACATCGTGCCCTTGGGGAAGGCTGAGCGGGCAACGCGAGCGGTTTCCGCCGGAACCTCGGGAACCTGTCTAGGACGCAACATTCTTCAGTGTGCGCCCCACCCGGTGACTTCGCCAGCAGAGTCCGGTCGTTTGCGCAAGTTGAGGCTGGGATACAGAACCGCCCGTCAAAGCCCATACGGCTCCACTGATGCCAGCTCTTCCAGACGGCCCCTCAGAGGGTTCGCCGTCCCCAGGCTCCGGCCAGCGCTGGGGGCAGCACCGCACAGCCCGTCGTCTGGACGGCGGCGGCAATTCGCTGGGAAAGGGTCTCGATCCCGATCTGCTCGGGCGTGGCAATGCCCGCAGCGACGATTTGCGGTGCCATCGAGCGCACCACCCCACCCAGCAGCGCTGGGCCGCGTGGGTCGCCTGGGGCGAGGTAGCCCTGGACGCCGAAGGTCTGCACGTCCGCGAGGCCCGCCTCGGCCAGCAGCAGCGCCAGCCGGGTCCCCACCACCGGACTCGCGCCTGCGCTGCGAAAGGCGGCCATCACCCACTCCAGCGTCTGGGTCACCAGCGGCACGGCCGGTTCGGCACGGGACGAACCCAGGTCAAAGTCCAGCATGAGCATTACGCCGCCCGGGCGCAGCGCCCCGAGTTGATGGTGCAGCACGTTCCCCGCATCGGGCAGATGAAACAGGATCAAGCGTCCGACCACCGCGTCGAACGGGGCAGGGTCACGCCAGGTCCGCACATCGCCCTGCACGAAGGTCACTTGCGGATATTCATGGGCTCGCTCGCGGGCCACTTCGAGCAACCTCGCGCTGGTGTCGATGCCGACCACTTGCCCCTCGGGGCCGACGAGTTCGGCCACCAGCCTCGCCACATGGCCCAGTCCGGTGCCGAGATCAAGCACCCGCATCCCAGGCTCTATCCCTGCTGCCCGCAAGAACAGGCGGGTCGGAGCCTCGATGGAGGCGGCCTGGCCGTCTAGCCGGGCAATTTCTTGATCACTCGCTCCAAGCGCGTAGTTCGGGAGGGTCTGTGTCATGGTGGTTCCCCTTATGCGGACGTGAGGCTGCGTCTCTGGGCCTGGAGCAGATGGCACAGGTTGACTGGCGGCAACAATGCGTGGGGCAGCGCTGGGTGCAGATCGGCCAGTCCGGCGTAGGCCATGAAGGTCAGGTTGCTGATGGTGGCTGGCAGACGCAGCGCCGCCATGTCACGCGTGCAGAGGGTCGCCAGCACCAGCGCCGAGGCCAGGGAGCCCAGGAGATTGACGCCGACGCTGGTCGTGGGCTCAGGGATTGATCCGGGCGAGGGCGTAACCGATGTTGGAGAGGGTCTGCGCAAAGCCGCCCAGGACGATCTTGCCGTCCGCTTGCAAGACCACGTTCTCTGCGTTGGCCGCGAAGCCGAAGAAGGAGATCTCCGTCGTGCCGCCACCCAGGAAGCTGGCGTCAAGGGAGCCGTCCGCGTTGTACCGGGCGAGCGCGAACTTGTTGCCCTGCCCGCTTCGGCCGGAGGCGAGAATCTTGCCGTCCCGCTGAAGTGTGACCGCCGAGGCCGAGTCCTGCTGTGTGGTGAAGGCGGTCGTGACCGACCCGGCAGTGCCGAACCCGCTGTCGGGGCTGCCGTCGGCGTTGAGTCGCCTCAGCGCGAACCGGGTGACGTTGATGCCAGGGTCAGGCTGAACGCTGCCCACCAGAACGAACTTGCCGTCCGGCTGGAGCGCCAGCCCCGCGCCGACCCGCGCCCCCGTGAGGGTCAGCGTGCCGCCCGCCCCGAAACTGGAGTCCAGGCTGCCGCCCGCGGTGTAGCGGGCCATGCCGGTCGAGCCTCCCGAGCCGAAGGGGTCGCCGCTGACCACGATCTTACCGTCCGGCTGCACCAGCACGTTGCGCGCCACCTCTGATCCGCCCGCCTTGGTGGTCGTCACCACCCCGCCGCTGCCGAAGCGGGCGTCGAGGCTGCCGTCCGGGTTGTACCGCGCAAGTCTGAAGTCCTCGGAGACGGGATCGTCGCCCGCCACCACAAGCTTGCCGTCAGGCTGGAGCGCGACCGCGAAGGCGCGACCGCTGACGCCAGTCGTCACTTTGCCGCCCGCGCTGAAGGACGTGTCGGGGCTGCCGTCCGCGTTGTAGCGGGCCAGGGCAAAGGTGAACGGCGGGCCGGAGCGGGTATGCCCGATCACAACTATCTTGCCATCGGGCTGGACGGCGACCCCGTTCGCCACCTCCTGCACGATGCCGCCGGGGATCAGGTCGGCGGTGACCTTGCCCCCCGTGCCGAAGGACGTGTCCAGGTTGCCGTCCGCGTTGTAGCGCGCGAGCACGAAGGCGTCGGTCGAGCCTCCCGCCATCACGACCTTGCCGTCCGCTTGCAGGGCCATCGCCGAGTCGTCGCCGCCGAAGCCCTCGGTCGTCACCTTGCCCCCCGTGCCGAACGTGGGGTCGAGGAAGCCGTTCGGGTCGGGGGGCGGCGGGGGCAGGTCGTCGTCCAGAAGGGTCAGCACCGCCGTGTTCTGCGGCCCCAGCGCCGCACAGCCGCCGGGTTGCGACAGGGTAAGGTTCACGGTCCTGCCGGACGTCTCATCAGCGTCGTTCTGAAGGATGGGAATCTCGGCGGTTCGCGCCTGCGTGTCGCCGTCGGCGAAGAACACGGTGGCATTGACGGGCGTATAATCCGTTCCCGCAACCGCCGTTCCGCCGCCCGTGGTCAGGGTCGCCGTCACCGCGCCGCTGCTCCCCCCCGTGCGGGTGATCCGGACGGGCTGCGTGGCCCCGCCGAACTCATCGATGGCGTAGTCGGCCGCGCTGAACTGGAGGACGCCCGCTCCCGGATCGGAACCGGGGGTGCAGGGGGCCGGTTCGACGAGGACATCGACCGGCGGCACCGGCCCCGGGTTGTTCGTCGGTTCCAGCCCGGTCATCGTCAGCGTGGTGCCGCCGATACTCAGGGGATCGCGCAGGAAGGCCGACGCCGCTGAGGCGAGTTCCCTGCGGCTATTGCCCCTCTTGTTGCCCTGGCGGTTGGTGGCCTCGGCCAGGGCCGTGCTGCCGAGAGTGAACTCCTCACCGACGGCGATGGAGGACAGGTCGACCGTGTAGGTGCGCGGCCCTTTGAAACTCATCAGGGCCTGCCTGGAGTCGTTGAAGATGTCGGCCTCGAAGTCGTCGGGGGACCACAGGGGAGTCCTCGACGACATGGAGTGCGTCACCGTGGCCCGGAAGTCGCGCGTGTGGCCCTGCATCTCGGCAACTCCCGCCGTGTAGAAGAAGGTCCTGCCCGGATTGGTCGAAGTGTTCGTGTACGCCTGCACTGCGAGGATAACCTGTCCTCTCACCAAGTCCTGGCAGGCGTCCTGGGCGCTGACCTGGTTGGGCGGGTAGTTGCATTCCAGCACCCCGGTGGGGAGGTGGTCGAACCCCCCACCGTCGTCGCGCAGGTCGATGAACGCGCTCGTCAGGGTGAACGTCAGCGAGGCGTTCTCGGCGCGTTTGATGAAACTCTGAAACTGCCTCAGCACCACGGAACTCCCCGCCGGTTCGCCCACGAAGGTCGCGTAGGGGGCCTCGGCGAACACCCCGTAGGTCACGCCGTCCGCCGTCGAGAATACCTGACCGTTGGCCCTCCTGTCCTGGGGAATGATGTTCCCGCCGACCGACGTGATCTCGTGGTCGAGCAGGTCGGCGGTCAGATTACTGACGGGCCCGAAATCCCGGATATCCTCGAACAGCCCGCCTATCTTGACGCCGCTGAAGATCTGGGCCTTGGTCATGCTCCGGCCCCGGAAGTCGCTGAAGGTCCACTCGCGCAGCGGATCGTTGCGCTGGAGGGGCGGAACGACCACCTGCGCGAACGAGAAGCCCGTCACCGACGCGCTGACCGTGTTTGCCCCGAACATTGCCCCGGCGACCCGCTCCCACTGGTTCCCGGCGTTGGTCTTGTACAGCTCCGGCGTGCTCCCGGCGGGCAGGGACGTTGAGTTGGAGGGCAGCGTTAGGGTGACGGGCACGGCGAAGGTGGTGCCGTGCGGCGTGAACGCGAACATCGGGCCGAAGGCCGTCAACCCGCCGGGCAGCGCCGGAGCGCCCGCCGAGGTCTGCTCGATGGCGATGGCGGTGGCTTGGGTGAGTGCGCCGGGCGGGATCACGACCCTGGCGCCGCTCGGATCGGCGACGGCGCCGCCCGCCGGGCCGATCATCTCGCTGACCGGTGGGCCGCCCCCGTTCCCAGCGCAGGCGGTCAGCGTCAGCAGCAGTCCCGCCGATCCAAGGACAAAACGAAGGAAGTGTAAGTGCGTCCTCATGGAGCCCACCTCTGTGGAAAGCACGTCGCCAGAAAATCTGTCGTGGGCGGAACGTGACTCGAAATCGCGTGCCGCACGGCGTTTCCGTCGCACGCGACACACAAAGCTTGACGATCATGTCGGCGCGGGCTGCACCTTGCGGCGCGGCCCGCCCCAGTCGGCTGCTCGCTCGACTAGCCGCCCCCTCCGGTGTCCCCACCGCCGTCCCCGCCGTTCTCGCCGCCGCCGTCGCCGTGGCCTTCGCCCCCGCCCCCGGTGTTGACGTTCACATCGCCGTCGCCCGTGACGGTGACGGTGACGGTGGTGCCGTCGCCGCCGCTCTTCGTTGCGCCATAGACCGTGGCCACCAGGGTCGCAACTGCCACTATGAGCATAGTTATCTCGAAGGGTTCCATGGCCGACGTTTCGACAGTTCCCTGCTCGTCCACTGCCCGGTCGAGCAGGGTGTCGAGGCCGGCCACCTGCTGCGCCGAGATTTGCAGGGTCATCCCGCTGGCAACGACCTTCTTGGCACGTTCGGGGTGGGTTTTAACCAGTTTCAGGAACTCCTGGGACCGGTAGGTTCTGCGCGGATCCAGGGGGTTGGCCGGGTTGGTTCTGGATGCCTCTTGCATATCTCTCTCCTCAGTCGAGTGGCCCAAGCCACATGGATGTCACTGCTGGATTCCCACTGTCGACGTGACGTTGAAGCTGAAGCCCTCGTGCGGACGGCTCGCCTTCGGCGTGTCGGCCACCCGGGGGACGCTCGAGGTGGTGAGGACACCGATGACGGTGCTGCAAAGACCCGTTCGGGTGATGGTCATCATGGGTTTCCCCCGGGGAACGGCGCGCCAAGAAGGCGCCTGAGTGCGCTCGGGTGAACGGTGGCGGGCGCGAAAGGCTAGGAGCTGTCCAGAGCCACCTCCTCCGGCCACCCGGAAACGCACAACCGTCCCAGCCACTCCGGGAACAGGGCGATCTGTTGGAGTCGGGAGCGCTGACGGGGGCTAGGCGTGTCGATGTGCAGGTTCCAGAGCTCAAGGTCAAGCAGGGCGTCGGCGCACTCCACCTCGAAGCCAAACAGCGGCGAGTTCAGAGAGGCCTCGTGGTTCACCACCAGGCGCCAGGTACCGGAGGCGGCCGGGTCCTTGAAGCGGGCCTCGGAGACCGAGCACTTTTCCCGGTCGTCATGGCCCTCGTAGGTGTGGAGCAGCCGTACCTCCACGGCGGGGCGGCCCTGTTCGTCCCATTCGGCCTGGACTGGCGCCGCGCCGAGGCTCTGCCACGCCGAGGCGCGGCGCCCCAGGACCGGGCTACCCCCCAGATGGAACCCGCCCAGCGGCCAGAGCAGCCATCAGCCAGGGCGCCTCGCCGCGCCGCACAGGTCGGTCTCAGGGAGGTGGAGCGCGCCAGCGCCAGGAGGTACCGGAGAGCGCCAGGCGCACGGGGCGGCGGGGTGAGGTGAGCGAGGTTCCGGGGCCTGGTGCTGTCCATGGCTGACCTCCAGCCCGTGGGGGCGGTAAATCCGGTGTTTCGGGTGAAGTTGTGGGGCTGGACCGCTTCAGCGCGAACCCTCCTGTTGAGCCGAGCTGATCCCCTGGGCCTCCTTTCGGGTGAGTTCGGTCTGAGGGAGAGCGTGGGGTGGCAGGGCCTGCGTTGCGGACATCCGGCGTCCCCGGGTCCTTACCGCAGCCCGCGCTCCGTCACCAGCGCCTCCAGAAAGCGCATCAGGTCCATCAGGCTGGCGAACTCGCGCCGGTCGATGGGGCGGCCCTCCGGCGTCGTTCCCTGGAGCGAAGCGTCCCAGGCGTGACTCCCACGCGCGGGCCGGACGTGTACTTCCAGGTGGTAGGCGGGCGCGGACTCTGACTCGCCCGGCTGGGAACGTTGTGGCACGGCTTCACCCCGGACCGAGGTTAAATGGCGCCCCGTTCCCTGGGCGTTCCCGCCGGGAGCGCTCCGCGTTCCCTGTGGTGGCCGTGGAGCAGCGACACACCGCTTCTTCCTAGTCCGGCGGTGGTCTGACGCGGCCCGAGCTCAGGACACGTTCAGGCGGTCAAAGCGCTTCACCAACCCTGAGCGCCCTTCGAGGTGGCCCTCCAGGCTGTCCGCGAGCGACAGAAGGGTCGCCTGGGCCAGCGCACGCACGGCTGAGGCGTTACGCCGGTCACCTTCCAGCACCTCTATGACCGTGACCATCAGCTCAAGCCGGTCCGTGGGCGCAGCCCCCTCCAACTCGACGAGGTTCAGGGCGCGTTCCAGCAGTTCGGGAGGCACGTGGGCGAGGGTCAGATGAGCTTGAAGCTGGATATTCAGAACGCGGGGGGCGACGGGCGGCGGTGGCCCGAGGTTCTGAAGCTGTTCCAAGGCAGCGGCAGCGTCCCCGGACAGCACCAGCGCGCGGGCCAACTCGGTGGTGTGGGCGGCGCGGTCCATGAACGGCGCGTTCTCCAGGAAGGGTGTGGAGCGCAGCCGCTCCAGGGCGCGCACGTTCTGGCCTTCCAGCAGCTCGGTGTGAGCGACCACCGTGTCGAGCGCGGCCCGGTACAGCGGAAGGGTCATCCCCCCGGGGGCCCCGGCCAAGGGGTACACGGCCCCCAGTTCCTTCGTGGCCTCCCGTAAGTCGCCGCACTCCAGGAGCAGTCTCGCCAGCGTGAGCCGCGCTTCGATGACGGCGGGGTCCGCGCCTGTTGCCCCAAGGTGTTCTAGGGTGGCGACGGCGGCCCGCGCGGCCCCCAGCGCTTCACCGAGCGCGCCCTGGAGCCGCAGGGCCTCGGCTCGCAGGCCGGTCACGATGGCCTCCACCCGCAGGTACTGCCCCGCGGAGAGCCGCAGCGCCTCGTCGGTGTCCTCCAGCACGGCGCTCGCCTCACCCAGCGCCAGGAAGAGGGCGGCACGGTGGCGCAGCACCCAGGTCAGGATGCCCGCTTCCCCACGTTGCGAGGCGAGCGCCATCGCCCGCGCGAAGGTCAGGCGCGCGAAGTCGTACTGGCCCAGGAGCGCCGCGAGGTGGCCCTGCCAGTTGAGGGCGTAGACCAACGACACGTCGGTGGTTCCCTGGAACTCTTCCAGGGCGCGCGCGTTGTGGGCGGCGGCGCGCCCGAAGTCTCCGCGCAACAGGCAGGCCCGGGTCAGGCCGTTCTCGATGTTCCCGGCCGTGATGCTCGCCGCGTCGCTGCTGCCGGTGCGGCGGCGCAGTTCCAGGGCCTCAGCAAAGCGTTCCAGGGCGTGATCGGCGCGTCCCAGAAAGGTCTGCGCGTGCCCGTCGAGATACAGCGCGTTGACCCTGGACTCGGCAGAGAGGTTCGGCAGGGCCAGCATCGCGGCGGCCTGGGCCGCGAGTTCCACCGGCTGGCTGCGGAGCAGGTGAAACAGCCCCCGCATGAAGTGGTGTTCGGCCCGCCGCTCCGGGTCGCCCGAGCGCTCGGCCACCTGCCCGAAGTGCGTCAGGTGCCGTTCATAGCTGTCCGCGTCGGTCACGAGACCCAGGAACCACAGCCGCCGGCGTTCCAGGAGACCGCGCCGCTCCGGGTCGCGCTCGTGTTCGAGCATTCGCGCGTTGTAGCTCAGCACCTGGTCAAAGGCGTAGACGTGCGAAGCGGCCTCCAGCGCCCGCTCCAGGTGCGGCAGGGCGTCCGCCCCGTGTCCAGCGCGCTCGAAATGGGCGGCAATGCGTTCGGGTGGGGCCTGGGCCGCCTGCAATTGCCGGGCCAGCCGGTGGTGCGTGGCCCGCCGCCGTTCCGGGGTCAGCGCCTCGTCGAGCGCGCGGCGCAGCAGCTCGTGTCGGAAGTGAAAGCCAGCGTTCACCTCCTCCAGCAGGTCGGCGCGGCAGGCCGCCTCCAGCACGTCCAGCCGGGCAAACTCTTCCGCCTCCAGCCCGGCCAGCCACGCGCTCTCGAAGGGATCACCCGCAATGGCGGCGCCTTCGAGCAGGCGGCGTGCGCCCAGCCCCAACCGGTCCACCCGCCCCAACACGGTTTCACGCAGGGAGGGCGGAATCGGCAACTCCGCGTAGTCGCGCGTCGACTCGTCAAAGGGCGTGGCCCAGCCTCCTTCCGGTGCGGGGGCGAGCAGACCGGTTTCGAGCAGACCGCGCAGCAATTCCAGGATGTACAGCGGATTGCCGCGCGACGCCGCATGCAACCGCCGCGCGAACAGGGTGCCGCCGCCCGCACCGGACAGGCCCTGCACCAGGGCCAGCACGTCGGCCTCCCCCAGCGGTTCCAGATGGAGACGCTGGGCCAGCCCGTCACGCCGCAGGCCCTCGACGGTTCGCCGTGCGGGGCCGGACGCCTCCAGTTCCAGCGCCCGGGCCGTGGCGAGGGCGCGCAGCCCTTCCCCCTGCCGCACGAGATGCGAGACCAGTTCCAGCGTTCCCGTGTCAAACCAGTGCAGGTCGTCGAGGATCAGCACCTGCCCCGACACCACGCCAGTGACGGCCCGTGCCAGACCCTCCAGAAAACGAGCTCGCCCTTCCCCCGTCACGGGCGGCAGCACGGTTTCGGGCGCGCACTCTGGCACCAGCCGGGCAACTTCAAGCCGCCACACGTCTTCCAGGCGATCCGGAGACCACGCGCGGGTTTCCAGTCCCTCGCGGATGAATTGCGCCGCTGGATAGAGCGGCGTGTGCCGGGTCTCCTCGCGGCCCCGCATGGTCAGTGCTTCACCGTGCGCGCCCGCGAACTCGGTGGCGAGGCGGGTCTTGCCGACGCCCGGCTCGCCCACCAGCACGGTCAGGCGAGCGCTGGAGCGGCTCAAGTGCAGCCACGCCGCCTCGCGTCCGACGAGCGGTCCCTGGAGCTTGCCCGCCGAGACCGGGCCGGAACCGGTGCACGCTTCGGGGGGCGGGCGGCTGCGGGCGCGTTCGGCGAGAAGGAGCGTGGCCGCCTCTGGCCCGAGGTCCAGTGACGCCGTGAGGGTGCGGAAGCGTTCAAACAGCGCGGTCGCATGCGCCCGTTCTCCCAGGCTCAGGTGCAGCCGCATGGCCTCGCGCACGGCGTGTTCGTCGAAGGCGTCCGTGTCGAGGGCCTGCGCCAGAACCGCCAACGCACCACGTACATCGCCGCGCGCCTCACGCGCCGCCACCACACCCAGCCGAACCTCGCGCAGCCGCCCGGCCAGGCTGGACCGGCGCGCCTCTAGCCAGGTGATCCAGGGACCAGACTCGATCTCCAGCCCTTCAAGCAGCACGCCGTTGCCCACCGCGCTGGCCTGTTCGAGGTCGCCCGCCGCCGCCAGCCGTTCAAATTCCAGGGCATCCACGCGTCCCAGGTGGCAGCCGATGATCTCACCGCCCGTGTCGAGGAAGGCGGCCAGTCCCGTCTCCCGGAGGGTGTGCAGGAGCTTGCGCAGGTTCTTGCGCGCCCCCGCGTCACCCAGGTCGCCCCAGAGGATGTCCGCGAGCATCTCCCGCGACCGCGGTCCCTCCAGGGCCAGCAGGGCCAGCAGCGCCCGCGCCTTGCGCGCTCTGAGTTCGAGCGGCACGCCGCCAACCGTCAGCGAGAATGAACCGAGCAGATGAAGCTGGGACTCGGGCGCTGCGCCCAGCCCGTGGTCAGAGTCCGATGCACCCCCCATACGACAACTGTAAGCCTCACGGCGAGCAACGGTTTGAGCGTGAGGGGGAGGTCGCGCAGCCGACGTGACCGCGTGGGGGCTGACTCTGGATAACCGCTTCTAAGTCCTTCAATGTTAACCCTATTCAATTCAAGGGGTACGTGACCAAAACTGGGCGTTACGGCGGCTTGGTGCTCACGGAGAAGGCGCAGGCGGTGGTTGGCAGCGGCATCCCCATCTACAGCGAGATCGCCGCCGGTCCCCCCGTGTTCGCGGACCAGGCCCCGACAACATCACTCCCAGCGTGGACGCCCTGCTCGGCGTGCGTGAGGGCGACTTCTTCCTGCTCGTTCGCGGCGATTCCATGACGGGAATCGGGGTGATGGACGGCGATTACGTCCTGGTGCGTCCAGCGTCGGAGGTGCTGCACGGCGAGGTGGCGGTCGTCCTTGTGCCGGGGGAGGGGACGGCCACCTTGAAGCGGGTGTATCTCTTCGGCGACGAGGTGACCCTGTTCAGCGAGAACCCAAACTACGCCCGCATGACTTACCCGGCGGATCAAGTGGTGATCCAGGGCCGGATGATCGCCCGCCTGGGGATGGCCGCCCCCCGCGTGAGCGAGGGGAGGGACTGAGGGTGGCGCCCGGACGCACGGCCCCCATCGCCTGCGTCCACCTGTCGCCCTGGGCGCTGACGCTGCTGACCCGGCAGCATCCCGGCGTGCCGGTGGCCGTGCTGGGGGAAACGACCAGGCGGGTCACGCAGGCGAGCCCGGAAGCCCTGGCCGCCGGTGTGGGGATGGGGATGAGCGAGGCGGCGGCCCTGTCTCGCTGCCCAGACCTGCACGCCGAGGTGGTGAGCAGCCCCACCGCCCGCGCGACGTGGGCGGAGCTGCTGGAGACGCTGTACGCCCGTTACAGCGAGCGGGTGCAGGGGAGCGCGCCCGGTGTGGCGTTCCTGAACGTGGGAGACGGGGCGGCGCGTGACCTTGCGGCGGCCCTGCACGCGCCCGTGGGCCTGGCCGCCAGCCTGGAGGTCGCCCTGCTCGCCGCCCGACGTGCCAGGCCAGGCGAGGTGCGCTCGGTGATGGGGGAGGCCGAACGTGCCTTCCTGCCCCTCACGCCCGCCCATCACCTGGACATCCTCGGCCTGACCCCCTCCCACGTGGAGGGGCTGCACTTTATGGGCCTCCGGGGCCTCGCCGACCTGATGAAGTGGAGCGCCGGGCAGCGGGAGAGCTACTTCGGGGTGGACGTGGGGAAGCGGTTGAATCGCTTCTTGCGCGGGGAACGCACGCTGAGCGTCGAGCGGTACATCCCCCACTGGGTGATCGAGGCGAGGCTGGGCCTCGATCACCCGCTCACCGAGCCCGCCCAGGCCGAGGCCGTCCTGGCGGACCTGGCGCCTGGTCTCCTCGCGGAGTTGCGGGGCCGAACCTGCGCGTACCTGACCGTGCACGGTTGTGGCAAGTTGTTCGGGTAGGGTGACGCGGTGCCCTGCGGTCAGAAGCTCCCCGGCTATCGTTTTCCTCTCGCCGTGATCGGCTATGCCGTGTGGTTGTACCACCGCTTCACGCTCAGCTATCGGGATGTCGAAGAACTGCTGCTGGAACGAGGAATTTGCGTCACCCGTGAATCTATCCTGACGTGGTGCATCAAGTTCAGCGACTTCTTTGCCCAGGGACTGCGCCAGCGAGAACCCCGACGGGGTTCTCGCTGGCATCTCGACGAAATGCACGTGGACGTCGGCGGGGTCAAACACTGGCTGTGGCGAGCCGTCGATGAACGTGGAGCTGTGCTGGACGTCTTCCTTCAGCAATACCGGGATACCGAGGCCGCCCGCTCGTTCTTCGCTCGCCTGCTCGGTGAATACGAGGTTCCCGAGGTTATCCATACGGACAAGCTCTGGAGTTATGGTGCAGCGCTTCGGGAACTTCCCGTGCTCCACACCGTGGAGCACGTCCGGGTTGTGTCCACAGCCCGTTGCAATAATTTGATCGAACAGTCCCATCGACCGACACGTCAGCAGGAACGACAACAACGAGGATTCAGGTCACGAAAACGCGCTCAGGGCTTCCTCGACCTGCACGCCCGCATCAGCAACCTCCATCACCCAGCCCGCCCGACCGTTCCCGCTTGCTACCGTCGTCATCACCAACAAGCCGCCTTTAAGACGTGGCAAGAAGCCGTGTCGCAGGCGGCCTGAACTTCAGGCCGCCTGCCTTCCCGCAGCCCCTCTGCTCCCTTGAAGCCAACAACTTGCCACAACCGTGGCGGGTGAGACGAACGGCAGCTTCGCGGGCTTCACGAACGCCGGGTCGTACGACCCCTTCCTCGTCAAGCTGCGGGCGAACGGCGCGCCGGAGTGGGTCCGGCAGCTCGGGTCGCCGGGCGAGGACTACGGGTACGCCGTGGGTCTGGACCTGCGCGGCAACGTGTATCTCGCCGGTGACACGCCCGGCCGCATCGACGGTGGGGCGGGCGAGGACGGCGGCTTTTTCGTGGCCCGGTATGGTCTGGGCGGCGAGGACCGGGGGGTCCGGCAGTTCGGCAGCGCGAACGAGTTCATCGAGGATGCGGCCGTGGACCCGCTCGGCGGGGTGACCGTGACGGGCAGCACGGGCGGCGACCTCACTGGGGCGGGCAACGCGGGGGCCGTGGACGCCTTTGTCAGCCGCCTGACCTGGTGAGGTTGAGGAGCGACGGCGAGGTGTGCCCCTGCGCCGGACGCGGGCGGGCCGCACCCTACGGAGGGCCGGGGGATAGCCTCGCTGGCCCCGGACTTCGTCCCCGAGGCGCTGGCTCAGGTGCTCGGCGTGCAGACCCAGGGACTGTGCACACGGCAAGAACAGCGGGAAACCGCGCCTGCGGAGCGTGGGGTGCTGCTCGTGCTGGACAACGTCGAGCACGTCATGGCGGCGCTCCTCGCCGCACGGCTTATGGAAGCGGCACCTGGGATCCGCCTGCTGGATGCTGGCCTCGACCCGTTGCGCCTGTGCCGAGCGCAGCGGGTTGAGGCGGGAGGGCAGCGGTCCCCCTTTTAAACGGGGCGCGAAGCCTGCTTCAACGCCGCGACGAGCGCCGCGGCCGACACCCGTGCCCCGAAAATGGGCACGACCCGGTCCAGCACGTATTCCCGCTGCTCCGGGGTGAAGGCCGCCGTGGCGTCCTCCACGACCACGGCCTCGTACCCCCGGTCGTGCGCGTCGCGCAGCGTCGACTCCACGCACGTCTGGAGCGCGAAGCCCGAGAGGTAGAGGCGTTCAATGCGGTTGTTGCGGAGGAAGCCGTCAAGGTTGCTGCCCGCGAACGCACTCACACCGATCCGGCCGCGCGCCACAAATTCGCCTGCGCGCGGCGCGAAGTCCGGCGCGAACTGGCTGCCCTCACCCGAGAACAGTCCACTCGTCCTCAAGATCTCGCGCAGGCCGTACCGCACCCGCCCGAGTTCCGGATGCCCCGCCTCGAAGTCGTACCCGACGTGGATCACCGGGAGGTGCGCGTCGCGCGCCGCTTGCAGAACGCGCACGGCGTGGGACACCGCGGCATCGAACTGGACGCGGTCCTGAATGTAGGGTTGCATGCCGCCCGTGGCGTCAAGCCATTCGCGCTGAAACTCGATGAGGACGAGGGCGGCGTGGTCGAGCACGGGGGGGTCCTGATGGGTCATGGTTGGTCTCCTGAAGGGTCGTGGGGACGCCAGCTGGACGCGAGAAGCGACGGGCGGCCGGAGAAGGGCGGAACGAGGGCACGACGGAAGCCTCCGGGGACGCGTCGGCGTCCCGCGGTTGTACGGTTCCTCCTGGGTGGAGGGGCCAGGGCCGCCTGGGATGGCAACCGGTGACCTTCCTCGACTGGGGTCATGGTAGAAAAACGCCGCTCTGGACGCAAGAATGCACGAAGGCGTAATATAGGTAACGAATGGAAACTACGTTACCGCTGTACGAGCCTGATGTGCTCAACGTGAACTGCCGCTCGCGCCTTGCGTTCGACGTGGTGAGTGATAAGTGGACGCCCCTGGTGGTGTACGCCCTGCGGCGAGGCGGGCGCCGTTACAACCAGTTGCGCCGTGACGTCGGGGGCGTCTCCGCCAAGATGCTCAGTCAGAGTTTGCGGCGTTTGGAGGCCGACGGCCTGGTGGAACGTCGGGTGACGCCCGCTGTGCCGCCCGAGGTGGAATACCGCCTTACCCCGCTCGGCTCGACGCTGCTCACGCCGATCAGTGTGCTGGTGGCGTGGGCTGAGGACCATTACCTGGACGTCGAGCGCCACCGTGCGGCGGGTGGAGCGACGCGGCCCTGACCGGTGGGCCGTCCGGTGGTGCCACCGCTCCGCCTGGCCGAAGGGACTGGGGCAGGTCAACCGAGATCCGGGGGTCACGTCACTTCCATCTGTGCAAAGGCCTCGGGGTAGACCCCGGTCCGCCGCTTGAACTGCCCGCGGTTCATCTTCAGCGCCCGTTCCAGTCGCTCGTGTCCCACCCTCCCAGCTTAGCCAACCTCTTTCGCAGGAGGTCTATTTCCTTTGCCTAGGGCGCACACCCTCCTGCGGGCTGCTGAACTGTAGCCCAATTTTTCCCCCATCCGGGACCATCACGGGTTGACTGGGCGTCCCCGACGTGCGCCTCCTCTGGAGATTTGGGGTGGCGGCGAGCACCGGGTGTGCTCTGCTTCATGGCACCCCGGTGGCAGAAGGATCGGTGGAACCCCGGCACGCCCTCACCCCGTGGAGACCGGGCCAGCGAGGTGAGGGACAGCGGCCGGTCAACCGGGCCTGCGCCCTAAGATCAACCATGGACGACCGGGGCGGCTCCCATCTTCCCACCTACGCCACGAACCTGCTGGGTCGCGGGCAGGACCTGGAGCGGTACCGCGACGTGGTGAGCGACCTCGCCCGGGGCCGGGGGACGCTCACCGAGGACGAGGGGGCGGAACTCACCCGCCGGATGGAACAGTTCCTGCCGGACGCGCCGCTGGCCTCGTGGATCGCTCCGGGCGGGAGCGCCGTGGCCGCCGAGTTGGCGCGGCGAGGCGTCCCGGATTCGGCCTGAGGACCCGGGTGCGGGGGCGAGGCCGCAGGAAGGTGGCCCCGCCCCACCTTGTGAGAGCGGTGGCCCCACAGGTTGAGGGGCAGTCTCCCACCCCACCGAGTCCACCCGGCTGGGATGACCCCAGAAACAAGCCCCCAACTTATCCGGCGAATGCTGTGAGAGGCGAAGGACCCACTTCCCCCATAGGTGCGTCCGCAGTGAATCCCGGGATGAGGGGCTCCGGCTGCGGCGACCACCGCGAGACGCGGAGGGCCCGACCCACAGGTTCGGATCAGGAGGTAGCCAGAGCCTCCCTGGCCTCGCGCCCGGTGAGGTCGCGGTTGTAGAGGGGGCTGCCCGGTTGAAAGCGAGTGCTGCCCGGCAGGTCGCCCCCGTCCACGGGCGCGAACCCCAGCTCGTCGATCAGGTGTGAGACGACCGCCTTCGCCCCGGGGTCGTCGGCCTCGACGAAGATGGCCCGGCGCTCGCTCTGGGGTTTGCCCGGGTCGCCCTGCTCGGCCAGGTGCCGAAACCAGATGGTGTTGAAGGCTTTCACCACGCGAACGCCGGGCAGCAGCCGGGCGGTGTACTCGGCCTCGGACAGCCCCCCAAGGTCAATCTCGCCGTCACGCTCGGGGTAGTAGTTTGCCGCCGTGACCAGGATCTTGCCGGACAGGTCCTCACGGGGCAGCTCGGTCAGGCGTCCGAAGGGGATAGCCTCGACCACGACCTCGGCCTCCCGGGCCGCCTCCTGCGGGGTCACGGCGCGAACCCCTGGGCCAAGCTCCGCCACCATCTCCCTCAGACTCTCAGGCCCGCGCGAGTTGGCGAGCAAGACGGCATGTCCCCGCGCGGAGAAGAGGCGTGCGAGCGTGCCGCCGATGTGCCCCGAACCTATAATGCCAATGTTCATGCTGTTTCCCCCACGTCCATTCAACGTCGCGGGACGGTCCTGAGAAGAGGCGGCCAGTCACCTTTTTTTGTGGGGGGAACGAGCCGCTCGTCCTAAGCTGTTTGAACGCCTCTCGTCGCTGCTTGGACGAGGAAGTGAGCTATTAGACCTCCTGCGAAAGTGAGAGGCCAGGCTGGCCGGGTGGGACACGGCCAAGCTGCTCTTTCCATTCCTGGACGGTTTCAGGGATGTTCGTTCCTTTGTGTGGCGAAGGTGACGAGGGCCGGGCCAGATCAGACGGGGACATCGGCATAGATGTCGTCCAGGCTCAGGCGGTGGCCCAGGCAGGGAAGGTCCAGGGTGCCGCTGCTGGCGAGTTCTTGCAGCTTCCAGGTCTCGCCGCTGCGGTGGTAGGCGTACACCCGCCGCTCGGCCTGCTCGACGATCAGGTAGGTCTGGAGGCTGGGCAGGGCCGTGTAGGCGGCGTATTTGGCGAGGCGGTCATTTTGCGCGGTGCTGCGCGACGTGACCTCGACGAGCAGGCAGGGGGCGGTGACGACCGTGGCGCCCACGTCCGGCAGGTGGGGGGGACAGACGGCCATCACGTCTGGGTAATAGAAAGCGTTGGTCTGTTCAGCGCGGAGCTTCATATCGGCCACGTACACCCGGCACCCCACCGCGCGAGCGGGGGCGTGCAGCGCGGCCAGGATGTTGCCGCAGATTTGGGCGTGCCCGGCGGTCGTTCCGGCCTGCGCGCGGGTCAGCCCGTGGAGGGGGTAGACGAACCCGCCCACGTACTCCCGCTTGACCGGACTGGCCTCCTCGGTTCGGAGGTACTCCTCCACACTCATGGGCTTCAGGCTCGGGGCGCTCATGGGGTCATGGTACGCCCGAGTTGCTGAGGTCGAGTTCGGTGCGGCGCGCCTCGCCGTGGTTCAAGGCGGTCACGGGGCGTCTGTGGCGGGCGCGAGCCAGTTCCTAAAGGTCGGGTGCAGGTACTCGCCCTCGCGCACGCGCAGCGGGGCGGCGGGTCGCTGGACGTTGTGGGCCGACCCCCCCGCCACCGGGGAGGCAGCGACCCAGAGAAACCCATGCCCCCGAGCCCTGGACCGCCGACGATCTGCTCGCGTCCGGCGAAAGGTGGACCTCAAGGCGAGACGAGTTTCATGAGCAACAAAGTTGCAACGGAAGAAGAGCCGTACGTGGGCCGCGCCTTCACGGACGGGCCGCGCGGGGGCGTGCTCAGCCCAGGGGCTTTCCGGACCGCCTCGCTCCCTTCACCCGCTCGGCGGCGCAGGCCAGCCGGGACAGGCCCTTGAGCCAGCGTTGGTGCTCACGCAGCAGGGCCGCGCGCAGGAGGCCCCGGCCCAGGCGCGGCACCAGCCCGAACTGGACCTCCTCGGTGACGACCCGCGTTCCGCCCGCCACCGGGAGCAGTGTCCAGGCGTGGTACCCCCGGGCCCCCAGCCCCTCACCCCGCCACGCGAGCCGGTGGGGTGGCCCAAACTCCTCCACGACCGTCCGCACCGGCACCCCGAAGGTGGTCCAGCGAAAGCGCGTCTCCGGCCCCAGGAGTTCTCCCTCGCCTTCAAGCCGCACGTTCCGGCTGTTGGCGTACCAGGTCGGCCACAAGGCGGCGTGAATCAGCGGCGCCCAGACCGCCCCGGGCGGCGCGGGGATGAACAGCTCGTTCACCGTGTGGACGGGGGCGTGGCGTGGATCGAAGCCGGGCGGCCAGACCATCCGGGTGGGCTCAGACATCGTGACGCTCCACCCCGGGCAGGCCCAGCACGGCGTCGGGGCCGAACACCTCAGCCGGGGTCTGGAAGCCCGGTGCGGCGGCACCGTCCAGCACCGCCCGGACCGCCGCAACGGCCGTCAGCGCGCTGAAGGTATACGCCTCGGGTCCTCTCAGCAGAGCGCGGGCTGAGCGGCCGCCCGGGTCCCGCACCTCGCCCCAGACCGCCGTGAAGCCCGCAGCTCGTTCGGCGTCACTGGGTCCCTCCGGCTGCCGCCGGGCCTGACCCAACAGCAGGTTCTGCATGGGCCGGGCGGCGAGCAGCGGCGCGAGAAAGCGGCTGGCACGCATCAACCCCGAGACGGGGGGTGGCACGACCGCGTACGTCTCGATGTTCCCTATGCCCGTGCTGAGGTAGGCCGTGCTCAGGTCACCGCGCCAGGGGTTGCTCAGGGTCTGCCTTTCTTCCTTCCCAAAGAGGACCCGTTTGGTTCTCACCCCCGCCATCTCGGGGATCAGCAGCCCGCCTCGCCGGGCGACTCCCCCGTGCGGCAGGTCGGTCAGGAGCGTTTCCGCCGTGCCGCGCGACACGCCCCCCTCGGCCCAGAACGCCAGGGTGAGGTGGGTGGCCCCGGGAAGACGGCGGGCGAGGTGCACGGCGAGGCTGTCGGTGGGCAGCACCCCGAAGCCCACGCCGGGCAGCAGCATCACCCCGGCTGAGCGTGCCTCCCCGTCCCGCGCCGCCAGGGCCTCGAACTCCGGCACCTCCCCGGCAAGGTCGAGGTAGTGGGTGCCCGTCTCCAGGGCGGCGGCGACCAGCGGCGGGGCCGTCTGGCGGAAGGGGCCGCTGACGTTGAGCAGCACGTCCACGTCCGCGAGCGCGGTGCGCAGGTCGCCGGGCCGGTCGAGGCCGAAGGCGCGGTGGGGGAGACCGAGTTCGCGGGCGAGCGGCCCGAGCTTCTCCTCGCTACGTCCCCCCAGGATAGGGCGCAGTCCGCGCTGGGCGGCGGTGCGGGCGATCAGGCGGCCGGTGTACCCGGTCGCGCCGTACAGCAGGACGGTCATGGCGTTCCTTTCATTCGGGGACGGCGAGACAGACGGCCTCACCCCTCAGTGCGAGTGGGCCTGGGCGCTTTTGACGATGCCCGGCACCAGGGCACGCGGCAGGAAGCGCGGCGAGAGCGCCTGAAGCTGGTTGGCCCGCCCCGGAATGATCACGCGCTGCCCGCGCAGCAGGGCGTCCACCCCGAGCCTCGCCACGGTCGCGGAGTCCATGATGGCCCGGCCTTTCACGAGCTTGGAGTCCTCCATCCCCGCCCGGGCCTGAAAGCCAGACTCGGTGGGCCCTGGCGCCAGGGTCGTGACGGTCACGCCGGTGCCGCGCAACTCCTCGGCGATGGCCTCGGAAAAGCTCAGCACGAAGGCCTTGGTCGCGTAGTACACCGCCATCAGCGGGCCGGGCATGAAGGCGGCGGTCGAGGCCACGTTCAGCACCCGCCCGCGCCCGCGCTCCACCATGCCGGGCAGCAGGCGGCGGGTGAGTTCGACGAGGGTGGTGACGTTGACCTGAAGCATCCTCATCTCGTGGTCCAGGTCGAGCTGCCAGAACTCGCCGTAGCTCGCAAAGCCCGCGTTGTTCACGAGCACGTCCACCACGAGGCCGCGCCGCTGCACCTCGGCCTCCAGGTGAGCCGGGGCGGCAGGGTCGCTGAGGTCGAGGGCGATGGAGTGGGCGGTGACGCCGTGCTGGACCCGCAGGACTTCGCCCAGGGATTCGAGCTTGGACAGGGTTCGCGCGACGAGCACGAGATCAAAGCCGCGAGCGGCGAGTTCGCGGGCGATCTCCTCGCCGATGCCGCCGGACGCGCCGGTGACGAGGGCGAGCGGGCGGGGGGTGGGAGTCTGGGTCATGTCAAACCTCCTGAGTCGTGGAGAACGTGAGGGTCGGTGTTCTGTGCGTGCGGGTCAGCGTGCGTAGGCTTCGCTGCGGCTCCACAGTTCGCGCGCGAGGGCCTCGTCGTGGGAGGCGTCGGAAGAGGGCACTGCCTGCGCCTTCTCGTTGAAATACTCGCCGGAGCGTCCCCCAAGCGCCGGGTCGGAGGCGAGGGCGACGGACGTGCGGGCCCCCGTCGCGGGACGGGGCATCACCAGCCCGTACACGGCCCGCAAAGGGCCGGGAAGCGTCCGCGTGAGCCCCGTCCCGATCACCCCGGGGTGCAGGGCATTGGCCGTGACCCCTGTGCCCCCCAGGCGCCGCGCCAGCTCGTAGGTGAACAGCACGTTCATCAGCTTGGTGTTGCTGTAGGCCTGCCAGCCCGCGACGGGAAAGCCAGGACGGTCGTACTGCCGCGCGTTCTCCAGGTCGTCCAGGTTCACCACGCCGTCCCGGTGCGCCTCGGAGGAGACGTTCACGATCCGGCCCGCGCCGCTGGCTTTCAGGAGGGGCAGCAGCTCGTTCGTGAGCATGAAGGGGGCGAGGTGGTTCACGGCGAACTGCACCTCGATCCCATCCGGCGTGAGTTCCCGCTTCGCCGGGATGATCGCCGCGTTGTTGATCAGCACGTCGAGCCGTTCCACCTGAGCCCGCACGTCCCGCGCCAGCCGCCTCACCTCGGCCGGGGAGCGCAGGTCCGCGAGCACCAGGGACACGAGGGGATTGGCACTCGACCGCCGAATCTGCGCCACTGCCGCCTGCCCCCGCGCCTCGTCGCGGGCGTGGACGAGGACGGCCGCGCCCCGCCGGGCGAGTTCCTGCGCCGTGGCGAGGCCGATCCCGGAACTGGCCCCGGTCACCAGCACCGTCTTGCCCCGCATGTTCTGTCCCTGTGTTCGCGTCATGTCGTCCTTCTCCTGGAGGTGTGAGCGATGGGGTGATCCCCCAACGAAAACCGCTGTGGCGTGTGGGGAGGTGCCCCCGTCACTCCTCCCGGAGCGAGCCGTGCAGCAGTGCGGTGAGGGCGGCTTCCAGCTCGGCGCGGAAGTCGAGGACGAGGCCCGCGAGCGCCGGGTCCCCCGCAGCCGCGCGCAGAGCAGGGGTTTCGGCGGTGACCTGTTGCAGCCCGACGACCAAGGCGTTCAGATGCAGCAGGACCCGCGTGCCGTGCCCCGGGGGCAGGCCGGGGAGGCACCGTTCGAGCCGGGCGCCCGTGCGGATGAGGTGGTCCATCAGGCGGGCCTTGAACCCCACGCCGACCTCTGCCGGGATGTTCTGCTCCAGGACGCCGTTCAGGATCGCCAGCAGCCGGATCATGTGCTCCCGACTGTCCAGCGACTGGACGAGCAGTGCGGCGACCTCGGCTGGGCCCGTGGTGCGGGCTTCGTCGAGCGCCGTGTTCACGTCACCGAACCACCCGCCCAGCAACCGTTCGAGCGCGGCGAGAAAGACCTCCTCCTTGGTCTGGAAGTACAGGTAGACGCTGCTCTTGGCGAGCCCCGCCCCGCGCGCGATGTCGGCCATGGTGAGGTCGGTGTAGCTCTGCTCGTCCCACAGCCGCAGCGCACTGTCCAGCAGGGCCTCGCGGCGGGCCAGCTTGTCCTCCTCGCGCCGGGCGCGTTCCCCCTTCCCTTTCGTGACCACGGGTCGGATATTAACTGACCCGTGGTCACTAATCAAGAGCCCTTCTTGAAATCGATCTGGGAGCGGCGTGACGCGGGGGGCGTTGGGATGGCGATACGAAGCCATCCATGACTCCACGCCCAAAGCCGGGGCTTGTGGCTGGACTCCGCGCACCTCGAAAGGCGGGCGGCTTTGGATTCAGCGTTCGACACATCCGGGTGGCATGACAGACACCCCGTGCTCGCCCGGTCCTGCCGGACAAACCATGCCCTGGGTTCGCTGTTCCTCGCCCCGCCGACAGACATGACGGATCGTGACGTGAGAGGATGTGAACTGAGGCTGGAGCGGTCACCACCCGCCGCTGGGGTGCCGGGTTTCACCACGCGATGGGCCGACGGTCGTGGAAGAAGCCGCCCGTCGGCCCGCCGTCGGGCAGGGTCGCCAGCCAGACGATGGTGTCCGCCCCCTGCTCGACACTTCTGGGTGCCGAGGAACCGCCCATGTCCGTGCGTACCCAGCCGGGATCGGCACTGTTCACCAGCACCCTCCGGCCACCCGCGTGCGCGACGAGACGGGTCAGGGCATTCAGGGCGGCCTTGCTCGCCGAGTACGCAGGCGCGTACCCTCCCATACCCGAGAGCTGCCCGGCCCCGCTAGACACGTTCACCACCCGCCCGTACCCCCGGTCGCGCATTCCCGGCACGAACGCCTGACACAGCCTCAGCGGACCCAGGAAATTCGTCTCCAGACTCTCGTGGTACGCGGCCACCGGAATGGTGAGGGCGTCGTCCCCTTCGTGCAGCAACACGGCGGCGTTATTCACGAGGATGTCCACCCGGCCGAACTCGCGCCGCACCTGCGCGTTCAGTTCGCTCGCGGAGGCCTCGTCACTCACGTCGAGGGGCATCACCGTGATCAGCCCGCCCACACGCCGCAGGGGCTCAGCGGCCCGCTCCCCGTCCGCCGGGTTCCTGGCGGTCAGAATCACTCGCAGGCCCTGTTCAGCGAGCTGGTGGCACACCTCCAGGCCAATCCCCCGGTTTCCCCCGGTCACCAGGGCGACTCTCGGTTCAGTCATGGTTCACTTCACCCCACAAACGCCCTCCGGACCGTGCGACAAGCCCCTGAATCCGGAGGTTGGCGAGCACCACCAGGACCGTGACCATCACCAGCAAGCCGAAGAGGAGGGCGCGTGGACCCGGCCAGGCCGCAGGGTCACAGATGAGGATGCCGAAGCAGAGCATCAGGTCGGCGGTGATTAGGCGCTCGTAGATCTGGAGCCACTCCCGGAGCGAAAGGGCCGTGGGGTCGTTTCGCCGGGGGTTCATGCGCCCTTCCCCGCCCCACGGGGCTCCGGACAGAAGAGGTTTCGAATCACGGCCTGCCCCCGTACCGCCCGAAGCGGTAGGTGAGGTCCGGCCCGTCCTCCCGACCGTAGGCGAGGTGCGCGATCAGAAGCGCGAAGGCCTCCAGTTCGCGGGCGACGACGAGGGCCCCGGCGTCCACGGGCCTGAAGTTCAGGTGGCCCGCAAGCTGAGCCACCTCCTCTTTCGCCTCAACGTCGTTCCCGCACAGCAGGTCGGGTGCCAGCCCGGGGGGTCCACGCCCGACCAGCCGCAGCACCTCCCAGGGCACGGTGTTGAAGGCCTTCACCACCCGCGCTTCCGGAACCTTGCGGGCGATGACCTCCGACCCCGACAGCCCCCCGCCGAGTTCCGGCACCTCCTCCTCGACCCGTGGGTTGGTGCAGTCGATCAGCACCTGGCCGATCAAGGGTCCTGCCTGGCGCAGCACGTCGTCCACGGAGGGCCAGGGCACCGCCAGCAACACGGTCTCTGCCCCCTCCACCGCCTCCCGGGGGGTGCCGAAGCGGGCACCGACACCCGCCGAGGCGGCCAGCCGGGCGGGCTTGGCCGGGTCCCGGCTGTAGCTGAAGGTCACCCGGTGGCCCGCCCGACTCCACCCGCGATGGCACGCCCAATGCCCCGTGCTGCGCCGGTGATATACGCCACCTGCCCGGTGAGGGTTTGTGCGGGAGCAGTGCGGTTCTGACTGGTCTGCGCACCTGCTCCCCCGGCCAGTGCCCCTCCGGCGAGCACCGCTCCGGCGAGGGCGCCGCTCTTCATCAGCTCGCGGCGGGAGAGGGTTTTCTCGTCGTGGGAAGCGTCCTCGGATGGCTCCTGGGCCCGGTCGTCACTCATGATCTGGTCCTTTCTCGGCCTCGTGGGGCTCACTGGACGTATCTCCCCACCACGTCCTGAATCAGGCCGTTCCGCACCGTGCAGTGGTAGGTGAAGTGCTCGCGCAGGCTGCCCGCGCGGAAGTTGTACTCGGACCGTCACGACGTTCGGATTGTTTGGGGCCGGAGTAACGCGCACGACCTCGTACCGCCCGCCGAGGTTGAGGACTTCGGGAATCAGGAAGCGGTTCATGATCTCGTCCCGGTTGGCGTAGATGTGCCCCACGCTGTCGAAACGGGCGTTGGGGGCGAACAGCGCGGTGACCGCGCGGGCATCTCCCCGGTTGGCGGCTTGCAGGAAGCGTTGCGCGACCTGCTGGGCAGTGGGTTGAGTGGTGGCTTGCCGGGCGTTCTGGGCGAGCGTGGGTGGTGCGCCCAGGGGGAGCAGCAGGGCACCCAGCAGGAGGGCGGGGCGAAGGGAAGTTCTCACGGGTTCATCTCCTTCGTGGAAGAGGGTCGGTCAAGTTCCTGCGGCTGGACGTCCTGGCCGCCCTTCCTAAACTCGCGGATGCCCTGCCCCAGGCCCTTGCCCAGTTCGGGCAGTTTCCTCGCCCCGAACAGGATCAGGAGGACGAGCACGATCAGGAGGAGTTCGATGGGACCGAAACCGAACATCGTCGTCTCCTCGTCGGGCTGGGGAGAAAGCCAGAAGTTCCCTTCGTTCCCTTGCGTCCTTCGGTCAGGCTGGGCACCTCAGGCGTACTGCAAGTCGGCGCGGGTAAGCTTGCCGTTCCAGTAAGTGAAGGTGTAAGCGGCCCGCCAGCCCTGCGAACCCCGTGGTGCCCAGTGGACCAGCAGTCGCACCCCGTTCGGGCGAGGGGTCGCCGAGAGCACCCGCAGCGTTCCCCCCATCACCTCGTTGCGCGCCCAGGTGCGGATGGCCTCCTGACCGCGAATCTGGCGGCTCACGTCGATCACCACGCCACCTGAGGCAAAACAGCTCACCAGAGCGTTCAGGTTGTTCCGGTTCACCGCGTTCACGTAGCACTGGACGGGAGCGGGCACGCTGACGCGTGCAGAGGAAGGGGCCGGTTGGCCGAACGCTGTCGGCGCAAGCAGGGCCGCGAGGGTGATGGCAAGTGGCTTCTTCATAGGTTCCCCCTCACCGCAGGGCCGCGTGGAAGTGCGCCGCGGCCACCTCGGCGGCAGGCTGGGTCAGTTCCTCACGGTCGTAGAAGTCGATGTGCGCCCCCTGTGCCCAGTGCAGCGTCTTGGGACCTGCCACGGCCCCGTAGAAGCGGCGCACGTTGTCCGGCAGCGCCGAATCGTCGCTGTGGATGAACAGGCTGGGAACGGTGATCCGGGGGGCGGGCGAGAGGGCGTCGAACCCCAACCACTCGGGCCAGCTCATCACTGCGAAGGCGTTGCGCCACGCGGGGATATTGCCCCGGGTGGGGTCCGAGTAGTACGGCACCCCCACCATCGCCGCGTCCTGATCGGTGTCGCTCTCGGCGGGCACGTACTCCACCTCGCCGGTCTGCTCGTACTGGCGCCGGGCCGCCTCTCCCCGCTCGATGCGCCGCCGCACGCCCTCCTCCCCGCCGTAGATGGAGCCCACCGTGCCGGGGTCGTGCATCCAGGCGGCGATGGTGGCAAAGGCGCGCAGGGCAGCGCCCTGCGCGATGGCGTGCGCCATGTACCCGGCACTCGCGCACACCGCGAGGCCGCCGACACGTTCCCCGTCCACCTGCGGCAGGGTCGCCAGGAACTCGCTGGCCCGCTGCAAGTCCACGATCTTGCGCGGTGGGGACTCGTACTCGCGGACGTCCCCACCGCTCTCGCCGTAGGAGCGGAAGTCGAAGGTGAGGGTGGCGAAGCCGAGTCGGGCGAGCTTGCGGGCGTACAGGTTCGCCATCTGTTCCTTGACGGTCGTCCACGACCCGGCGACGAGCAGGGCGGGCAGACGCTCCCCCTCCTGGTGGGTCGGGGGCAGGAACAGGTGGGCGACCAGCGGGACCCCCTCGCTCTCGAAGCTCAGGCGCGTCATGCGCGGTTCGCCGTGCACTGTGGAAGAGGGGTCGTCCGGTGAGACGCCGGGCTGAGAGTTGACCTGCGTCATGGATTCCTCCTGGATCAGGGAAAGGAGGTGGGCGCAGACGACACGCCCACCCGGATCGTCACTTCCTGCCGCGTTCCTTCACGCGCTGGGTGGCGAGTTCGCTGAGCTGCTGGTTGCCGATCTGCGCGCCGAGGTTCGCGCGCATCCGCGTCACCTTCCAGCCCTGCGGGGTGCGCTGGAGTTCGTGCGTGTAGTCGCCCACGAAGATCCAGGAATCGCCTCCAGGCGCGTTTTGCAGGAAGTGGGTGGCGTTGATGTTCGACGTGACGGCCGCCCGGTCCCCTTGCAGGGTGATCTGGTGCACCGTGACCTGGTGCTGGGTGTAGTCGTACCCGGGCAGCACGGTCTGCCACGCGTCCACGACCTGCTGGGGCGTCAGGTCCTGGGGCTGGCCCGTACCCGCCGAGGCGGTGGCGTACGAGGTGTAATCGAGCAGCACCCGGGGGGCGAACTGGGCGGCCACGATGTCCCACTGGCGGCGGTCGGCGTACACGGCGATCTTGTTGATCGTCTCCGTGATCGCCTGCTTGTCTTCCAGCACCCGCAGGCGTTGCTCGACCGTCTGGCGCGCGTCCGCCTGCTGGGCGGTGGCGTACCAACCTGCGCCGGCGAGGACGGCCATGCCCGCGAGGGCAAGGAGGGTACTACGTTTCATGGGAGGCTCCTTATCCGGCCAGGTAGCCGCCGGTCACGTCGAGGTCCATGCCGACAATCTCCGTGGCGTCGTCGCTGGCGAGGAACATCACGCTGCGGGCGATCTCGTACGGGGTGACGATCCGCTTGATGGGGTAGTCCCGCGCCGCCTGCTCGGGGGTCACGCCGAAGATTTGGAGACCCCGCGCGAGCATGGGGGTGTCCACGGCCCCGGGCGAGATCGAGTTGATGCGGATGTTGCGCGGCGCGTACTCGATGGCGGCGATCTTGCTCAGGCCCATCGTCCCGTGCTTGCTGGTGGTGTACGGCGCGATGGTGGCGAGGGCGATGTGCCCGGACACCGAGGCCATGTTCACGATCACTCCCCCGCCCTGGCGCAGCATCACGGGCAGCTGTTGTTGAAGGCGATGTCCAGTCGCCCGTAGCGGCTCAGGCATCCCTCGACGAGGTTGCGCACGTCCTCCTCCTGCCGCACGTCCGCGCGCTGGTAGGTGGCGTCCCCGCCGAAGGCGCGAATCTCCGCCTGCACCTCGGCCCCCAGGTTCTCCCGGCGCCCGCAGAAGTACACCCTCGCACCCTCCCGGGCGAACTCGGCGGCGGTGGTGCGGCCGATGCCCGAGGTGGCCCCGGTGATCAGGACGACCTTGCCCGCGAACCGGCCCCGGGGGTTGGCGCGCCCCGTGGCGGGCTGGGCGGGGGTGCGCACCTGGGCGGAGGCACCGCCCAGCGCGAGGCCCGCGAGGGCGACGGCCCCCGTGGCGAGGACGTTCCGGCGGGAAACCTGGGAGGAGGGGCCCTCGTGCGCCTGATCCTGGTTCTGCTCCTGATCGTCCGACATCTCGGTCTCCTTTGAGGCATGTCGCCTGCCGTGAGGCAGGGAGAGGGACGCGCGGGCAGGCCGTGCCCGACGCCAGCCGTGCCGGGAAGCGGGATGGGTGCCCACAGGGGCCGCGCCTCACCGGCAAGTTCCGCCGTGCCCACCCGCGTCTGTGGGGTGAGAACGCCCTCAGTGTGCTTGCCGCAGGGCTGCTTGCCCTCCCTCGGATGGGGAGGTCGGCAGTGATGAAGGCCCCTTGGGATTTGGCTTCTCAGAGCAGACGATGCTTGAGGGCGATCGCCACGGCATGGGCCCGGTTGACCGCCCCCAACTTGTTCAGGACCGACTTCACGTGGAACTTCACGGTGTGCTCGGTCACGCCCAGCGTGGCTGCGATGTCGGCGTCCGAGTGCCCCTCCGCGATCAGATGCACCACGGCCGCCTCACGGGGGCTCAGGGACGGAAAGCGTCGGAGCCCCAGCAGCCCCGCCGGGTCCGACGGAAGCTGGGCGGTCAGGCCGAGGTCGAGGCTGAGGTGCACGAGGTCGGCGGGAGTCCGCACCGACGCCTGGCCGTGCAGGAACAGCACCTCGCGGACCCTTCCCCGGCTGTCCTTGAGCGGCGTGAGCAGCATTTGCAGGTAGTGGCGCCGACCCTGGCCGACCAGCCTGGCCTTGTCGTACGGGAGCGGGGGGAGCAGCACGGCCTCCCCCTCGAAGGCACGCCGCACGAGGTCTGTCACCCCGAGTTCAGCGAATTGAGCATCCTCCAAGACGTTCCTGTCCGCAATTTCCTCAGGCCTCACGCCCCAGAAGGCGCTCCAGGCGGCGTTGGCGTCCAGGGTGTACCCATCCGGCGAGAAGAGTTGCAGACTGACCGGCACCTGCTCGAAGAGGCGGCGGTAGACCCCGTCCTTCGACCCGAGGGGCGAACGTGCGGGGCGCGACCACTGTTCAAGCAGGGCACACACGTCCTCCAAGACGACCTCGAAGTCGGGAAGTCCTTCCCGTGGGGGATGGAGAAGACCGGGCAGCAGAGGCGTCCGGCTCGACCGGAGGAGTTCCTGGATCCGCCGCACCCGCCCCTCATCTGCGGGTGCGCGGGGTGTGCCGCTGTGTTCACGCAGCCGCTCCGCGTGGCGGAACAACGTGACGGCCCCACCCGGGCTGCCGCGCTGTGTTGCCAGGCTGGCGAGGGCTTCCACACCGTCCGCGAGTTGCCCGGGGTCCTGCACGCGCGCGGCGAGGGTGATGCTTTCCCCCAGCAGCGCGGCGGCGCGCTCGCGCTCCCCACGCTCCAGCGCCACCAGGCCCAGGGCGTGCAGGGTCTGGCTGGTGCCCCCGGTGTCACCGAGGTCACGCCGCAGATGCAGGGCTTCGAGCAGCCGCTGGGCGGCTCGTTCGGGCTCTCCCTGCCGCAGGGCCACGAGTCCGAGGTTGGTCAGACTTCGCGCCATCCCGATACGGTCCCCGAGGTCGCGGCGCAGCCGCAGGCTCTCACGCAGGTACTCTCCCGCCTCGTCCTGCCGCCCTTCCCGCGTGGCGACGTTGCCCAGGGTGTTGAGCGCCGCCGCCTCCACCCAGCGGTCCCCCACCTCCCGGGCCAGGACCAACTCCTGGGTCAGGTAGACATTCGCTCGCCGGTACTCGCCCCGACGCATGGCGACGAACCCGAGGTTCCCCAGCACCAGCGCTTCCTCCGCCCGGTGACCGACCAGACGCCACAAGGCCAGGGCCTGCTCATGCAATTCAGTGGCAGACTCGTACTCTCCGCGTCCCTGGGCGAAGCTGGCGAGGCCGTACAGGGCGCGCGCACGGACATCCCGGGGGGCATCCGGGCAAGCTTGCAACGCGGCCTGGAGTCGGCGCGCTCCCTCGGTGTGCTGGCCCTTGACCCACCAGTAGGGGAACAGGGCAGCACCCAGGCGCAGGGCCGATGCCACCTCCCCCTGGGCCGTCAGGGTGGTGAAGGCCGCCTCGATCTCCGCCTGGCTGTCCTCCAGACGGGTGAGCCACTGGGCTTGGCCGGGTCCCCGGAGGTGCGGTCCAGCCTCTTCCGCCAGGGCGAGCAGGCGCAGGGCGTGCCTCGCAGAAGCGTTCTGGCGTGGCACCCGCCTGCGAACCGCACCGGGAGCGGTCCGCGCGAGCCTGGACCAGTCGGCCTGAGCGGTGTCAGGAACGGCCTCGCTCAGCAGGGCCTGAAGGTCTGGCCACAACCCCCGGGCCTGCCACTCCTGCACCCGGCGCCAGCAGGTCATCCCGCTGCCGCAGCCCAGGTCACGGGGGAGCCTGTTCCAGGCCAGCCCCCGGAGAAGCAGATACACCAGCCCTTCGAGGACGGCCCGGTCCCGAACGCGGGGGCGACCCTTCCGGGAGGCACCAGCGGGGGTGAGGAGGGGTTCAACCCGAGCCCACACCTCATCGGTGATGTGGTTGACTCGCATCCCTTACTGTGCGCACCGGGACTTCGGCTTTTGTTACGGCCGAGCTGAGAGGCGTCACAGAAGAGTGAAACCCCACGAGGCCGGTTCTGGAGGGTCGAGCGCCCCACGCCAGGGTCGTGGGCGACGCCCTCAACGGTGTTGCCCTCTTGCCGGGCCAGCTCGACGGCGTTCCGCTTGAACTCGGCGTCGGAGGTCCTGCGTGTTTCCATGCCCCACGTCTGTGTGAGGGTCACGCTTTTTATCCACGACCACGCACAGCAGGGCAACTCCAGTTCAGTGTTGAGTGGCGATGAAGGTGAGGGCGTCCACCGGGCTGAGGTGCCCGCGCGCCCCCCGCGTACAGGGCGAGCGCAACCACCCGCCCGGGCCGCACGACGGCGGCGGTGCTGTGCCGCCGCTCGCCCGCCTCGCCCACGTCTTGCAGGAGGCGCGCGACTTCCTCCCCGTGCAGCGCGGGCACGGGCGGGCGGCGTGCCCAGGGCCAGCGGGACCCGGGAGAAGCGGCCGCGCCGCTCAGGACCACGACCCCCACCCGCTCCTCGCGCAGCCGCTCGGCGTGCCGCCCGCAGTCCCGGCGCTGGGCCTCGCAGTGCGGGCAGCCGTCCCCGTGATCGAAGAGCACGACGCCCCGCCCGCCTTGCAAGACCTCCGCGAGGTGGGCCGAGTGGTCCCGGCCGTCCCGCACCACCACGTCAGGCAACACGTCCCCGGGCTGGAGGCGCGACACTCATGCGCTCCCGGCCACGCCCTCCCGGCCCTTGCGGCGGAAGCGGGCCTGTTTCTGCACGTTGCCGCAGCCCTGCATGGAGCACCAGCGCCGGGAGTTGTTGCGGCTCTCGTCGTAGAACAGCAGGTCGCACTCGGGGTTCTCGCACTCTTTCAGCCGGTGCGGCTCCAGACGGTGCAGGAGTTCGGCGGCACTCCTCGCCACCCGCACGCTGGGGTCGAGCGGCCCCAGGATCTCCAGCCGGGCGCCCCTTGCGAACTTCCCGCCCTCCCGGCTGACCTGCACCCGCTCGCGGCCCTGGTCGAGCACGGCGTTGAGCGTAGTCAGGCCGCGCTCGGTGCCCGAGGGGTCGTCCTCGTGTCGGGCAAGGGGGCGGTACACCGCGTCGAGGGCGCTTCTCAACCGCCGAGCAGCGTGCAGGGCCGCCTCGGGGTCAAGCCGGGTGGCCTCTTCCTCGGAGAGCACCCCCGCGCGCACGAACCAGCGCCGCGCGTCCTCGCCGGAGGTCAGCAGTTCGTCCGCCCCGCCGGGCTGAGCGCGGTGCATCAGGGTGTTCACGAGGTCCACGCTCGGGTCCCCACCCACAAACTCGAAGTCGAGGGTCATGGCCTGAGCATACTCCTGTAACTATCTTAACTCCAGTACGAAAGTTACAAGTCTGGAACGGCGCCGGGCCATAAAACGTCGCCGTTCCCGACGGAGTTTGCCGCAGTAGGGCGCTCCTTCCCCACGGGTCTGGCTTTTCTGCCGTCCCGTAGCCTGCTTACCCCGGGTAAAACCAGGAGACTCTCTGGGTAACAAGTCCTGAACTAAGTATAACCTTCAAAAGAACTTGACAGTGGTTACACCAGGGGCGTAAGGTCAGTCCAAGCAAAGACCGCGAACAGTGGTTACGCAAAGACAGGAGGCTCACCATGCACAGCTCCATGACCCTCGCCGCCCCGAAGCCCGCCCGCCGCCCCGCCCCCCGCTTCCTGCTGCTCGCCGGCGCGGCGCTCGTCCTGGGTGGTCTGGGATTCGGGGCACAGACGTACCTGGGGCATGGACCCGCACCCATCACCGTCACCGACACCTCCGGCGGCGCCACCTTCAACTTCCGCGTCACCGGCATCCCCGTCCCCGGCAAGATTCAGGGGGTCACCCCGAAGCTGACCTTCTCCCCGAGCGACCTCGGCGCCGCCCAGGGGCAGATCACGGTCAACCTGCGGGGGCTGGACACCGGCATCGCCCTGCGCGACGAGCACGCCCGCAATTACCTCGGCGTGGCGAAGCACCCCACCGCGATCTTCGCCCTGAGCCGCATCGAAGGGGCCAGGACCCTCAAGCCCGGCCAGACGCTCAACGCGACCGCCCAGGGCACCCTCGACCTCAACGGCGTCAAGGTCCCGCTGAGCGCCCCCATCGCCCTGAGCTACGCCCCCGACGGCTCGGCCATCAACGTCAGCACCGCCTTCGACGTGACCTTCAAGCAGCACCACATCTCCATCCCCGGGGCGGACCCGCAGACCGACGTGAAGGTCGCCTTCCGTCTGCCCGTCCGCCAGTAGGTCCTGTCCAGTCCATTCCCCCGCCCCACAGGCACCGACAAGGAGCACGACCATGACGCACTTCACCGCCAAGACCGCCCTGACCGCCCTCGCCTTCCTGACCCTGACCCCGGGCCTCGCGCAGGGGACGCCCGGCGCCTTCCACGCCCTCGGCGCCCCCACCACCGGCAGCGCCGCCATCGTGCAGAAGAACGGGCAGGCGACGCTGGAACTGCGCGGCCTGAAGACCGAGCCGGGGCCGGACCTCCAGGTGTGGCTGTACCAGAACGCGGCGCCGCAGAAGGGGGCCAAGGACGCGGACATCGGCAAGGGCAAGTACGTGAAGGTGGGGGAGCTGAAGAAGTTCAACGGGAATTTCTCGTACCCCATTCCCAAGGGCACGAACGTCACCGGGTACAAGAGCGTGGTGATCTGGTGCGAGCAGGTCAAGACGGCCTTCGGGGCCGCCGACCTCCAGTGAGCCCGTCGGGAACCGGGCTACTCTCCCGGTTCCCGCCCCCATCTGACGCCTTCGGAAAGGACAGCATGACCCTTCACGCCACCAGCGGTGCCCGGCCGCCCCTCGGGGCCCATCCCACCTCGCCTACCACGTTTCACACCGTTCAGCTTGGCGGGGTCAACGTGTTCTACCGTGAGGCGGGCTCGCCACAGCATCCCACCGTGGTGCTGCTGCACGGCTTTCCGTCGGCCTCGCACCAGTACCAGGGCCTGATGGACCGCCTCGCGGACCGCTATCACCTGATCGCGCCCGACTACCCCGGTTTCGGCCACAGCCATCACCCCGAGCCCGCCTTCGCGTACACTTTCGATCACCTCGCCGCCGTCGTGGAGAGCCTGCTGGTCCGGCTCGGGCTCGACCGTTACAGCCTTTATCTTCAGGACTACGGGGGCCCGGTCGGACTGCGCCTCGCGGCCGAGCACCCCGAGCGGGTGCAGGCCCTCATCTTGCAAAACACCAACGCGTACGAGGAGGGCCTGTCGCCTGCCTTCGACCCCGTGCGCACCCTGTGGCACCGACGCGACGCCGAGACCGAAGCCGCCGTTCTGCCCTTCTTCGCCCTCGACACGACCGTCTTTCAGCACACCCAGGGGGCGGCCGACCCGGCGCGCATCAACCCGGACGTCATCGACCTCGATCAGGCCAACCTCGACCGGCCCGGGGCCCACGCGATCCAGCTTGACCTGCTCTACGACTACCGCACCAACCTCGACGCCTACCCCGCCTTTCAGGCGTACCTGCGTGAGCACCGGCCACCCACCCTGATTCCCTGGGGCAAGAACGATCCCTTCTTCACCGAGGCGGGTGCCCGCGCCTTCTTGCGCGATGTGCCGGACGCTGAGTTGCACCTGCTGGATGCGGGGCACTTCGCCCTCGACGACCACGCCGACGAGATCGCCAGCCTGATCCGAACGTTTCTCTCTCACCACCTCGCTTGACCGGGAGCGTGACTGCTCGCCGCCCCCACAGAACGCCATGACCCGGGGATGCGCCGACACCGCTTACCTTCACCCGGCGACAAAGGACAGGCCATGACTGAAGCGCCCCTGCACGACACCCTGATCATTGGCGGCGGCCCCGCCGGGCTCTCGGCGGCCACCCACCTCGCCTTCCACCGCCGCGACGTGGTGGTCATCGACCGAGCCAGCGGCCCGCTCCGGTACACCACGACGCCCCTGCACAACGTGCCGGGTTTCGTGGGCGAGCGTGGGGTGGACATCCTGAAGCGGTTGCGGGGAGACGCCGAGGGGGCCGGGGCGAGGCTCGTGAGGAGCAACGTCACGCGCGTCTCCGGGCAGGAGGGCGACTTCACGGTGGAGACGGACGTGGGAACCTTCCGCGCCCGCACCCTGCTGCTCGCCACGGGGGTTGCCCGGCACCACCCCCGCGTCTCGGGCCGCTTCGAGCCCTGGCTCCCCTACGCCGCCAAGGGCAACACGTACTACTGCCCGGACTGCGAGTCGCCGGAGGTGCTGGGCCAGGACGTGCTCGTGATCGGGGTGAACTCACCCGTGGGGGCGGCCAGCGTGGCGCTGACCCTCTCCGAGTTCGCACGGGAGGTGCGGGTGCTGCTCACCGACTCCGAGGAACTCGACGAGCCGTGGGCCGGGCGACTGGCCCGCCGGGGCATCACCTGGCAGGTAGGGGAGATCGCGGCCGTGGAGGGCAAGCGCGGGCACCTCGACGCCCTGACCCTCGCGGACGGAACACGCCTCACCCCGGAGGGCGTGTTCGTGGTCGGGCCGAAGACTCCCCGCAACGACCTCGCCGTGCAGCTTGGCCTGGAGCTGAGCGAGAAGGGGCACGTCAAGACCGGCTGGCGCGGGCAGACGAACGTGCCGGACGTGTGGGCCGCCGGGGACGTGCAGCCGCAGACCCAGCAGGTCTCGGTGGCCTTGGGTTCGGGCAACATCGCCGCTGTGATGATCGACCAGACGCTGACCAGGCTGGGACTGCGCGACCTCGGTCGTGAGGTCACCGAAGCCCTCGCCGCCGACTGAACCCAGGAGAGACGACCATGACCCAGACCCAGAGCCCCGCACTCCGCCTCCAGCCCGGCGCCGCCTTTCCTGCCCTCTCCGCGCCGCTCCTGGGTGGCGGTACCCTCACCCTGCCGCAAGACGCCCTGGGGGCCTGGAGCGTCGTGCTGCTCTACCGGGGCGACTGGTGCCCGTACTGCCGCACCCAGCTCACCGACTTCCAGCGCGCCGCCGAGAAGTACGCGGCAGCCGGCGTGAGGGTCTTCGCCCTGTCCGCCGACACGGAGGAGGAGGCGCAGAAGACCTTGACCCGCCACGCCCTCACCCTGCCGGTGGCCTACGGCCTGAACCCGGGGGCGGTGGCCCGCAGCCACGGCGCGTCCACGGGTGAGGACGGCGCGTACCTTCAGGCCACGGGCTTCGTGCTGCGCCCGGACGGCACGGTCGCGCTCTCGCTGTATTCCAGCGGCGCCGTCGGGCGACTGAACGCCGCCGACACACTCGGCTTCATCCAGTACCTTCAGAAGCACTGACTCTCCATCTCCACGGGCGCCGGCCCGGAAGGGACGACCCACCGTGCGCGACCCTTCCCCCCGACCTCCTGAAGGCGTGCTCCTGGCCGTGGGCGGCTTCCTGCTGCGGTACGGCGTGGTGCTGCTGCTGGTGGTCTACGGCCTGGCGAAGTGGACGCGGGCGGAGGCGCTCGCCATCCAGCCCCTCGTCGAGCACAGCCCGCTGACCTCCTGGCTCTACCAGCTCACGAGCGTGCAGCGCGGATCCGAGGCGCTCGGAGTCGTGGAGCTGAGCACCGCGACCCTGATGGCCCTGCGCCCGCTCTCCCCCCGCCTGTCCGCCGTGGGCAGCCTGCTCGCCGCCGGGATGTTCCTCGTGACCCTGAGCTTTCTCGTCACGACGCCGGGCATCGACCCGGGCACCGGCGGCTTTCTGACCAAGGACCTGATCCTGCTCGGCGCGTCGCTGTGGACTGCCGGAGAAGCCCTGCGCGCGGTCCGAACCGCTTCCCCCCGAGCACGCCGCCGGGCGGGGCTGGTGTGACGCCCGGCTTCCGACCGTGTCGCCCTGGCCCTGAGTCACCCCCGTTTCCCCAGGCGTGCAGCAGCACCGCGCCCCAAGATGAGGAGCCCATCCCATGACCCAGCCCATCCCCCTGACCGACCAGACCTTCGCCGACGAGACCGCCCACGGCCTGACCCTGGTGGACTTCTGGGCCGACTGGTGCGGCCCCTGCCACATGATCGCGCCCACCGTGGAGGGGCTCGCCGCCGAGTACGCCGGGCGCGTGAAGGTCGCCAAGGTGAACGTGGACGAGCAGCCCGAGACGGCCGGTCGCCACGGCATCCGCAGCATTCCTACCCTGATCCTCTTCCGGGACGGGCAGCCCGTGCGGCGCGTCGTCGGCGTGCAGCCGGGGCGGACCCTCGCCCGCCTGCTCGACGGGGCGCTGGCCGACACGGTGGGCGCCCCTTGATCCGGCCCGCCACTCCGGACGACTCCGCCGCCGTGACCGCGCTCGCCGTGGAGACTGGGATGTTCTCCCCGCAGGACGCGGGCGTGGTGGACCGCATGATGACCGACTACTTCGGCGGAGCCAGGGACGAGGGGCACCTGTGCCTGATCGACGAGGAGGAGGGGACCCGGGGGGTCGCGTACGTCCTCCCCGTCACGGCGACGGAGGGAACCTGGGAACTGCTCATGATCGCCGTGCGGCCCGGACTCCAGGGGCAGGGCCGGGGCGGAGCGTTGCTGCGGCGCGTAGAGGACGACCTGCGCTCCCAGGGTGGGCGCCTCCTGCTCGTCCAGACCTCGGGCACGCCCGACTTCGCGCGCACCCGGGCCTTCTACGCGAAGAGTGGCTACGAGCAGGAGGCGCGGGTCCGCGACTACTACGCCCCGGGAGTAGACATGATCCTGTTCCGCAAGGCGCTGACTGCCCCCGGCGATGGACCGGGCTGAGCCCGTCACGCCGTCCCAGGTGGCCGTCCTGCGCCGCTTGACCGAGACACTGGAACGCCACGACATCCCGTACCAGGTCACGGGGGGCCTCGCGGGCAACGTCCACGGCTCCCGCTGGCCCCTGCACGACCTCGACCTCGACGTGAGGACCGCCGACCTGCCGCGCCTCGCCGCCCTGTTCGCCCCCGCCGTGGTGTGGGGGCCGGGGCGGTACGTGGACGCCGAGTTCGACCTGCCGCTGCTGAGGTTGAACGTGGACGGGGTGGAGGTCGATTTCAGCGGGGCCGAGGACGCCTGGGCCAGGAGGAACGGGAAGCGCCTGCCCCTCGTCACGGACCTCGCGCGGGCCGAGCGGCGCGTGTTCGCAGGGGTGAACCTGTGGGTCGTCCCGCTCGCGGACCTCATCACGTACAAGACGGTGCTGGGCCGAACGGCGGACCTGGAGGAACTCTCCCGCCTGAACGGAGCGGGGCGCGGGAAGGACAGGTGACCTGGGGCGGCGCTTCCAGGTCGTCTTGCCCCACCACACGCCCGTGAACCAGGGCGATCTCGTCGGTCCATGCCAACCGAAGAGTCTCGCCACCGCCGCGAGGTGCTCGTGGCCGTACCCCTCGGCCTCGGCCCGCCCGAACACCTCGCCGGCCGCCCTGCTCAGGGGGAATTGGGCTTCCTTCTAGAACGTATTGAACAAAAATGTTTTTCATTTTAACATTCTCTGGTGAAACGACGAGACGCTTCCACCTCTCCTCCGTCTTCCGCTCCTCCTTCCACAACTCCGACCCCGCGCTGGGAGCCCTTACCGGCCAGCCTCGCTCGCTGGACCGGCTACGCCCTCTTTTGGGTCACAGACCTCGCCGGGCAGCTCTACGCGGCGGGCATGGCGCGCATCGGGCTGCAACCGCCACACGTCGCCATCCTCCAAATCCTGAGCGACGAGGGCCCCATGAATCAGAATCGCCTCGCCAAGCGAACCCGCATCGATAAGGCCCCCCTGGTCGGGTTGCTCAATGCCCTGGAGACCCAGGGGCTCGTCGAGAGGCGGCCTCACCCCAGCGACCGGCGAGCGTTCGCGGTTCACCTGACTCAGGCAGGCACGGCCAAGCTGGCCGCCGCCGAGGAAGTGAACGCCGAAGTCACGGCCCGGTTCTTCGCGCCGCTCGTCCCAGCCGAGCGACAGACCCTCCACGACCTGCTCACCCGCCTCGCCACCAGCCATGGGCCGGGGCCGCAAGGAGATGACGATGCCTGACATGCTCTCGGCCCGTTCACTCCGCTCTCCCTCCTCGCCCTGGTGGATGGCCCTGGTATTTTCCCTCGGCACCCTACTTCTGGGCATGGTGTCGGCGGGCTTGAGCTTTGCAACGGCTGGAGAGCACTCCACGGCGATTCCGCTGGGTGCCTTGCCGCCCGTCTGGCCTCCCGCCTGGGTGTTCTGGGCGGTCTGGATCGTGATTTACCCGTGTTGGGGGATGGCGACCTACCTCGTCTGGCGCCGGCGCGGGGAGGCGGACGTGCGGGGCGCCCTGGTGCTGTACGCGCTCAACCTGTTGGGGAATCTGTTCTTCCTGCCGCTGAGCAACTTGACCGCCAACAATCCTGCCGTGCTCACCCTGCTCGACGCCAACGGGCTCGTCGGCATCTACGCGCTCGCGTGGTTGTACACCCGGTACAACCGGGTGACGCTGTGGTGGCTGTCGCCCTTTTTAGTGTGGATGCCGCTGACGACGGCTCTGAAGATGTGGTTCTGGTTGCTCAACACTTGATCCCATGTTCAGGGCGCCCGCCGTCGCGTCCGACGCTGGCGCCTTGGCGTACCAAAATTTCCGCATCTTGTTCGCCCCCCTCCTCCGTGTCCCGGGCGGTGGCGGCCCTGGAGGCGGAACTCGGTCTGCGTCTGTTTCACCGCACGACCCGCCGCCTGGCGCCCACCGAGGCGGGCCTGGTGTACTTCCGGCGGGTCGAGCCGCTGGTGGAGGAACTCGAACGCGCCCGGCTGGGGGCAGCCGATACCGAGTCGCACCCCCGGGGACGCTGCGGATCGCCTCACCGGTAAGCTTCGCGCAGCTCAACCTCGTGCCGCTGCTGCCCGACTTCGCGGCGCTCTATCCCGATCTCGCCCTCGACCTGGTGCTCACCGACGGCGCACCGGACCTTGTGGAGGAGCGCATCGACGTGGCCCTGCGCCTGGGGCCGCCCCCCGCCGCCGGACTGCGGGCCGTTTAATCGATCAGCAAGCTGACATTCTTGGCGGGCCGCCTGAACTTCAAGCGGCCCGCTGCACGACCGCACCCCAGACCTACAAGGCGCTTCTCAAGTGGCCTCTTCGTAGGAGCACCCAGGTACGCTGAGTTTTGCAAAAGGTGTGGACCGACTTACGAGGCACCCTCAACCCGGCTCTCGTCTGCCCCAAGCGAGTGTTCTCCGGTCTCCGGCCTACAACACTTGTAACCAAAACAGTATGCGAGGGGACTGGAATAATTGTTCCGGTAGAATCGTCATCGATTTAGGATGCCCAGCCTCCCCAGTGATCGTCAAAGCATCCCCGTGGGCCAAATCGCCCTCATGGAGCAGTTGGGGTTGAGTCTTCCCGAGCCGCACGTCCGCTCGTACATCATCAACGGGGCTCGGCGCACGGTTGAGCGCCCCGACCGAACCGAACACTTCTATCCCCCCCAGTATCTGGTGGGTGAGACCGTCCGGGACCACCTCCGCTTCACCCTGCGGTACGAGGCCTTTGACCTGCGGGTGTTGATCGCCGCCTTCGGGCAGATGGGCGGCGGGGAGATCGCCCGTTGGGTGATGGACGAGCCCACTGGCGCCTACAGTCGCCGGGCTTGGTTCCTGTACGAGCACTTCACCGGCGAGCGACTCGACCTGCCCGACATCACCATGGGCAACTACGTCGACGCCCTCGATGCGGGGCGCCATATCGTCGCCACGCCCGTCAACTCTCCCAGACACCGGGTGCGCGACAACCTCCTCGGCACGCGGGACCTCTGTGTCACCGTGAGGCGCACGGAGACCCTGAAGGAGTTACGGCAGGCCCGTCTGGACCTGCTGGCTCAGCAACTCATCACGCAGTATGACCCGCACACGCTCGCCCGGGCCGTCACGTACCTGTACACTAAGGAGACGCGGTCGTCCTACGACATCGAGGGCGAGACGCCCTCCCACGACCGCTTCGAGGGGTTCGTCCGGGTGCTGCGGGAGGCGGCGACCTTCACGCCGACCCCTGAGGCGCTGGTGCGGCTACAGAACCAGATCGTCGACCCCCGCTTCGCCGTCAGCGGCGTCCGCGACAACCAGAACTACGTGGGCGAGGCCACCCGTTTCGGGGAGTACGTCCACTACGTGTGCCCCAAGCCCGAGGACGTGCCCACCCTGATGCGTGGCTGGTCGGCCCTGACGGAGCGTCTCCTGAACGACCCTCAGATCGACCCGGTGATCGCGGCGGCGTGTATCGCCTTCTCCTTCGTCTTCATCCACCCCTTCGAGGACGGGAACGGCCGTATCCATCGTTTCCTGATCCACCACACTCTCGCCAAGCGCAAGTACAGCCCACCGGGGGTGATCTTCCCGGTCAGCGCCTCGATCCTGAGGAGCAAGGACAAGTATGACGAGGTGCTGGAGACCTTCTCCCGCCCCCTGCTCGCCCACCTGAGCTACGAGTTGAACGAGCAGTGGGAGATGACGGTGCCGGGCGACACCTATCCCCTGTACCGTGCCTTCGACGCCACGGCCTTCGCGGAGTACCTGTACGCCCGGGTGCGGGAGACCGTCGAGCGCGACCTGAAGGAGGAACTGTCGTGGATCACGGCGTATGACGACGTGTACGCCATCGTGACGGGTGTGGTCGATATGCCCGACCGGATGGCGCGCAACCTCACCCGCTACTTCGTGCAGGAGGGGGGCCGCCTCTCCAACCACAAGCGGAGGCAGTTTTCCCAAATTACCGAGGCTGAGATCGCGGAGATGACGGCGCTGATGGCCCGCCTGTTTCGGCCGGAGAGAGAGTCGGGCGACACGGGTTGAGCGGCGCATGTTCGCGGGAATGGACCTGTGGGTCATCCCGCTGCGCGACCTCATCGCGTGCAAGACGGTGCTGGGCCGAACGGCGGACGTGAAGGAATTCTCCCGCTTGAACGGAGCGGGGCCCGGGAAGGACAGGTGACCTGGGGTGGCGTTTCCAGGTCGTCTTGCCCCACCACACGTTCCTGAATCAGGGGGATCTCGTCGGTCCGTGTCCACCGAAGAGTCGTGCCACCGCCGCAAGGTGCTCGTGGCCGTACCCTGCGGCCTCGGCGCGCCCGAACACCTCGCGGGCCGCCTGGCTCAGGGGGAGTTCGGCTTCCCCCGTCGTGGCCGCCTCAAGGATGTACCGCAGGTCCTTGGTCACGAGGGCCACGGGAAAGAGCGGGGCGAAGTTACGTGCGGCCATCGAGGCGAGGGCACCCTTCGCGGCCGGGCTCAGCACGGGGAGTGCGCCGAGGACCTCGGCCGCCCGGGCCTCGTCGACGCCCGAGCGGCGCAGAAAGCCGAGGAGTTCGCCCAGCGCCGCGACCTGCACGGCGAACAGCGCGTTCACGGCGAGCTTCATGGCCGTGCCCTGCCCGACCTCGCCGACGTGATGCACGGCGCTTCCCGCGAGGTCGAGGACGGGCCGAACACGCGCGAGCGTCGCCTCGTCGCCGCCCACGAGGTACACCAGTTGCCCCGCCTCCGCCTGGGGGCGCGAGCCCACGACCGGCGCGTCCAGAAAGGAGGCTCCGCGTGCCTGGGCCCGCGCCGCCAGCTCCCGGATGCGGGTCGGCGTGAGCGTGCTCGATTCCACGGCGACCGCGCCGGGCACCAGCCCCTCCAGCGCCCCCTCCTCACCCTCCCACACGGCCCGGGAGGCGTCGTCGTCCGTCACCATCGCCACCACGACGTCCGCGCCCCCCGCGGCCTCACGGGGGGTCGTCGCCACCCGGGCCCCCTGTGATTGCAGGGCCACGGTCGCGTCCGGCGAGCGGTTGTAGACCGAGACCCCGAGCCCGCCCGCCAGGAGACGCCGCGCCACGCGCGAGCCCATGGCGCCCACCCCCAGGACCGCGACCGTGCCGCTCACGAGTTCGCCATCTGCCGCTCGACGGCCTTGTGGTCCGCGCGCCAGCCCGCGTACACGGAACGTGACATGGGATCGGGAAAGATGTCTTCCTCACCCACCTCAATACCGTCCAACACCGCCCGGGCCACCTCTTCGGGGCTGGTCTTCGGCATGTCGAAGTCGCGGATCATGTCGGTGTCCACCGCCCCGGGAAAAACGCCGAACACCTCGATGCCTCGGCCCGCGAGGTCGGCGCGGATGCTCTGGGTCATCGACCACGCGGCGGCCTTTGAGGCGTTGTACACCCCCAGACCCGGCATGGACGCCAGCGCGACGACCGTGAGCAGATTGACGACGGCGCCGCCGCCATTGGCCTCGATCACGGGTGCAAAGGCCCGGACCATGTGCAGGGTGCCGTAGTAGTTGGTGTCCATATCACGCACGATCAGTTCCGGCGGCGCGGAGAGGATGCTGCCCAAGGCCAGGGAGCCCGCGTTGTTGACCAGCAGGGTCACGTCACCCGCTTGACGGGCCACAGCCTGTACCGCGCTCTGATCGGTCACGTCGAGGGTCAGGGGGACCACCCGCTCGGGGTCGAGCGCGACGACTCGGCTCAGCTCTCCCTTGTTCCGCACCGCCGCGTACACCCGCGTTGAACCCTGCTCCAGGAGCCGCTCGACCAACGCCCGCCCGATGCCCCGGTTCGCGCCCGTCACGAGCGCCACACTGCCCTCCATCTTCATAGGTCCTCCTCCGAACGCCCGGAACCCGGCGCCGTACCAGAACCCTATTCCTCACCGTAGCGCCCGAACAGACTGGAAGACGCACCACACCCGTGCGTAGAATGCACGAATGGACGTGGAGACCCTGCGGACGTTCTTGGACGTGGTGCGGCGCGGCAACTTCGCGGCTGTGGCGCGCGACCGCAACGTGGACCCCTCCTCCGTGTCCCGGGCAGTGGCGGCCCTGGAGGCGGAACTCGGTCTGCGTCTGTTTCACCGCACGACCCGCCGCCTGGCGCCCACCGAGGCGGGCCTGGTGTACTTCCGGCGGGTCGAGCCGCTGGTGGAGGAACTCGAACGCGCCCGGCTGGGGGCGGCCGATACCGAGTCGCACCCCCGGGGGACGCTGCGGATCGCCTCACCGGTAAGCTTCGCGCAGCTCAACCTCGTGCCGCTGCTGCCCGACTTCGCGGCGCTCTATCCCGATCTCGCCCTCGACCTGGTGCTCACCGACGGCGCGCCCGACCTCGTAGAGGAGCGCATCGACGTGGCCCTGCGCCTGGGGCCGCCCCCCGCCGCCGGACTGCGGGCCGTGCCCCTCGCCCGGATGGACGCGCGGGTGTGCGCCAGCCCCGCCTACCTGGAGCGCGCCGGGCGCCCCGAGCGGCCGGGGGACCTGACCCGGCACGCGGGGCTGCTGCTGCACCTCGCGGGCTTTCGGGACGTGTGGCGCTTTCGTTCCCCGGACGGCCGCGTCACCGAGGTCGAGGTGCCCGCGCGGCTGCGCACCTCGAACGCGGTGGCCCTGAAAATGTGCGCCCTGGGCGGCATGGGCGTCTTGCTTCAGGCCCGCTGGATCGTGGGGCGTGAGTTGCGCGCGGGCACGCTCGTGGACCTGTTCCCCGACTTCGAGGTGAGCGCGACGACCTACGAGGACGCCGGGGTGTGGCTGGCCTACCCCGACCGCGCCTACCTGCCCCTGAAGGTGCGGGTCTTCGAGGACTTCCTGCGCCGCGCCTTCGCGGCCGGGCCGCCCTGGGACGCGGACTGAGCCGCACGTCCCGCGTGGGGCGCCGACCTCGGGGGATGGGGTCAGGGACCACGTGCCCCGGCCCTTACGCCCCGGGCCGGTCCTGGTCCGGCGCCGTGGCGGAAGAGCCGCTCGACGAGCGCCGCCTCGTCTGCCGGTGGGTGCCGCTCGCCACCCTTGACGAAACTGCGCGCGATGGAGGGCGTGAACACCAGGGCGGTGAGCAGCGCCGCCAGCCGGTCCAGGGGCCACTCGCCCAGCCGCCCCGCCGCGTGTTCGGCGCGCAGTTCCCGCTCGACCAGGGCCAGGTACGGCCCCAGCGCGTCGTCCCCCAGGGCCTCGGGAGAGACGCCCGACGTGAAGAACACCCGGAAGAAGGCCTCCTGCTCCTGCTGGAACTCCAGGCTCTCCTCGATCAGGCGGCCCAGGCGGCGCCCGGGCTCCGGCTCGGCGTCCACCACGTCCCCCACCTGCCGAGCCAGCTCCCCGAGCTTCCAGACCCGCAGGGCTCGCAGCAGGGACAGCTTGTCGGGAAAGTACCGGTAGAACGCGGCGCGGGTCAGCAGCGCCCGCCGCGCAATATCCTCTATCGCCGCGCCGGGCACACCCTGCTCGGCGAACACCTCGAGGGCGATGCCGAGCAGCTCCTGCACGCGCTTCTCGCGGCGCCGGTCGCGGAGACTGGGCGCCGTCACCGCGTCTCCCCGCCGGGAAGGGGCCGCGCGGGCAGCGGGACGCGCAGGACCGGACCGCCGTCGATGCTGCCGAGGTAGAGAAAGCCCCCGTGATACACCGCCGAGCTGAGGAAGTTGAGCCTCCGGGGCGGGTTCTGGAGACTCAGCAGCGGCCGTCCCCGCAGGTCCACGGCGAGCACCGAGCCCTCTCCGCGCCGCGACTCGTCCCGGCTGGGCGGGGCGTTGAACAACGCGCTCGGCAGCTTGGCGACCTGCGCCTTGAGCCAGGGGTACGGCGCGAGACGGTCCGCCAGGGGGTTGCGCGGCCGGTTGACGGCGATCCACAGCACCCCCACGTCGTCGAGGGACAGGTTGTGGACGAACCCCGGCAGGTTGTCGATAAAGACGTCCTCGGTCCCCGCCCGCGCCCCGGTCAGCCAGTACCGGCGAATGCGGTAGCGGTACTGGTCGGCCACGAGCACGAACGACCCGTCGGGCGCGAGCACCACCCCGTTGCCGAAGGACAGGTCGGGGATCAGGACCCGCACCGCCCCCGTGCGCGGGGTGTACTCCAGCAGGCGACCGCCGGGTCGCCCGGAGAGCACGTCGAGCACCGCCTTATCTGGGGTGTACGCACCGCGCGTGCCCTGGGTGAAGAAGACGCGCCCGTCCGGGTGGGCGGCCACCCCGTCGGCAAAGCCGAACGGCTCGCCGCCGATGACCTGGCCCTCCGGCACGAGGACGCGCACCTGCCGCCCGGGGCTGATCGACAGCAGGCCCTGGCCCCACGAGGCGACGAGCAGGTTCCCGGCGTGATCGAAGCGCAGGTCGAGCGGCCCGCCGCCGGGCAGGCGCACCCACTCCTCGACGCGGGCGCTGCCGTCCGGCGCGAAGGTGACGCGTTCGATGCGCGGGTTGAGGTCGCCCGCGCCCGTGGCCCCCTGCCCGCTCACCTCGTCGCGCGAGCCGACGTACATCCGGCCCTGAGCGTCGAAGGCGACGTCCTCGGGACGGTGGAGGCGGCCCGTGCCGATCCACTCGCCCGCGCGCAGGGCGTCGTTCGGGGCGAGCACGCCCGTGGGGGGCAGCGCGGGGGCGGGCGTCCAGGCGACCGGCCGGATGGGGCTCGGCCACACGAGGAACACGGCGGCCCCGGCGGCGAGCAGACCCAGGGCTACCGGGGTAACCCGGCGAGGGGAACGGGCGGCAGACCGCCTGGGGACAGACGACAGCATGGAGACTCCTCCGGGCGCCTCGGGCGCCGAGCCTGACGCCGGGACGGTCAGGGCGTGTGCGACGGTCGGTGATCACCGGCCACTTCTGGAACTCGCGTCCACCTGCCGCCTTGTAAAAGACGGATGTACTAAAAGTATACACACGTATACAACGCGGGGCATCTCCTGGCCCGGCTGCCCGAAGGTCAGCGGTGGGGGTGGTCGTCTGCTATTGCCCGGCCCGGTCACGCCACTCAGCGCAGCGTGACTTTGGGCAGCGTTCCCGGGTCTTCCAAGAGGGGGCCGAGCCGGAGTTGCAGCAGGTAGCGCCCGGAGCCGCCGCGCCCGACGTAGCGCTCCAGCACCTCGCCGAGCTCGCGGCGCAGGGCCCGGGCGTCCTCGAAGTCGAGGTGCAGGTCGGTGATCCAGCCGCCCAGGAACAGGGCGGGCAGGGCTTCCTCCTCCAGCCCGGCAGCGCTGTCGGGGTGCGGCACGATGCTCGCCCGGACGTGCCCGCTCCCGGTGCGCTCGAAGCGCATGCCCCACGGCCCCGGGTGTTCACGCCACACCCGGGCGAGCGAGCGCAGAAAGAGCGTCAGCCACGGCTGGTCGGCCCGGGCGAGCGCGACCTCCACGTTCTCGCTGGGCATGCGCTCGAAGGGGATGAAGATACGGTCGGCGACCGCGCGGTACACCTTGAGTTCGCGCCGACCCCGGCGCTCCACCCGCACGACCCGCAGCAGGCCCTCGGCCTGGAGCCTGCGCACCTGGTAGTGCATGCGCGACACGCTGACCTCCAGCTCACGCGCCGCCTGGCTCATGGTGGCCTCGCGGCCCAGGAAGGGGGCGAGGTAGCGCATCTCCCAGCCGTTCATCAGGCGCGGGGCGGCCTGCGGGTCCAGAAGGTGCAGGACGCCGTTGCTCAAAATGGAGTCGTTCATTTGAAGCAGTTTGCGCCTACGGTGGGGAGACAGTTCTCCGTCCGCCTCACGTTCGCACCCCGGCTCGGGCGCGGCCTGGCCGCCGTGTCCCCCTTTCCCCAGGAGGGCCCATGATGCCCACGCTGCGCACCCGTGACAAGCTGCTCTACGGCCCCGCCGACTTCGGGGGCAACCTCGTGGGGGTGGTGGGCAACACCTGGCTGCTGTACTACCTCGTGAACATCGCGGGGCTGGCGCCGCTGCTGGCGGGCCTCGCCTTCCTCGCCGGGCGGCTGTTCGACGCGCTCGTGGACCCCGCCATCGGGGCGCTGTCCGACCGGCTGCGGAACCGCAGGGGGCGGCTGTGGTTCACCCGCGTCTTCGCCGTGCCCGCCGGGGCCCTGTTCGGGGCCCTGTGGCTGGTGCCCTTCGCGCCGGAGGGGGGCCGCTTCGTGCTGGCGGCGCTGGGCTTCATGGCGCTCTCGGCGCTGTACTCGCTGGCGACCATCCCCTACCTCGCGCTGGGGCCCGAACTCACGCCCGACTCCGACGAGCGGACCGGCCTGAACGCCTACCGCCTCGCCTTTTCGATGCTCGCCACCCTCGTCGGCGTGGCGCTGCCGCCCCTGATCGTGCTGGGGGTGACGGGCGCGCGTGACCTCGCCGCCAGTCCACCCGCCGGGTGGGTGGTGGTGGGGGTCCTCTCGGCCGTCGCCGCCTCGGGCGCCCTGCTCGTCACGGGCTTCGGGGTGCGCGAGCCGGGGCGGGGCGGGGCGCGGGGAGAGGAGGGCTCGGCCCCGCCCCTCACCCTGAGGTCGGTGCGCGAGCTGCTGGGCACCTTCGGGTTGGGGCCGCTGCTCGGCGCGTTCCTGCTGATCACGGTCGCCCTGATGGTCACCAACTCCATCCTGCCCTTCTTCCTGGAGTCGGTGCTGCGGCTGCCGGGGGCGCTGCAAGCCCCGCTGCTGGGCGGCCTGTTCCTCGTCGCCATCCTGGGATTCGGGGGGTGGAACGTGCTGTCGGGGCGCCTGGGCAAGCGGGTGGGCCTGCTGCTGGGGCTGGGGCTGATGATCGTGAGCCTGCTGCTGTACGTCTACGCGGTGCCGCGCGGGGTGGTCTCGCCCCAGTTGATCGGCACCATCGTCCTGAACGGCCTCGGGCTCGCCGCAGTGTCCCTCTTTCCCTGGGCGATGCTGCCCGACGTGCTGGAGTTCGACGAACTGCGCAGCGGCGTGAGGCGCGAGGGCCTGCTGTACGCCCTGCTGCTGCTGGGTCTGAAGGCCGCCGGGTCGCTGGGGGTCTTTTCCAACGCGCTCGTGACGAGCCTGCTGGGCTACGTGGCGGGCCAGGCCACCCAGAGCCCGGAGACGGTGCGCGGCATCGCCCTGATGATGGGCCCGGTCGCGGCGGCCGTGTATCTCCTCGCCCTCGTGTTCGTGTGGCGCTACCCCATCACCCGCGAGAACCACGCCCGGGCCCGCGAGCAGCTCGCGGCGAGGGCATCCCCCGCCCCGCTCGCCCCCGGGGACTGAAAGGACACCGTGACCGACATCCTGCGCACGCCCGACGACTGCTTCCGTGACCTGCCCGGCTATGCCTTCGCCCCGCACTCCCTCGACGACCTGCCCGGTTACGGGGGGCTGCGGATGCACTTCTTGGACGAGGGCCCCCGGGACGCCCCCGAGACCTTTCTCTGTCTGCACGGCCAGCCCACCTGGAGCTACCTGTACCGCCGCATGATCCCCGTGTTCACTCAGGCCGGTTACCGCGTCGTCGCCCCCGACCTCTACGGCTTCGGGCGCTCGGACAAGCCGGTGGACGACGGGGTGTACAGCTTCGACTTTCACCGGAACTCGCTGTTGCACCTCATCGAGCGGTTGGACCTACGCAATGTCACCCTGGTCGTGCAGGACTGGGGGGGACTGCTGGGCCTGACGCTTCCGATGGAGATGCCGGGAAGGTTCTCGCGCCTGCTGGTCATGAACACGGCGCTCGCTACCGGGGACGTGCGCCCGAACGCCGCCTTCTACGCCTGGCGGACGTACTCGAACACCCACCCCGATATGGACGTGGGCACCCTGCTGCGGCGGGCCTCGCAGCGGATCAGCCCTGAGGAGGCCCGGGCGTATGAGGCGCCCTTTCCTGACCGTCTTTACAAGGCGGGGGTGCGCGCCTTTCCCCGGCTGGTGCCAACTTCCCCAGATGCCCCTGGGGCTGAGACTGCGCGCCTGGCGCGGAGCTGGTGGGAGGTGCAGCTTCACATCGAGAGCTTCATGGCCGTCGGCCTGCGGGACCCGATCCTGGGCGCGGGCCCCATGCGGCACCTACGCGCCCACATTCGCGGCTGCCCGCCGCCGCTGGACCTGCCGCACGCGGGCCACTTCGTGCAGGAGGACGCGGGCGATGAGGTGGCCCGCAACGCCCTGCGCGCATTCGGCCTGCTGCCCGGAGGTGCTGATGACCACCTCTGAGTCCCCCGCGCCGCACTTCGAGGTGGCGGTGATCGGCACCGGCTTTTCCGGGCTCGGCGTGGCCGCTGGCCTCAAGCGGGCGGGAATAACCGATTTCGTGGTCTTCGAGCGCGCCTCGGACGTGGGCGGCACCTGGCGCGACAACACCTACCCCGGCGCGGCGTGCGACACCGAGTCCAACCTCTACTCCTTCTCGTTCGCGCCCAACCCGGGCTGGAACCACACCTACGCGCCCCAGCCCGAGATTCTGGCGTACCTGAGGGACACTGCCCGGCGCTTCGGTCTTCTCCCGCACGTCCGCTTCCAGCACGCGGTCAGGAGTGCGGCCTGGGACGATGCCGAGGCCCGCTGGCATATCGAGACGAGCGCGGGCCCCTTCACCGCCCGCTTCCTGGTTTCCGGCCACGGTCCCCTCGCCGAACCGAAGTGGCCGGACATCCCCGGCCTGGACACCTTTCCGGGCCCCGTCTTCCACTCGTCGCGCTGGCGGCACGACCTCGACCTGACGGGAAAGCGGGTGGCGGTGATCGGCACGGGCGCCTCGGCGGTGCAGTTCGTGCCCGAGATCGCGAAGCAGGTCGGGCGGCTGACCGTGTATCAACGCTCAGCCCCGTGGATCGTGCCGCGCCTGAACCGCCGGGTGGACGCGCGCACCCAGCGCCTGTACCGCGCCCTGCCCGCCGCGCAGCTCGCGGACCGTGGACGGATCGCCGCCCGGCGCGAACTCCTCGTGCTGGGCTTTTTCGACCCCGGCAAGGAGAGGCTCGTGGCGGACGTGGCTCGCGCCCACCTGGAGGCGCAGGTCCAGGACCCCGAGTTACGGGCGAAGCTCAAGCCGAACTACCGTGTGGGCTGCAAGCGCATCCTCGTCTCGGACGACTATTACCCGGCGCTGACCCGCGAGGGCGTCGAACTCGTGACGGACCCTATCCGGGAGGTCCGCCCGGAAGGGGTGGTCACCGGGGACGGCACCCTGCGCGAGGCCGACGCCATCGTCCTCGGGACCGGCTTCCACGTCGCCGAGTCGCCCGCCGCCCGGGTCTTCCGGGGACGGGATGGCCGCACGCTCGCCGAGGTCTGGAACGGCAGCCCGCGCGCGTACAGGGGCACGACGGTCCACGGCTTTCCCAACCTCTTCCTGATGGTGGGGCCGAACACCGGGCTGGGGCACACCTCCATCGTGTACATGATCGAGGCGCAGGTCGCCTATCTCGTGAGCGCGCTGTGCCACCTGCGCCGTGAACACCTCCTCGCCCTCGATGTGCGCGAGGACGCCCAGCGGGCCTACAACGACCGGGTGCAGGCGGAGTTGGCGAAGTCGGTCTGGGTGAAGGGAGGCTGCACGTCTTTCTACCTCGATCAGCATGGGCAGAACGTCGGGCTGTGGCCGGGTTTCGCCTTCCGCTATAAAGCGGGGTTGCGCCGCTTCGATCCCGGCAGCTACCACTTCCGCCTCAGCCCGGTGCCGCTGGGACGGTCCGGCGTCCGGGCGGGGGCGCGGTAAATGCGGCTTTCGGGAGAGACGGTCGCGGTCGTCACGGGCGCCGGGTCGGGCATCGGTCGCTCGCTGGCCCTCGACCTCGCCTCGCGGGGGGCGAGTCTCGCTCTCGCGGACGTGAACGCCCCGGCCCTGGAGACCACCCGCGACCTCGCCCGTGGGGCCGGGCAGGTCACCCTGCACCGGGTGGACGTGTCGAGCGAGGACGCCGTGTCCACCCTCGCCCGCGAGGTGGAGTCGGCCCACGGGCGCGTGACCCTCCTCGTCAATAACGCGGGCGTGGCGCTGGGCGGCACCTTCGACGAGGTGAGCCTGGAGGACCTGCGCTGGATCGTCGGCGTCAACTTCTGGGGCACGGTATACGGTTGCGAGTTCTTCCTGCCCCTGCTGCGCCGTGAGGGGGCCGCGCACATCGTCAACGTGTCGAGCGTCTTCGGCCTGATGGCCCCGCCCGGGCAGACCGGGTACGCGGCGAGCAAGTTCGCGGTGCGCGGCTTTTCCGAGGCCCTGCGGCACGAGCTGGCGGGCTCGAACGTGGGAGTGAGCGTGGTGCACCCGGGCGGCGTCAGGACGGGCATCGCCCGGAGCGCGCGGGCGGGCTCCCGGTCGGGGCGCGACCCGGCGCGGATCGCCCGCGAGGTGGCCGACTTCGAGCGCACCTTCGTGACGAGCCCGGGGGACGCCGCCGCCCGCATCCTGCGCGGGGTGGAGCGCGGCGAACCCCGCATTTTGATCGGTCGGGACGCGCAGGTTATCGACCTCGCGGTGCGGCTGTGGCCGACCCGGTACCTGCGGGTGCTGGAGCGGCTGACCTGACCTACCCTTCCGGGCCAACGCAGGAGGTCGCTTCCCCAGTGCCCACATGCTGACGAAGTGTCCCCCATACCGACTCACCGCTCGCTTCGCCCGGATTCGGTCCGCCGCCGTCCGGGGTGGCATAGCGAAGCGCGGCCCTGCCCGGGCACGCACCCGAGCCTTTACCGGCGGGCAGCGTCCGCGCGCCCGCCGAGGTGCCGCGCCCGCGCCGCCAGGAGGGCCAGAACGTCCCCCACCTGCTCCCGGATGGCCGGGTCGAGAATCAGGCCGTCCGGGCCGACGCTCTGTCGGGGAACGGGAATCCGGGCGCACGCCGCCTCGACCACGCTCACGCCCGTGTAGCCCAGCACCTTGCGCAGGGAGTCGTGGGCGTCGGCGGCGCCCGTCGGCGAATGCAGCCCGGAGGCGTTGATCCAGGCGGCGGGCCGTCCGTACGTCTCGCCGCCGCCCACCGTCCAGTCCAGCAGGTTCTTGAAGGCGCCCGGGAGCGCCCCGGCGTACTCCGGCGTCGAGAAGAGCAGGGCGTCCGCCTGTCCCAGGGCCGCCCGCAGGTCGGCGACCGCCGGGGGCAGGGGCTCGTGATCGTCGTCCGGGTTGAAATGCGGCAACCGGTCCAGGCCCGTGTACAGCACCGCCTCCACCCCTGGGGGCGCCACGGCACCCGCCGTCTTCAGCAGCGCGGTATTTGTCGAGCCCGCCCGCAGGCTTCCCGACACCATCAAGACCCTCACGGAAGCTGTCATCGCGTCCAGCCTAACTTTCCCAGGAGTCGGCGGCGCGGTCCCCTGCGCCGTCCGTAGAGCACGACCGCCTCTCCGCCGTCCCCGGGGTTCGCGCCTCACCGCAACGAGAGCGCGGCGAGCGTCAGCCCGGCCAGGGCGACGGCGAGGCCCAGGGCGCGCGGGACGATCACACTGTCCCAGCGCCGCTGAAGCGGCCGGGACGCCAGGTTCCAGTGGCCCTGCGCCGCAGCCGCCGTGAGCGCAGTATTCACCGGCTTCGCCACCGTGAGGTACGCCGCGAGCTGCGTGCCCAGACCGGCCAGCGCGACGAGCGCCCAGCCGCTCGCGGTCGAGCCGGTCCCCGAGGCGAACACCAGCCCGAGGGTGGAGGCGAGGCCGAGCGCGCCGAACACCGGCATGCGCGCGTCGCCGTACCGGTGCAGCCGCCCCATCACGTCCGTCACACTCTCCTCCCGGGCCTCCTCGAGCGCCGGGCGTCCGACGACGGCGAAGAACACGTCCGTGCCGTACACCACCCCGGCGGACAGCACCCCCGTCACCACCAGCACCTCGGCGAGGCCCGTCATCGCGCCGCCTCCACCCGCACGCCGGGCGGCAACAGGCTCGCCCCGAGCTGAAGGAAGAAGTCGAGGGTGTTAAGTTCGTCCCAGTGCTCCTGAAGTTGCCCGCCCCGGACGTGCCAGATGTCGATGGAGCGCATCTCTACCGTGTGTCCGGTCGGCGCGTAGCCCATCAGCGGGTGGGTAAAGGTGCCCCGGTACGTGAAGCGGCCGATCAGGGTATCCGCGTCCTCGTACACGGCCTCGACCGTCACCGTGAAATCCGGGAAGGCGTGCAGGAAGGCCTCGAAGACCGCGACGCTGCCCGCCTTGCCCGGGGCGGCGAAGGCGTTGTGGTTGACATACTCCTCGTGCAGCAGGCGCGCGTACGCGCTCATGTCGCGCTCGGTGAGCGACTGGGCAAAACCGTGGGCGAGGTGTGTGTTTGACATGCAGGGCTCCTGGAAGACTGCGGCGGCCCGTCAGCCACGCAGGGTGGCCCGGGATGGGGGGGGCGAACGGGAGCGTTGCCTGGGCGGTTGTTCGAGGGGTGGGGTCAGGAGCACCACCGCCCGAAGTGCCCTCATCCTCGCGCCCAAAACGAGAAAACGCCAATCGAACGTTCGCCCGGGCCATCAAGAAAATGAATGACGGGGGGCGCCGCCGGGTAGGCTGAGCCATGGAGCTTCGGCAACTGCGGCTCTTCCTGGCGGTAGCGGAGGAGGGCAATTTTACCCGCGCGGCCGGGCGCGTGAACCTGTCGCAACCCGCCCTGACCCACCGGATTCACCAGTTGGAGGACGAACTCGGCGTGCGGCTGTTCGAGCGCACCTCGCGCGGCGCGCGGCTCACGCCCTCGGGCGAGTCCCTGCTCCTCGACGCGCGGCGCCTGCTGGCGGAAGCCGAGCAGAGCGTGCGCCGGGCGCGGCGGGCGGGCGGACTGGCGGACGGCGTGCTGCGCGTGGGCTTCGACTTCGTGGAGTTCGGCAGCGTGGGCCTCATGCCCGCCCTGCTGGGCGCCTTTCGCGGTCAGTTTCCTGAGGCGGAGGTGCGACTCTCGACGGGGAGCGAGGACGACCTGGAGCGCGCCCTGCTCGAAGACCAGCTCGACATCGCTTTTGTGCTGGGGCCACCCGGGCGGGGGGACCTGCGCTTCCACCCGCTGTTGCACGGCCCCTATGCCCTCCTGCTTCCCGCCGCGCACCCGCTGACCTCGTGGGAGGCGGTGCCCCGCCGCGCCCTGGCCCCCGTTCGCCTGATCCTGCCCCGCCTGCGGGCGCGGGACGACGCGGCCCTGCGTTCGTGGTTGAGCGCTCCCGAGGGGCAGGCGGGGGTGGTGTTTGAGGAAGCAGAGGTCGCGGCGATGGTGGGGTTGGTGGCGGCGGGGGAAGGGGTGGCGGCGCTGCCGTCGGGCCTGCTTCCCCCGTCGGTGGGTGGGGGGACCGTCGTTCGCCCGCTGGAGCCGCCGTCCCTGCCCTGGTCGTTCGGCCTGATGTGGCGTGGGGACAGGCCGCCGCCCATGGCGCAGATGGCGCAGCGTCAGATCCGGCGGATGGTGCCGAGGCCCGTCCCGGTGGACCTTCCTGTCAACCGTCCCTGAATGCCCGCCGCCGTTCGCGGGACGCCACCCTGGCTGGGGGCAAAAGGGGTGGAGACCGTCTCCGGGAGGCTCCGGCCCGGTGCGGAATGGCGTGAACCCGGGCCGGTCGGGTTCTCACCCTCGCGCCCGGGTTCACAGGCCGCCTCACCGGGAAGGGCTCACATCCGCCCGACGTGGGCTCCAGTGCTTCGCCCAGTCCCCAGTCGCCCGCGCCACTCGGGCTCAGTACTCGGCCAGCCCCTCCGCCCCCGGGGCAGGCAGTCCGTGGCCGTCGCCGCCCTCCACATTCAAGACGTGGCAAGAAATCGTGCGCCAGGCGGCCTGACGTTCAGACTGCCTGGCTTCTGGAACCTCCGCCGCACCTCAAGCTTCAACAACTTGCCACAACCCACAGCGGGTCAGCTTAGCCGATTCGGGTTTGGGGCGGCGCGCAGTGGGGTTGATGCCTGAGCTATGCGGCAACTTCACTCCGCGCCCTTCAGGTGTCCTCCGCGACGGGCGTACACAGTTCGATCAGCGCGCCGTGTCGGTCGCGCACATAACTCACCGTCTGGCCCCAGGGCATCTCGGCGGGCGCCCGGACCGGCACGGCCCCGGCGGCCACGGCCCGCTCGAAGGCCGACGCCACCTCGGGCGTCACGAACACGAGTTCGGTGCCGGCCGCGGCCTGGTCCGGGCGCTGCACGCGGACCGCCAGGTTCAGGTTCTCGGCCATCGCGGGTGAGGCGAAGGCCAACCTCGTGCGGCCGGTGTCGAGTTCGGCGTACTGGCCGCCGCCGTCGACGAAGCGGCGCCGCAGTCCGAAGGCCCGCTCGTAAAATTCGACGGCGGCGACGACGTCCGGCACGTACACGATCACGTATCCCAGATCCATGACTTCAGCGTGCCATCTTCGCCCGCGCGGCGCTTGGACGAATCGGCCGCCGCGCGGCGCTCGTGGCCGAACGCCGTGGGGGACAGGCCCGCGAACTCGCGAAAGTCGCGGTTCATGTGGGCGTGGTCGAAGTAGCCCGCGTCGAGCGCGAGCGAGGCGAGATCCGCGTCTGCCCGGGCGTCGAGCAGGCGTACGGCCCCCTGAAAACGCAGGACGCGCGCGAGGACCTTGGGCGGGAGTCCCACCGTCTCGACGAGGTCGCGCCGTAACGTGCGCTCGCTCACGCCGAGAACGGCCGCTGTGGACGCGACCCGCCACCCGCGCCCGAGGAGTTCGACGGCCCGCCCCACCCGGGCCGAGACGCCCGGCGCGGAGCGCGTCGGCATTGAGGCGGCGGCCCATCGCAGGACCCGCAGGGCCTCGACCGGCGAGGCGGAGCCGCGCAGGCGCTCTTGCCAGGCCCCGAGCTGGGGCAACGCCCGGTCGACGGCGACCTCGCGGCGGTACAGGTCGGGCGGGCGAACGCCGAGGCGGCCGGCCGCCATGCCGGGACGGAACCGAACGCCCACCGCGGGCGCCGGCATCGCGCCGTCGAGCAGGAAAGCACGGTCGGTCGGGCCGACGAGGCTGAGCTGCCCCTCGCCGGTCGTTCCTCCGAAGCGGAAGATCAGATCGACGCAGCCGTCGGGCAACACGCGGAGCGGGGAGACCGCCGGACCCGGCGTGGTTGGATTGACGCACCACAGCGCGTCCACGGCGAGGCGCAGTGGAGCGGGGGGCGGGAACTCGTGGTAGGTCGGCACGGCGCCTCAGCCTATGACGAACAAGTCCTCGCTTCGACCGTCGCTCGCACCCTGTGGGCGCTGCGTCTTGCCTACCGCGTGCCCCCCAAGGTTCCGCCCAAACGCCTCAGTATCCAGCCAGCCCCTCGGTCCCCAGCGCGGGCAGCCCGGTGCCGTCGCCGCCCTCCACGGCGCTCAGGCGACCGTCCGACCCGACCCGGTACGCCCCCACCACGCCCAGCCCGCTGTACTGCTGGTAGAAGTACTTCCCGTCGGCGCTCACCACCGCGTCCACCGGGCCGCTCGACGGGTTCCCGCCCACGTCCGCGAAGCCGCCCGGCGCCCGGTAGGCCTCGGCGGCGGACACCAGGTTCAGGCCGCCCGCCGGCGTCACGGTGTACACACTCACATTCCCGGAACTCGTGTTGCTGGCGTACAGGAACCTTCCGTCCGGCGTCAGGGTCAGCCAGCAGGTGGCCTTCTGCCCGTTGACCACCGTGGCCTGGATGGGCGTGAGGGCGCCGCTGGAAGCGACGTTGTACGACGACACCGCCCCCGAGCCCGCCTCGGAGACCAGCAGGACGCGGCCGTTCACGAACGCGGCCCCGAAGGGCGCCTGGCCCGCGCTGGCGTTCACGTTCGGGGTGCCCAACGTGCCGTCCGCGTTCACGGGATACACGCTGACCTTGCCGGTGTTCAGCTCGCTGACCTCCAGCAGCGCGCCGTCGGGGCTGAACAGGATCTGGCTCACGAGCGTGGTGCCGCTCGTCGCGTAGCGTGCCCCCGCGATGGGGCCCAGCGACCCGTTCGCGCCCACGCGGAAGCCGGTGAGCTGCACACCCCCGTCGCCCGCCCGGGCGTGTCCCACGTACAGCACGTCGCCGTGCAGCGCGAGCGAGGTCGGTACGGTGCCGCCGGTAGGGGAGGTGCCCACCAGGGTGAGGTTTCCATCCGCACCCACCCGGAAGGAGGACACCGTGCCGCTGCCCGCGTTCACCGCGAAGAGCCGCGTGTGGTCGGTGCTGAGGACCACGCTGTCGCTGGAGAAGAGGGGATCGACCCCCTCCTTGCCGGGGTCCACCACCAGCCTGCCGCCGACGCCCTGCCCGCCCGTGGGCGTCTCACCGAGGCGGGTAAGTCTGCCGTCCTCGCTGCGGCCGTAGTGGACGATGGCGTTCGCGCCTGCCGCGTTCGTCATAGCGAACAGGTGCCCGGCGTAATTCGCCCCCGGGGTGGTGAGGGTGCCGCAGGCGGCGAGGCTGACGGTGAGCAGGGCGGCGAGCGGCGCTTTCAGAAAGCTGGACATAAGGTTCCTCCTGGGGGTGGGCGACTCGCTTGAAATACGAGCAGAGGTGACTTGGGCGTTCGATTCACGTGGGAAAGCGCCGCATCTCCTTTCCCACGACCGTCACTCCAGCGGCGCCATGCCGAACGCCGCGCGGCTCCCGGCGCACCACACGACCACGCTGCCGAAGCCCGCCGACATGTCAACGCCGGGGGGCAGGGCGAACTCGAAACTGCCCCGGGGCAGGCTCATCTCGCCGAGCTGAAGGGCCGAGCCGCCCTGGCCCCCCTCCACCTGTGCCCGGGTTGGCACGCCCTTGTGCAGCCACACTTGCAGACGCGGGCAGCTCCCCGTTTGGAAGCGGTGCAGCAGCAGGTGGGTGGCCCCCTCACGGCTGCGAAAGGCGACCACCGTGCCGCTCGTCGGGGCCGCCCAGCTCCGGAAGACGCCCGTGCGCTCGATCACGCCGCTGGGCGCCACGCTGCTCTGCGCGCCCGCCACCCCCAGCACCGCGAGGGCAAGCAGCAGCGCCGGGCCGGGCTGTTGTCCGTTCTTCACTTCGTTTCCTTTCACGTGCCCTCAGGCGTGTTTCCCCGGCCCCGGATGGGCGAGCAGCGAGGGCGCCCGGCGACCTTCGGCGGGCCCCTCGTCCACCCTCGCCAGGGGCACGGTCAGAGCGGCGCTCTGCATCGGCAGCACCTCCCGCCAGTCGCGGATGAGCTGGCGGTACGCCTCGCCCACCGGGCGGATGTTGCGCTCCAGGTCGAAGAGCCCGAGCGGATTGACCCGCCCGCTCTGCTCGCACAGGGCCGTGTCCCAGTCCACCTGATCGGTCAGCGAGTACCACGTGAAGCCCACGATAGGCACCCCGTTCTGGCGCAGCCTGGTCAGGTTGGCCCACTCCTTGTACAGCCAGTTCACCGCCTCCTGCCCGCTCTCGCCCTGCCACAGGTTCGTCTCGGTGTGCATGACGGGCAGGCCGTAGCGGTCGAAGTACTGCTGGGTGATCAGCGCGTACCCGAAGACCTCGCCGCAGAACTTCCAGGTCCCGTCCGCCGTGACCCGGTGCTCGTTGGTGGCGTAGTAGTCGTTGCCCATGATGCAGTGGTGCTTGAGGTTGTGCATCAGGAAGAAGCGGTACTCCTCGCGGGTCATCCCGTTCCCGAGGAGGTACTCGTACATCTCCGAGTCCACTCGGTGCCCGTAGTTCAGGTCGAGCGACAGGAAGCGCACGTCGTTCAGGAAGCCCGCCAGCTCCGCCGACGCCGGAGTCTCGGCGTGGAAGTACTCGCTGGATTCGCTCTGGATGAAGATGGCGTCGGGCCTCGCGGCGAGGATGGCGTGCATGGCGAGGACGTTGGCCTTGACGAGGTGCTTGAGCGCCGTGACGAAGCCCCGGTCCGTTCTGAGCCGCTCGTTCCACCAGCCGTACTTGCCCGAGAACATCGCGCAGACGAACATCTCGTTGACGGGCGTGTAGAGCTGCACCCAGGGGAAGCGCCGCGCGAAGGCGCCCGCGTAGGCGGCGAACAGTTCCGGGAAGTCCGGGTTCTGGAAGTCCCCGAGCCAGTCCGGCACCCCGAAGTGGCACAGGTCCACGATGGGGGTGATGCGGAGGCGCCGCAGCTCCGCAAAGGTCTCGTCCGCGAAGCTCCAGTCGTACCTTCCCGGCGCGGTGAAACTCGTGTGCAGTGGGGGGCCGTAGCGCAGGAAAGGAATGCCGAGTTCGGTGACGAGTTCGAGGTCGCGCCGCCAGTGGGCGTAGTGGCCGCACTTCGCCATCTCGTCCACCCGCTCGCGGTTCTCCCCGATGGTAGGGGCGCTGTTCTCGATGCCGGTGGCGAACATGAAGTGGGTCATGGGGCCTCCCGGGAGAGGGCCGGGGAGGGGAGACCTGCCCCCGGCCCCCGCCGTCACTGAAGCGGCGCGGCGCCGAAGGCGGTCTTCACGTCCGCGCACCACAACACGACGCTCTTGTAGTCGCTGGCCTTGGTTCCGGCGGGCAGCGTGTACGTGAAATTGCCGCTGAACTTCTTCAGGGTCCCGACGCCGACGTGCTTCACCCTGGCGATGTCCGCGTCCTTGGCGCCCTTCATAGGAGCGGCGCCCGTATACAGCCACACCTGAAGGTCCGGCCCGGGTTCGGTCTTGAGATTGCTCAGGGTCAACGTCATCTTGCCGCCCGACTCGCTCAGGGTGGCGGTGCCCGTGGTGGGCGCGCCCAGGGCGTGAAAAGAGCCCGAGTGGGACATGCCCGACTGGGCCGCCAGGGCGGTCAGGCTACCCAGCAGGGAGGTGACGAGGACGGCGGAGAGGAGCTGCTTGTTCATGAGACCTCCAGGGGGGCGGGGAAGCGGTGGCGGATGCCGGACCCAGGGCGCACCCTGGGCCTGAACCTGCGGTCTTTACGACACCTTTACTTATCCGGAGGAGCAGGGAAAAAACAGGGTAATAGGGTCAGGTCAGCGGGTGCACCGCGCGGACGGTCCAGGCGGTGCGCCCGAGCGGTCCGTCCACGACCTCGAAGCGGACCTGGGCGCCGGGGGACGGAGCGCGGTCCCCCTCGCCGGGGATGGCGGTGAAGGGCCGCGACTGGCAACGGACGCTGCTGGTCAAGTCAGAACTCCTCTCCGCGCTCCCGCCACGCGCGTACACTGATCCATGGCTTTGATTGACCCCGCCGCGCTTGGCACCTTCCTCGTCGCGTCGCTCGTCATCATCATGGCTCCTGGCCCCGACTTCGCCATGGTCGTCGCGCGTTCCATCAGCGGCGGCTGGCGGGTTGGCCTCTCCACAACCTTCGGCTTTTCGCTCGGCGTCCTCGCGCATACCCTGTTCGCCGCGTTCGGTCTCAGCGCCCTGCTGCTTACCTCCGCGCTCGCCTTCGAGATCGTCAAGTGGGCCGGGGCCGCCTACCTCATCTATCTCGGCATCAAGGCATTGCTCGAACGCACGCCGCATGTCGCCTTGCCCGGTCAGGGCGCAGCCCCGCCGACCCTGCGCCGGGCCTTCTGGCAAGCCGCGCTCACCGACCTCCTCAATCCAAAGGTCGCCCTGTTCTTCCTGGCGTTCCTGCCGCAGTTCATTCATCCGGAGCGAGGTTCGGTCGTCGCGCAATTCTTGATCCTCGGCCTGCTGTTCTTGCTCGTCGGTCTCGTGTGGGACGCGTTCCTGGCAGTCCTCGCTGGCCGCGTGGGCGTGTGGGCCGCGCGGCACCCGTGGTTCGTGCTCGTGCAGACCAGGATCAGCGGCGCCGTGATGCTCGCTCTCGGTGTTCGACTCGCTTTGTCGCGCCGCGACGCGGTGTAGCCCTCACACAGTCGCTGGAAGTGGGGCAAAGCGGGCGGTTCTTGCTGGCGCACGAGGCCGTCTGGACGACCACCATCCCCATCGCTTGCAGCCCCGCCCCCACTTGTCGGACGTACCGGGCGCGCTCAGGCCCGAGAGGTGAACGGTCTGTCCCCGGTGGTCGGGCAGGGCGAGGTCCGGGAAGAGGTCGCCGGGACCAGGAAGGCTACGGGAGCGAGCGGGGCCTGCCCGAAGGGGTCGGGCCGCACCTGAAGGCCCTGATGGCACCGTCGGCGCTCGACAATCTGGCGTTCCTCGCGCGTCAGGCGCACGAACACAGGTTCATTCTCAGGGCGTTGCCGTCCGTGACAGGCGCCATCGCGAGCCTCACGTCCACGTGAGTCGACGCCGTCCCGCAAGCGTCGACCAGGCAGGGTGACGTGGGCGTGAGGGCGCCGCCTCGGTGCGGAGGCCGGACCGGGGATCGGCGCCTGACAGGCGGTGCAGCGTCCGCGCCGTTCTCCTCCGTAGGGTCGGACCATGAGACCAGCCCCGGCGGCGTTCCCCTCACGCTCACCGCCCAGTGATCCCGTCCTGCCGCACGGGTGGCCGACTTTGCAGGAGCTGTTCGAGCAACGCGGCACTCCGGGCGGGCGACTCCTGTTCCGGCGTGCCCCGGGCCCGGTCCAGCACAATCAACTCTATTCCCGGATTCTGGGCGGCCAAGCGCCGCCCCGTCGGTAACCCCACCTGCCGCTCGTGCTCGCCCCACACCATCACGGCGGGCACGGGCAGGTCGCGCAGCAGGGGCGCGAGGTCGTAGCGCAGATCGCCGCTCAGGAAGGGCAGTGCCGAGTACGCCGCGCCCGGCCGCCGCGCCGAGTCCAGACTGCCCTCCACGACCTCCCGGCTCACCGCCGCCGGGTTGTAGAAGCCCTGCCCCCTCAGCCACGAGCGGATGAAGCTGCCCCGGTGAAAGATCAGGCGGTAGAACACGGGGCCTAGCGTGCGCGAGCGGGCAATCGGCGTGAACGTGCGCCGGTAGAACGGGGCAAAGGAGTCCTCGCCGAAGTCCAGACCGCCCGAGGGGGTCCACAGGATCAGGCGCCCGAACAGCTCCGGGCGTTCGCGGGCGAGTTCGGCCACCCAGCCTGCCGCGAGCCCCTGGGCCACGACGTGGACGGGCTCACCGAGGTGGGCCAGCAGGGTCCGCAACTGGTCGACGTACTCCCCTCCCAGCAAGGACCGCCTGGGGTGCTCGGAGCGCCCCCAGCCCACCCAGTCGGGAGCGACCACCCGGAAGCGCCGGGCGAGGACGGGGGCCACCTTGCTCCAGTACCACGCGGAGGCGCCGCCCCCGATGCCGTGCAGGAGCACCAGGAGTTGCCCCTCGCCCGCCTCGTAGTAGCTCATCTCGCCGCTGGGGGTGCCCGGGCTCCGCCGGGAGAAGCTCAGGTCCGTGAAGTCGGTGGTGGGGTCGGAGGTGAGGCGGCCCCGCCAGGTGAGGAAACCGGCGGCAGCGAGGCCGCCCAGGAGCGTCCAGAAGAGCGTCCGTTTCATCTTCGCCTCCCTTTTCACGGGGTCGCCGGGCTCATGCCCGTCCGACCAGCGAGCGGGCATTCTCGGCGCGCCGGGCGGCCAGGTCCTCGTCCACGGTGAGCACCAGCTTGCCGCGCACGCGCCCGCTCGCGCTGTACTCGTGCGCCGCCGCCCCGTCCAAGAGTGGGTGAGTGCGGTCGATGACACTCTTGAGTTGCCCACCCGCCAGCCACTCACCGAGCGTTTCGAGGTCGGCGCCGCTCGGCTGCACGAACAGCGACCGCAGGCGCCGACCTCCCCAGAAGGCCGACAGCCACGCGGGGGTGAGGTTGCCGATCACCGGGTTGACGGTGACGAACGTGCCGCCCGCCCGCAGGACACGCCGCGCCCGCCGGAAGGCGAGGTGGTTCACGGCGTCGAACACCACGTCGAAGCGCGGGGGACCGGCGGTGACCTCCTGCCCGGTGTAGTCGATCACCTCGTCCGCGCCCAGCGAGCGCACGAGTTCGGCGTTGCGGCCGCTGCACGCGGCGGTGACCCGCGCGCCCAGCGCCCGCGCGATCTGCACCGCGAAGGTGCCCACGCCGCCCGAGGCGCCGTAGATCAGGACGCGCTGCCCCGCCCGCAGCCCGGCCTTGTCGCGCAGGGCCTGCAGGGCGGTCAGCCCCGCGAGCGGAACGGCGGCGGCGTCCCCCAGGCAAATGCCGGTGGGGACAGGGGCGACCAGGGCTTCCCGGGCCACCGCGAGCTGGGCGTACCCGCCCCCCTCCCTCACCGGGAGCATGGTGAACACGGCGTCCCCAGGACGAAAGCGGGTGACGGCGCTTCCCACGGCCAGGGCGACTCCCGCCACGTCCGAGCCGGGCACGAAGGGGAGCTTCAGCCGCACGGCGCGGCGGAATTGCCCGCTGCGAAAGCGCCAGTCGGCGGGATTGATCCCGGCCGCAGCGACGCGGATCAGCACGCCGTCGGCGGGGACCTCTGGCCGGGGCAGGTCGAGCGGCTGAAGCACTTCGGGCGGGCCGTACCGGGTGAAGCCGAGCGCGTGCATGGTCGCTCCTTTCGCCGTGGGGCGGTAGTGATCTTAATACACCGAATGGTGTATTACCGACTGTACACGCCGGTGATCCTTCCCAAGTGCGTGCGGTCCCACCATTGAAGTGGAGGCTCGCCCCCACACTCGGGATCAGGAGGCTCCACCATCTCCAAGGCACCCAGGTCCACGCGCCCGGTAGGTCGGCCCCGGCGTTCCGCCCCCGGCGAGCCCGTCCCCGACACGCGCGCCCGGCTGCTGGGCGAGGCGCAGGTGTTGCTCGAACGCTGGGGCTACGCGGGCATGGCCGTGGAAGATGTGGCGCGGGCGGCGGGCGTCACCAAGAAGACCCTCTACCACCACTTCGGTTCCAAGAACGCCCTGGTGATCGCCCTGATCCACCTCCGCCTCGATGAGCACGGGGCGGCCGTGCGGGGCATTCTGGCCTCGGCCCCCAGCGCCCGGGAGGGACTGGAGGCCCTGACGCTGTGGTTCGCCGCGCGTCCGCCCGCCCACGACGTGTTGCGGGATACCGCCCGCTTCCTGCCCGGGGAGGACCAGGTGGTTCTGAACCAGGCCTTTTTGCGGCACGTGATCGCCCCCCTTGAGGAGGCGCTGCGGCGCGGAGTCGAGGAGGGGGAGTTCGAGCCCCACGACACGACGTTCGCGGCCTGGATGCTGCTGGGCATGCTGTCCACCCTGCCCGCGCTGCTGGTCCTGGGACATCTCCCGTCCCTGCCGGGGAGCCTGATGACGCTCCTGATGCGTGGGCTCGAACAGCCGAAGACTCCCCCCTGACCCGTGGTCCTCCCGGCGCCAACGTGGCGGGTCGGGTCAGAAGAAGATGGGGAGGACGACCGGTCTCCCCGGTTCCGCGTCCAGCTACCGAATCAACCCCTTGCCCCTCAGGTAGGCCCGCGCCACCTCCTGCGCGCTGCGGCCCTCCACCGCGATCCGCCCGTTGAGGGTTTGCAAGGTTTTCCCGTCCAGGCCAGCGAAAACCCGGTTCAGCAGGCCCTCGATCCTAGGGTCGGCCTTCAGGGAGGCGGTGCGGATGATGGGGGCGGGTTGATACACGGGCTGCACGCCCAACGGGTCTTTGAGGGCCACCAGCCCCAGGGCGGCGAGGGTGCCGTCGGTGCCGTAGGCCATCGCCGCGTTCACGCCGCTCGTCCCGGCGGACGCGGCCGTCTGGGTCTGGACCGGGGTGGCCCCGGCGAGCACGAGTTTCTGGTCGGCCCGGAGCTTGAAGCCGTAGGCCTTTTCAAACGCGGGCATGGTGTCGGGCCGGTCGAAGAACTCCGGCGACCCCGCGATCTTGAACGTTCCGCCCCCCCTCAGGTAGCGCGCGAGGTCGGCGAGCGTGGAGAGCCTGCCCGACTGCGCCAGCCTCCGGGGCACGGCGACGACCCAGGTGTTGTTGGCGTTGGCGGGCCGGAGCCACGTCACGCCGTTTTTCGCGTCGAGTTGCCGGGCGAGGGCGTAAATCCTGCTGGGGTTGCCGGCGTCTTTGGGGTTGATCTTGGCGTCGGAAAAGAGGTAAACGGCGTTGCCGGTATACTCGGGGTACACGTCGATCTCGCCCGCCAGCAGCGCCTTGCGGTTCACGCCGGTGTCCCCCAGGGCCGTCTTGTCGGTGACCTCCATCCCGGCATTCCTGAGCGTCAGGACGATCATCTGCCCCAGCAGTTGCGCCTCGGGGTCGAGCTTGGAGCCCACCACGACGGGCGCGGCGAGGGCGCCCGGGGCGAGAGCGGCGGACAGGAGGGCGGTGAGGTGAAGACGTTTAGGCATGAAGCTCTCCGGCAGGGTGAAACGCCACGGAGTCGCTTTCCGCAAGCGGCGGCACGTCTCCGAGGGTCATGAAGAGGTTATTCAGGGACTCGGCGAGCGTCGGGTGCGAGATCACCGCGTCACGCAGCGTGGTGAAGGGCAGGCCGCCCAGCATCGCCATCTGGAGGGTCGCCGCCACCTCGCCGCCCTCGGGACCCAGCACCGCCGCCCCGAGGATGCGGTGCGTCTTCCGGTCCACGACGGCCTTCATCATCCCCGCCGTGCGCCGGGTCTCGATGGCGCGGGCCACATACGCCATCGGCAGCGTGGCGACGAGGATGTCGAGGTTCCGCGCCCGGGCCTCCCGCTCGCTCAGCCCCACCCGGCCCAGTTGCGGGTCGGTGAAGAGGGTGTAGGTGGGGAGCCGGTGGAGATGCCCGCGTCCGTGGAGCAGCCGGTCGCGCACGAGCCGGTAGTCGTCGTAGGCGACGTGGGTAAAGGCGGGGCCGCCGTTCACGTCCCCCAGGGCGTACACCCCGGGCACGTTCGTCTCCAGGTCCGCGTTCACCGGGATGAAGCCCCGGGCGTCGAGTTCGATCCCGGCCGCCTCCACGCCCAGGCTATCCGTGTTGGGCACGCGGCCCGTGGCGACGAGGAGGTGCCGGGTGTGACGGACGCACGGGCCCTCGGGGGTGCGGAAGTGCAGCGTGGCCTCCCCCTCCGGCCCGGGCTCCACCCGCAGGTCCCGCACGAGGACGTGAACGTCCAGTCCTTCCTCCCGCAGGGCGCCGAGCAGGGTGCCCGCCACGTCCTCGTCCTCGCGGTCCACGATCTGCGCCCCGGTGTGCAGGACGGTGACGTGGCTGCCGAAGCGCGCGAACATCTGGGCGAACTCCAGCCCCACGTACCCGCCGCCCAGCACGACGAGGCGGCCAGGCACCGCGTCCAGTTCCATGATGCTCGTCGAGGTCAGCAGATGGGGCACGTGTCCGAGCCCCGGCACCGGGGGCAAGGCGGGGCGGGCGCCGACGTTGACGAAGATGTGTCCGGCGGTGAGGCGGCGCTCGCCCTGTGGGGTCCGCACGCTCACCTCCCCCGGCCCGGTGAAGCGCGCGTGCCCGAGGAGGGGGGTGACGCCCTGGGTGCCGCGCAGCCGCCGCTCGCTGCCCCCCGCGAAGGAGGCGACGAGTTCACGCTTGAGGCGGCGGACCTCGCCCAGGTCCACCCGCACCGGGCCCGCCTCCACCCCGTAGTCGCGGGCGCGCCTGGCGCGGTGCGCGGTCTCGGCGCAGGCGATCATCAGCTTGGTGGGCGAGCAGCCCTCGTTGACGCAGGTGCCGCCCCAGTGCTCCCGCTCGGCGATGGCGACCCGCCAGCCCGCGCGGCCCAGCTCGGCGGCGAGCGGTGTGCCCGCCTGCCCCGAGCCGAGGATGAGGGCGTCGTAGGGTTCCGGTTCGGGCATGGCAGCGTCCTTTCGGGCGGGCTCAGGGCGTGGGCGCGAAGAATTCGTAGAGGGCCGCGTAGGGCACCCGGGCCTCGGCGCCCACCCGGGAGGCGTCACAGCCCGTGGTGGGGGCCGTCCCACCCAGCGTGTACAGCCGCCGCACGAGGGTCGTCCCCTTGAAGGCGCCCGGCTGCCCACTCCGGGCCGGGGTCGTCGCGCGGGCCTCGAGCAGCAGCCAGGGAATCGCGGGCGGGGTGGAGGGGGGCGCGGGCACGCTCCTGAGGACGCGCCCCACCACCGTGCTGCCGTCCGCGCCGTCCTCCCAGGTGGGACCCGCGTAGTGCGTGCCGACCTTGCGGAACACGCCCCTCTCGGCGCCGTAGAGGTCCGCCTGCGGGGCCCGGAAGGTCCAGGTGGAGACCCCGCCCAGCGCCGCGCAGGTGTAGACCTGCACGCCCACGCCGACCACGCGGCGGGTGAGGCGGTTGCCCCCCGGCACGGCCAGTTCGGCGGGGACGCCGGGCAACTCGCCGGGGGTCTGCGCCGGGAAGGCGAGGGGCCGCGCGGTGGCGGGCAGGGAAGCCTCCGGGGCGGGCGTGCCCTGCCCACACGCGACGAGGCTGGCGGCGAGGAGGGCGAGGGGCGCGGTGCGGGCAAGGAAACTGAGCATGGGGACCTCCCGGGAAGGGCCTAGCGGGCCCCGCCGAACACGTCGAACTTCTTGACGAAGGCGTCCTGTCCGCCCTGCGACACCTGACCGTCCAGCCCCCCGGTGGTGGTGCCCCCGACCGTCACGCCCCACAGGGCGCCCGCGCTCACGCCGCCCGCGTCGTAGGACACCAGGAAGGCGTCGAGACCGCCGGGCGCGGGCTGCCCGTCGAGGCCCGCGCCGTTGTAGCCCACCACGTACACGTTGCCCCGCAGGTCACGCGCGATGCCGAGGGCGGTGTCGTCCTGATCCGTGCCGAACTGCCGGGTGCCGAAGGGGACGAGGGTGGTAGCTGACACGGGCGAGGCGGAGTTGGCCGAGGTCTCCGGGGAAGGTGTGGCCGTTCCGCTCGCCGCGAGCAGTCCGGCGAGCGACAAGGTGCAGGCGGGGTGTTTCAACACCTGCTCCTCCAAAGCTCGGGAGAGCGTGTCTGGGGGCAGCCCTGGACGCCGCCCTGGACGCCGCCCTCTGCTTCGGCTCACAGGAAGCGCAGGACGATGGGGCAATTCACCACGAAGCCCGTCGAGCCGAAACGCGCGCCGCCGGGCCCGGTGATGAAGCCGCGCTGCGCCATGCCGAGAATCTGGAACTCCTCGATCATCCGCGAGCGGTATCCAGCCTGAATGGCGGTGGGCGTCCACTCATACACGTTCAGGTCCCACATCGGGCTGTAGTCGGTCGCCACGGTGGGGATGCCGCCCAGCACGTTCAGCGGCCCGGGCACGCCCGCGTCCCCCAGCGCCGAGTTGAAGCCCTGCCGCTGGGGGTTCTGCTTGCCGGTCGGCCCGTTCACCGCCGCGAACAGGCGCTCGACCGCGCTGAAGACCCCGTCGTCCCCGCCCACCGGCAGGTCCTTCATGCCGGGCGCCAGGGTCACGTTCTCCATCGCGGCGGGCAGCTCGTCCGAGGCGTCGAGGCTGAGGTACAGCACCGGCTTGGAAAACGAGAAGCCCGGCGTGAGTTGCAGGGTGACGGTGCCGCCGCTCTTGCCCTCGGGGCAGATCGAGACCACCTTGTCGTGCACGAGCCGGTGGTCCACGTTGCCCCGACAGAAGCGGGTGAGTTCCCCCGCGGAGTTGCCGAAGGCCACGACCGGCGCGTTGTAGATGTGCCCGCCCGCGTTCTCGATGCGGACCAGTGGAGAGTAGTTCGCGTCTCCCACCGCACCCGCCTTGAAGGCGCGCGGCGGGAAGAAGTTGGGTGCCGCGCCGGGAGTGAGGACGTGCTCGGGGGCGAAGCTCACGGTGCCGGACGCGAAGGTGAGGGTCCCGTCGCGCCCCAGGGTGGCGTTGCGGGCGGCGCGGCCCACGTTGCCGTAGGTGAGCTTGGCGGAGTAGTTCAGGCCCAGGGCGTCGGCGTTGCCCCGGTCCGTCGTGTCGGTCAGGACGTACCAGACGTTCCTGCCGTCACGCATCTGCCCCCGGTACAGCGGCAGGGTGATCGTCCCCTTCTCCTGGTCCACCGTGCCCGAGCGCAGCAGTTGCAGGGGACCCACGAGTTCCTTCTGCGTCTGCGACGGGGCCGGGCCGAAGTAGGTCGCGGGAATGTCCGCGCCGATGGAGGCGGGCGCGGGGCGGGTGTCCGAGTCCTGGGCGTGGGCTGTCCCCACGGCGCCCGCGAGGAGCAGGGCGCCCAGGGTCAGGGCACGGGTGGTGTGGGGCCGCAGGCTGGTCATGTGTTGCATAGGTCCTCCCCCTGTCTCTCGTCGGCGGGTCAGGGCGGACCTGCCGACGGGTGTGCCGGGCTGCCGCAGCGCGGGTGTCCGCGCCGCGTCACCAACCCGGCGGTGTTTACGACACCTTCATCCTGGGAAGGGACAGGGGAAAAATCGGGGTAACGCGGGAGGTGGCTTCGAAGTCGCCCACGCTGGGGGTGGTTTAAGGACGCGATACCGTTGGCGAAGTCGGTGGGTGAGGCGCACCCTGAGAGATGCTGCGTCCAGACCCACTTGGCCCTATCCCTAAAGACACCGCTCGAATCGCCCTTGCGGCCTTTCCCAAAGGGAATCTCTACCTCAAGCTCCGAGACGAGTTGGGCGTGCTGTACACCGACCAGGACTTTGCAGCGCTGTTTCCAGCGCTGGGTCAGCCTGCCCTGCCTCCCTGGCGACTGGCGCTGGTCACGGTCGTCCAGTTCCTCGAAAACCTGACGGACCGGCAAGCTGCTGAACAGGTTCGAGCGCGGTTGGACCTTAAATACCTGCTGGGATTGGAACTGAGCGATCCAGGCTTCGACTTCAGCGTCCTCTCGGAGTTCCGGGCTCGTTTGGTCGCGGGTAAGGCCGAACACCTGTTGTTAGACAGGATGCTGACACGCTTTCGGGAGAAGGGCTTGCTCAAACGGCGTGGACAACAGCGGACCGACTCGACCCATGTCCTGGCAGCGATCCGCCACCTGACCCGGATCGAGTTTGTCGCTGAAACCTTCCGAGGCACGCTCAATGCAGTCGGGCGCCATGCGCCCGACTGGTTGGCCCCGCGACTGGACTCACGCTGGCGCGAGTGGTACGAACACCGTGTCGAGTCGTATCGCTTTCCTCAGGGCGCACAAGCTCGCTTGGCCTATGTGCAGCAGGTCGGGCAAGACGGCTTTTCGTTGCTCGACCGCCTGCACGCCGATCCCAGTGCGGCCCCGCTGCTGAGCTTGCCCGCCGTCCAGACCCTTGAGCTGGTGTGGTCGCAGCAGTTCAGACGCAAGGCGGGCGAAGTGCAGTGGAAGCCTGGCACTGCCGTCCCACCTTCTGCACAGCGACCGGAGTCGCCGTATGACACCGAGGCACGCTTCTCGACCAAGCGTGGTCGTGGCTGGGTGGGCTCCAAGGTGCATCTGACGGAAGCCTGCGAACCGGATCTGCCGGAAGTCATCACCCACGTTCATAGCTCGTCTTCCTGCACCCAGGACATCCAGGTCATGCCCACCCTTCACCACGCACTGGCGGCCAAGGAGATGTTGCCGAAGCAACATCTCGTCGATTCGGGCTATGTCAGTGGGACCGTCCTGGCCGACAGCTTGGAGCAGCATGGGGTCGAGGTCATCGGGCCCACTCGACCGGGAGCCAACTGGCAACTCCGTGATCCGGAGGCCTTCAAGCTCGACGACTTCAGCCTTCACTGGGAGAGCCAGCACGCGACCTGTCCGCAGGGCCAGCGGTCGACCAGTTGGCTGTTGGGGCAGAGCCCAGAAGGTATCCCCCTGGTCTTTGTCTCATTCCCACGCAAGGTGTGCCAGTCGTGCGAGGTCAGGGCGCGCTGTACCAAATCTACGAGCGATGGACGGTGCCTCACCTTGCTGCGCCAACCGGCCTTCGAGGCCCTACAAATGATGCGCAAGCAGCAGGAAACACCTGAGTGGAAGACCTTATACAACCGGCGGTCCGGGATTGAGGGGACAGTTTCGGTCGCGGTACGTGCCCATGGGGCACGCACCGCTCGGTATCGAGGAGAAGCCAAACTGCGCTTACAGGGGATGGCGACGGCAGCGGGAATCAATCTCGAGCGCGTCTACGCCTGGTGGCAAGGTCGGCCCAGGGCGGCGACCAGAACAGCTTGTTTCGCCCGCCTTCCAGCGACCGCCTGACTTCGCCAACGGTATCAGGACGCCGCTACAAAGAGCAAAGTGAGGGCGTTCTCGAGCTAGACCGGGAAGCGCCCGATCACCCGGTCGTACTCGTGCTGGGCCTCGCCCAGCGTGAGCCGGGAGTAGACCTCCAACGACCGCCGGGAAGCGTGGCCGCTGTACGGCCGAATCAGAGGTACGCTCGAAGTGCAATTGGACCGAGCCGACCACGGGGGCACCCTCACAAGTGCTCACCACATAAACGGCACCTCTCCGGTCCCTTTCAGGCTGGGGTCACCCGAAAACAAGCCAGTTTGACCTCACTCATCTCCCGCACCGTGAACTGCACGCCCTCGCGCCCCAGCCCACTGTCCTTCACGCCGCCGAAGGGCATTCCATCCACCCGGTAGTCGGTGCTGTCGTTGATGATGACCGCTCCGCAGTCCAGGTCGCGTACCGCGCGGAACGCCAGGTTGACATTTCCCGTGAAGATGGCCCCTTGTAGACCGTAAGACACGCTGTTGGCCCGTCTTACCGCCTCGTCATAATCGTCAACGCGCTCCAAAACGGTCACTGGCCCATAGACCTCCTCCTGATAGAGCCGTAGGTCACCCGCCACGTTCTCCACCAGGGTCGGCGCAAAGAAGGCGCCGTCGCGTGTTCCGCCCGTCAGCAGGGTTGCTCCGGCGGTCACGGCCTCCTGCACGAGCGTCTCCACACGCCGGGCACTCACCTCGCTCACCAGGGGCCCCATGTCCGTGTCCTCGCTCAGCTTGTCTCCCACGCGGTAGCCGCGAGCCCCCTCAACGAGCCGTGAGCGGACCTCCGCATAGACCGCGTCCTGAACCAGAACGCGCTGCACATGCAAGCAGTTCTGTCCGGCCGCCCAATAGGCTCCACTGAGGATGCTCGGCACGGCGAGGTCGAGGTCGGCGTCATCCATGACGAGGGTGGGGCAGTTGCTGCCCAACTCCATCGCCAGCCGTTTGAGCCCAGCGAGCCGGGCGATCTGTTGGCCGGTCCCCACGCCACCCGTGAAGGACACCATCCGCACCCGTGGGTCGGACACGAGCGCGGGTCCAATTTCCGTGCCGTCTCCAGTCAGAACCTGAAGGACGCCAGGGGGCAGGCCCGCCTCGCGCAGCACCTCGGCGAGCCCCAGGGCGCTGAGCGGGGTCTGCTCGTGCGGTTTGACGATGACCGCGTTGCCCGCGGCGATAGCGGGACCTACCTTGTGGGCCACGAGGTTCAGGGGATCGTTGAAAGGCGTGATCGCCACGATCACGCCTACCGGCTCCCGGGTCCAGTAGCCAATTCTCCCCTCGCTGCCCGGGCGCTGGTCGAAGTTCACGATCTCCCCGCCCAGACGCCGCGCCTCCTCGGCACACAGGCGCAAGGTGGCCGCGCAGCGCGCCGCCTCCTTGCGCGCCTCACGAATCGTCTTGATGCCCTCCGAGGCGATGGTGCGGGCAAACATCTCCTGGCGCCCTCCGATCAGTTCGGCGGCGAGAGAGAGGACCTGGACCCGCTCGTGGGTCGGCAGCGCGCGGGCAATTCGCCTCGCTTTCCACGCCACCGACAACGCCAGTTCCACATCCAGCAGGGTCGCCTTCGGCACCCGGTCAATCAACCGTCCGTCCTGAGGGTCCCGCACATCCATCTGGGGCGCACGGTCCACCCAGTTCTCGCCCAGCAGCATCCTCATGCCTGGACCTCCAGGACCGGCCCCAGCCACAGCCGCATCTGTTCAGGGGTCAGGTTGCCTCCACACAGGACCGTACCCACCGCCCGGCCGCGGTACAGGTCTGTGTGTTCGAGGAGCGCGGCCACACCCACGGCGGCAGAGGGCTCAACCACGAGCCCGGCGTGTTCGTGGATCAGGCGCATGGCGCGCAGGATGACCTCCTCGGAGACCAGGTGCACGTCGTCCACCAGCCCCTGCATGTCCTCCAGGGCCTCGGGTATGGGGACGCGGACGGCGAGGCCGTCCGCGATGGTGTTCACACGTTCGTGCTCGATCACGCGGCCTGCCTGCCACGACTCGATCATCGCGGGCGCCCCCTGCGCGCCCACGGCGACGACCCGGGTGCCCGGACTCCTGGCCTTCATCACCCGCGCAATGCCGTTGAACAAGGCGCCATTGCCCAGGGCGACGAGCACCACGTCCAGAGGTTGGGGGAGCTTAAGCAGTTCCAGTCCGATGGTGGCCGCACCCTCAAGGGTCTCGATGTCGAGGCTGTCCACCACGAGGCGCGCGTTCCCCTCTGCGGCAACGCGGGCTGCCTCCAGCTTGGCCGCGTCGAAGTCCTCACCGTGCAGCACCACCCGGGCCCCGAGGGCGCGTATCCGGTCGAGCTTCAGGTGATTTGCGCGCGTGCTGGCGTACACCGTGAGCCCGACGCCCCGTTTCCGACAGGCGTAGGCCATGGCCTGCCCGAGGTTTCCAGCGCTGGCGCATAGCAGCGGTCTGTCGTCGTTGACCTGCGAGACCAGGAAGTCCGCGCCGCGACCCTTGAAGGAGCGGATGGGACCCAGCGTCTCGACCTTGAGCAGGAGGTGAACGCCGATGAGTTCGCCCAACGCCTCGCAGGAGTACTGCGGCGTATCGAGGAATACCGGATCAATGGTTCGCGCGGCTTCCTCGACCCGGGCAAGGGTCACACGATGGGGAAGGGGCATGGCCCAGTTTGCCCCTATCTGTATCCAAAGTCAAAGTTTGGATTCAGAAGTAGAGTTTGGACATGCCGAGTGTGAAGGTTTCCGTGACCGATCAACTGCGGGAGGACATCCTGAATGGCCTGTACCTGCCGGGGCAGGCGCTCATTCAGGAGGAATTGTCACAGGGGTACGGCGTGAGTCGCCTCCCGGTGCGGGAGGCGCTGCAACGCCTGGAAGGCGAGGGCCTGGTGCGGCAGGAAGGCAAACGCGGTGTGGTCGTCGCGCACCTCGACCCATTCGAGGCAGAAGACCTCGCGCTGATGCGCGCACAGCTCGAACCGCTCGCGCTCGAACTGGCCTTTGGGCATTTGACCAAGGCCCAGCTCGGACGCGCAGAGGACCTCGTGGACGCGATGGCGCGGGAGGACGATGCCCGGCAGCACGGCCGGTTGAATTGGGCTTTTCACCGCACCCTCTACGAACCCGCACACCGTGCCCGCCTGCTCCACACACTCGATGTGTTGCACCGCAGCGCCGACCGCTACATGCGCTTTCAATTCAACGTTATCGACAACAAGCGCCAGAGCCAGCAGGAACACTCGGCGCTCCTCGCCGCCCTTCGGGCGCAGGACCTGGGAGAGGCGCAGCGGGTGCTCGAGCACCACATCGTCGACGCGGGCATCCAACTCGTCGCCTTCCTGCACACGCATCTGAATACTCCTGAGAGGACCCACACAAGAAGACCCTGACTGCGGCTTTTGGGACGGAGGAGAACAGGCAGGACGAACACCTCCCGTGCTGCCCGGGAAAGACTTCACTTTGCACTTCCTGGCAGCTTCCTTGAACCATGGCCACGCTGTGCGGGGCTCAAGGCCCGCCGAGCGCGGCGTGAATGCCGCCGTCCACCGGATACGCGGCGTGTGCGGCATCACGTCCCAGGGCGGCATCACCGGAAGAGAAGCCCGGCAGTCCACATGTCGGCGGGACGCCGGGTCCGCTGGCCCCGTCAGCTGGTGGAATGCCCCTCGCCCAGCTCGTCCTCCAGCACCCGCCGGTGGGCCCGGCGCGCGACGTTGGCGCTTGCCTCGTCCCCCAGCGCCGTCAGGACCCGGATCACGCCCCGGTGCGCGTCCTCGTTCAGGGGGTCGAGTTCCACCGCCCGGCGGTAGGCGTGCAGGGCTTCCCGGGGAGAGGCCGCCTCCACCTTCGCCCCCAGCATCAGGGCGACGGTCACCGCGTCGTCCAGGGCGCGGCGGCGCACCAGTTCCACCCACTCCCCGCGCGCCCCGCTCAGGAACTCGCCCCGGTAGCTCATCAGCACCTCGCGCATCGCCCGCTCCTCGCCCGACTCGGCGGCGCGCGCGAGGGCCACTACGTCGGCCCGCACCTCGAAGCGCGGGGAGAGGCGGTAGGTCCCCCCCTCGAAGGGCAGCGGGTTGAAGTCGAGCCCCCCGCCCTCGGCGAGCGACGCGCGGGCGCGCCGGACCACCACCTTGAAGTACTCCAGTTGCGAGGGCGTCACGGTGCCGTCCCACAGGGCGTCCACGATCTGCTCGCGGGCGGCGGGCCCGTACAGGGCGAGCCACGCGAGGAGTTCACCGCACTTGGCGAAGGGCAGGCGGACCTCCCGCTCGCCCACCCGGACCTCCAGGGGGCCGAGGGTGCGCAGCGTGAGGGTGGGCATGCTCGGCGCCCCCGCCGCGCTCAGGGGCGGCCCGAAGCGTTCCGGCCACCAGCCCCGGCGCACGGCCTCCGCGTACAGGCCCCCCACGGCGGGCGCGTCGGGACGCAGCAGGCCGTCCCCGCCGAGGGCGTCGAGCCGCGCGACGACCTCGGCCAGGTCGGCCCGCGCGAGCTGCCCGGCCCGGCGCGCGAGTTCGGCGAGGTAGACCCGGGCGCGCAGGGCCGCGTCGGGTTCCGCGCCGAGCGCCGCCGTGAACAGGGGCCGCGCGTCGGCGGGCCGGGCGTCCCCAAAGGCGATCAGCCCCTCCTGAAAGGCGAGTTCGGCGGCCAGGGGCAGGTCCAGGGCGCTGCGCTCCGGCGTGCCCGCCACCGCCAGCCGGGCGCGGTCCAGGGCGAGCCGGGCGGCTCCCGCGTCCCCGGCCCGGCGGGCCGCCTCCACCGCGCGGACCCAGGTGACCCCCTCCAGCCCGTCGGGCGCGCCCACCTCGCGCGCCGCCTGCCGGGCGCGGGCGTAGGCGTCCAGCGCGTCCCTGAACCGTCCGGCGTGGCGGTGCACGTCCCCCAGCGTTCCCAGCAGCAGCGGCAGGTGGCGCACGCCCGCCGCCTGCGCGTGGGCGAGGGCGCGCTCCAGTTGCCCGCGCGCCTCCTCCAGTCGGCCCTGAAAGGCGTAGAGGGTGGCGAGGTTGTTGCGCTCCACCGTCGCCCGCCCGGGCAGGCCCAGCGAGTCGTACAGCGCGACCGCGCGCTCCAGCAGCGGCACCGCCGCGCCGTACTCGCCCATCCCGGTGTGGCACAGCGCGAGCAGGCTCAGCCCCCCCGCGAGGTCCGCCGCGTCGCCGCTCGCCTCGGCGCGCCCCACCACGTTTTCGGCCACCGTCCGGGCGTCCTCGGGCCGCCCCAGTTCCCAGTACACGGTGGCGCGCGCCTGGCGGGCCCCCGTCAGCGCCGGGCCCTCGGCCACCCCCTCGGCCTCGTCCAGCAGGGCCAGCGCCTCCTCGGGGTGGCCCAGCCCCAGCGCCCGCCGCGCGAGGTAGGTCAGGGCCCGCGCGTCCGCCTGCCTGGCCGCCCGCAGCGCGAGCAGCGCCGCCTCGCCGCGCCCCTGCTCCCCCGTCTCGATCTGGGCGACCGCCAGGGCCCGGCGCAGGGCGGGGGGCAGCCCAGCCTCCCCCAGGGGCCCCAGGACCTCCCGCACGAGGTGGTGCTCGGCGCGCTCCTCCAGGGCGGGGACCAGCGCGAGAGCAAGGCGCCGGACGTCTCCCTCCCGCCCCGCGAGGTGGTGGTGGCGTGTGGCCTCCAGCACCCCGCCGCGCGCCTCGGCGGCAAGGGCGGCGACCCCGTGCAGCCGCGCGTGCCGCGCCGGGTCGCGCAGCAGGGCCGCCTCCAGTTCGGCGCGCAGCAGGCGGTGGGGGCGCCAGCGGTCGTCCCCCAGGGGCGTGAGGGGCAAGCCCGCCTGCCGGGCCACGCGCATCAGGCCCGGGGGCCAGGTGAGGCCCATCCCGCTGGCCCCGGGGGCACTCCACTCCTCCAGCACGCTGAGGTCGGCCAGCACCGATTGCTGCCCGGGGGTGAGGCGGGCGAGCAGCTCACGCACGAGGTCGGCGGGGTCCGGCGGCGCAGGCCCGCCCGCGGCGAGCAGCCCCAGCCCGATGGGCCAGCCCTCCAGCGCGCGGTGGGCCTGCGCCGGGTCGAGCGTGGAGCCCCGCGCAGCGAGGAAGGCGCGCGTCTCGGCCTCGCTGAAGGCCAGCTCTCCCGGGCCCAGCACCAGGGCGTCGCCCCGCGCCCGGCGGCGGGCGAGTTCGAGGTTCGAGGCGTCGTAGGCGGCAATCAACACGTGGTGGCCCTCGCCCAGCGCGTCGAGCAGGGCGGTGAGCCACCCCTGGGCGTCCGGGCCGAGCCGCTCGGCATGGTCGAGCACGAGGGAGACGCCGAAGGGAAGGGCGTTGAGGTGCGCCCCCAGCGAGGCCGCGAGCCGGGCGGGAGGCGCCCCCGCAGCGGCCGACCGGCGCAGGTCGCGCACCTCCTCCGGCGACAGCACCGGCACGAGGGCCGACAGGACGGAGGCCGCCAGGGTGGCAGGCATGGCGTCGTCGGGCCGCAGGCTCAGCCAGCTCACCCCCCGCCCACCCCGTCCGGACGCCGCGCGGGCGTACTGCGCGAGCAGGGTCGTCTTCCCGAACCCCGAGCCCGCCGCGAGGACGATCAGCCGCTCCTCGGCCGCCAGCAGCCGGGCCAGGAGCCCCCCGCGCGCCAGTTCTTCCGCCAGGGGGCGCGGAACCGGTCCCCAGGGACCGGCGGGCGGAAGGTCGGGCGGCTGCGGCAGGGCGTTCACCTCCGGGCACGGGCGGGAGTCAGGGCAGCGGACAGGGGCAGGTTCACCCTCACTGTAACTCGTTTGGATCAGGGTCAAAATGGGCCGTGGTCCCGCCTGCGGAGGGTAAGGTACTCCCACCCCCGCCTTGACGTTGGTTGAGCCCAACCCTTCAGGCTCAGGTCACTTCTAACCCTGGCCTGCCTCCCGCCGTCCCCGTTTCGGCGTCTCCTGCGCCTGCAAGGCACCGGCGGCGCGCTTCGAGGTCAAGGCAACGAAATACCTGCGACGAGAGGGCAGCTATCTTCAGCAACTCACCGGGTACCTGGTGCTCGACCGTCTCGGGGGCATTCAGGGCAGCACGCTCCCAGTACGGCGACTCGGGGTGTACTACGCCCGGCACGGCGTGTTGCAGGTAATGCACGTGCGGGAGGTCTTTCGACCCGGCCTGTTGCCCCAGCTCGTGACCTGGTTCGACGACAGCCTGCCGACGAAGTGAGCCCCTTCAAGAACAGCTCACCCGTCATGGGCAGGGAGAGCAAATGCGCCGCAGAGGTTCCCCACGTGCGTGTAAGGGTCAGGTCATGTGGCTGCGGCTCCTCCCCCTGCTGTTGATCGTCACCGCGTAGGCCCAACCTCCCTCTGGGCCTGCATCCCAACTTGCGGTCACCACGTTCTGTCGAATTGGCGGGTCAGCTTCAAGGTGAAAGCCTGTCAGCTAGGAGCACCTTCACACAGATCACCGTGCAGGCGCTCTGCAAAGCTCAGGCCAAGACCACAGCGCATGTGGCAGTCATACCGGAATAGCCGCAAGGGGCTCGACATGACCAATTGGCTGCTGCTGGCGCTGCTCATCCCACGGCGCGTCATCTGAGGGCGTACGCTAATTCGGGGAATGAACTACGTAAGATAATCACGTTTAGTCAGATATTCTATGGTGAACTTCTGACAAATGCGCGCGAAGTCCACCACGGAAGTCCAGCAGTTCGTGGAGCGGCAACCCGAGGGCGCGCCATTCTCCCCGACGGAACTGCTGCTGTACGGCACGCGCGCAAGCATCGACCGGGCGCTCTCCCGCTTGACCAAGGACGGCGTGATCGAGCGGGTGGCGCGCGGGATCTACGTCAAGCCTAAACGCAGCCGTATCGTCGGCAAGGTCCTGCCCAGCCCGGTGGCGGTTGCCAGGACCTACGCGCGAGCGCGCGGCATTCCCGTCACCACCCCTGGGGCCCAGGTGCTCGCCGACTACGGCCTCAGCACCCAGACGCCGGTGACGCCGGTGCTCAGCGCCGGGGTGAGCGGCAAGAAGACCCTCAAGATCGGCAACCGTCAGGTGACCCTCCGGCACGCACCCAGGTACGTGCTACGGCAGGCGGGCACCCCTGCTGGCGACGCCCTCGCCGCGCTGCACCACCTGAGCCGCCACCGCCCGGACGAGGGCCACGCCGTCCTTGCCCAGCTGGACGTCGCCACCTTCGACCGACTGCTCGAACTGCGCCCCACCCTGCCCGGCTGGCTCGCTGACCTGATCACCACTCACGCCCGGGGAGCGGTTTACCCGGGGAGCGTGCGGCCTTGAACTGGCTGCCCCTGGAGCCTGAGGAGCAATGCGACGTGCTCGAGGCTGTCGCTGCCCGGCAGAACCGGGAGCCCGTCATCCTGGAAAAGGACCTGTGGGTGGTGTGGGCGCTCGCCCAGACCTTCGCGCTGGGCGGGAGTGAGGTCCCGATGGCGTTCAAGGGAGGGACCAGCCCCCCAGGGGGACGCTGCCGTCACCCGCTTCAGCGAGGATCTCGACATCACCCTGGGCCTGCTCGGCGCGTCGGGTCGCACGCCCCAAGACCTCGCCAGGATGTCGCGCGATGCGCGGGACACGGTCATCGCCGACTTGGGGCTTCAGGCCCAGGCCTTCGTGCGGGACCGGATCCTGCCCCACCTGCGCGCGGCGGCACCCGCCCTCGACGCGCGGGTGCAGGTCGTCACGGAGGGAGAGCCCGCCGCCCTGCAACTGGCCCTGCGCTACCCGACCGTCCTCTCGGCGGGCACGGCACACATCCGGCGGCGCGTGCTGCTGGAGTTCGGGGGCAAGAACCGCATCGAGCCGCGTGAGCAGTGCATCATCCGCACCTACCTCGGCGAGGACGCCCAGGTGCGGGAAGCAGTGGAGCTGCCCGAGGCGACAGTCGAAGTTCTCGACGCGCGGCGGACCTTCTGGGACAAGCTCACGGCGCTGCAGGTGGCCTGTGCCCAACCACAGAAGCTGCGTCGGCTGGTCCACTTCTCCCGCCACCTGCTCGGCCTGCACGTGCTGATGCAGGGAGGGATTGGCCCCGCCGCGCTGGCGGACGTGGCGCTGCGTGACGACGTCATCGCCACGAAGACCGTCCTCTTCCGCGAGGCGGGCGTGGATGACGCGGACTGCTGCACGGGGAAGGCCGTGATCGTGCCCCAGGGGGAGGTGCTGCGGGCGCTCGAACAGGACTACCGGGAGATGGAGGCTTCGGGCATGTTCGGCGGCGAGGGCATTTCCCTCCGCGACATCCTGGCGACGCTACGTCAGGTGCGGGAGCGACTTGGCCGTGAGGCAGCCGCGCCTGGCGAGGTGACGGGAGACCCGTAGCCTGAGGGCTCCAGTCAGCCCGGACGCACCGCACGTTCGCGGTTGGCTGGCGACGCCGTCCCGGGAGACGCAGCACTGGCGGACGTGTTGAACGACAGCAACCTGCCTGAAGGCCAGGCCCAGGGGTCACCCGGTACTGGAAGGCCGTACCGCGGTAGGGGAGGGTCAGGGTGTCGCCTTGGGCGAGGACGTTCGGGTGGCGCTCTGGACTGGAGGAGGACCTGACGTCGGCTTGCCTTTTCGCCGCCGGGCAGGCACGATGCACAGCATGACGAAAAAGTCGACGAAGGCCCCGGCCAAGAAGTCCGCCGCTGCCAAGGCTCCCCAGCGGGAGGCGGCCGAGGTCGAGCAGCCTGCACCTGTCGCCGAGGCAGGCGCGGGCGAGTCCACCGGGGGGCGTGGCGGCAAGGTCGCCAAGACGCAACTCGTCGAGCAGGTGGCCCAGCAGAGCGGTTTGACGAAGAAACAGGCCGGTCAGGCCGTCGACGCCGCGATGGAAGCCATCGTGGACGCGATCAAGCAGGGGCAGAGCGTGGGGTTGCCCGGTCTGGGCACGCTGAGTGTGAAGGCGACCGCCGCCCGCACCGGCGTCCGCCCCGGCACCAGCGAGAGGATTCAGATCCCGGCGGGCCGCAAAGTCGCGTTCAAAGTCGCCAACACCCTCAAGGGAGCGCTCGGCGGCACGGGCGACGCGGCAGCCGCCCAGTAAATACCCAGGAAAGATGCCTCCACCCCGGTGCCCCCTTCGGGGCGCTTTCTTCTGCAAAACCAGCACCAGGCGGAAAGCACAGGCTCCGGCCCCGAGCAGTGGTGGAGTATGGCTCCGAAGCCTTGCTTCACCGTCGAACTGGAAACGCCCGGAGGAGAGGTGCCGTTAGCATCAGGGAGTGCCCGGGTCCTCCATCCTGCCCGTGCTCCGTTCGCGTGTCGAATCCCTCGAGTTCCTCTCCGGCTCCCCCGCCTTCTACCCGTTCTCGGCCCAACTCCTCGACCGGGTGTTCACGCAGCCGGAATTTGCCCGTCCCCTCGAACAGATCAGTCTGGAATTCAAGCACCTGCTCGACGGATTCCGGGCGCAGCAGGAGGCGTTCAGACAGGAGGCCAGTCCGCTCCTCGGGCGCTTCTGGGAGCTGTTTCCCGAACGGCGCGACGACAACGTGCAGCGTGCGGGTGAACACGGCCTTCCGACGTTGGCCTACTACGGCAGCCTGAAACGCGCAGAGAACATCCTCGCTGGGCAGGACCTATACGCCCTGAGGCAACGGCTGGAGCCTGCCAAGTTCGGTGACGACCGCACCCCGGTCGGCGCCCTCCTCTGAATTCTGGGGAACGCCTTCCAGCAGGAGACGGAGAAGAACCCGGAGGTGTGGGCCGACGAACGGACCGAACCGCTGTTCCTGGACCTGGCCCGCCTCACCGATCAGCAGCACCATGAGGTCGCGGCCCTCCGGCTGTACCTGCCCGCCACCCCGGGCAGCGTCGTTCGGAACCTCCTCCAGATTCGTCAGGCCCTCCTGGGAACCTCAAAGCGGTACGGCTCGCTGACTGAGCGGAGCCGCGACCTCATAGCCATCCTCCCGCTGCAACTTAACTTCCAGGTTCAGGTGCGCGCCGAGGCGGGCGGCGAACGTGAGCCGTACCCCGAGCTGCGGCAGAGAACCTTGCGGTTGTGGGCCACGCTGCTGGGGGAGCTGAGCCTCCGCTGGCCCGCCAGGCCGCCACCCTGCGGGGAGAGCAGACCGCCGTGCCCGTCATCGGCACCCCCACCGTGCTGTTGGTCACCGCGAACCCCGCGGACCAACGGCTGTGGATCGACGAGGAGATGAAGCGCGTTCAGGACGAGTTGAGAACGTCCACCCGGCAGAACGCCCCGCAGGTGGTGCGTGAGGACGCGGCCCGGGGCGAGGATTTCCTGCGGGTCCTCAACCGCTACCAACCGCAGCTCCTGCACTTCAGCGGGCACAGGGACGAGGAGAGCCGCACCTTCGTGGACGCCGAGGGCAGCACCCTCCCCCTTTCCCACGACCGGGTGGTGGAGGCCCCGCGCATCGCCGGTGGGGTGCGTGTGGCGGTGTTCATGGCGTGCCATTCGGGCGCCGTGGCGGGACGGGTCGTGGAAGTTCGTGGACGCGGCCATCGGCATGGCGACGGAACTCGACGACGTCGTGGCGCCCTTGTCCTCGGCCCACTTCTACCAGGCGCTCGCCGAGGGCCAGAGCGGGCGGCGCCGCGCTTCGGCGGGCGTGACCGCCCGCCATGACCTCCGGCACGTCCGGCACAGGCACGCCGCCGGTACGGTGGGCGCAGTGAACGTGTTCCATGGAGAAAACGCGCCGCCGAACGGGCGGCTGTTCATCCACCGGCCGACTCCACACCCGGCCTGAGGAGTTCGGGCAACCGTTCCAAAGGAGCGCCCCATGAACAAGCACCCCCACACGCACGGCAGCACACCAGCGTCCGCACCCCGCCCGTGGGCACGCCTGTTGCACCGCTGGCCCACAGTGCTGGGGCTGGTGGTCGCGGGCCTGACGGCGTTCGACCTGAAGCTCGACCGGGATTTCGTCTCGGTCCTGTCCGCCCTGATCGTGCTGATCGCCGTGGTCTACCCCGGCGCGGCCCTCCTGGGGCGGCGCCAGGCGGCCTGGTGGGTCTTGCTGACAGGCCTGGTGGTCATCGCGGCCATCCTCGGGCTTGACCTGAGCGTTTCGCCCGCGCTCGTCCTCTTCGTGGCGGGCCTCGCCGCGCTGGGGTGGGGCCTGGCACGAGATCAGTGGCGGGCGGTCCGTGACCTGCCGCTCGAAACCGTCGGCATGCTCGCGTTCAGCGCGCTGGCCTTCACCGCGCTCAGCGTCGAGGTGTCCTGGGCCGCCTATCTGGTGGCGGGTGCGCTTGTCAGCCACGCCGTGTGGGATGTGGTGCACCTGAAGTGGGGCCGGGTGGTCTCAGCCTCCTACGCCGAGTTCTGTTGGGTGCTGGACCTCACGCTGGGCGCCGCCATCCTGATTCTGATGCCGAGGTGAAGGATGGTGGGTGCTGGCCAGAGGGCTGCACCCTGCGGGTGACGCCAGCTCGGTGCGCTCTCACCAGCGGTCCATGGCCCCCACGGGATCTCGCGTTTCACAGGGCCGCCCTCACCGGGGGGCGACCGCACCAGGCTGCCCTGGCTAGACCCGCGTTGTGGCGGGGCGTACTCTGCCACAACGCGCCGATGGGCACTTCTTGCAGGGGCACTGCACGCATTCACACGCTCGCCCTGCTCAACCGGGGTGCGCGTGTGGCTGGCCGTGCCTGCCCCAGGGGCAACGACGCCCCGTCCAGGTCATACGCGCCACATGACGACGAACCACAGCTACCTGGGCGCTACCCTCGGGACAAGATCAGGAGAAGAAAACAGTCGTGAACGCCCACCACCACGCTCCCCGATGTCGGCCTTTTCATTGAGGCGCTTTCTCCGGTTGGTAGCGCAGCAAGAGCACGCCCAGGGGGAGCGCCCTCGACTCCACCAGCTCGAGCGTCAACACCTGCGCCGCCTCACGGAAGAGCCTGGCCCCGCCGCCCACGACCATGGGATGCACCAGCAATTGAAGCTCGTCAACGAGCCCCGCCGCCAGCAGGGTCTGGACCAGCGCCGCGCTGCCGTGCACGAGGATGTCCCCGCCCTCTTGCCGCTTGAGCCGACCGATCTCCTCAACCGCGTCGCCCCGGATGATCGTCGTGTTGTTCCACTCCGCTTTCTCAAGGCTTGAGGAGACGACGTATTTCTTCATGCTGTTCAACTTGTCGGCGACGCCCATCTCGTTGTTCCTCAGGGCGGACCAGTGCGGCGCGAGCATCTCGTAGGTCACGCGACCCAGCAGGTACGCGTCGCTGCCCTGGATGCCCTGGAAAATTACCTCGGCCCTCTCGTCGCCGTGGTACGGGAAGTCCCACTGTCCCATCGACGCGGCGTCGAACATGCCGTCGAGCGTCATGCGTTCGAGAACGATGAGTCTTCGCATCGTCTTGCCTCCTCGGCCGGTCTCATTGGGTTCACTCCAACCACCCGCCATATAACCACTCCCCTCTTTCTCTACCGGTCCTCCGAATGGGGGAAGAGGTTGAGGGATAAGGGTGCTTGCATCCTCACTCGTAATACTCCGGCAGCTTTTTCAGCCCTTCCCACTGGGCCTGGTCATGCCCGAAAATAACCAACCCGACATGCTCGCGTTCCGCCAGATCAAGCAGCTTCACGGTGCTGGCCCGGGTCGCTTCGGCGTCGGGGTTGCTCCCGTCGTCCTGCTCGTCACGGGTAAAGCCCGCAGCGAAGGGGACTGCGTCAACCGTCAACAAAGTCGCCCCCGTTTTGGGCAGCCGCACCAGCACCGATTGATGTCCTGGCACATGCCCACTCGTCTCGATCAGCGTCAGCCCTGGCAGCAGTTCCGTGTCCCCGTCCACCAGCCGAATACGTTCCATGGGCTGATCCCATTCAGGTCGTGTGGCCGCAAAACGGGGGTTACTCGCCGCATCCAGGTGATGCACACGTTGAACGACATACTGTGCCTTCGTGAATGCCGCGTGCCTTCCGGCATGGTCGATATCGTAATGGGTCGAGATGACAACATCGATATCGTCCGGTTTTAGGCCGATGCTCGCCAACTGCTCGATTACGTCCTGCCCATTCTCGAACTCAGTTTCTCCTTCAGGCATGATCTCCGGGAGGCCGCTGTCAATCAGGATGTTTTTGCCGTCCTCCGTCTGCACCAGGGAGCAAACAATCGGAATCTGGTATTCAGGCATGGATCCCACCTGCATCAGATAAAGACGCTTCACGGCATTCCGGCTCATACGCTCCTCCCTGAAGTCGAACCTACGTTTTCGGCCATGAAGACTTGAGGCCTGAGGCTTGAATCTCGAACAGACCCAGATGACCCAGCCGGACCGGCTCTCCCGCCTCTTTGGCTTGCTGAGCCTGCCTCCACTACGGGGCGCCGAGAAATGAAGTGACGGCGGGCAGCAACAGAGGTGACTGCAAGATGTCGTAGTGGGTTGCGCCGGGCAGGACGGCGAGGCGGTGCGCGGTTCGGCCAGAGCCGTCCCAGCCCGCGTCCCGCAGGCCACCCCCCAGCAGCGCGAAGAACTCGGCGGCGTGGGCAGGAGCGAAGCTGTCAGCGTCCCCGGCGACGATCAGGGCCGGATTCTGGAACCCCCGGAGTTCGTCGGCCCAGTCGTACTCGCTGTTCACCACCTCGCCCACCCGGGTGACCAGCCTCGGCCACTCGTCGGGGCGAGGGGCAATGCTGGCGTAGAGCTTATGCATGGGCCCCTGCTTCAGACCCTCCGCAGCGTGAGGACCAATCTGGGCCATACCCTCTCGTACCTCCTGGAACCAGCCGCTGCGGCGGAACGGGAACGACACGACGACCAGCTTGCGGAGTAACCCTGGGTGCTGGAGGGCGAACCTCAGGGCCACGCCCGCCCCCAGCGAATAGCCGAGCACGTCAGCCCGGGGGAGATCCAGGTGCCCCAGCAGTACAGCGATGTCGTCGCCCAGGGTCTCGAAGCGCATCGGGCGGTCGATGTCCGCCGTACGGCCGTGTGCCTGCAAATCCACGGCGATCACTTCCCGCCCGGCGGACAGTGCGGGAATCAGCCCGCTGAACATGGAGGTCGCCCCGAAGCCTCCGTGTAAGAGGACCAGCGGCGCCTGATCGGGTCGGGGGGCGCCGTGCCGCTCGTAGTACAGGTTCAGTCCGCCCAACTCGGTGTAGGTGCCCTCGGTGGCTTGATAGGTCATGGGTTCACTCCTCTCATCAGGGTAGACGCGTCCGCTGCGGCTGACCCACAGGCCCGGTTGGCGGCGATCAGCTCGGGGAGGTCCCAGTTGCAGGCTCGTAGGTCAACAGCAGCACACCCGAGCCGAGGTCCCGCGAGGCGGTGAGGTGCAGCGGCAGCCGGTCCCCGCCCGAGAACAGGCGCTTGCCGTTCCCCAGGACCAGCGGGTAGACCATCAGGCGCAGTTCGTCCACCAGGCCGTGCCGCAACAGCGTCTGGACAAGGGTGCCGCTGCCGTAGACCAGGAGGTTCCCGCCCTCCTGCCGCTTCAGGGCCTCCACCGCCGTGGCCACGTCCCCCTCAAGGGCGGTGGCATTCCACTCCAGGGAGCGCAGGGTGGTCGTGGCGACGAACTTCGGCAGGCTGTTCATCCGTTCCCCGAATGCCCCGGTGTCGGTGGCGGTCGGCCAGTACCGGGCGAAGCCCTCGTAGGTCACACGGCCCAGCAGGAGGGCGCCACTCTCGAAGAGTTCGTCGTGCTTGAACTGGCCGTCGTCCGGGTTGTAGTCGCTCTGCCAGGGGGTGGAGTCCTCGTACACGCCGTCGAGAGTTAGAAACTCGGTCACGATCACCTTCCGCATATGGGCTCCTTGTGCGGCTCATCTTGTGGTCTTCTTGGAGGGCGATGCTCCTCGCGGGCTGACGTGTTCAGCTCAAGAAAAACTCCTCCAGCACGGGGGCGAGCACGGGTGCCGCCACCGCGTGAGTCTGGCCTTCCAGGGTGCGCCAGTCTGCGTCGGGGATGGCCCGTGCGAGCTTCTCCGCCGTCTGGTGCATGAACCCATAACTGGCCCCGCCGACCAGGATCAGCGTGGGGACCGTGACGCTGGCGGCCCGCTCCACGGGTACCGCAGCCTCATCCCCCATCAGGGCGCCATGGTCGTAGGCCAGGGTGGGGGCGACCGCCTCGTTCATCGGCCACGTCGGGGCCGGGCGCATTCCCTCGATCCGCTCGGCAGGGACGCCCACCAGCCGCAGAAAGAGCGCCATCGCGTCGCCCCGGCGGCCCTGGGCCAGCCGTTCCCGGAGCTGCCCGGTGTATTCCTTCCACCGCTGCCGGGCGGCCTCATCGTCGTTGAAGGGGGGCTCGTACATCGCCAGTTTCCTGATCTTGGTAGGAAGCGTGGTGACCGCCTCCATCGCCAGAACGGCGCCGCTGGACATGCCGTAGAGAAAGGTTGAGCCTCCCACCGCATCGATCAGAGCCTCGATGTCTTCGATCTCGCGCTCCTCAGCGAACGGCAGGGTGTCCGTGCTCTCGCCCCTCCCCCGACGGTCGTACTGAACCACGGTGAAGTGCCGCGCCAGCAGGTCGGCCAGTTGTCTCATGCTCCGGTCGGTGGCCCGGTATTGGGTGGCCCCGTGAATCAGGATCAGCGCCGGACCTGTTCCTGACTGATCGAAGGCGATGACCGTGCCGTCTTTAGAAGAGACCGTCTTCATGGGTTCCCCCTGGTCTGGCGCCAGCCGCCCGCACGGTTGTTGGTCATGATCGGCTTGAACATTGCGGGCGCATATCGAGCCCCGTTCGCAACGTGCCTGCCTACCACACCGCATGCACGGCTCAGGTGCACGGCGCCCATGTGCGCGCCGTCATCCGCCATCGCCTCGGCACGTCGAGTCACACTCAAGCCGGACGATAAACCAGCGAGATCGCGCCACCGCCGAACGTCCTGGTGCCCACGAGTTGGAAGTCGACGGGTTTGGACAACCCGGAAAACAGGGAGACACCCTGGCCGAGCGCGACCGGACAGACCAAGAGGTGATATTCGTCGATGAGACCGCTGGCTGCAAGAGCCTGAGCAAAACTGGCGCCGCCGAGCGCCCTGATATCTTTGCCGGGCTGCGTCTTGAGTCGAGCGACTTCGTCGGAAAGGTCACCACTCGCGACCATGGGGTTGGCCCAGGAGCCCTGGACCGGCGCGGCTGGCTCTGACTCACGTTGCGCGCGCTCGGCGTCAGTCCTTGCCGTCGTCGCCTGACCGCCCGGCGCACCAGCAAGGCCCTTCCTCGTGAACACGACCTTGGGAATCGCGTTCATCGGGGCGGCGAATGGCAGGTCAGAGGAGGGCCAAAAGGTCGCCATGTCGCGGTAGGAGCGGCTGCCCATGGCGATCAAGCCCGCCTGCCACAGGTGATCGACGATCCACTCATCCGTCGCGTCGTCTCCAGACTTGAAGATCCAGTCAGCTTCGCCGCCCGGGCCGCTGACAAAGCCATCGAGTGAGACGAACATTCCCAGCACCAATTTCCTCATCGTTCCTCCATGGCCTCATCTAATCTGTCTGTGGCGGAGCCTCCGCCTCCTGGCCCTGCGATTGCCGCCCGGCACGGTACCGCAGCACGATGCAACCGCCCCGGGCCCTCACGCCGCTTGTGAACACTGTTTACATTAATACGCCAGACACAGAATTGCAACCGAGGATATGTGTGTCGAAGAAGAGCGAACGAAGATCCGAGCGGGCCACCTACCGGCACGGCGACCTACACGGCGCCCTGGTACGCGCGGGCCTCGACCTCGCCCGCGACGGCGGCCCGGAGGCGGTCGTGCTGCGCGAGGCCACCCGCCGCGCCGGGGTGGCCCCCAGCGCCGCCTATCGCCACTTCGCCGACCGCGAAGCGCTGCTCGCCGCCGTCTGCTCTGCGGCCCAGGCGGAGTTCGCCCGCGCCATTGAGGCCGAGCAGGCGGCGGTTGACCCCGGACTAGCGGGGGTGGCGCTGGCCCGGGCGCGGTTTTGGGCGGTGGGGCTCGGCTATATGGGGTTTGCCCGACGCGAGCCGGGCCTCTTCCAGGCCGCCTTCTGGCTGTCGCGCGATCTCAACCGGGCGACCAGCCCGGAGCGGCGGGGCGAGACCGGTCTGACCCCTTTTGAGCTGCTGGGCGCGGCCCTGGACGGCCTGGTCGCGGCTGGCGTACTTCCACCAGAGCGGCGCCCGGGGGCGGAGTTGCTGGCCTGGTCGGCGGTGCACGGCCTGGCCACCCTGCGCACCGAGGGGCCGCTGGGCGGGCTGCCTGCCGACCAGATCGAGGCCCTCGAGCGGCGGCTGGTGGAGTCGGTCGAGCGCGGCTTGTGAGGCCAGGTCCGAGGAAGACGCGGCGCTGCCACCGGGTCTTCATCCCAGCCGCAGGGAGGCGAGCGCGAAGGCCGCCGTGGACAGCAGACAGCCGACCGCCCGCACCGTGTTCCAGGCGGTCCAGGGTCCCAGATAGGCACGCCAGACCTCTGCCCCCGCCGGACTGCCGGGCTGGGCCGCCTCACCACCGCGTGACAGGTGCCCCATGGGAAGACCGGACGGAAGACGGCGAGGTCAGGCCCGCAACGATTCCAAGAGCACGTCGAGGGCCTCGCCCGCCTCGGCCAGCGCCGCGTCGGGCTGCGGCGACTGCGCGATCCAGAGCGCAGCCTCGTTCATGGCGCCGGACAGCAGGTGAACGCTGGCTCCCAGCGGCACATCCCGCAGCTCGCCGATCTTCTGGAGGGCCAGCAGCCCTTCACGCAGCGAGCGCACCGCGTGGGCCTGATCCAGGTCGCGCCAGACGCGCCAGCCCACCACCGCCGGCCCGTCGAGCAGCATGATGCGCCGCACCTCCGGATCGAGGCTGGCGCGCATAAAGGCCTGACAGCCCAGGCGGAGCTGCGCCCAGGGGTCCGCGCCCTGAGAGGCGGCCAGTTCGACGCGGACCGCGACCTCGGCCTGAACTGCGCCCAAGACGGCGACGAACAGATCCTGTTTGTCCTTGAAGTGATGGTAGAGCGCGCCGCGCGTGACGCCGGCGCGCTCCACGAGGTCGGCGGTAGAAGTGTGGGCGTAGCCGCGCTCGGTGAACAGCTCGCGGCCAGCCACGATCAGGCTCTGTACCGTCCGCTCGCGCTGGGCGGCCTTGGTGGTGGGGCGTTCGGGCATGGCGCAACCTCCGGTTTGACAAACATACCGACTGTCTGTATTTTTTACATACATACAGTCGGTATGTCACCTGGAATGGAGGAACCATGGCCCTGTCGAGCTTCTATCCGGTCATCCAGACGCGGGACATTGCTGCGTCGCGCACCTTCTACGCGGAGCACTTCGGTTTCGAAGTCACCTTCGAAGCAGATTGGTACGTCAGCCTGCGGTGTCCTGACCCGTGTGGCTACGAACTGGGCCTCGTGCAGGCCGACCACCCCACCGTGCCGGACGGGTTTCGCCATCCGGTCCGCGGCCTGATCCTGAACTTCGAGGTCGAGGCCGTCGACGACGAGTACCGGCGCCTGATCGAGCGGGCCGGATTGCCGCTGCACCGCAGCCTGCGCAGCGAGGCGTTCGGCCAGCGCCACTTCATCACGGCCGACCCGAATGGCGTGCTGATCGACGTCATCACCGTCATCCCGCCGACGCCGGAGTACGCCGCGCAGTACCTGAACCCGCCAAAGTAAAGAGGTTCTGCGGGCCACGTCCGCCCGTGGAGCCCAGGCTGACCGTACCGGGTCGCCGGTTCAGGACACCGGGCGAACGCTGCGGGTGCGCCTGGGCACACGGCTGGCCCCCTCGCCGCAACCGTTGTCCAGGCAAGCGTCTTCACCGGCACAGCGGGCATCACAGCAGCCCCAGCGCTCTGGCCTGTAGGGCGGCCTGCGTGCGGTCCCGAACGCCCAGCTTGCCCAGCACGTTCGTCACGTGGTTCTTGACCGTGCCCTCCGACAGGTGCAGGGCTGCGGCGATCTCCCTGTTGCTCGCGCCCACCGCGAGCAGCCGCAGCACCTGACGCTCGCGTTCGGAGAGCGCCTCGCTCGGCGGCTCGGCCAGCAGCGCGGGGGCCGCGACCTCCGACAGGCGCGCGAACTCCGCGACGACCTTCGCCGCCACCGAGGGCTGCAACACGGTCTCGTTCCTCGCCGCCGAGCGGATGGCCTCCACCAGCGTGGCGGCGCTCACGTCCTTGAGCAGGTAGCCCACCGCGCCCGCCCGCAGGGCGCCGTACACGTCCGCGTCCTCCTCGAAGGTCGTGAGGACCAGCACGCGGACCTGCGGATGGGCCGCCCGCAGCCGGGCGGTGGCCTCGACCCCGTTCATCACGGGCATGCGCAGGTCCATCAGCACCACCTGCGGCGCGAGGGCCGCCGCCCGCTCCAGCGCCTCCAGGCCGTTGGCGGCCTCGCCCACCACCTGGCACTCCGGGCGCGTCGAGAGCAGGGTGATCAGGCCCTCCCGGAACAGCGCCTGGTCATCCACGACCAGCACCCGGACAGGCCTCACCGGGGCACCGTTGCGCTGAGGGTCAAGCCGCGTCCGGGCGCACTGTCAACGCGCAACTCGCCGCCCAGCAGCGCGACCCGCTCGCGGGCCCCGGGCAGGCCGAATCCCCCGCCCGGAGCCCGCGCCCCCACCCCCTCGTCACAGATCGTCAACGTGACCGACCCCGGGTGGTACTCCAGCGTCAGCTCGGCCCGCGAGGCGTGGGCGTGCTTGCGGACGTTCGTCACGCCTTCCTGCGCCACGCGGTACAGCGCCTGCTCGGCGTCGGAACCCAGCGGCCGACGGGCGCCGTGTACGCGCAGCGCCACCTCGACTCCGGCCCCGTGGGCCTCCTGCGCCAGAAGCGCGAGCGCGTCCGGCAGCGCCGGCGGCGCGTCCCGCAGGGTGCCCACCGAGCGACGCACGTCCGCGAGCGCGCCCTGCGTCAGGCCGCGCGCCTGTTCGAGCGCGTGCCCGGCCCGCGCGGGGTCGCCCGGCAGCACGGCCTGCGCGGCCTGCAACTGGACGTGCAGGGCCGTGAGGTGGTGCCCGAGGCCGTCGTGGATGTCGCGCGCGATGCGGTTGCGTTCCCGGGTGGCGGCCAGTTCCTCGGCCTGCGCGGCCGACGCCCGCAGGGCCCGGTTGACCTGCTCGAGTTGGGCGGCCCGGGCCTCCTGCTCGGCCCGGCGCCGGCCCTCCTGCACCGCGGCGTGCGTGGTCAGCACCACGAAGAGGCCGGAGGCGAATAAAGCACCGCCGAGGCGCAGCGCGTCGTCCCACCGCGTTCCGAGGTAGTAGAGCGGCAGGCCCGCGCAGTACACGAGTGACCAGGACAGCGGCTGCGCCCGCGCGGCCTGACTGACCATCAGCAAGATCAGCAGCGTGAGACCGCTCCAGGTGCCGAGGGCGCCCGCCCCCGCGCCGCTCACCACGGTCAGGACTGCCCCTAGGGCAGCCTGCACGTGGGTGTAACCCAGCACCCACCACGGCCCGCGGCGCCGAAGCCGCGGAAAGGCGACGACCGCCAGCGTCAGGTACGCGGCGCCGAGGCCGGCGACGGTCAGGCGCCGCCCCTCGCCGGCGACAGGCTCGCCAAGCATCAGCAGGTACGCCACGAGGAAAAAGGCCGCCAGCAGGGTGTCGCTGGCGCCGAGCGCGTCCCGTGGGGGTATCAAGGCCTTGCGGATCATGGGCCCACCTCGTTTCAACATCATGGAGAGGCGGCCTGAGGGCCCCGTCGTCGCCCGCGCGAGGGGGCGTGCCCGTCCGGTCGGCACCCGGGCCCGGACGCCTGCCGCGGCCCGCCGGGGAGAAGGGGCCTCTTCCCCTGGTTGACCTGCGGCCCTCTCCCCGGCGCCGAGGTTGAGCGCCTCCAGGGGTCAAGACGCGCTCGGCCCTTTCGCAGACTGGGGGGTGGCCCCGCGTGCTGGCCTCCCGGCTGGACAGCGACCCCCGCCAGCGCGTCCTGCTGGCCCGGCACCACGATCCTCTGTCCTCCTGACCCCTCCATGGTGGCGCTCCTTTCTCAGGCGGTGAGTGGGGGCCGCGGGCCTCGTCCGCACCCGGACCAACCGGGGCCTCCGGCGGGCGGACGGCCCCGACAAATCGTAGCAAGCGCCCGGACGCCACTGCGCCCGCGCGGGCCAGGACTTCACGCCGCAACGTCTCCCCGTTCGCGCATCCGGTCGGTCAGCTTCCTGGGCTGAAACAGGCTGACCCCCGCACCGTACCGGCGCTTCACGGCCTGCTGGACGAGCCAGACGCCGAGGCCCACGCCCAGCAGGCTGATGGTCATCTCCGGAAGGCGCATGATGGCGTTGACCTCAGCCACCTGCGCGTTGAACGCGTCGCTGCCGAAGCGGGCCGTCACCCGGCCGTAATTCACGGCGCTGTTCACCACGCCCCCGATCAGGTCGAAGACCGCGCAGGCGACGGTGCCCAGCACGAGTCCCCGGTGAATCCACCGGTCGCGCGTGGCCTGCCGCAGGGCGGCCCGAGTGCCCGGCTTCTCGCCCAGGCTGGCGGCGTCGACGAAGACGCGGAACAGGGGCAGCGTCGTCCCCGCGCTGATCAGGAACAGCAGGGCCGTCAGGTAGGAGCGGGCGCTGTCCTTGACCGCGAACCAGAAGCCGTCCACGTACCAGAAGGTCAAGGCGCCCGAGAGGATAGCTCCCGTCCCGGCGATCAGCGAGATCGGGCTCACGCGGCGACTGAGCGCCAGCTCCGTCAGGACGTACCCGACGGGGAGAAGCGAAGCGAGCACGTAGGCCCGCACGTTTCCCGCCTCGCCGCCCCCGAACACGTTCTCGGAAACGCTGAGGCCGAGGCCCAGGAAATTCGGGCTCAGGATCAGGATCGGGAGGACCAGGGTGAAGAGCAGGTCCCAGACGGCCTTCGGCAGGCGGCGTGCGCGGGCAGGAAAGACCTGAGCCGCCATGCCCCTTGCCGCCTGGGGAGGCCCAGCACGCTCTGATGGATTCGTCATGCCGCCAGGGTAGGCGCGTGGCGGCCACACGGGATGCGCTAGAAGTCATGCGGGGCGGTCACCCCGCCAGGGCCGGTCGGGTCACGCGCCCTTCCGGCACGAATCACCTGCCGCTCCTGGTGTCGGCCTCCCCGAGCCTGGGCGGCCCTGACGGTTTCAGCGCACGGCCCCGAAGTCCTTGCGCGGATCGTCGGGAACACTCCACGCGAACGCCGTAGATGTGCCATGAACCGGAGGCATGGAGCATATTGGCGGATATCGGCCCCAGGCCGCCGCCCTGGACGGAACCCGGCGAAGCGCCACCCGGCGTCAGGAGCACCTCACGAAAGCCAGAAACCCGGTCGCTGTCACAGTCAGTCCGTGGTGCAGGAAAGGCGGCAGCGGAGATTGAGCTTCCCGACGGTCACTGTCCCCCACCCTTGCGAGCCGGATTGAAATCAAACCGGGTCAGGACGAGGGCGAACGGTCTGGTGGTCTGCGGCGCGTCCGTTCCTGGTGTGAGCGTCGTCGAATACGGCCAGCACGCCCTGGGAGTCAGCTGCCGTGAGGACGAAAGCGGCACGGCAGCGGCAGGTCGAAGCGGGCACACAGCCGCGCCACGTCGTGATGATCCACCGAACGAGGTTCAAAGCTGTTCCGAAACTGGAGCACGAAGGGCGCAGCCACACAGCGCACCCGCAGCTCGCCCAGCGTTCCCGCCCCGTCCAGCGCGCCCACCGGATACATGATTCCCTGTGCAGGGTCGCCGAGGACGGCGTTGCCAGCCACGTCGAGCACGAAGCCGTGTAAGTCGACCTGCCAGCCCGACGGTTGACGGAACACGCGGTTCCACTCGGGCTCGCCGTCGCGTTCGGCCTCCACGTAGCCGTGGGACTTAAGGATGTTCTCGCACGAGGGAAGTTCCCCGAACTTCAGCGCCAGGTCGAGATCGGAGTGTGGCCGCGTCTGTTCGCCCAGAAGGGCGTCAACGCCCCAGCCGCCATCGACCCAGACTTGAAGCTGTGCCGCCTCGAAGGATTGGTAGAGCTCCACGACCTGCTCCAGCTTCATTCTCACAGCCTACCCGTCCGGCTGTGGTTGGCGTTCACCCACGGGCCGGCCCCGTCGTAGTGACGCAGGGGCTGCTGTCAATGTCAGTTTCGTCGTGGGTCCCCCTACCTTTTGGTGACGCTGGCCGTGGGGCGTTGGGCCTGGTGCAGCACCCTCGCCTTGGGCAGGTCGAGGCCCGCCCGGCCGTACATCCCCCGCTTGATGGTCTTGAGGCGGTTGATCTGCCCCTCCATCCGCCCATTGCTGTACGCCGTTTCCACCGCTGCCCGCACTGCGTCGAAATCGCGGTCGAGTCCGACCGCGAAGGCCCGAAGTTCTTTGATGCCACTCTGCTCCAGGTCACTGAGCCAACCCCGTAGGGGTTGGGCCTCGTGTCCAGCCAACAGCTTCCAGCCCGTCGTCAGCAGCCGTTCCACCTGGACGAACTTGGGCGTCGCCGCTCGACCCGCTTCCAGCAGCGCGCCGACTTCCGGCGCGCGAATGGTGCTGGGAACCAGCACGGCCCAGGAGAGCGTAGAACTCACGGACGGCGGTGTACCCGCCCTGGTAGCCCTGCCCCCGCAATTCCTGGTGCAACGCCACCGCGTTGCACCTCCCTGCCGCCCATTGGGCAGTCAGCCACTCCCGATACGGCGCGATCACCTGACGGCGCGGTGGCCGTGCCGCCGTGCCAGGGTGCTGCTCGAACTGGGCCTACTTCCTGACCGTACCGGTAGCGACTCCCGCCTCACGGGCGGTCTGCTTGACCGACCTGCCCCCGGCCAGCAGGCGTTTGACCGCCTCGAAGCACTGCCGCTGGTGGGCGGAAGGTGGATGAGCCTGGAGCGGGGCAGCGGGCTCTTCCGCCCTTTCTTCCTCGACTGCTTGAAGTGGTCGAGGGTCGGGCGCCGGGAGGGTCTTGCGCAACGCGGCGAAGATGGAGTGCGTGCGCTGGAAATAGCGTTCGAGGGTTTCGCGCAGGTTTTTAAGCTATGACGGCAAAGCAAGCTTAAGGAGCTGAGCTTCCAGAGCGGCGGGGTACCGATCAGGAGAACGGCGGAAGCGGAGTTGCTGTCGTCGCGCTTCATGCCGGACTTCCAGTCCGGCCCGGAGACGGCGCCAAGCGATGAGGCACCGAGGCCGAAGATCAGGTCCCGTAAGTGGCTGAAGTCGTGTGCCGAAGGCCGCGACCAGACGAACCTGCCCACGGATCACGGTGCTCGGGGAGGCGACCTTGCGCCTAGCGATGCGCCGCTCGTGGTATCGAGCCGAGCCGAAGAAATGCTCTAGATCGTTGTTGGTGCGCGGCAGGCCAGGCAGACGGTAGGTATGGAACAGGCGCGAACTTGGGGACCTGCGCGCGTGGCGCGGGGCGGAGCCGGACTGGCGGGTCACGCGGGAGCGCATCGAGGCGGAGTACGGCTACGACCGCTACGGCGGCCTGGTCCACGTCGTGCCCAACCACGCCCTGGTGCAGCTCGCACTGCTCTACGCGGACGGCGACTTCACCCGGGCCATGCTCATCGCCAACACGAGCGGCTGGGACACCGACTGCAACGCGGGCAACGTGGGCTGCTTCCTGGGAATTCAGCAGGGACTGGCGGCCTTCGAGGGGCAGGCGTTCGACTGGCGCTCCCCGGTGGCCGACCGGCTGTACCTGCCCTCGGCGGAGGGCGGGCGGGTTGCGGCGGTACTATGCCCTGTTGCGGCGGGGAGGGCTGTTGCAACTCGTGAAGGTGCTGGGGGAGGAGACGGTGCTGGCCGAGACTTCCTGCCCGTGGTCCTTTGGGGAGGCGCGGGGCTTCGCGCTGGAGGTGCGGGGCGGGGTGGTACGGGCCTGGCTGGACGGGGAACTCCTGCTGGAGGCCCGGGACGGGGAGGAGCCGCTGCCGGGGGGCGCGGTGGGCCTGGTGTGCGAGGAGGGGACGGTGACGTGTGAGGCCGTGCGCGTGACCCCACTGCGAGGTGACGTGTCCAGGCCGCAGGGAGACCCGATCTCGCGGCCTCCGTTCCCCTGAGGTTCCCCACGCCGGAGCATGACAGGAGGGTCGGGTCGTTACGGCTGTGGCGGGCCGCCGACGGTCGACACCCCAAGGACTCCCAGGGGTTGCTGACCCTCCAGGCCGGACCGGGTTCATCGGGGTGAGGAGACCACCCGCGCGGGTCCTGTGCACGTCCGGCCCCCGGGAGAGCCCGCCGCGGTAGGGCCTGGGCACCATACGGGTGAAGACCGGGGAAGTCTGGACGTCCCGCCGGGTTGTCACGGTCGCACCTTCAACGCGGGGAGGCGCTGGCCGGGCTCAGGGCGGCCCCGCCTCCGCCCGGTTCCCCGCGCTGCCTGCGCGGAAGCCCGAGGGTGGCACGCCCGCCCAGCGGCGAAAGGCGGTGGAGAAGGCGAAGGCGTTGTCGTACCCGACGGCCAGGGCGACCGCCTCCACGGACCACCCGGTGGCGCGCAGCAGGTGGGTGGCGCGCTGCATGCGCAACTGGGTCACCTGCCGCAGGGGGCTGCGCCCCAGGTGGCGGTGGCAGAGGAGGCGCAACTGCTCGCTGCTGACGTGGGCGAGTTCGGCGAGGTCGCGCACCGTCCACGCCCGGGCGAGGTCGCCGTCCACCGCCTCCCACACCCGGGCCAGCCGCCCCTCGCGTCGCCGCCGCACGGCGCGTTCCACATGCAGGTGCACGAGGTCGGCCCAGTGGCGCAAGAAGGCGGGCTCGGCGCTCCCGATGAATTCGCCGTACAGGCCCAGGATGCTTGCGTGCAGGGGTTCGGCGGCCAGCGGCACGAGGGTGGGGGCCGGGACGTCCACGAGCGGGGCCTGCTGCGGCCCCTCCTGGTAGATGACCCAGGCCAGGGTCCAGCGCTCGTCGCCGGAAGTGTGGTAGGCGTGCAGGGCGCCGCGCGGCGCGAGGTAGGCGCTGCCCGGGGCGCACACCACCCACTGCTCCCCGACCCGCACCTGCCCATGGCCCGCGACACACGCCAGCAGCACGCTGATGTCCGGCTGGCGCCTCACCCACTGGAAGCCCGGCCCCGCCTCCGACACGCCCGCCGCGACCATGTGGTGCAGCGCGAGCGGCAGACAGCCCGTGGCGGGCACCACGTGCTCGCGGGTGCGGTCGCCCAGGACCTGGGTGTCACGAAGGTCCGCTGGTGTCTCGCCCATCACGCCTCCTCACCTTCGTCGTCAATGCCCCCGCACGCCCTCTTCGATCATGTTCCGGCGTCTCGCCCGTGACCGGCGGACCCGGGCTTCGCCAGAGCGTGGTCCGTCACGTCATCGTGCCGCTCCCGGTGCCCGCCCTCGTGAATTCGCCTCTGTGGGACCGTGGAAGAGCCCCGTGTGCCTGTTGGGAACCCACGGACTCGCAGGTCCTGCCAACCGGCATCGCCCCTTTCCCGGGGAGTGCCGTCAGCCACCACGGCGAGGTGCCGCCATCGTCGCCGTGCACGCCCTGATCGCCTCCCTGTTCGCGCCCTGCTCCCCGGAGCAGAGCGTCACCCGCACAGGCCCGGGGGACCGGGGAGCCCGCCGCCCGGCCTCCGGCCCTCTCCGGACAGGAGTGGGGTTTGACGAAGGTCGCGCTGTATCTCAGCCATAGGCTTTTCCCTGACACGCCGCGAATATGGCAGAAAGACAGACAGGTGAGGAGGAGGCGTTGCCCAGAACGCAGCGGTGAGGTGTCGTTTTACGAAGGAAGCCCTTTCGACGGCGCGGCGGGCGCCGGTCCCCTCCCGTCACAGGAGGCACGGATGAACAGCCAGGTGACGCCCGAGCAGGTGCGGCAGTTTCAGACCCGGGGGTTCGTGGTGCTCGATGGGTTTCTCGACGCTTCCGACCTCGCCACCTGGCGCGAGGTCGTGGAGGATGCGGTGGCCCAGCGCCTCTCGCTACGCAACGGGCTGAGCAACGCGGACTACCCCGACGAGTACTACCGTCAGGTCTTTACCCAGGCCCTGCGCCTCGCCGACACGCACGAGGGCGTCGCGCGGCTGGTGCGCGACCCGCACCTGGGCGAGGTGGCCGCGACGCTGACCGGCGTGGACGGCGTGCGTATCTGGCACGACCAGGCCCTGATCAAGCAGCCGTACGGCAACCAGACCGCCTGGCACCGCGACACGCCCTACTGGGCGGTGCACTCCCCCAAGACCGTCAACATGTGGTTCGCCCTCGACGACGCCACCCTGGAAAACGGGTGCCTGTGGTACCTGCCAGGCACGCAGAACGACGGTGATTACCGCCTGGTGCGCATCGGGTCGAACATGGGCGACATCTTCAAGGAGTACCCGGAGTGGAAGCGGATCGAGGCGGTGCCCGCCCCGTGCCGCGCCGGGTCGGTGGTGATCCACAACGGCATGGTCGCGCACGCGGCCGGGGCGAACATGACCCCGCGTCCCCGCCGCGCCATGACCAGCGTCTACTACCCCGACGGGGAGGTGTACAACGGCCAGCCCGATACCCTGCCCGAGGCGTACTACCGGAATCTTCAGGCGGGTGACCTCCTCGACGACGACCGCTACGTGCCGCTGGTGTGGAGCAAGGCCACCCACGGCTCCCTGGTCGCCGGCTGAGGTGCGCGATGTGCTCGCTCCCCCTGCACGTCTGCCCGGCCGGGAAAGGGCGCTGTGATCCTTCCTGCCGCTCGCTTCCGAACGCTCCTGGGACGCCGGGGGTCCAGACACGCCCCCCGACCCCGGTCCCCGGCACGCCTGGTCACTCGCTTTCCGGCGGTGACGCGTCCCTGCGAACCCCGGCGGCGCGGAGCCGCCCCACAGGTGCCGGAGAGGTCAAGTCGCCTCTGGATGCACCCGGGACGGTGCACCGCGTGGTGGCCAGACCGGACCATGAGGAGCGTCGCACCGGTCCGGGCTGAGAACACCGCCCCCGGTTGGTGGGCGTCATGGTCGGTCGCGGGGGAGGTTCGGCTTCCCGGCCTCACCTCTCGTGTGGAAGAAGCCCCTGGCCTACGCGCTCAAGCGAGAATTTGGCGGGCCTTGAGGCAGCAGGTCGGCCCTCCTTCACTTCACCCTGTAAGGCTTCGTGTCCTGGCTGAACTCGTAACGAACCTGCATCAGCAGGTCCTGCGCGTGGTTGCCGCAGCGTCGGCCGAACAGGTTCAACCCGCCGACGTGCCGCGCGTCCTCCCGAACGCCGATCCGCACCGCGACGTGGTGCTGGCCCTCCAGCCCCAGGTCGCCCAGGGTGACGTCCGACACCCGCTCGTCGTCGACGGAGGTGCCCTCTCCCGTGACGCGCCAGCGTTTGAGGAGGCCGTACATCGTCTGGTCATCCGGCCACCACTGGGGTGTGAGACGGCCCCGCTTCCCGCCGAAATCGCCCGGGCAGGTCCACGTGCCGATCTCCACGTCGTTGATCCACACCGTCACGTCCGAAGGCCACTCCGGGTCGTACTGGGGCGCTTCCGAACAGAGTTCCATGGAGAGGGCGAGTTCGGTGGCAAAGGCGCCGAAGGGCAGGTTGTTGGGAAACGCGTACTCGACGAAGCCCGAGCGAAACCACAGGAGCTGCGCGAAGACGTGTTCGGGCTCGAAAAAGGACCTCGGGTCGTCGAGCGTCCCGATGAACTGGAAGTCCCCCGCCAGGCCGCAGGTCGGCACCACCTGCGCGAAGCGGTAGTTGCCGATGGGCATCGAGACGGCCACCACATCGGGGGCGGCCTCGGCGACCGAGCCCGGCAACCGGACGTGCAACTCGTCGTACCGTTTGGAGATCAGCTTTTGCGTGCCCCGCGTGCCCGGCACCGTCTGCACGTGCAGCAGCCCGGCCTCCTCCAGGTGCTTGAGATTGAAACTCACCGTGGCGTGGGGCAGGCCCAGCGCGGCGGTGAGTTCGGCGAGGTTCATCACGTTGTGCGAGAGCAGGCTCAGGATCAGCAGCCGCGTCTCCGACCCCAGGGCCTTGAGCACAGGCAGCGAGACCTCGCCGTCCACCGTGAGAATACGTTTCCCGGATACCGCCATCGCTCCCCCTTTGCATCCAATCTATCAAAATACTGGATGGTTTGGAGGATTTTACGCTCCAGAACGAGGAGATGCGAGGCGAACCGAGGCATCAAAAAAACTTGACTTTTAAGGGTCGGAGGACTTAACGTGACGGTAGTTCCAAAACGAGGTCCTGTCCCGTCACGTTTCCCCGCCAAGGAGGACGCGCTTGCTTACGTCGCCTCATCCCACCCCCCTGCTGCGCCGCTCCGAGTGGCGGGACCTCGGCGGCACCTGGGCGTTCGCGTTCGATCCCCAGGGGCGGTGGCGCGTCCCCGGGGACGTGCGGTACGACCGGAGCATCGAGGTGCCCTACCCGCCCGAGAGCCAGGCGAGCGGCCTTCACGACACCGGACCCCACCCGGTCGTGTGGTACGAGCGAACCGTTCACCTGTCGCCCGAGGAGCGTCCCCTCGCGGGGCGGCGCCTCCTGCTGCACTTCGGGGCGGTCGACTACGCCGCGACGGTGTGGGTGAACGGCCAGCATGTGACCGAGCACCGGGGCGGCCATACCCCCTTTCACGCGGACGTGACGGAGGCGCTGGGCGGGGGCGGGGACCTCACGCTGACGGTCCGTGCCCAGGACGACCCGCGCGACCTGACGCAGCCGCGCGGCAAGCAGGACTGGCTGGACGAGCCGCACGTGATGTGGCACTGGCGCACGACCGGCATCTGGCAGCCCGTGTGGCTGGAGTGGGTGCCCGAGACCCACCTCTCCGCTCTCACCTGGACGCCCAGCCTCGACCGCTGGGACCTCACCCTCGACGCCCGCCTGACCGGCCCGGTGGACCCCGCGCTCAGCCTGCGCACGGTCCTCACGCTGGACGGCCGCCTGCTCGCCGACGACCGCTGCGTCCTCGTGGACGCCCACCTCGTTCGCCGGATCGGATTGCCCGACCCGGGGGTGGAGCAGGGGCGCGACGGGTGGCTCTGGAGCCCGGAGGCGCCCCAACTGATCGAGGCGACCGTCGAGCTGTGGCGCGGGGAGACGCTCGTGGACCGCGTGCACAGCTACACGGCCCTGCGCTCGGTGGGCGTGGACGGTCGCCACTTCCTGCTCAACGGGCGGCCGTACTTCCTGCGCCTCGCCCTCGACCAGGGGTACTGGCCGGGCACGCTGCTGGCGGCGGACGACGCGGCGCTGCTCCTGGACGTGGAGCGGGCCAAGGCGCTGGGCTTCAACGGGGTGCGGCAGCACCAGAAGCTCGCCGACCCCCGCTCCCTGTACTGGTGCGACGTGCTGGGCCTTCTCGTGTGGGCCGACATGCCCAGCCACTACGCCTTTTCCACGGAGGCGGTCGAGCGCCTCGTCGCCGAGTGGACCGAAGCCGTCCGCCGCGACCGCTCGCACCCGTGTGTCGCCGCCTGGGTCCCCTTCAACGAGTCGTGGGGCGTGCCCGACCTGCCCACCAACCCCGCGCACCGCGACTACGTGCGGGCGCTGTACCACCTGACGAAAACCCTCGACCCCACCCGGCCGGTGATCGGCAACGACGGCTGGGAGCATGTCGCGACCGACATCGTGGGCGTCCACGACTACAGCCTCGACCCTGCGGTGCTGCTCGGGCGCTACGGCACCAAGGCGGCCACCGAGGCGACCCTGGGGGACGAGCGCCCCGGCCTGCGCCCGCTGTTTCTCGACGGTTTCGTCGGGCTGTCGCACCCGGTCGTCCTCTCCGAGTTCGGCGGCATCGACGACGCGTTCAGCACCGCCGGGGCGCCGGGGCGGCAGGCCCGCGACGCCGAACACCTGCTGGTCTGGTACGCGGAACTCCTCGCCGCCGTCCACGCCTGCCGGGGCCTGGCCGGGTTCTGCTACACCCAGCTCACCGACACCTTCTACGAGCGCAACGGGCTGTTGCACGCCGACCGCACGCCCAAGGCTCCCCTGGAGGCGCTGCGGGCGGCCACCCTGGGCCCCCTCGCCGGCACCCTGACCGCCCAGGGCTACCTTCCCCGGTGGGCCGCCCGCCCAGGGAGACAGGAGGCGCCTGCCATGATCTGACGCCCACGGCCCCCGCCTTCGCCGCCCGCCGCCCCAGGAGGACCGTATGCCGCACCGAATGACCCTGACCCTCGCCCTCGCGCTCTTCAGCGGTGCCCTCGCGCAGTACAGCGGCCCCCGAGTGACCCTCACCTACGTCCACGGCTTCACCGGCCCGGACCGCCCGGTGATGGAAAACCTCGTCAAGCAGTTCAACGACACGCACCCGAACATCGTGGTGCGCTCGCAGGCCACGCCCTGGGCGACGACCTACCAGCAGCTCCCTTCCCTCACGGCGGCGGGGCGCGCCCCCGACGTGGTGGCCTACACCGAGGAGGTCGTGGGGCGTTACATGGCCTCGAATGCCGTCACCGAACTCACGCCCGCCACCCTGAGGCAGTACGGCATCGACCAGGCCCGCTTCTACCCGGCGAACTGGAACGCGGGGGTCTACAACGGGAAGACCTACGGCGTGCCCGTCAACAACGCCCTGATGGTGATGTTCGTCAACACCGACCTGCTGCAAAAGTCCGGGGTGAGCAAGGTGCCCACCACCCGGGCCGAGTATCTCGCGGCGGCGCGGGCCTGCACCACCGACCGGGCGGGCAGGAAGCCGGGTCAGGCGGGCTTCGACCCCAAGGGCCTGCAAACCTGGGGCGCGGGCATCCCGACGCCGTGGATGGGCGGCACGCTGGCCTACTCGGTGCTGCGCTCCAACGGCGGCGACATCGTGGACAAGAACTACAACGCCGCCTTCAACTCCCCCGAGGCGCTGGAGGCCCTGACCTTCCTCACCGACCTGCGGCTGCGGTCAGGCACCGGCCCCGCCGACGCGACCGAGGCGTCCGAGATCACCGCCTTCCGGCAGGGCAAGGCCTGCTTCAACTTCAACGGCATCTGGGTGCTGCCGCAGTACCAGGGCCAGCAGGGACTCAAGTTCCAGGCGGCCCCCCTGCCGCAACTCGGCACGAAGCGGCCCGCCACCTGGGGCGCGAGCGTGCAGCTCGGCCTCCCCCGGCAGCGCGCGAACTACGATCCCAACAAGACGGCCGCCGCGCTGACCTTCGTCAGTTGGATGACGCAGCCGAGGCAGAACCTCGCCTGGACCGCCTCGGGCGCCGTGCCCACCCAGCCCGGGGTGGCGCGCGACCCGTCGTACAAGACCAACCCCATCTCGGGCGTCTTCTCGGGCCTCAAGGACACCTACATCCCCACCGGCTGGCCGTGGGTGTCGCAGGTGCGCGCGTCGTGGGACCGGGCGGTCGAGTCGGCTTTCCTGGGCAAGAAGAGCCCCCAGCAGGCGCTTCAGGACGAGGCCGCGCAGGCCGCCAAGGACATCGCGCAGGCCAAGCAGTCCCTCAACCTGAAGTGAGCGCGGGCGGGGTGGCCTGCCGCCCCGCTCACGCGGGAGGTCTCCTGTGAGCATCGCCACGTCCCGCCCCCGGACTCGGCCCGCGCGCCGAAGCCCCCTGGCCCTGGGCGACGCCAACCCGCTCGTGCCGTACCTGTACCTGCTGCCGTTCACGCTGTTTTTCCTTGCGTTCGTGGTGTACCCGATTCTCTCGGGCGTGTGGATCAGCCTGCACCGCTTCGATCCGCTGCAAGACGCGCAGCCGTACGTGGGGTTGCAGTACTACCGCGACCTGTTCGATCCCGCCTCGGCGGCCGGGCCGATCTTCTGGCAGACGATGCGCAACACGCTGTTCTTCGTGGCCGTGAGCGTGCCGCTTCTGGTGGGTCTCGCGCTGCTGCTGGCCGTGCAACTGCACCGCCCGGTGCCGCTGCGGGCGCTGTGGCGCTCGGTGTTCTTCATGCCGGGCATTCTCAGCGTGTCGGTGATGGGCATCCTGTGGCGCTGGATGTTCGAGAACGGGGTGGGCCTGATCAACGTCATCCGCGATCAGGTCTTTCACCTGCCGTCGGTCGCGTTCATCACCACCGAGGGGCTCGCCTGGGTGCCCATCGTGGTCGGCACGGTGTGGTGGACCGTGGGCTTCAACATGACGCTGTACCTCGCGGCGCTCGGCAACATCTCCCAGAGCCTCTACGAGGCCGCCGACCTCGACGGGGCGACGGGCTGGGAGAAATTCAGGAACATCACCTGGCCGCTGCTCGCGCCCACCACCCTGCTCGTGACGGTCACGACGGTGCTGGGGTCGTTTCAACTGTTCGGGCAGTCGCAACTGATCACCGGGGGCGGCCCGTCGCGCAGCACCGAGAGCGTGATCGGGTTCATCACCGAGCAGGCCTTTACCAACAACCAGTTCTCCAGCGCGGTGGCGATGGCCTTCGTGCTCGGCCTGGTGATGCTGCTCTTCACCGCCGCGCAGTTCCGCATCATGACGGCGGGGGAGCGGTCCGCGCCCGAGCGGGCGAGGCGCCCTGCGCGCCTGGCCGCGCCCGGCTGGCTGGGGTCGTGGTCCGCCCGGCGCGAGCAGCGGCGGTACGCCCGGGCACTCGCGGGCGCGGCGCGGCGCCATGCGCGGCCCCCGCGCCCGCAGGGCCGCGCCTGGGCCACCCTGGGCCGCACCGCCCTGCTCCTCGCGCAGGCCCTGCTGTTCCTCGCCCCGCTGTACTGGATGCTCTCCACGTCCTTCAAGCCCGAGTCCGACACCATCGCCGCGCCGGTCCAGTGGGTGCCCGCGCGCCCCACCTTCGAAAACTACGCGAACATCCTGACGAGTCCCGACGGCAACATGTTGCGCTGGGCTTTCAACTCCCTGGTCGCCGCGCTGGGGTCCACCGCCGTGCATCTGGTGATCTGCGTGCTCGCCGCGTACGCCCTCGCCCGCATGACCTTCCGGGGGCGTGACGCCTGGTTCTGGACCGTGCTGTCGAGCCTGATGGTGCCCGGCATCGTCACCCTGATTCCCACGTACGTGATGATGCTGCGCCTGAACTGGATCGACACCTACCACGCGCTGCTGTGGCCGGGCGTGGCGGGGGCCTTCGGGGTCTTCCTGCTGCGGCAGTTCTTTCTCGGCATTCCGCGCGAACTCGAGGAGGCCGCGCGCATGGACGGGGCGTCGTCTCTGCAGGTGCTGCGGCACGTGATCCTGCCGCTCTCCATGCCCGCCCTCGTGACGCTCGGCGTGCTGGCCTTCATGGCGAGCTGGAACAACTACATCTGGCCGCTGTTCGTGGTGCACGGCGACATGCAGACCCTGCCGGTGGGCATCACCCAGTTCACGTCCCGCTACGTCAACGAGTACGGCAAGCTTATGGCGGGCACGGCGGTCGCGGGCGTGCCGCTGCTGATCGCCTACCTGTTCGCGCAGCGCTTCTTCGAGCAGGGCATCGCCGTCACCGGCCTCAAAGAGTAGCGCCGCCCCGTCTCAACGCACTCACGGAACGCTCCTGCGTGCCGGAAGGAGAACCCATGCGCCTGTTCTGGCTGGGAATATTGGGAATGCTGGCCCTCATCGTGGGATGCGGACAGTCCGCTGGGTCGGGCGAGGAGGTGGACGCGGCTGCCCCCATCCTCCGCCCCCTGGCCTCGGGCAACCTGCTGCGGGACGGCACGGCGCTCTACCCCCGGCTGGTCCGGCTGGCGAGCAGCGGCAGTGCCAACGGGCGCGTCCTGGCCTCCGTGGTGCAACCGCCGGAGAACGGTCAGCCCGGCAAGGGCCTGATTTACGAAAGCACGAGCGGCGGGGCCAGCTTCTCCCAGGTGGGCACGGTCACGGATTCGCTCGCCTCGGGCGGCTTGTGCTGCTCGACCCTGTACGAGTTGCCCCATGCGGTGGGAAGCCTGAATGCGGGCACCCTGCTGTGGGCTGCCTCAGTGGGGCAGGACGCCACGAACCGCCGGATGAGCCTGCGGGTCTGGAAGAGCACCGACGTGGGGCGCACCTGGACGTACCTCTCGGCCTGCGTGACCGCCACGACGACCGGGGGGCTGTGGGAGCCCGAGTTCTCGATTGCCTCGGACGGCGCGCTCGTGTGCCACTACTCGGACGAGACCGACGGCGTGCACAGCCAGAAGCTCGCCCGGGTGCGCAGCTCCGACGGGGTGAACTGGGGCAACCGCAGCGATACCGTGGCCTCCTCGCTCGGCTCCGACCGGCCTGGCATGGCGGTCGTGCGCAAGCTCCCGAACGGCACGTATTTCATGACCTACGAAATTTGCGCGGCGAGTGGGCAGTGCACCTGCGTGGTGCACTCCCGCACGTCCCCGGACGGCTGGAACTGGGGCAGCGCCACCGACCTCGGCATCCGCCCGGAGACCCCGGACGGCAAGTACTTCAAGCACGCGCCGACGACTGCCTGGGCGCCCTCCCCCTCCGGCAATGGCCGCCTCCTGCTCGTCGGGCAGATTCTGTACAACAAAGACGGCTCGGTCGCGTCCGGCAACGGCACGACCCTCCTCGCCAACACGGAGAACGGCACGGGGCTGTGGTACGAGCTGCCCGCGCCGGTCGGCGTACCCGGCGCCTACGACAACTACTGCCCGAACTACTCCTCGGCGCTGCTGCCCTCGGCGGACGGCAAGAGTGTCCTGGAGATGGCGACGGACTACGCGGGCGGGGTGTGCAAGGCTTCCTTCGCCAGCGGTTCCCTGCAAGGGACGCGCGACGCCTCGGGGATCGTCTCGGGGGGCACGTACCGCCTCATCAACGTGAACAGCGGACTGTGCCTCGACGTGCCGCAGGACAGCCGCGTTCAGGTCCAGCTTCAGCAGTGGACCTGCAACGGCCTCGGGCCGCAGAACTGGCTGGTGGGTGCCTCCGCGAGCGGCACCTTCACGTTGAAGGGCCAGAACAGCGGCCTGTGTATGGACGTGGACAAGGACTCACGCTCACCCGGCGGCGTGGTGCAGCAGTACACCTGCAACGGCCTGGGGCCGCAGAACTGGCGTTTCGAGGCGCTCGGGCTGGGCTACTACCGCCTCGTCGGGCAGAACAGCGGCCTGTGCCTCGACGTGACGGGGGGATCACGCGCCCTGGAGGCCAAGATGCAGCAGTACACCTGCAACGACCTCGCCCCCCAGCTCTGGAAGGTCGAGCGGCGGTGAGGAGCGGGCGCGTGCTGGTGACGGGGGCCACCGGGAATGCGGGGAGCGCGGTGTGCGCCGCCCTGGCGGCGGAGGGCCATGCCCTCAGACTGGCCGACGTGACCCTCCCCGGCCCGGACACCCGCCGCCTCGGCGAGGTCGTGCGATGCGACCTGCGCACCCCCGAGGACGCCCGCCGCGTGGTGGACGGGGTGGACGCCGTGATCCACCTCGCGGCCTGGCACAGCGGCCACGTGCCGCCCGTGAGCGACCCGACCCTGTTCTCGGTGAACGTGGACGGCACCTTCCACCTGCTCCAGGCCTGCCGGGAGGCCGGGGCCCCACCGGTCGTCTTCGGGTCCAGCATGGCGCACGGCTTCGGCGACGTGTACGGCCTGACGAAGGTGCTTGGCGAGGACCTGTGCCGCGGCTACCACCACATGACGGGTGCCGCGGTGGTGATGCTGCGCTACCACGCCTTCGTGCCCGGGCCGTACCTGGAGTACGGCGCCCGATTGCTGCGCAATGGAGTGGACCGCCGGGACGTGGTCAGCGCGACGCTGGCCGCCCTGGCCGCCGTCCGGTCGGGCTGCGTGACGCTCTTCACCACCGTCGTGCACAGCGACCACGGGATGCCGCCCGAGGTCCGGGCGGACTTCCGGCGCCTCGGCCCGGCGTGGTGCGAGGCCCAGCTGCCCGGCAGCCGCGCCCTGCTGAAGCGGTACGGCCTCGACCTCCCCGAACGGGTCGAGCAGCACGACCTGTCCGGGGCCGCTGGGCAGCTCGGCTGGCGACCTCAAGTGACCTTCCTCGATTTCCTGCGCGACCTCGCCCGGCGGGACGCCCGCGGGGAGGACGTGCGGCGTCTCACCGTGCCGGGCGAATTGCCCGGGGAGCCCTCCCCATGACCCGCCCCCTCGTCGTCCTCCTGGGAGCCCTGATCCTGATGCAACCCGCCCATGGCACCACCGCCCCGGCCCTCACCTTCACCAACCCCGTCGTCCGCTCGCAGGACGCCCCCGACCCGTGGGTGATCCGGCACGGGGGCCGGTATTACCTCACCTCGACCTTTGACCAGGACGGCGGGCTGTGGGTGTGGTCAGCCGCTACCCTGACCGGCCTCGACGCGGGCCGCAAGGTGAAGGTGTGGACCGCGCCCGCGAGCGGCCCCCTCAGCCAGCAGGTCTGGGCCCCGGAACTGCACTTCCTGCGTGGCCGGTGGTACCTGTACTTCACGGCCTCCGACGGGGTGGACGCGAACCACCGCCACTACGTGCTGGAGGCCGAGACGGGCGATCCCCAGGGGCCGTACAAACCCCCGGTGCGGGTGGACCCGGCGCTGGACAGCTATGCCATCGACGGCAGCGTGCTTCAGTTGCCCGACGGGCGGCTGTACTGGATGTACGCGGCAGACGGCGTGTGGATCGCCCCGATGGACTCGCCGACCCACGTGCGGGACGAGCGGGTGCCCTTCATTCTGGGTACCGAGGACTGGGAGCACGTCTGGGTGGAGCGGGACGGCGCCTACGTGCGGGAGGCGGGCTACTGGGTCGAGGCCCCGGAGGCGCTCCTGCACGCCGGGCGGACGTTCGTGGCCTACTCGGCGGGGCACACGGCGGCGAAGTATTACCTGGGCCTGATGGAATTGCGCGGGCAGGACCCGATGGACCCCTCGGCGTGGGTCAAGCACAAAGGACCCCTCTTTGGCCCGTATGAGGGCCCGGACGGCGCCGTGTACGCGCCCGGGCACAACTCGTTCACGACCTCGCCCGACGGGCGCGAGGACTGGCTGGTGTACCACGCCAAGGAATTCGATTGGCCCACCTTCGACGGGCGCACCATGCGCGCCCAGAAGTTCACCTGGGGCCAGGACGGCCTGCCCGTCTTCGGTCACCCCGTACCCAGCGGCGTGGTCCTGCCCCGGCCCTCCGGCGAGGTGCCCCACTGAGGTCGAGCTGATCCGACCGGGCGGGCGTGCCGGGTGTGGGTCCCTTCACTCCGGGGCGGGGTGGAAGAAAACCTACGCACCAGACTCCGCGGGTCCTGACCGGGTGGAGGGGAGTCCTGCCGTCCGCCCCAGGGCGCCGTCGCCCAGGAACACCACCTGAGGGCGGCGCTCCCGCCCGAGCGGTGTGCCCCTTCTCTCGCCCCCGGGAGGCGTCTCCCGGGAACAGCAGGATCACGACCTTCTCCTTTCCCCCTTCAGGAGCCGCTTTTGAATCCCCATCTCCTCCATCCCCGCCCCCAACTGACCCCCCCGGAGTGGTTCTCCGGCGCTTTTGATGACGAGATCAGGCGGCCAGCAGAACTCGCTGACGAAGGAGCGCGAAGGACGCACGGCCATACGCTTGCCGCCCCAACAGCTTGATCTTGTTCACAACGCCCTCGGTCGGGCCATTGGACCAGGACAGCCGCAGGGACGCCTCCAGGGCGTCTTTGTCGCGTTCCAACCCTCGGGCGAAGGTCACCAGGTCTGGTAAACCAGAGCCCGACGCCTGCTCCAGCCAACCGGTCAACGCCTCCGGCTGCCTTTTGCGCATCAGGTGCATGAATGATTGCGTGAGGCCGTGAGCCATGCTCACGGCCTCACAACGGGCTTTGACCGCCGTCAAGAGGTCGCGGTTCTGACAGCCCAGGGTCGTCTCGTCGGGCAACATCAGCCACACCACCTGACGTAGGGTCAAGTTTCGATCCGCCTCGCCCCGCAGGATGGGCACTTGCTCTTGGGGTGGCACATCGTGTTTCCTCACGGCCGTCGCCCGATACGGGCCTGGAGTGTTCCTGGCAGGATGAGTTCGACGAACCTGGACCCACTGTGCGACCCGTCTGCGAGATCCTGGATAGCCCTGTTCGCGCAATTCCCGCAGCAGGGCTGCGGCATTGTCTTCGCCAGCAGCCCAGCGTTGTTCCAAGTAGGGGACGAACGGGTCCAGGATGCTGGGCCGTCGATGGTGATGCCGTCGCTGGGGAGGAGACTGGGCCGTGAGGGAGTGCCGGACTCGACCCCGTGAGACCTTCAGCCTCCGGGTGATGGCTCGTTGGCTGTAGCCGGACTTCGACAACGCCCGGACTTGGTTGAAGAACTCCAGGCGGGCCAGCTGGCCCGCCTCATACCGAAGTTCCTCGCTCTGGGTGCGGGGCACTGGGGCACGGGAACCCTGGCCTGGCACACGGCCAGGATCGTCTGGCGATCCCGGCCAAGTTGGCGTTCCAAAGCCTCGCGGAAATTCTTGATGACATGCCAGCGGTCGAGCACCTGCTGAGCGTTGGGCGCACCCATCCGCACGCCCTTCTCGTACTCCATGGAACGGTCCCGGCTGATGATCTTGATCTGTGGCTGCTGTTTCAGCCAGGCCGCCAGCGTCTCGGCACTCCGGTCAGGGAGCAGTTCGATGGGCTTGCCCTGAGCCAGATCGACGATGACGGTGCCGTACACCTGGCACCGCCGCAAGGCGAAGTCGTCCACGCCAATGACCTCTGGGACTGGTGCAGGTGTCACGGTCAGCGCCAGCGCTGACCGCAACACGGTGGAGGCACTCACGGGGAGAGGCAACTTGAGGGCGAGCTGAGCTCCCGCATTGCCCCCCAGGATGACCGAGAGATGCTGCACCAGACGACAAGCGCGCTCTGTTCGACGGGCATAGGGTGAAGGGCCATAGGCGAAGCGCTCGCAGAAGATGCGTCTGGAGCATTGAGGCTGGGCGCAGACAAAGCGCCGAACCGTCAGGTTGAGCATGACGGCCCGGCCACCCGAGGGCAAATCGGCCAGATGGCGGCCGTACTGGCTGTGCACACGGGAGCTGAACGTGCCGCACAACGGACAGGGCGATTCCTGGTGGACGCTGCTGGCGGTGACGACGATGGCGTCCTCAACGAGGACGCGGTCGAGCCGGAAGCCTGGCAGCGCGGTCAGGAACAAGCGAGACAGAAGTTCGTCGGCCATAGGCCATTCCAATCCACTCCCTGGCCCCCGTCATCAAAAGCGCCGGAGAACCTCCGAGGGGGTCACTCCAGGGCATGAAGACCATGCCGACTGGAACGCTGCAAAGAACATCCTGGGCAGGGCCTGCCCCTCAGGTGTTAACGGTAGCGGGGTAGCGCATGCCGTCGCCTGACAAGCCCTCGGCTTCAGCCGTAGGGTCGGTCACCCTACGCCCGCCCCCGGCGTCTGCGCCCGAAGGCATGTCCCCGAGTGAAGAGCCCCAGGTACGTCTGCCGCACCGCCTCGGCGTAGGTGGGGTAGGGAGCGGGCAGCAGGGCCAGCTTGAGGGGATGGAAGCCCAGGCGGGCGGGTAGGCTCAGGAGCTGAATCAGTTCGCCCGCGTACTCGCCGACGACCTCGGCGCCCACCACCCGCAGCCCGAGCGGCGTGCCCAGAAATCCTGAGAGCGCCACCAGCTTCACGAAGCCGACCTCCCCCTCGATCAGGGCGCGGTCGAGCTGCCAGGCGCCGTACTCCACGACCGTCACGCGCCGCCCGTGCCTTCTGACGGCCTCGCGCTCGGTGAGGCCCCAGCGGGCGATGGCGGGGTCGGTGTACGTGACCGAGGGGATGTCCTCCACCCGGGCGGCGGGGGCACGAATCCGGGCGAGGAACCGTCCCGGCAATCCCAGCGAGCCCAGCCCCGCCAGCGTGCCGCGCTCGGTGGCCCCGTGGGTGAACATCGGCCCGCCCACCACGTCCCCGGCGCCCCACAGGTACGGGCAGCTCACCGAGCGCATGGCGGCGTCCACCTTCAGGCCCTGCTCGTCATACTCGGCGCCGATCACGTCGAGGCCCAGGTCCTCCACCCGGGGCCGCTTGCCCGTGGCGAGGAGGACGTGCGAGGCGCAGACGAGGCCGCCGCTGCTGAGGTGGACCTGGATGCCCTCCGCCGCGCGCTCGACCCGGACGACTTCCGAATTCAGGTGGACCCGCACGCCGTCCGCGCCGAGGATGTCCCGGAGCATCGCCGACGCCTCCGGCTCATCGCGCTCGATCAGGCGCTCCCCCCGCTCCACCACCGTCACATCGCTGCCCAGCCGGGCGAACGCCTGCGCCAGCTCGCAGCCCAGCGGCCCACCCCCCACGATGAGCAGGTGCGCGGGGCGCTCGGGCAGGGTAAAGACCGTCTCGTGGGTCAGGAAGGGCACCTCGTCCAGGCCCTCTATCGGCGGAATCACCGTCCGCGAGCCGGTGGCGAGGACGAAGTTCCGGCCCCGGACCTCGTGGGTGTGGTCACCGCAGCGCAGCTCCAGGGTCCGTGGGGCCACGAAGCGCGTCTCGCCCGCCAGGACGCGCACGCCCCGGCGCTCCACCGCGCGGGGAGAGTCCGTCTCGTGAAAGCGGTTGACCGTGCGCCGCAGTCTCGTCTGCACCGCCCTCCAGCTCGGCTCGCCCATCACGGCCAGGCCGAGCCCTTCGGCGGAACGCGCCTCGTGCACGGTGCGGGCGAGGGACAGCAGCGTCTTGGAGGGTACGCAGCCGGTGAAGAGGCACTCGCCGCCCAGCCGGTCCCGCTCGATCAGCAGGACGCGCTTCCCCGCCGCCGCCGCGACCTGCGCCGCCGTGAGGCCCGCCGAGCCCCCGCCGATGACCACCACGTCGCCCTGCAGCGTCCGCGTCCCCAGCGCGCAGGGGACGTTCCACTCCAGCTCGCGGGTCCGCCCCGCCGTGGCCGTCATTCCAGCGCCTCCAGTTCGAGCTGCTCGATCAGGGCCTCCAGGCCCCGGACGTTCACCCGGTAGTCGCCGCGCGTGCCCAGCACGAGATCCTGGGCGCGCCACGCGCTGATCGCCTGGGTGGCACTCACCCGGCTCGCGTTCGCCATGCTCGCGATCTCGTCGTGCCGCAGGTCCAGCCGCAGGTGGTACACGCCCTCTCCGGTGTCCTCGCCCAGACGGACCGCCAGCTCTGCCATGACGCGCGCCAGCCGCACCTGCACGGGCTGCGTCATGACGTGGAGCCGCTCCTCCAGGTCCGCGTTGCGCCGGGCGAGCACCATCGCGAAGGTCAGGGCGACGTGGGGCAATTGCGTGGCGACCTCCAGAAACTGCTCGCGGCTCACCGGGCACACGACGGTGTGATCCGTGAGGCACACGGCGTCCGCGAGGCAGGTTGCGGCCCCGGTCAGGAAGTTCTCGCCGAAGAAGTCGTCGGGGCCGCACACGGTCAGGACCCGCTCGTTCCCCAGCCAGCCGGGCTGGGCGAGCTTCACGTGGCCTTCGAGCAGGATGTGGAGGCTCCCGGCCGGTTCCCCACGCCGGTAGACGCGCTCCCCGCGTGCGTACCGGCGCGGTGGGCAGATCTGCCCCAGGCGCTGCATGTCCGGGTCGCTGATGGAATTCATCCAGTCGGTGTCCGTCACGGCCCAGGCTCTCCGGGGGACCCTGGGAACGGGACTCACGCCCAGCAGCGACAGCAACCTGCGTGTGGGGTCAAAGGCGCTCATGGCGTGACTCCGGGTGGGAGGCGAGACGTGCGTTCATGCCCCAGTGTCACCCGCACGGGTGGCCCCGCGTGTTGCGAGCACGACACGCTCGCGGCTGGGTCTGACTGTGCGGGGTCCGCCGTCCGGCGTGCTCCTCCGGGCCGTGGGCGCCCGCAGTCCTGCCGGACGCCCCACGCCAGCGGTGGTCAGGGCGTGAGGGAGCGGGCGATGACCCGTCGGGACGCCAGCGCCGCGTAGGTCAGGCCGAGGACGGCCCCGTAGATCGGGTGCCTCATCAGGCTCAGCAGGTTCTGGGCACTCGGCGCATTCGCAAACTGCACGCCCATCCCCATCATGCCCATCAGCAGACCGAAGACCACGCTGCCCGCGAGCCCACCCATGACACCTACCCTGAGGTTTTCCGTCTTCATGATTGTTCCTCCAGGGTCAGCGTGATCCCCGGTGGAGCGCGTCTGTGTCAACCGGGCAACACGGCGCTGTCCCTCTGTCCTCGTCCCCGGCGCGATGAGGAACATGCTGGAGGCAATGTCGGCGGGACGACACTGGGTGGGACGACGGGCGCGTGCAATGACGGCCCTGCGGCTGGCTATCTCCATTTGGGCGGGCACGGCGACGGCCTCGTTGAGGCTGAGCAAACTCGCCTCTTCCCCCTGGCAGAGCAGGCTGGCATTGACCTCTCAACCCTTCCAGCAGGGCTGAACGGGCCTGTGCCCCTGCGGGCGCCGCGGCCTGCCCCTCACGCCCCGGCCTCCAGTGACCCCAGGACACGCATCAGCCGGTCCTCCACCCACCGGATGGAGTCGTGGGCCGCCTGGGCACTGGTCGTGCCGATGGCGTGCGCGTAGAGGGTGCGGCGATCCGGGCTGAAGCCCATGACTACAGTGCTCGGCATCAGGGTGAGGGTGGTGGCCAGCAGCGTCTGGGGCAGGTCCCCCTGCACCCGCAGCGGCACGGCCACGATCATGGAGTTCAGGCGCGGGCAGCGCCGCAGCGCGAAGAGGGCCACCTGGACATTCGCCACCGTCAACTCCTGCAGAAAGTACGCCAGAAAGCTCGGCCCGGCGACCATGCGGCGGACGTACTCGCCCGTGCCCAGCGCGCGGGGAAACACGGCCGGGACCGCGAAGCAGGACGGCGAACCCGAGCACGAGTTCCCAAAGACTGACCTCCCCGGTGAACAGGGCCCACACCACCGCCAGCAGCGCATAGAGCGCAAATCCCTTCACCCGTTGCCCTCCCTCACGGTCGAGGTCCTCCCGCCCGCTCCCCTACCGCGCCCGGGGAGGCTGGCCTTTCAGCAGGGCATGGGCGCCGCACCAACACGTCAGGCAGTCAGAAGGCCTTTCCGCACGGGACCCTGAACTGCCGGACGCCCGTCAGTGGAGGGTCCGGCCGGTTCCTTCCCCAGCCCGCGCGGCGAGCCTGCCCACGGTGAGGCCCTGCACGATGATCGAGAACACCACCACGACGTACGTCATCACCAGAAACAGGTCCCGCTGCGGCCCGGCGGGCACCGTGAAGGCCAGCGCCACGCTGATCGCGCCCCGCAGGCCGCCCCAGATCATCAGGCGGCGGGTGAAGGGCGAGAACCCGTGGCGCCGTCCCAGCAGCGTCACCGGCACCTGGACGCTGACGGCGCGGATCAGCAGCACGAGCGGAATGGCGATCAGCCCGAGCAGGAGGGCCTGCCCGCTGAAGCGCACGACCACCACCTCCAGCGCGAGCAGGGCGAAGAGGAAGATGTTCAGCAACTCGTCGGTCAGGTGCCAGAAGGAGTCGAACTTCTCCCGGCTGGACAGGGCGGCGGGCCTGCGGTCTGTCAGGGAGCCGACCAGCAGCCCGGCGGCGACGGCGGCCAGCGGGGCCGACACGTGCAGGTGCGTGGCGACGGCGGTGCAGGCCAGTACCAGGCCCAGGGTGACGAGCACTTCGACCACGAAGTCGTTGACCGCTCGCAGGGCCACGTACCCCAGGTAACCCAGCACGCCACCGGCGCTCAGGTCCGGGCCGTGCGCCTCCCCGCCCGCCGCCGCGATGCCCGCCAGCACCGCGAAGGCCACGACGCCCACCCCGTCGTTGAACAGGCTCTCCCCGGCCACCAGGGTCTCGATCCGTCTGGGGACGTTGGCCTGCTTGAGCATCCCCAGCACCGCCACCGGGTCGGTGGGCGAGATCAGGGCGCCGAACAGCAGGCAATACACCAGCGGAACGTTCAGCCCGAACAGGCCGACGAGCCCGTACACCGTGACCCCGACCAGCCCGATGGAGAGCGCGGTGGATAGCAGCGCGAAGGAGAGCACCGGGCCGCGCAGGCTCCACAGGGCGTGCGAGTTCACGCCCAGCGCCCCGGCGAAGAGCAGGAAGGACAGCACGCCCTCGAACACGAAGTCGTCGAACCCGATGCCCCGCACCAGGTCCACGGCTTGCAGGGCGAACGGCACGCCGAGGCCGACCAGGGCGAGGAGCCCCAGGCTGACGACCAGGCCACCGACCGTCACGCCGATGGACGCGGGCAGCCTGAGAAAGCGGGCATTGAGAAAGGCCAGGGCGGCGGTCACGCACACCAGCAGGGTCGCCAGGTCGAGCAGCCGCATCTCAGACCCCCGCCCCGGTCAGCCGAAAGACGGCGTAGTACAGCCCCACCGCGAGGGCCACGGTCGCCAGGGCGATGGGCGTGGCGTAGCGGATGAACGCCCCGAAGCTGATGGGGTGCCCCTCACGGGCGGCAATGTCCGAGACGACGATGTTCGCCGACGCGCCAATGAGCGTCAGGTTGCCCCCCAGGCACGCTCCCAGGCTCAGAGCCCACCACAACGGGTCCATCCCGGCGCCCAGCGTACCCTGCAATTCCCGCAGCACGCTCGCCATGCTGATGGTGAAGGGGATGTTGTCCACGAACCCGCTGATGATCGCGCTGGAAAAGCCGACGAGCAGGATGCCCAGCCCGATGTCGCCGCCGATGGTGGTCGTCAGGGTGGTCGCCACGCGCTCGAAGATCCCGACGTGTTCCAGCGCGCCGACCACGATGAAGAGGCCCATGAAGAACAGCAGGGTCGCCCACTCCACCCGCTCGAACAGCTCGACCGGGGACAGGTCGGCGATCAGGAACAGGAAGGTGCTGGTGGTCAGGGCGACGAGGCCCGCCTCCAGCCCGATGGGGTGCCCGACGATGAACAGCAGCAAGGTCACCGCGAACACCCAGAGCGCCTGGCGCATCAGCTTCGGGTTCGTCTGGATGGGCGTGGGGTCGGCGAGGACCCGTCGCAAGCGCTCCCCCGAGTCGCCGCCCGCCAGGTCACCCCGAACCCGCATCAGCAGGTGCATCAGGGCGATCCCGACCAGGGTGGCGAGCGCCGCGTAGGGGGCCACGTTCGTCAGGAAGTCTCCGAAGCCCTTGCCCGCCACCGAGCCGATGATGATATTCGGGGGATCGCCCACCAGGGTCGCCGTGCCGCCCGTGTTGCTCGCCAGCACGACCGCGATCAGGTAGGGCAGCGGCCTCAGGCCCAGCCGGGTCACGACGGTGACGACCACCGGCGCCATGAACAGCACCGTGGTGACGTTATCGAGAAAGGCGCTGAAGACCGCGGTGAGCAGGCTGAAGATCCACAGGACGCGCACCGGCTCCCCGCGTGTGAGGACCATTGCCCGGCGGGCCACCAGGTCGAAGAAGCCGCTGCGGCTCAGTACGTTGACGATGTTCATCATGCCGAACAGCAGAAAGAGGGTGTTGAAGTCGATGCTGCCCCAGGCCTGCTCAGGGGTCAGGAGCCCCAGCACCATCACGGCGCAGGCGCCCAGCAGGGCGGCGACGGTGCGGTGGACGTACTTCTCCAGCAGGATCAGGACGTAGGTCAGGACGAAGAGAAGGATGGCGAGCCCCGTGAGGGTGCCCTCGCCGGGGGAAAGACCGAGGGTGTCAAGCAGGGTGGGGTGATGCGGCTCAGTCATGGGGAGTCCAGAGGGGAGAGGTGGCGCGTGTGGGCGTCACAGGAACAGGGCGACGAGCAGCAGCGCCACGAGACCGGCCACCAGGAGGCCAGCGGTGAAGGTGAGGACCAGGGTGACGACGTTCTGCCAGGTCGGGGGCGTGTTGGGACCGTCGGGTGGGTCGTCTGGTCGCTTCATGGGCATCCTCCTGGGGTGAATCCGAGCCTGGAGCAAATGAAAAAGGAGGAACCTGCGGTAGCAGACTCCTCCAGTTCGGCGTATGGTCGCCGGAACCTGTCCCGTGGACAGGGTTGTCCGCTCAGTGTACAGGACTCACGGTGGTCTACCCCCAAAAACTGGACACAACTGGGTTGTGGCAAGTTGTTGACTTCCGGGAGGCGGAGAAGCTTCGGAAAGGCAGGCGGGCTGCTGTACCCCCACTTCACGCCAGGTCTGGAAGGCTTCTTGCTGGTGTTCTCGACGCTCGGCAGCAGGGAAGGTGGAGCGGGCAGGCTGGTGAAGGTTCGTCACTCGGGTGTGCAAGTCGAGAACGCCTTGCGCCCGATGTCGTGATCGGAACCCTCGCTGTTGCCGAACACGGCGTCGTGTCGGTCGATGGGATGGCAGGGTCAGGTTGTTGCGACGGGCCGTAGCTCTGACCTGAACGTGCTCCACACCGTGGAGCACGGGGAGTTTCCCAAGTGCTGCACCGCACTGGAGCTTGTCGGTGTGAACCACTTCTGGCACGTCGTCTTCCCCTCACCGTCGGCGGGAGAACGACTTGGCCGCCTCGGTCTCCCGGTGTTCCTGAAAGAAAACGTCCAGCACGGCTCCGTGTTCATCCACAGCCCATGTTCGATCCCACCGATGTCCACGCACCGTCACGTCAAGGTGCCACCGGGAGGGGACGTCGGGGTTCCCGGTGGCGGAGGTCCTGAGCGAAGAGCTTACTGCACCCCGTGCACCAGGTCCGAGTGGATTCACGGGTGACGGCAATCCCCCCTTCCAGGAGGAGTTCCTCGACGGCTCGGGAGCTGAGCGTGAAGCGGTGGTACAACCACACGGTGTCGTCGATCACGGCGAGGGAAAAGCGGTAGCCCGGGAGCTTCTGACCGCTCAACACCGCGTCACCCTTCCCTAACAACTTGCCATGACCCCTTCGGGGCAGAGGCATACACGCCTGGACAAAAGATTACTAACGGTGTATACTAACAACGTAAGTCAAGGGCGACAGAGTTCAGTCGCCGTCGCCCCTTCGAGGACTTAGGGAGGTTCCCTCACACCGCAGGTTCCAGGACGTCACCACGCTCACCCTGGAGGGTCGCCGCGACCATCCACCCGCTTCACCCGGAGGAACTACCATGACCACGATCCTGCCCCGCCGTGCTGCCCAGACCACCCTCCTCGGCCTCCTGCTCGCCACCGGCATGTCCGCCGCTCAGGTGCCGACCGGCCCCACTGCGTCCACGGTCCCCACGGCGAGTGGGCGCCCGGTGCCCCCCATCGTGCAGAAGTGGATCACCGCCTGGAACACGGGCGACGCGAACGCCATGGCCGCCCTGTTCACCGACGACGGCGTGTATCAGGACTACGCCTTCGGGGCGAAGAGCCAGGGAAAGAGCAACGTGGGCTTCTGGGTCACCCTGACCGTGCAGAACATCCCCGACGCTCGCGGCGAGATTCTCGACGCCTTCCAGATCGGGGACCGGGTGGCCGTGCAGTGGATCTTCTCCGGTACGCCACTTCGGCTCGGCCCCGTACAGGGCACCGGGAAGTCGTTCGCCGTTCCGGTCACCTCGGTCTTCTCGCTCAAGGGAGGCCGCATTCAGGAGGTGGCCGACTACTACAACCGCGCCGAGGTCTTCGGGCAACTCGGCCTGCCGACCGACGGCTTCTCGTTTCCCAAGCCCTGACGCCTGACCCTCCGGGGAAAGAGCCCCAGGTCGAACCAGTCAGAACCACTTCCTGCCGTCAGAGAGGGGGCCTGGCCGTCACCGAACCCACTCCCCGCCCACCGTTGACGCTCAGCCCTGCCTCTTTCCCAGAGCACCTGGAACGCCACAGGAGACCCCCATGACCCACCTCACGTTCAGCCCCACTCCGGGCAAGTTGATGCTGGCGACCCTGCCCGCCGTGCTCGGGAACACGCTGGGGTTCTACCTCTCCTACCGTGCGCCTCACCTGCGGGCGTTGTCGAAGTTCCTGCTTCCCGCAGCGGCGTTTTTCGTGCTGTTCATGCTTCCAGCCCTGTGGGCGCTGCTGATGGGGAGCGGCCTGGGCGCCTTTGCCGCCGCCGCCCTGATCAACATTGTGCCGGTTGCCATCGCCGTTCCCATCCTGCTCGGCCTGCGACCCGCCGCCGCCCGCAGGCCCTTCACATCGGCGCGTGTCAACACTGGAGCTTGAGTCGGCGGGGAGTGGTCAGCCCCTGCGCCACTCCTCCCCGCCGTTCGTTCGCCCCTGAACCCGCCGGTCTCGACGCGCCCTTTGCGTCTGACAGCGGCACCGCCTGCCGCGAGGAGGAGAACATGACCGCACCGCACACCCGCACCGCCCTCGTTCTGGGCGCCACCGGAGGCATCGGCGGCGAGACCGCTGCCGCCCTGGCCCGCCACGGCTGGACCATCCGCGCCCTGTCGCGGGGCGGAAAGCCCGCCCACGACTCCTCCGGCTGGGAGTGGGTCCAGGGCGACTCGATGGACCGCGACTCCATCGTCCGCGCCGCCCAGGGTGTCCAGGCCATCATGCACGCCGTCAATCCTCCCGGCTACCGGGGCTGGAGCCAGCTCGTGCTGCCCATGATCGAGAACACCGTCGAGGCCGCGCGGGTCAGCGGCGCCCGCATCCTGCTGCCCGGCACCATCTACAACTATGGCCAAGACGCCTACCCCGTGCTGCGCGAGGACTCGCCCCAGCGCGCCACCACCCACAAGGGAAAGGTCCGCATCGCCCTGGAACAGAAGCTGGAGGAGGCTGCGCGGGAGGGCGTGCGCTCCCTGATCCTGCGCTTCGGGGACTTCTTTGGCCCGAATCCCGGCAACAGTTGGTTCTCGCAGGGCATGGTCCGGCCGGGGCAGCCCTTACGAAGCGTGACCTATCCCGGGAAGCCGGGCGTGGGCCACACCTGGGCCTACCTGCCGGATGCCGGTGAGGCTTTCGCGCGGGTGTTGGAGCGCGACGCCGACCTTGACACCTTCGCCCGCTTCCACTTCCAGGGCTATTGGGACGCGGACGGGACGGGCATGGTCGAGACGATTCGGCGGGTGGTGGGAAATCCGCGACTTCCAGTGCGGCCGCTACCGTGGTTCGTGTTCCGGGTGGCGGCACCGTTCAACGAGACGATGCGGGAGCTGTACGCGGTGCGGCCGCTGTGGGAGCACTCCATCGAGCTGGACAACACGCGGCTGGTGGCCTTTCTGGGCGCGGAGCCGCACACCCCCTGGGACGAGGCGATGGGGACCACCCTGCGGGGTCTCGGTTGCCTGACCACTCCCGAGGGGGGAACGCGATCTGCGGTGTAGCTGCGGGCCGAGCCGCGCCCAAAAGACTCTGCGCCCGGACTCGGTGATGGTCCGGGTGCAGGGCATTGCGGTGTGCAACCACGCTGCTCAAACAGGCAGACCCCGTTGGTGCCGGTGAGGCGGGCGGCACTCCATCCCCGCTCACCCCCTCCTGCCCTCAGCGCCAGCCCTTCACCGTCACTGCCCCTGTCCTCCCTCACCGCCGCCCTGGCGCGCCGCTGCGCCGCGACCCCACGCGTCATTTCACGGAGCGCGGCTTCACCCGCCGCCGCGTTCCCACGCCAAGCGGCGGGGCAGGGGCCGCCCCTGTTCTTCCTGCACGGCATCGGCGGCGGAGCTTCGGCCTGGTACTGGAACAAGGTCGCCCCCGCGTTCACGGGCCGCTTCCGCGTCGTCGTGCCCGACTGGGTGGGCTGGGGCCTTTCGGATCATCCCGCACGCTTTCAGGGCGGCGAGGATTACGCGGCCCAATTGCGCGCCCTGCTGGATGACCTCGGCGAGCCGGGCAGAGTCTGGCCACAGGATGGGCGGTGCGGGTGGCCCGGGATCATCCAGGCCGGGTCGCCCGCCTCGTGCTGTGGCTGCCCTCGGGCGGGCTGGACTTCGGGGAGGACGCCTTCTCGCCGCTGGCCAGGGCCGTCCTCTCGACCCTCGCCCGCGTGCCGGGCCTGAACCTCATCTTTTACCGTCTCGTCTTTCACCGCCATTCGTTCATCCGGCCGTGGTTCACCTCACAGGGCTTCCTGAACCCGGCGGGGCGTACTCGGCTCTGCCCTTCCTCGGTGGATCGCTGCGCTACGACCTCGCCCCGCTGCTGCGCGACCTGAACGTTCCCGCCACAGTGGTCTGGGGAGAGCGCGAGCGGCAGGTCGGGCTGAACGTGGGGGTGCGGCTCGCCCGCGCCGCCAACCTCCCACTGGGGATCATGCCGAACGTGCGGGCGCCCCCTGAACTGGAGCGGCCCCGGGAGAGCGTCGCCCTGCTCGAACGGCTCGGCGTGTGGGCGGGCGGAATACACTCGTGGGCTGACCCACCCGGCTCCCCCTGTCACCTCACCCCACCGGGCTCTCCCGCAGCACCGCGACGCCGCGCGGGTCGAGCGTCAAGGAGGTCCCGTGGTCCAGACCGCTCAGCAGGTCGGCGGCGGGGGCAGGCAGGGTCACGGTCACCGGCCTGTCGGCGTGATTGAGCAAGAAGAGGAACGCGCCGTGCTCGCTTTGCCGCCGCACCACCTCAACCCCGCGTGGCGCATCCAGGGTGGGCCGCACGTCCGCACCCGCCAGCATCTCGCCCAGCGCCCAGTCCATGCCCGCCTCGTCCAGCCGCGTGCCCAGGTAGTAGCTTGTCCCAGCCCCGAAGGCGTGACGGGTGACGGAGGGCCGCCCGGCATAGAAGTCCTCGCCGAAGGTGGCGAGGGGTTCGGCCCCCTCGGGCACGATCACGTCCGCCCAGAGCCGTGACGTAAAGGCCTCCCCGCCCAGCGTCCGCACGCGGTTGGTGTGGCCCTGGGGGTAGGGGTCGAACTCCTCCACCCGCAGGCCGAGCACCCGGCGCAGCGCGGCGGGATAGGCGCCTGGGTGAATCTGGTCGTGCTCATCCACCATACCGCTGAAAAAGGACACCACCAGCGTGCCGCCCGACGACACGTACTCCTCAAGCTGCGCCCCGACGCCCTCCCGGGTCAGATACAGGTTGGGCGCGAGCACCACCCGGTACCCCGAGAGGTCCTGTCCGGGCCGCGCGAAGTCCACCGCGACGTTGCGCTCCCACAGCGGGGTGTAATAGTCACGCACCTGATCCAGCAACTTCAGCGCGCGGGAGGGCCGCGCGTCCAGCTCCAGGGCCCACCAGCTCTCCCAGTCGAGCAGGATCGCCACCTCCGCCCCCACCCGTCCGCCCAGTACCGGCGTCAGACGGGCGAGTTCGGCACCCAGGCCGCTGATCTCCCGCCAGGTCCGGGTGTCCGTGCCCGCGTGGGGCAACATCCCCCCGTGCCACTTCTCGGCGCCCGCCCGCGACTGACGCCACTGGAAGAACATGATGCCGTCCGCCCCGCGCGCCACCGTCTGAAGGCTCCACAGCCGCATCACGCCCGGGCGCTTGAGGGGATTGCGCTCGCGCCACTGCACCTGGCTGCTCACCTGTTCCATCAACACCCAGGGGCGCCCGCCGCCGAGGGAGCGCATCAGGTCGGAAGCCATCGCCATCTCGACCGCCGCGCCCGGCTCGGAGGGCTGCGGGTAGGCGTCATTCGAGATGACGTCCTGCCTCCCCGCCCACTTCCAGTAGTCCAGCGGCTTGAAAAAGCACATGAAGTTGGTGGTGACGGGGATGTCAGGCGTCACGCGCTTCAGAATCTCGCGCTCCATCTCGAACAGGGAAAGCAGCGCGTCCGACGAGAACCGTTTCCAGTCCAGCCCCTGCGACGGGTTGCGGAAGGTCGGGGCGGCGCGTGGCGGCTCGATCTCGTCCCAGTCACCGTACCCCTGCGACCAGAAGGCGGTGCCCCAGGCGTCGTTCAGGGCGCCCAGGGTGCCGTACTTGTCCCGCAGCCACGCGCGGAAGGCCCGCGCACTCTCCCCGCAGAAGCACTCGGAGACGTGGCAGCCGTACTCGTTGTTCACGTGCCACATGGCGAGGGCGGGGTGGTCCCGGTACCTCTCGGCAAGGCGCGTGACGAGCGCGTGCGCCGCCTTGCGGTAGGCGGGGCTGGACGGGCAATAGTGCTGCCGCGAGCCGGTGCCCAGGGTGACTCCGCTCTCGGTGACGGGGAGGCTTTCAGGATGAAGCTTCGAGAACCACGGTGGCGGCGAGGCGGTGGCGGTCGCCAGGTTCACGAAGACGCCGTGCTCATGCAGCAGGTCCATCACCCGGTCGAGCCAAGAGAAGTCGTACTCGCCGGGCCGGGGTTCGAGCCGCGCCCAGGCGAAGATGCCCAGCGAGACAAGGTTGACGCCCGCCTCCCGCATCAGCCGGGCGTCCTCGGCCCACACCTCCTCGGGCCACTGCTCGGGGTTATAGTCGCCGCCGTACAGCACGTGCGGAATCTTGGGGGCGACGAGGGCAGGCTGGGTCTGCGGGGCGGGTTCGGTCGTGGTCATGCGGGAACTCCAGGGGGAAAGAGGCTGAGAGGAGACGGTCAGGGCAGGGAGGAAGGGAGAGTGGAGGCGAGGCACGTCACGGTGTCCCCCCCCGACCTGGGACGGCCCGGCGCAACCGTTCCCGTTGCATCTCCTGAAAGCGCGGCAGGTCGAGGTGCGTCGCCACCCGGTGGGGCGCGTCCTCCACGCCCGGGCCGAACACGACGGTGCCCGGTTCAGGGGCGGCGAGGTCGACGTGGGCATGGGTCGGCACCGTCTCGATCAGGTCCTCCCGAAAGGCGGCGAGCACGGTCAGGGGGTCGTACATCGGGGAGTGGTCGCGCTGGGTCCAGCGGAACCAGACCTCGTGGAGTCCAGCCAGGGCATCTCCCAGAGGCCCGCCGAGTTCCCACAACTCGCCCAGGTCGGCGCGGCCCAGGCGGGTTTGCACGCCCACGTTGTAGCCCACCACCGTCACGTGTAATCCACTTTGCAGCACGACCTCGGCGGCGAGGGGATCGCAGGCGACGTTGTGCTCGGCCCGCGCGTTCTCGGGACCGAAGCCCTGGAAGTTCGCCCCCATCCACACCACCTGCGCGAGCTGGCGGGTGGCCTCGGGGTGAAGTTGGAGGGCGAGCGCGAGGTTGGTCAGCGGCCCGATGGCGAGGAAGGTGAGGGGACGGCCCTCAGCGTGGGCGGTCTCCGCGAGGTCGGCGATAAGGTGTGGGGCGGCGAGCGGGTGGGCGTCGCGCCGCCAGCTCACGTCGGAGAGGTCGAGCCCTTCCCCCTCGTACCCGTCCCAGCCACGCCAGGGCACCTTGCCCAGGGGGACGCCGCTGCCGACGGCGACCGGGGCGGAATGGCCGAGGAGCTTTAGGAGTTTCAGCGCGATCTCGGCGCGGGTGAAGGTATTCCCCCCGACCGTCGTGACCGCCCGCAGGTCGAGTTCGGGAGCCGTGGCGGCCAGCACGAGGGCGTAGGCATCGTCGATGTCGGTACCGATGTCGGTGTCGAGGAGCACCGGCAGGGGACGTTCACCTTCTGCGGCGTTTGAGGGCATTCCTACCCCGCCCACCCGGAAAGCCCCCGCAGGAAGCGCAGCCGTTCGGGAACGTGCACGCCCTCCCCGGCCTCGTGGCCGCTGTAGGGGTAGACGCGGATGTCCTTTCTCCCGGGCAGGCGGTTGTACGCGGCGAACACCGTGCTGGGCGGGCACACCTCGTCCATCAGGCCGACCGAGAAGAGGGCGGGTGCGTGGATGCGTGACGCAAAACTCACCCCGTCGAAGTAGGCGAGCGTGCCGAACACCTCCTCCACCGCGTCCCGGTGAACTCGCAAGTAGCCCGCCACCTCGTTGTAGGGTGCGGCGTTGGTGATTTCGGAGGCGCGGCGGAAATGGCACAGGAAGGGCACGTCGGGAAGCACGCCCGCGAGGTCCGGCACGAGTCCGGCCACCGCCAGGGAGATGCCGCCGCCCTGACTGCCCCCCGCCACGGCGACCCTTGTGGCGTCCACCCCGGGAGCAGCGCGCGCCGCCGCCACTGCCCGCACAGCGTCCGTGAAGACCCGGCGGTAGTAGTACGTCTGCGGACTGCGCACCCCGCGGGTGAGGAAACCTGGGTACTGGGGGTTGTCCCCATCCGGCGCGAGGTCGGGCGTGTCGCCCCGGCGCCACACACTACCCTGCCCGCGGGTGTCCATGACGAGGTGCGCGTACCCCGCCGAGGCGTAGGTGAGCCAGTCGGTGGGAAGACCCCGCCCGCCGCCATAGCCGATGAACTCCACCACACAGGGCAGGTCGCCCCCGGCGTTCCTGGGCCGCAGGAGCCACCCCTTGACCGGCTGCCCGCCGGAGCCCCGGAAGGTCACGTCAAAGGTGTTCAGAGAGCGCAGGCCGAAGTCCACCTCCTCGAAGCGGGCGTCCAGCGGGAAGGCGCGCGCCTCCTCCAGCGTCCCGCGCCAGAAGGCGTCGAAGTTGGCGGGCTCGTGAACAGGGGGGGCGTACGTCCGCAGCGTTTCCAGGGGCAGGTCGAACAGGGCCATCAGAGGCTCACCGCTTCATCCAGACTCGCGCCGCCCGTCTCCATGACCCGTGCATACCACGCCGCGCTCGCCTTGGGGGTGCGCTTCTGGGTGGCGTAATCCACATGCACGAGGCCGAAGCGCTGCTTGTAGCCCTCCTGCCACTCGAAGTTGTCCATCCACGACCAGTGGAAGTACGCGCGCACGTCCACGCCGTCGGCCATGGCCCGGCGCAGTTCCAGCAGGTAGCGTCGCAGGAAGTCGATGCGGGCGAAGTCGCGCACCTGGCCGTCCAGGTTCACCCAGTCGCCCGTGCTGGTGCCGTTCTCGGTCACGACGATGGGCAGGCCGTAGCGCTCTTGCAGCAGGCGCCGGCCCCAGTACAGGGAGGCGGGCGTCACCGGCCAGGCATACAGGTTGCGCCCGATGCCCTGCGGGTGCGGCACGTCCTGGGGAACGCCGTCCTCGCCCGCGCGGATGGTCTGGCCGTTGTCGATGTTGGCGCCCAGGAAGTCGAGCGGCTGGTTCATGATCTCGAAGTCACCCGGCTGGACGGGTGGACGCGCGCCGTCAAAGGCGTCCATGCCGTCTTCGGGGTACTGCCCGCGCAGCACCGGGTCGAGCCACCAGGTGTTGTTCCAGGAGTCGCCCTTGGGCACGCTGAACATGTGCCGGATCCCCGCCTCCAGGTCCTCCGGCCGCCCGGAGGCGGGGATCCGCACCACGCCGACCGGCGCGTAGCCCACGGTGCTGGGCGTCCTCGCATGTGAGCGGATCACCTGCACGGCCCGGCCGTGGGCGAGCAGCGCGTGGTGCCCGACCCGCAGCACCCGCTCCCAGTCGTACTGGTCTCCAGGTGCGTGCTGCCCGGTGCGGTGTCCCAGGCCCACGAAGCACTGCGGCTCGTTCAAGGTCATCCAGTGCGACACGCGGTCGGACAGCCGGTCCACCACCACCCGCGCGTAGTCGGCGAACCACTCGGCGCTGTCGCGGTTGAGCCCCGCGATCAGGTCCAGGTCCTCCTCCCAGCGGTGGTAGTGGTCGCAGGCCACGTCGCCCTTGTCCCCGCCCGCCACGCGGCCCGGCATGTGGGCGAAGGTGTCCCAGATGCTCGGCCCCTTGCCGTCCTCGTCCCAGGCGCCCTCGATCTGGTAGGCCGAGGTGGCGGCCCCCCAGGTGAAGCCCGGGGGGAAGGCCAGGGGTGAGGAAGTGTGGGCGTCGTCCATGATGTGCGTCAAAAGTCCTCCCGGGGCGTGGTCAGCACGTCACCCTCGTGCGGGGAGGGCGGCCCAACGTGTAAAGGGGCGTCCCTCCTGCCCTGTTACTTGCCCTCGACAATCAGCGTGACCGAGTTGGGCGGCAGGCGCAGGTTCCCGGCGGCCACGTCGCTCCAGGCCATGGTGCCCTTCGTGAACCCGTCCGCCGAGATCTCGTAGCGGTCGAGGGTGCTCCGGCGGCCGTCGGGGCGCCACCCCTGGAAGGTCGTCACGACCCCCTGCCGGGCGCCCGAGCGGTTGATCAGCAGGTACGCCCGCTCCCCGCGCTCGCCCCTCACGGCGGCGACGGCGACCGCCGACTCGTCCGCGCTCTGCGCCGCGACCCGCCTCCCGAGCATGTAGCGGTTCATCAGGTGGAAGAGGTGGGCGCTTGGCCGCAGCGCGTCGTTCTCGTCGGTCTTGCCATAGGCGCCGTCCTTCTCGTTCCAGGCCATCGTGGAGTCGGCGCCCGCGCCGGTCAGGTACACCATCGCCAGGGCGTCGAACACCGCGCCCTTATTGTTGTGCATGCGCTCCTCGCCCGTCCACCACGCCCAACTGATGTTGTACTCGTCCATCCACAGCGGGATACGCCGCCCGTTCGCCTCGTCCAACATGGCGCGGATGTCGGCCACGTGCTTGCTCAGCGAGTTCACGGTGCTGTCGGTCGGGTTGTAGATGCGGTTATAGATCGCCGCGTCGGACTCGGTGGGGTCGCCGCTCGCGTACCCGTGGATGCTCAGAAAATCGAGGGTGCTCACCGGGCGGCCCCGCTCCCGGTCGACGTTCAGCGTGCCCGCGATAAAGCGCCGCACCTGCGGGTAGAGGTCCGCGCGGGCGAAGGCGGGCCCGCCGACCTGGATGTGCGGGTCCACCGCCTTCATCGCGCGGGCCGCCCGGTTGTAGATGTCGATGAGGTCGTTCAGGCGGTCGGGCTGCCCGGCATTGGTGGGCCGCACGAAGTACACGTCGTCGCGCTCGTTCGTGGGCTCCCAGTACATCACCCGGTTGCGCCCCTGCACGTTCACGATCCGCACGAGGTCCGCGCAGAAGTTGGCGAAGGCGTCCTCCATGCCGGGGTCCAGGAGGTCGTCCTTGTCCGTATCCATCCAGCTCGGCCAGGTGGGGATGTTGATGAGGCGCACCGGGTCGGCCCCGAGGTTCTTCAGCGCCGTGTTGATCTTCTCGGCGTCCCAGCGCCTGTTGGCGGTATCGATCCAGCCGTTGGGCGTGGTCCCCGAGTCGCCCATCATCTCCATGCTGTGGTAGCGCAGGATGCCGGGGTTCATGTAGCGCAGGTTCTCGTTGTACTTCGCGCTCGCCGCGTTCTGGGGGTCAAAGGCCTTGAAGCCGTTCAGGCCGTAGCCCAGGGGCGAGGTGCGGAAGAGGGTCTGATCCCAGTTCACGCTGACGTTCACGGGCGGCGGGTCGATGGTCGCCACGCTCACGTGGTCGAAGGTCGAGGTGGCGAGCTTGCCGAAGGTCTCGCCGCCGCCCGCGAGGCCCACGTACAGCTTGCTCCCCATGCCGACCGTCGCGCTCCCGGCCTGCTGCCACGTCTGCCCGTCCACCGAGGTGAAGCCGGTGAACACGTTGCCCCGGCGTTCAAGCTTCACCCAGCCGGGGAGCGCCGCGCCATTCGCGGTGACGTTGGCAAAGCCCTGGGGCTCGGTCCGCGCGGCGAAAAAGGCGCCGTTCGCCCCCGAGAAGCCCATGATCGTCTCGCGCGCCGGGGGCCAGCCGTCCAGCGTCTCGCGTATCACGACCGCGGCCTTGGTCCCGGCATTGGCGCTGGCGATGTCCGCCACCCGCGCCACGATCACGCCGTCGCCCTCCAGCGCCTGGTAGGTGAAGTGGAACTGGTCGTAACCCCCGCCGATCTCGTCGCCCGCTCCCGTTACGCGGATGGTGTCGCCCTCCTGGGTGAAGCTCCCCGCGGCGCCGGTGTTGCCGATGTCGGCGTCCTGCCACGCGGTGGTGGAAACTGCCTGGGTGCTCAGGGAGGTGGGGGCGGCCCGCGTCGTGGGCGAGGCGTTCTGCCCGCAGCCCGCGAGGAGCAGGCCGGTCAGGGCGAGGAGGGCGGCGGAGGTGTGCGTGCGGTGGTGTTGACGCATAAGTGCTCCTGGATAGGGCCGGGTGCGGTCTTGGGAGAGGAGCGGATTCGGGGACGTGAAGCTTTGGAAACTGTGCTCAGTGGCTGTAAACGCGCAGGTCGTTGATGCCCCACCAGTTCGAGCCGGGGGTGCAGCAGCCCTTTTGCACGATGCGGAGGTAGCGGGCCGTCTTCGGGGCGAAGGTGATGATGGTGGGCGCCCCCGCGAAACCTCCACCCGTGCCGTACGCGCTGCCGCTCACCGCGATGCCGGGGCCGGTGACGAGGGGCATGCCGAGGTTGGCCGGGTCGTTGGAGGCGTACACCTCGTAGCGGCGGGGGAAGTCGGTCAGCGAGTTGTTGGCGTCGAGGATCACCCGGTCGAACGTCTTGGCGCTCCCGAAGTCCACCTGGAACCACTGCCCGTTCGCCTGCGGCGCCCCCGTGGACCAACGGGTCGTCACGCTGCCGTCGAGGGCGTTCGCAGGCCCCTCCCCGGCCCCGCTGCCGGACGCGCTGGCCGTCCAACCGGTGCGGGAGAGTTCGCGGCTGGTGGAGGTGACCGCCGCGCTGTCGGCGACCGTCAGCACCGTGACTGAGTTCGGCTCCACGGTCAGGTTGCCGTTTTGCAGGTCGGCGGTGCTCAGCGTGCCCGTGTAGTAGTACCTGGGGTCCGGCGCGACCACATACCGGTTCCAGGTCGCGGTCGTGCTCCACAACGACGAGAAGTTCACCTTCACCGTCTGGGCCGTGCTCGAGCGGTTCACCAGCGCCATCGACTTGCGCCCCGCCGAAGTGGTGGCGAGCGTGACCAACGCGCCGTTGTCGGAGGTGCTCGTCACGCGCTGGCCCGTCATGAAGGTGTTGAACATCTGGAGGTTGTGCGCGCCGACGCGGATGGAGTTGGTGCCGTCGTCGTTGTTCAGCTTGCCGTAGTAGCCGTCGCGGTCGTTCCAGGCGGCGGTGCCCACCTGCCCGGTGTTGGCCGCGCCGATGAAGACGAGGGCGTCGTACACCGCCCCCTGCGAGAGGGTCATCTTGTAGTCCTGGCGCCCGGCGTAGTTGATGTTGAACTCGGTGTCCATCACGGGGAGATTCAGCCCCTCCTGCCGCACGATGTTCACGATGTCCTGCCCGTGCCGCGCGGCGTCCTGCGTGCGGTTGTACACGTCGGCGTCGGCGGCGTAAGGGTCATCGTTCGCGTAGAAGTGGTACATCACCACGTCAAGGGAGCCCTTCGTGCCGCGGATGAAGCGCCGCACCCCGTCCGTCAGGTCGCCCCGCGCGAACTCCAGGCCGCCGATCTTCGCGTTCGGGTCCGCGGCCCGAATTGCCGCCGCAACCTTGTTGTGGAGCGTGATGAGTTCGTCGAGCTTGTCTCCCCCATTCAAATAGGGCACGTAGTACCGGGAGTCCAGCTCGTTCGTCGGGGTGTAGTACTTGACGTTGCGGCCCTGGTTCTTGAGGATCGTCGCCAATTGCGCGCAGAAGGCCGCGTAGTTGTCGAACTCGCTGGGGTCGAGCAACGTCTCGCTGTGGCCGCCGGAGGTATACGTGTACGTCTTCATCCAGGCGGGCCAGCGGGGGATGTTCACCAGCTTGGCGGGCTTGTAGTACTCGTACGTGCCTGAATTCAACGAGTCAATGGCGTCCATCACCGTCTTGATGCGAGCCTCATCCCAGCGGCGGTTCGCCACGTCCACCCAGCCGCGCGGGTCGGTGGCCGAGTCGTTGATGAGGTCGTTGTAGTGAAAACGCACCAGGCCGGGTTTGAAATAGCTGAGGTTCGTCTTGTACGTGGGCTGCGTGGCAACCGAGGGCGCGACCCCGCCGTACAGCCCCACCCCGTACAGCTCGTTCGTGATGGTGCCCCGGGTCTCGCCCCAATCGACGTACACGTTGGCCGTGACCGCAGCCTGGGTGTGCAGGGTAGGGGCAGAGGTTTCGCCGGACTGGGCGGGTTGCCCGCAGGCGGTGAGGGCGAGCGTGAGCAGCGTCAGGGCGGGTGTGGTGCGTTTCGACATGACAGGACTCCCCTCCAGCCCGCTGGGGGCTGGCTGTGCAAGACATGGTGGGATCGGGGGTGACGGGAGAACGTGGGGGGCGCGGGTTTCAGCCCTTCACGGCCCCGGCGATGGCATCCACGAAGTAGCGTTGCAGGAAGAAGAACAGCAGCATGATCGGCAGGATGGTGATGACGGCCCCCGCCGCGATCCACGTCCACTGGGTCTGGTTCTCCCCGATAAAGGCTTGCAGGCCCACCGCGAGCGTCCGCAGCTTGGGGTTGCCGATGGTGAACACCAGCGGGATGAAAAACGAGTTCCACGAGTACATGAAGTGGAAGAGGCCCACCGTAGCGATCATCGGCGTCGCCTGCGGCAGAGCGACCGACCAGAAGGTGCGCGGCAGGCTCGCGCCGTCCATCGTGGCCGCCTCCTCCAGTTCCTTCGGCAGCGTCGTGAAGTACCCGCTGAAGAGGATGGTGTTGTAGATGATCGAGCCCGCGGTGACGACGATGATGACCGACCAGAGCGTATTGAGCAGCCCCAGCCGCGACACGAGGTCGAACAGCGGCAGGATGGTGTACCCGCCCGGGATGAAGAACAGCGCCAGCATGACGCCGATGACGGCCGGACGCCCCGGGAAGTTCGTGCGCGCCAGCACGTACCCCGCCGCCGAGGACAGCAGGATCAGCAAGGCGGTCGAGCCCAGCGCGAACAGCACCGTGTTGAAGAAGTACGTGCCGAAGTTCCCCTTGCTCCAGGCGTCCGCGTAGTTGTGCCACTGCGGTGCGGCGGGGAGGATGCTCAGGCCGCCGGTGAAGAACTCGCCCGAGGTCTTGAGGGAACTGCCGACCATCCACAGGAAGGGGAAGATGTAAAAGGCACCGACCGCCAACAGGACGAGGTGGGTGAGGATGCCCCGGAAGCGGGCGAACGAGAACGGGGCGCGGCGTGCGCGGGGCGCGGGCAGGGTCGTCACAGCCGAACCTCCGTTTCCAGGCCGGGGCGCCGGACGCCCAGGGCGCGGTAGGCGAGGAGTTGCGCGACCGAGAGGACGATGGTGAGGAGGCCCATGAACAGCGCGGCGGCGGAGGCGAAGCCCACGTTGGCGCTTTGCGTCCCGAAGGCGTTGCGGTAGATGTAGGTGCTCACGACCTCGGTGCCGGACAGGAGGCTCGTCGCGCCCAGGCCGCTGAGGGCCACCACCAGCTCGAACACGCCGAGAGCGCCCATGACGGCGAGGAACACGATCACCACGCCCGGGGCGCGCAGCATCGGCAGGGTGATGCGGAAGAATTCCTGCCTCGGCGAGGCGCCGTCGATGCGGGCCGCCTCGTACAGCTCCTGCGGGATGCCCTGGAGCGCGGCCAGGAAGTACACCATGTTGTAGCCGATGCCGTGCCACACGCCGACGAGGGCGATCATCCACAGCGCCGTGCGGGGGTCGGAGAGCAGGCTGAGGAGTTCTCCCCGTTGCAGCAGGCCGAGCGACTGCAACCCGCGGCTGAGCGGCTCGCTGATCCCGGTGAAGATGAAGCCGATCACGATGCCCATCACGAGCTGCGAGGTGACGGCCGGGCTGAAGAACAGCGCCCGGTAGAGGTTGCGCCCCCGCAGCTTCGGGTTGTTGAGCACGAGGGCGAGAATCAGCGAGAGCAGCAGTTGCAGCGGCACGACCGCGAGGACGTACAGGAAGGTGTGCCGGAACGCCGCCCAGAAGAAGGAGTCCTGCGCCACCCGCCGGAAGTTCTCCAGCCCCACGTAGGCGCTGGGGGTGCCCACGCCGTTCCAGTTGTAGAGGGTGTACGGATACGAGGCGACGAGCGGGTACACCACGAAGGCGAGGACGAGGAGCACCGCGGGCGCGAGCAGCAGGTACGACCAGCGGGCGGCGACGAGGCGGGACCCCAGGCCGGGGCGGCGCTCACGCCCGCGGGAGGCGGTCATGTGGTTGGTGGGACGGGCGGGAGTGGACACATGCACCTCTTCCGGGGGAGGGGCGCCGCGGGGACGCCCTTGGCCCTCATTTCACCGTGGCCTGGTCCTTGCCGGGGTCCCAGTTCGGGAAGGCGAAGTCGGCCCGCGTGACCTTGCTGCCGCCCTTGCGTGCTGTGGCGATGGCGTCGTCGAGCGCCTGGTTGTAACGGTTCTCCAGGTCCTTCAGCACGTTCGGCAGGTCGCTCTTCTTGAGCTGCCCCGTGTAGGCCGCGAGCACGTAGTACTCGATGTTGGGCGTCGGCTCCTGGAACTTCACGTCGGCGAGCCCGGGGCGCAGGGCGTTGAAGGCGGGCGCGACCCGCCCCTGGGACACCAGCACGCGGGCCACATCGCCAGCGCGTCCCTTGGCGAGCTTGGCCGTCTCGGGCCACACGCGCACGGCTTCGCCGTAGCTCACCCAACGGTTGGCGGAGGCGCGCGAGTTCAGGAACGAGAACAGCTTCCAGGCCTCCTCGGGGTGCCCCGTCTTGCTGGAGACCCCCAGCTCGAAGCTCGCGGGGATGGTGCGGTAGTACGCGGTGGAGGACGGCCCACCGCGCACGGGCAGCGGCGCGACGGTGTAATCCTCGAAGCCGGGGTTGGTCTGCTTGAGGGACGGCACGACCCAGCCGCCGTTGACGTACATGCCGAACTTGCCCTCCGCGAAGACCGGGCGAATCTGCTCGTCGTTGAGGCTGACCGACTGAGGCAGAATGCTGCCGTCCTGCTTCATGTCGATCCAGTGTTCGAACCACTGCCGGAAGAGGGGATTGGTGGCGAACTCGAAGCGGCCCGTCTTGTAGTTGAAGTAGTAGTAGCCGAGGTCGGTGTTGCCGGGCGCGGGCACCCCCGAGGCGCGCAGGCTCTGCATCTGAATGTTCATGACGTAGTCGCCCTGCTTGGCCCCGAAACCCAGCCCGTAGGCCTTGCCGCCGGTGCGCTGCACGATCTGCTGGGCGAACTTGCGCTGCTCGGCCCACGTCCGGGGCACCAGGACCTTGCCGTTCCTGTCCACCAGGCCCGCGTCGCGGAAGACCTTGTTGTTGATGTACAGGGCGAGGTAGTTGGCGGCGTTGGAGGCCCACGGCGCGGAGTACACCTTGCCGTCGAAGACGTTGATGCCCTCGGCAAAGGACCCCGCGGGGAAGGTGGCCTGCCAGCCCTTCGTCGCCCACTTGTTCAGGGGCAGCAGCCAGCCACTGTCGATGGCGTCCTGGATGGTCACGCCGCCGTCGGTGGGAATCACGAACACGTCGGGGGCGTTATTGCTCTTGAAGGCGAGGTTGACGACCTGGGTGTACTGCTGACCCGAGGTGGGCGTGATCTCGACCTTGATGCCGGGGTTCGCCTTTTCGAAGGCGGCGATCTCCTTCTGAAAGGACTCGCTGGAGGCGATGCGGTTGTGCCACAGCTTGAGGACGACGGGCCGTTGCGCCTGCGGGGAGGCGTGGCCGACGAGCAGGGCGGCGCTCAGGGCGAGGGCGGGACGGGCAAAGCGGGCATAGGACATGGACATCCTCCTTGCGCGGGGCAGGCGGTGGGGGAGTGAGACGGTCGGGTGGCTCAGGCGGGCGGGGCGGTCGAGTCCCGCACGATCAGGCGGCTGGGCAGCTCGACGTGGCGCTCGGGCGCGTGGTCGGCGAGCAGGTCGAGCAGCAGGGTGGCCGCCCGGTGGCCCAGGTCGTGCAGGGGGTGGTGGACGGTGGTCAGGGCGGGCTGGACCTGCCCGGCCATCGGCACGTCGTCGAAGCCCACGACCGACAGGTCCTCGGGCACCCGCAGGCCGCGCTCGCGGGCGGCCTCGATCACGCCGAAGGCGCAGAAGTCGTTGGCGGCGAAGATGGCGGTGGGCGGGTCGGGCAGGGCCAGCAGGTCGTGTCCCGCCTCACGTCCCAGCGGCAGGTGCAGGCCGCCGGGGTGGAGAAGGGTCGGGTCGAAGGCGACACCCGCCGCCACGAGCGCTTCCCGGTAGCCCTGCAGGCGCATCACGCCGTCGGGGCGCTCGGGGCTGAGCGGCGAGTCCGGGCGGCCCGTCACGAACCCGATGCGGCGGTGGCCCAGGGCGAGCAGGTGTTCGGTGGCCGCCCGGGCGCCGAGCCGGTTCTCGGGGTTGACGGTTGGCAAGTCGTCCACATTCCAGGCGTTGATGAGGACGACGGGCACGCGGCTGTGCTGAAGCTGTTCCAGCAGCCCCGGCGAGCCGTGCGGCGCCACGATGATCAGGCCGTCCGACACACCGCTGGACAGGGTGGCGACGCGCTGCCGCTCGCGCTCGGGGTCGTTGGAGGAGGTGTAGAGCACGAGGTCGAGGCCGCGCTCGCGGATGGCCTCGCTGGCCCCGCGCACGATCTCGGCGAAATACTGGTTGCTGAGGTCCTGCACGAGCAGGCCCAGAAGGTCCGTGCGTCCGCCCCGCAGGCTGCGCGCCGCGGCATTCGCCACGTAACCGAGTTCACTCGCCGCCGCCAGCACCCGCGCCCGCGTCTCCTCAGAGATTCGGTCGCGGCCGTTGAGCGCTTTGGAAACGGTCATGGCAGAGACGCCCGCGTGTCGGGCGACATCGGTGACGGTGACGGCCTTTCTCATACCCTCCTTTCAATCGCTAGACCAGCCGAATTGTCGAGGATTAACGTTAATCCTTCCGAAGGTATCGGCGACCAGAACCAGCGATATCTATGGATTAGCGTTAACCCAACTGTATCGGGGGAGCTGGGGCCTGTCAAGCGAGGGCCTCTGTCTGGGGGGTTGTGGCAAGCTATTGGGATAGGGTGACGTAGTGCTGAGTGGTCAGAAGTATCCTGGGTACCGATTCCCACTCGCCGTCACCCGCGAGACCCTATGAACTTGGTGCATCAAATTCAGTGCCTCTTCGCGCGGTTCTGGCAAGTTAACGAGGTGCAAGCCGACCTTGCTGACGGACCACCTGAACGTCAGGCCGCCCACTGCACGACCTGATCCCAAACGTGCAGCGCACCCTTCAGGTAACTTCGTCGCTTTTGGGCGGGCATGGTGGTGCGGGTGTGCTGGTGAAGATTGGAGACTCGGGCGTGCAGAGCGAGGAGTTCCTGGGTCCGGCGTCGTCGCTTGAAGCCTAATTGGCTGCGTTCCTGCTGTCGAGTGGGCCGGT